>CAWJRP010000016.1:0-222293 GCA_963845295.1 Sulfurimonadaceae bacterium | reverse complement strand
GTGACGGACTGCCTTTTGCATAATGAGCCTGCGAGTTGTGGTGTCTGGCAAGGTTAACCTAACGGGAAGCCGTAGCGAAAGCGAGTCTTAATAGGGCGAATTAGTCAGATGCTGCAGACCCGAAACTAAGTGATCTATCCATGAGCAGGTTGAAGCTGGTGTAAGAGCCAGTGGAGGACCGAACCGGTGGGTGTTGAAAAACCCTCGGATGACTTGTGGATAGGGGTGAAAGGCCAATCAAACTTAGTGATAGCTGGTTCTCTCCGAAATATATTTAGGTATAGCCTCGAGTCGTAACATGAAGGGGTAGAGCACTGACAGGGCTAGGGCTGCTTACCGCGGTACCAAACCCTTTCAAACTCCGAATACTTCATGCGTAATCTCGGGAGTCAGGCGGTGGGTGATAAAATCAATCGTCAAGAGGGGAACAACCCAGACTAACAGCTAAGGTCCCAAAGTCGTATCTGAGTGGAAAAAGATGTGGAGTTGCTGAGACAATCAGGAAGTTGGCTTAGAAGCAGCCATCCTTTAAAGAAAGCGTAACAGCTCACTGATCTAGCGATTCTGCGCTGAAAATATAACGGGGCTAAGATACGCACCGAAGCTTTAGATTCGTATTTATACGAGTGGTAGGAGAGCGTTCCAAACAGCGTTGAAGGTATACCGGTGAGGAGTGCTGGAGCGTTTGGAAGTGAGCATGCAGGCATGAGTAGCGATAAAAGCAGTGAGAATCTGCTTCGCCGTAAACCCAAGGTTTCCTACGCGATGCTCGTCATCGTAGGGTTAGTCGGGACCTAAGTCGAGTCCGAAAGGGGTAGACGATGGCAAGTTGGTTAATATTCCAACACCGACAATTGTTCGTTTGAGTGATGGGGGGACGCATAGAGTTAATCGAGCTCACTGATGGAATAGTGGGTCGAAGGACGTAGGAGGTAACACAGGCAAATCCGTGTTGCAATACTCCGAGATCTTACAGGCTCTTCAAGGACTTCGGTCTGCGAGGAGAATCGATGATACTGTCGTGCCAAGAAAAGCCTCTAAGCGAGAACAATTGTCGCCCGTACCGTAAACCGACACAGGTGGGTGAGATGAGTATTCTAAGGCGCGTGGAAGAACCCTGGTTAAGGAACTCTGCAAACTAGCACCGTATCTTCGGTATAAGGTGTGCCCTAAGTATGTGAAGGAGCTTGCCTCTGGAGCAGAACTGGGTCGCAGCAAAGTGTCCCTCCCGACTGTTTACCAAAAACACAGCACTCTGCTAACTCGTAAGAGGATGTATAGGGTGTGACGCCTGCCCGGTGCTCGAATGTTAAAAGGATGTGTCAGCGCAAGCGAAGCATTGAATTGAAGCACGAGTAAACGGCGGCCGTAACTATAACGGTCCTAAGGTAGCGAAATTCCTTGTCGGTTAAATACCGACCTGCATGAATGGCGTAACGAGATGGGAGCTGTCTCAACCAGGGATCCAGTGAAATTGTAGTGGAGGTGAAAATTCCTCCTACCCGCGGAAAGACGGAAAGACCCCGTGCACCTTTACTATAGCTTGACATTGCTATTGGGATACTCATGTGCAGGATAGGTGGGAGCTGTTGATATTGTCACGCCAGTGGCAATGGAGGCATCCTTGAGATACCACCCTTGAGTATTCTGATAGCTAACTCGCATCAGTTATCCTGATGGAGGACACTGTCTGGTGGGTAGTTTGACTGGGGCGGTCGCCTCCTAAAAAGTAACGGAGGCTTACAAAGTTCGGCTCAGAAGGGTTGGAAATCCTTCGTAGAGTATAATGGCATAAGCCGGACTGACTGTAAGACAGACAAGTCGAGCAGAGTCGAAAGACGGTCATAGTGATCCGGTGGTTCTGTGTGGAAGGGCCATCGCTCAAAGGATAAAAGGTACGCCGGGGATAACAGGCTGATCTCCCCCAAGAGCTCACATCGACGGGGAGGTTTGGCACCTCGATGTCGGCTCATCGCATCCTGGGGCTGGAGCAGGTCCCAAGGGTATGGCTGTTCGCCATTTAAAGCGGTACGCGAGCTGGGTTCAGAACGTCGTGAGACAGTTCGGTCCCTATCTTCCGTGGGCGCAGGAGAGTTGAGGAGAGCTGACCCTAGTACGAGAGGACCGGGTTGGACGTGCCACTGGTGTACCAGTTGTTCTGCCAAGAGCATCGCTGGGTAGCTACGCACGGATGTGATAACCGCTGAAAGCATCTAAGCGGGAAGCCAACTCCAAGATGAACTCTCCCTGAAGTTCCCTTGAAGACTACAAGGTTAATAGGCTAGGTGTGTAAGAGCAGTAATGCTTTCAGCTGACTAGTACTAATAGAACGTTCGTCTTTATCTATGCTCACCGCCTTATTAAGCATAAATGGTGGAATGTGCATGCAGTTACGTGTCTGACGACTTAACAATGAAAATACTCTAAGCACTTAGAGTGAAGATTACTTCGGTAGCTTTCACTCTGAGTGTTCAGGTGGCTATAGAGAGGGGGAAACGCCCGGTCCCATTCCGAACCCGGAAGCTAAGACCCTCATCGCTCATAATACTGCATCTTTCAGGTGTGGAAACGTAGGTCGCCGCCTGGCTCTCAGAATTCCCTCAATATTCTTCTCTTTAAAACAATCAAGAAAAATACACTTTATACTGTCAACATCACCCCTATCTACTTTTAATACTAACCGTTGATCACTGACTACGACAACATATCACAAAAATGTCACTTCTGTTGTTACAATAATTCACATAGCAACATAAATGTCTTTTTTGCGTTTAAAATTTGTTTTACATCTATTTATATAAATAGTGACAAATAAGTCTAAAATAGCATTATTTGACGTACTATTGGTATAAGTTTAATCTATTTAACCGTCGTATTACAGATATGATTAGTTTTATAATAAAAAATAATAGTGTGATAGTTTCGTGTTAAGTTTCGATTAATTTTATCCCACCTATAATAGTGTTGTTAACGGGTTGTTTACCAATCCGAAATAAAACTGCTCGAGGAGAATTAATGAAACGTTCAATCAAAATCGCGGTGGCTGCTGCCCTCGCACTTAGTGCTACATCTGCATTTGCAACAAACGGTGATGCTATGATCGGTGTAGGTGCCAAAGCTGTCGGTATGGGTGGTGTCGGTATCGGTATGAGCCACGGTGCGGAATCAGCGTTAACGAACCCTGCAATGATTACATCGGTTAAAGGGACAGAAGTCTCTTTCGGCGGCACTGTATTTATGCCGGATGTTAAAACAGATGCATTTGGCTTTGGTTCATCAAATAGTGCAGCTGATTTGTCGGTTATCCCTACACTCGCTATTGCTCAAAAAGCTTCTGATACTTTCTATTGGGGCGTTGGTATGTACGGTGTAGCCGGAATGGGTACAGATTATCGTGATGCAGGTGGTAATAATGCACAAATGGTCACAAATCTTCAGTTGATGCAGTTTGTCCTTCCTTTGGCGTATAAAGCTGATGGATTAAGTGTCGCTGTTGCTCCAATCCTTCAGTATGGATCACTCGATATAAATTTTGATACTACAGGAATGCCAGGTGGTGGACCAAGTACTACAAAAGGTGTTGCACAAGATTTTGGTTTGGGCTATACAATTGGAGCTGCTTACGAAATGTCTGATTTGACGGTAGGTGCTTCATACAAATCAGCAATTAATATGAATTATAAAGGTCAAATTTCTCAAGCTATGGCAGATTTTGGTGGTCCAGTTACAGCTGACGATCTTGAGCAACCGGCAGAAATGGGCGTTGGTATTTCTTATAAGATGGGTAATAGCACATTTGCATTTGATTACAAAAAAATCAAATGGTCTGATGCAAAAGGGTATAAAGATTTTAAATGGGAAGATCAAAATGTTTATATGCTCGGTTATCAGTTCGCACAAGATAACTGGGCATTACGTGCCGGTTATAATTATGCAAAAAGCCCAATTAAAGATCAGGGTATTAGCGATGGCGGTTTAGTTAATACTCTAAATCTTCTTGGATTCCCTGCAATTATTGAAAAACATTACACCGTGGGCGGTAGTTATGCGTTCACGAAAATGACATCACTTGATTTGGCATATGTGTATTCACCTGAAGTAACCAACACATTTGCTTCTATGATGAGTGGAACAGGCACGATTACTACAAAACACAGTCAAGACGCAGTAACTGCACAACTTAACTTCAATTTCTAAGAAGTTTTTTTTCTCTCCCTACGGGAGAGATTCACAATCTATTCACCTTTTTCAGCGATAATAAGAGTTCACATATTTTGAGTTGTTATTATCGTTTATTTGATGTCTTTGTGATAAAATTACCCCTTACGTCGTAAGGGAGCACAGCTCGAATGCGATTATACGAAGGAGAACAGTATGTTTAGCAGATTATTAATCAGTGCAGCGGCACTTTCATTGGCGGCTTCAATGGCTTTTGGGGCTCAAGGGGCAAAATACTATATCGGCGAGGGCGATAAAGAGAAAGCCAATATGGAATTGGTCAATAACAAGATCAATACAATCGGATATGTTTTATCAGATCCGCATGAGCGTATCAACGATGCGTATAAAACCAAATGGGGAACTGAGTTTAAAATGGAGAAAGGGGTACAAGTTAAACACCCTGATTTTGATCCTACATTCAAAGAGACATTGGATAACCTCGGTTTTTTCTCTATCACAAACGATTCAGTCGTTGGGCCGTTGTTGATGAAAGAACCTGCTTTGGGCGGATTTTCACCATTTAACCTCGGAATCTATAAAAAGAAGGGTGAAGATAAAACCTACGTCGGTCATGTAATGCCGGAAACGATGCTCGATATCGTCGGTGTTAAAGATGCCGATGTCCGTGCTAAATTCATTGCATCGTTTGTTCCGTTGGATAAAATGGTAGAGCAAGAGATCGGCAGTAAAGTACAATTTGTCGATTACAAAGCACTTCCGGCTAAACCGATGATGACATTTGAAGTTCCGTTTGAGCGCGGAGCAAGTTTGGATGCATTTAAAAGTGATTTCCAAGGGAAGTTTGAAGAAGCATTTGAAGCCCACAAATATATCATTGCCGGATACAAAGATATCAAAGGTTCTATGACCGATAACAACATCGAGTTCGGTCGGTACGATGAGTATTGGGTCTATTCTCTTTGTCATTTCAAATTTTCAGAAGGGATCTTTAACCAAGGTCGTCCGGATGCGGGAATCTTTGCACCGTGTTCTATGTACATGTATGTAGAAAAAGGGTCAAATAAAATGATGGTAGGTATGCCGAAATTGGAAAACTGGATTGCGGTTATGGGGATCAAAGATCCTAAAATGGTTGATTCTATCCATGCGTTGGATAAAGAGATTATCAGTATCATGATCGGATTGGGAGCGAAAGAGAAATGAAAAAATTCTATTCACTAGTAATGAGTGCCCTTGTACTAGGGTTTTGCGGATGTGCCGGTACTGCTCCTTCGGCAGAAGCAGGGGTTAAAGTCGAAAAAGTAGTTGCTACGTATAAAATCGGAGAGTACACCGATCTTGATAGCGCAAAATCCAAACTCGCTGCAGGCGGCTTTGAGGTAGTTGGTACCTACAAAGTTGATGCAGGAACGACAGTTTTATTTACTAACGCCCAAATGAAAGCAGCAGCTAACAAGCCGACACGCGGTCTTGCCGCAGTCGGGCGTTTATTGGTAGATGATGAGCATAAACAAATCAGTATCGCCAATCCGGTCTATTTCGGAAAAGCGTTTATGCAAAAAGAGTATAACCATGCCGTTGCAACTGCTGAATTGGCATCACTTGAAAAAGCGTTCGGACCTTTAAAAGACTCTGCTGATAAGTGGGAGTTTGACGGATTGGCAGGTTACCACTTTATGGTTGGTATGCCGTATTACGAAGATATGATGATAGTAGGGGAAGGTTCAACTGCAGATCTTGTTGCAAAAGCGAAAGATGCCAAAGGGACAACGGCCGTTGTAAAATTGGGAGATGATCGTTATGTAGCATTCGTCAGTTTGGATCGCCGTACAAACGGATTTGTTAAAAAAATCGGTACTCAAAACGGTGAGATTCTTCCGTGGGCAGTTTTGATTGAAGGCGGCGAAGCAAAAGCATTAAGTGCTAAATACTTTATTGCTGTAAGTTACCCTCTGTTGACACTTGACGGATTTGCTGGAATTATGACTGTCCCTGGTGCAGTTGAAGTAGACCTCAAAAAGATATTCAAATAAATACAGTGTCATGCCGAACTAGATTCGGCATCTCCTATTAGACCCTGAATCTAGTTCAGGGTGACGAAAAACTATATTTTAAACTTCACCGCTGACAACATCTTCTCTACTATCTCTTTGTAATAATTTTTTAACGTATCATTGCCCAAAGCAACCGGCGGTTCACCGTTGTCCGATCCTTCACGGATATCCATATTTAACGGGATTTGACCCAATAATGGGATGTTATAACGGCTCGCTAATCGCTCCCCACCGCCACTGCCGAAAATATCATAACGAACTCCGGTATCGGGAGCGATAAAATAACTCATATTTTCCACCAAACCGGCCATTGGGACATGAATGTCTTGGAACATCCGAATAGAGCGGCTGACGTCATCAGAAGCAACGAGTTGGGGCGTCGTGACAATAACCCCTGCAGTGATAGGGAGTTCTTGTGCCATAGTAAGTTGAATGTCACCCGTCCCCGGAGGCATATCAATGACCATAAAGTCGAGTTCTCCCCACGCTACGTCTTCGAGAAACTGGATGAGTGCCGATACGGCAACAGAAGAACGCCATACAAGCGGAGTATCGGAGGTTGGCGTTGTGAGAGCAACACTCATGATTTTGATTCCGTAGTTTTCACAAGGGACGATTTTATTATCGTCATTCCATTTGATCTTTTCAAGATCGGTATTAGTTAGGCGGGGAATATTAGGGCCATAAACATCGGCATCCAAAATACCGACACGATACCCTTTTTGCGCGAGAGCGATGGCGAGGTTAACGCTAACGGTACTTTTCCCCACTCCCCCTTTACCGCTCGTCACCGCAATAACGTTTGCAGCATAGGGTGCGCGGTTATTCGGTGCAGCACTGTTGCCGTAGTTGGTATCTTTTTGTACGGTTGCTTTTTTAGTGATATTGAGGCTATTAAAATTTTTACCAAAAGTAGCTTCTATCGCTGATTTGACGTGTGAGATACGAATCATCACTAACGGTAAGAAGTTCGATTGTTGCATGGGTATCGGTTACTTTTACCTCTGAGATAAGCTTGAGTTCACCAAGTGTACGGGTAAGCCCGGGATAAGAGAGGAGGTTCAGTGCCTCATACAGCTCTTTAGTGTTCATACGGGTTTCCTCTTGCTTCGCGTGCCAAAAGGGCTTTGGTTCCATTGGCCTTTTGGGCTAATTTAGCTAAAGCATTGCGTGCGGATGGATACTCAAGACTAAGGCGATGGCATACACTAGTGCGTTCATCAATAAGTGCGTTTAGCGATGCAATAACTCCGGCGAGAGTACCGATTTTGTTGGATTCATTGAGAAGATCTTTGATAAGCATTTCTCGCGAATGCATACGGAGTTCTAATCCGTTTGCATTACCGATGGCAATGAAATCACCTGCACTGAGATAAAGCCCGGAGAAAAAGGTATTGAGAAAGTGGTTTTCCAAAGACATAAACTGACTTCGTTCTTCAAAATGGTGTTTTTTCATCCGTTTGCTCCTAAATTGGCTTGAGCCGCTTTGCTTACATCCGGATCTGTGTCATTTAGTAACAACGAAATGATCTCTTTGGGAGCGGAACGGTTTTCAGCCAGACGCATACGAACCATTTTATCGTTGTCATCAGCACAAAATTTTTAACAGCTTTGGCGGTGTGTTTGGATTACCAGAAAGACCGTCACGGACAATTTTTTCATCACTAAAAAATTTTTCCAAAACATCGCTTGGTGTTGATGGGTTAGCTGCAACAAGCGCTCGTACCAAATTGATAGAATCAGTTGATAGGTGGCGAAGTACTTCGATCGGTGTGTGAGGGTTTTTAGCAACTGCCCAGCGTGCACCCATATCAACAGGATTACTGGCAATATCAATTAAAAGTTCAACCATAATTGGGCTGTACTCTTTGTCACGCTCGTATACGGAGGTACGGAGTGATAGGTTCATAGCGACTTGCCCGACAAGCTGTTTATCGGCTTTAAAGGCGGTATAAATTGCGCTAACATCTTCTATAGGGAGTGCTTTATCTTCAAGAAGTTCAATTAAAGTTGCGGTATCCGATGTATTGATGGCATTTTGAACGGGTGTGTCCACCATGGTCATCTCCTTAGTAGTTGTGATAATAAATAATCGTCATACTATCAAAAAGTGATTAAATTGTAACTATTAATTATAGTACATAAGGGTAAAAACAGAGAGTGATGTATAAGAAAACGTAAAACAACGCTCAATAATTTATTACTTCAAATTTGTGATAATAATGTAACATTTTGTAATCTTTATTCGGATTAAAAGGGGCTGTTTACCGTTTATTAAGAGACTCACTCTTATAATAGGGACGGTAATTCCGTAAATGAACGCACCGGTGTGTGCATATTTAAAAACAAGGAGCACGGATGAACAGATTGCTAAAAACACTATGTGTTGCGGCATCACTATCGGCATCGACCATTATAATGGCAGCCGATGGGTATAAGGATAAAAATATCCTTATTTCTGCCGAAGAAGCGGTCAAGCTGATCGGTAATCCAAAAGTGATGTTCGTATCGGGTGATAACGAAGATATTTATAAACTCGGTCACATTAAAGGTTCGGTTGAGATGTACGCTCACCACCTTCACCACTCAGAAATTGATGGAGACTATGCATTGTGCACCGTTTTATCGTTGTCCTGATGACGCTGAGAAAATGATTGGCGGCAAGGGTATTACTAATGATATGACCATCATTGCATACGATGACTTTAAAGGGCCGAATGCTACAGGCGTTTACTCTTTTTTCAAAAGTTTTGGTCAAAAAAATGTAAAAGTGCTTAACGGCGGACGTGCGGCTATTATGGCAGTCGATCCGGCTCAAAAAGAGTATGATGCTCTTAATGGGAAGTTAAAAGAGATTAAAAAAGCTCAAAAAGCTGATAAAGAATCACTCAAAAAAGAGGGTGCAGATACCGCTGCTCTTGGTGCATCTATCGCAAAAGCTGACGTTGACATGAAAGACTTGAAAGCAAAAATGGACGATGTTGAAAAACGTCTTCTTGTTGTTAAAGGTGAAGAAGTCGATCAACCAAAAGTGTATAAAATTGACCCTAAGAAAATCGATTACAGCGCTATTGCTGATAAAGATGAAGTCAAGCATGCAATGGAAGATATCCTTAAAAACGGTAAAAATTCTAAATATGTAATTATTGATTCACGCGGTATTGCTGAAATCATCGGCGAACGTAAAATGGACAACGTTGCTCGCGGCGGACATATTCCAGGTGCAACATTTATCGAATGGGCACAAATCTCCGATGCCGATAAAAAACTTTCGTTTAAATCAGCAGAACAGATTCAAGAAGTGTATAACCGCTATGGGGTAACTCCGGATAAAACGATCTATGCGTACTGTCAAGTTGGTGCAGGTCGCGGATCTGAACACATTACGGCACTTCAATTGCTCGGTTACAAAAATGTCAAAGTCTTCACTGGAAGCTGGGATGTTTGGGGTAACGACATGAACCTTCCGATTAAACGATAAGGCTATAATTATGACAAAAGTAATGAACAATCAACGCCGTGATTTTCTGAAAGTTTCAGGGATGACGGCTGCATTAGTGGCATCTCAAGGCTCGCTTTTCGCAAAAACAAATGTAATTTCAGTAGAAAACGGTAAAGAAAACTATCCGAATACCAACTATTCTGAAGATATGTACCGTAATGAGTTTGCATTTACCTATGGAAAAAAAGAGGAGCACGGTTTCGCATACCACTGTGTAAACTGTCAAGGTAACTGTGCATGGGAAGTTTGGTCAAACAACGGTGTTATCACTCGTGAAAACCAATCGGCTCGCTATCCGGTGATCAATGCAAAAATTCCTGACTTCAACCCACGCGGATGTAATAAAGGGGTACAGCACTCACAAGTAATGTACCAAAAAGACCGTATCCTTTATCCGATGGTTCGTGTCGGTGAGCGCGGTGAAGGTAAATGGAAACGTGTAAGCTGGGATGAAGCGGCTGAGCGCGTATGTCAAGAGATTTTCGATTGTATGACCGATCCTAAACGCGGGCCGGATAAATTGATGGTTCACGCGGGTACCGGTCTATTGACAGAAGGGCGTCGTGGTGCGCCATTACGTTTCTCGACTCAGCTCGGTGCAATCCGTATTTATCCGTCATCATACCTCGGAGATATGTTCTCGGGTGCAGCGATTGCATACGGTGAAGGTAACGTCGGTTGTACATGGGACTTCATGTATAACGTCGATACAGCAGTTATGTGGGGTGGAAATCCGTCAGTTTCTCGTATTCCGGATGCACACTTCGTATGGGAAGGGAAATATAACGGAGCAAAAGTTATCGTTATTACCCCTGAATTCAATGCAACAGCTAAATCAGCTGACCTTTGGATCCCGATCAAAGCCGGTTCTGACAATATCCTAGCAATGGGTGTTATCAACGTAATTTTGAACGAAAAACTTTATAAACCGGAGTTTATGAAAACATTTACCGACCTTCCGTTCTTGGTTGATGTTAAAACTCAAAAAATGCTTCGTCGTTCGGATATGGAAAAAGCGGCAAATGAAGAAGATCACTTCAAATTTGAAGAGCAATTCTATTCAATGAACAAAGCGACAGGTAAAGTTGCATTGATGCCGGGTTCTGAGGGAAGTGCGATTAAATCACTTCGCCTTGATGAGCAAGGAATTGAACCAGAACTTGAAGGCAAATGGACTATTACCGATATCAACGGTGATAAACGTGAAGTGACCACCGTATTTGAAATGCTGAAAAAATCAGCAGCTAAATTCAGCCCTGAAGTCAATTCATGAAGTAACGGGTGTTCATCCTGATACTACACGTCAGCTTGCTCGTGATATCGCATTGCCGAAAGTGGTTGAGATTACCACCGGATTCTCATTGAACAAATACTTCAACGGTGTTATGTCTATCTGGAATATCTCTTCTATCTGTGGTTTGACAGGTCGTATGGGGCCATACGGCGGATTGAATACTGAAAATGAGTTTACCCTTTCAGGACTTGGTGTTCTTGGTGGATTCAGCGGTAAATACAACGCCCGTTTCGGTTCAGGTTTTGTCGGTGAGTTCGTATTCGGTGACGGTATGAAAACATTTGATCAATACTTCGGTGATGAAGATGTTAAACGTGCTCAAAACGGTATGTCTAAAAAAGAGTATATGGCAGTAGTATCTGAAATGCTTGGTCATGGAAAAGACAATAAAGAAAACTTGGAAGCACACCACGGAAATGTGAATAAACCATGGTGGCAGCCTGATTGTGCACTAATCGTTGCTGACTCTAAATTCCGTCGTAACAAAGGGTCTGAATACCGTAAAGCGTTCCTTGGGTAAAACGAAATTTTATGGGTATGTTGATTATCGTATGTCTGAAGCGGCTCAATATGCAGACGTATTGTTACCGGCTAAATCACACTATGAAGTCTATGACCTACGTACTTGCTCCGGGTTACCACCGTTTTACCAACTTGGCTCAGCCGGTTGCGAACATTAAAAATGTCGGTGAAGCAATGGATGAGTGGTCAATGTTTACTCTTCTTGCTAAAAAAATGGAAGAGCTTGCAAACCGTCCTGAAAACATCGATAAAGCAAAAGTTAAAGATCATCCGAAATACGCAAAACCTGGTTTCCATGATTTGACTATTTTCCACAAAGAGTACACCAATACGGATCCTGAGTCTGAGGGTGCGGGTGAAAACTATCTCGGTACCGACAAAATGGCGGTACAAGCTGCATTGGAAAAATGTGAGCAGTATGAGCCGTGGACGATGGAGAAAATGTACAAAGTGGGCGGATTCTTGCTCATCAATGAAAAAGCGGCGAAAAGTTCACCGTTGTATTCAGACCGTCCGTACAGCTCTATGGAGTTCAACCTCTATAAATTTGAGCGTCTTGAGACACTTTCAGGTCGTCAAACATTCTATGTTGACCATGATATGTACATCAAAATGGGTGCGGCAACGAATACAGGTATGGAAGGGATTCGTCCACAATCGAAAGATTATCCGTACGTGTTTATGACTCCGCATGCTCGTTGGTCAATTCACTCGAACTACAAAACGTCTCGTACGTTGCTACGCCTCCAACGCGGTGTTCCTGCAATACAAGTGAACCGTGTAGTTGCTGAAGCGAAAGGGATTAAAGACGGTGATACTATCCGTATTTACAATGCACTTGGTGAATTCTATGCAATGGCAAAACTCTCTTCTTCTGCACCGGCTGATGGTTTGGTACTGGAGCATGGTTGGGAACCGTACATGTATTTGAAAAACAAAGGTCACAATGAAGTTGTTCCAACATCATTGAATCTTCTTGAAATGGCAGACGGATGGGGTCACTTGAAATTTGGTGGTCTTTGGGACGGTAATCAGTACGCTTATGATGGCGCCGTGAACTACGAAAAAGCAAAAGACGTACAGTATTAAGGGGTTTAGATGTCTAAAAGACAATTAGCAATGGTAATGGACCTGAACAAATGTATCGGGTGCCAAACATGTACCGTAGCATGTAAAA
Organism: Sulfurimonadaceae bacterium; assembly: GCA_963845295.1. Lineage (GTDB taxonomy): Bacteria > Campylobacterota > Campylobacteria > Campylobacterales > Sulfurimonadaceae > Sulfuricurvum. The sequence continues at coordinate 209,562 of CAWJRP010000016.1, read as the reverse complement.
CGCAATGGACGAACCGTAACGGTCGTGAGTATATGTACTGGAATAACGTTGAGACGTATCCGGGTACTGGTTATCCTAAAAACTGGATGGAGCTTGGTGGCGGTTTTGATGCTGCCGGCGATCTTCAGCCGGGTGTTATCCCAAATCTTGAAGCAGATTACGGGGTACCTTGGGATTATAACTATGAGTCGTTGATGGGCGGAATGGCAGATCAGCCAACATTTTCAACCACACGTTTCTCCTACATGGGGACCGAACTGGGATGAAGATCAAGGTGCCGGAGCATTCCCACAAGACAACTATTTCTTCTATCTTCCACGTATTTGTAACCACTGTACAAATCCGGGATGTTTGAGTGCGTGTCCTCGTGATGCGATCTTCAAACGTGAAGAAGACGGTGTTGTTTTGGTTGACTTGGATCGTTGTCAAGGGTACCGCTATTGTATCGCGGGATGTCCTTACAAAAAAATCTATTTCAATCCAAAAATCTCTAAATCAGAGAAATGTATCCTTTGTTTCCCTCGTATTGAGCAAGGGTTACCACCGGCATGTGCGCAACAATGTGTCGGACGTATCCGTTTCGTAGGATTCTTGGATGATGAAGATTCACAAGTCTATAAATTGGTACACAAATATAAAGTAGCTATCGGATTGCGTTCTGACTACGGTACACAGCCGAACGTATACTATATCCCTCCGACCGAATCTCCTGCAAAATTTGATGCAGAAGGTAAAATTATCGAGGGTTCAACGCGTCTTCCGATCGAAGAGCTTGAAAAATTATTCGGACCTGCGGTTCACGATTCAATCGCGACGTTGAAAGCAGAGATGAAAAAACGTAAAGAGACAGGCGTAAGCGAATTGCTGGATCTTCTTGATTGCGTATCAACACTCTGATATGTTCCGTTTGGACAATAACTACTATCAACAAGTAGCGAAAGAGAATAAACGTAATCCATTGGCTCCGGTCGATACACGTTATATCGCCGGTAAGTTTACAAAAGCTGGAGGGCACCACTAATGAAAAAGATTCTTACTTCTATCCTTTCATTGGGTCTTGCTGCATCTGCAGCTTTGGCCGCTGATGCAATCACTGCGGTAAAAGTCAGTGATGTTTCTGATGCTTCGGCATGGTCAAAAGCAAAATTTTCAAGTGTAACGCTTTATCCACAAGCTGCCGTTCATATGAATGACAAAAAAGCGAATGCCGCTAATGAAGGTGACAAAGCTAAAAAAGCGGATGTAGCTGCATTGTACGATGGTAAAAATATTGCGTTGATGGTTAAATGGGCTGACGGGTACGAAAAGTGTTCAAGGTTCTTACTCATCAGACACATACAGTGACGGTTTTGCGGTTCAATTTGCCGGAGTAACGAAAGGGTCACAATCGCTTCCGTATATCGGAATGGGTTCTAACGGGCGTCCGGTTGTGGTTCATTTGCAAAAAGCGACTTCAAGCGTGTATGAACCAAACGGAAACAAAGACGTTTCAACTCAGATTAATCGTCAACAAACAGGTGTATTCGGTCAAGAGTTGAATGATTACGATGCAAAAGTCGCTTCATTGGCTAAAACCGATTATGAGCGTGTATTTGTCGCTGAAGGGTTCCGTTCTTTGACTGAGGTTAAAGACGGATCGGCACAATCAAATGCTTCTATGGTGTATGCAAACAATGGTTGGACAGGTACACTCGTTCGTCCTATGAAAGACGATTATGTTAATTTCAAAGGGACGGTTCCGGTTGCCATCGCAGTTTGGGATGGTGCAAAAATGGGGCGTAACGGTTTGAAAAACCTCTCTTCATGGGTAGCTGTGAATCTTGAGGGGCAAAAACCGAATACTGCAATCGTAGCGGAAGCAACGGAAGAATCAAAAGGTAATGCAGAAAAAGGTAAAGCGGCAGTTGATGCTAACGGCTGTGCCGGTTGTCACCAAATTACTGCAAATGATGCACCAAGTTTCATGGGACCGTCATTGGCTGATGTCGGCGGATACTCGACGGTAGCTTATCTACGTGAGTCAATCTTAAAACCGTCTGCGGTTGTTGTACCAGGTTATAATCGTAATGCACATAGTAATACACCTTGGTATACAATTGAAAAAGGCAAACGAGTTTCTGCGATGACTGACTTTAGCTTTTTGGATAAAAAGAGCGTTGAAGATATCATAGCGTACCTCAAAACTCTCAAAGCGGAGGTAGAATAATGAAAAAGATTGCATTGTTATGTGCCGTATTGGTATTCAGTGCGTTTGGTGCAGCTGAAGAGCAAGAATTTGAAGGATTGTTGACAACACCTGGTTGTGCGGCAGAAGGTTCTTTTTCAAGCTGCTATTTGGAAAATTACAGCTGCGGATCAGACGGGTGTTTCAGAAAATCTGAGCCGGGTTCTATGAAAAAAGTCCCTTTGGCTTTGTTTCAACACAATACCGGTAAAACGTATATTGTTGATGTCACTGAGCTAAAAGCATCAGAACTTGGTGAAGGGTACAATAAAAATGGCGTTGTCATTAAAGGTATCCTTGATGAAGCGACCAATACGATTCATGCGACTGAGTTTAAAGCTCCACCACCACCGAAAAAATCATTTTTTAAAGGGTGTTTATAACACACCCGTCTTACCCCTCTGGGGTCAGACTTAATTCTCTAAACTTTGCTGTCTCAAAGTCCTCGTATGACACAATCCCGTACTTTTTTTAGGAACAATTGAATGAATAATGAATACCGACTTTATATCTATGCCTTTTTATCTCGTGTGATGAGCAATATCCCCGATCGTCGCTTTATCCATGATCTCAAAAACAATGAATCGCTCTTAGAGATTATCGGTGAAGAGACATATGAATGGGTTAAAAACACCGAAGAAGAGGTGCTGTATGAAGCACTAAATATCGATTATTCATCTATGTACATATTGAATACGCAGCCAGTGGAATCGTTTGTATTGGATGCGAAAAATGAGACCCTTGTCGGATTGCAAAATCCGGTAATGGCTTTTTATTTTACCCACGGATTTGAAGTCAATATGGATCAAACCGATATTATGGCACCGGATCATTTGGGAATTGAATTAGCTTTTATGCAAATGTTGGTTTATCGTAATGAGTTGAAAGCTCAATTGGAATTTTTAGACCAACATCTATTTCCGTGGGTTGTACCGTATATGATGGGGATGAAAAGTATGGCAGAAACTCCGTTTTATAGAGATATGTGCGATTTTATCGTTGAATTTTTAAGTTCCGATTATGAGTTTCTCTCATCAGGAGATGCAAATGGGTAATATGAATTTCATCCAAAAAAGCAATCTTTTTACCTTTACAGGGACGCGATGTCTACGTAATGAGTACTTTCATAATGATTGCCGGATATGTATCGACATGTGTCCCAAAGGGGCATTTCACATCGTCCGTAATAAACTGACACTGTTTGAGAACGAATGTGTAGAGTGTGCTGGGTGTATCGGCAGCTGTCCGACTGAAGCATTGGAAATCGAGAATTTTGATCCTAACGGCTTTGCTGCTGCGTATAAAGATCAAAAAGATTCAACGCTCTCGTGTAAAGTATCGACACCATGTTTGGGTGTATTTGATGTCGAACATTACGTGGTAATGGCTCTGAGGGGCGAGAGAAATGTCATTTGCGATTTAAGCCATTGTGATGGATGTGTCCTGAATGAAAATGGAAATTTGAAAGAGCTGATTCACTCAAAGATTGAGACAACAAATCAATTTTTAGAAAAAATTCAAATCGTTCACCGGATAGAGGCGCTTGAAGTCAAAGAGGAACAATCGGATCGACGAGCCCTCTTTCGTAAAGGGTTTGAGAAAGTAAAAGGATCTTTTGCGGATGAGTCGGTTGCCCATGTCTCCATGACAACTGCGCACCATAAACAAGCAGATCAAAAAATTCCGCTTAAGAGAGTATTGCTGAAAAACTCCCTCAAAGAGATTGTGGGTGGGCTTGAAAACACGGAATTCAGTGAAGATAGTACACTGTTTTTCAACAAACAAATCGATTTTCAAAGCTGCACCAATTGCGGCGATTGTACTCAGTTTTGTCCAACGGATGCATTGTTTCCTACTTCAGACAAACAAGGGATCTATTTTAGCCAGGGCAAATGTATCGGATGCGGTATTTGTGAGGATATCTGTAAATCAAATGCTATAACGCATAAAGAGGGATTCGATTTGGTCAGTGTTGCATATGATCGTGCAGAGCAACTGGTTCATTACGAGATGGTTATGTGTCATGAGTGTCGATGTCCCTTCCCTTATAAGGGGGGAGACCCGATTTGCGATCGATGTGATAGCTATACGAAGCAATATAGCAATATGTTTACGATGGCTAAGGACTTATAGATTGTTTGTCATTCCCGCGTAGGCGGGAATCCAGCTACTTTGGGATGGATCCCCGGGTCAAGCCCGAGGATGACAGGATGTTATTTTTTATCGATAGCATCTTTAGCACCTTTAATAGCGCCGTTCATTGCCGATTTAGCGACACTCCATGCGCGAGTACCCATTGCTTTTGCCTCTTGAGCCGATTTAGAATTTAGTAGTTTCGAACTTTTAGCAGATACATTTTGTTTCAACTTAGAGAGTCGGTTTCGTAAGAGCTCTACTGTCTCTTTTGAGAGGTGTTTGATCTCTTCGGTGTCGAAACGGATATCATGGCTTACCCTTTCTAGTTTAGCGATGATAGCGGGTGCATTATGATTTTTAAGCGAATGGATCACTTGGCTAAAGAGGGTGTCGATTTGATCGAGTTCATTTTCGATCGTTTTATACTCATCACGATAGAGAGCTTTAACTTCATCCGGAACGTAAAGAAGATATTGGTGAAATTTTTCAATCGATTTATAAAGGGCAGAGCGGATTCCAAGAAGCGTTCCGCGTAAAATAGTGTCAGCCTGATTCGGAGTCGCTTCGGCAACATTGAGCGAGATTTGAAGAATACTGGCTAATATACGGCGGATTCGGATAGCGTTGAGGACATTGGCATTAAGTGTTTCAAAGGTGATCTCTTTAATGATCTCATGAAGGGTCTCTTCGATGTCTGAACCGCGTTCCAATGTTGTAATAATGGCACTCTCTACCATCTCTTCAAGAATATCAAGTAGGTCAATGGATTGAATTTTGATTTGGTGGAGCTTTTCAAGCATTTGATCATTATCGGCAAACATTTGATCCAAGACATCAAAGAAACGATATTTTATTTGTTGTAGTTCATCGCTTTTACGGGCAATTTGGCGTTCGATATGCTCTTTTTGAGCTATGAGATCTTCAAGCTCATTGTGAACACTAATTGTATTTTCTTTTAAAATCCGGGCAGTGTACTCACGCAGCTCATGTAAAGAAAGCTCGGGGATATTTAATCCTCGAAAGTGCCCGTCGATATCACTAGAAAATGTTTCCGTGCTCATAATCTTCTCCTTTATAATACCATTTTGATGTGAGGATGGGCTTTCAGTGTCTCATAAAAATAAGTACGCTCGTCTTCATTATGGACTAGTAACTCTAAGTTCATGCTGATGTATTTTCCACTGCTGCTTGCTTTTGAGGGTTCGAGTGAGTATTTGCGTTCGCAGAATATTTCCATGACAGCAATCTCGATTCCCGCTCTCTCGGACGCAACTACTTTATAGCACCATGTGCACGGGTATTCTAATTCAAGCTTCTGTGGTATTTCGCTGATAATCTCCACTTTTTCCTCCTGATTTGGTTTCGAGTTGAATAGGGCCGATCACCATCCCTTTGTCGATTGCTTTGAGCATATCATAGATCGTAAGCAGACCGATACTGGTTCCGGTCAATGCTTCCATCTCTACCCCCGTTTGTCCGCTTAGCTTAGCGGTGACGGTAAGTTTAAATCCCGGCAAATCCGGAAATTCTTCAATATCACAATGTACCCCGCTGAGATTGAGCGGATGGCACATAGGGATAATATCGGAGGTCTTTTTTGTCCCCATGATGGCAGCGATAACTGCTGTTTGCAGTACGGGACCTTTCTTGGCGGTTTGTTGGACAACGGCATCAAAGGCTGGGCGGTTCATCGTAATAAGACCGCTGGCGACAGCGACACGTGAAGTAGTATTTTTATCAGATACGTCGACCATTTTAGGGCGGTTACGCTCATCGAGATGGGTTAAATTCATAAGTTCTCTTTGTTATTCTTTTTATTATTATAGCTTAGAGTTGTAAATCAGACATTGATTAAAAAATAATCATATTGTAGATAAAAATTGGGCTATAGTTTTGCCATGAGACTTTGGGACCGCTAAAGAGCGGGTAAGTCCAAGGTGCTCATATTTCTACAATAAATTAAAAATCAAAAATAAATAAGAAGGGGAAAAAATGCAAAATTTAGTAAGAAGCTACGCCGCCAACGCCCCGTTAATTGAAAAATTTATTATCACGTCGTTGGGAAGAGTCAGTTTAAAAACATTTAACGTACAACTTGCGGAGCGACTTTATAAAACATTTCCGAGTTTAGAACTGATCTATCAATGCGATGAGGGGTTTGTTCAGAACTCTCCTAATATTTATGCTGACCGATGAAGAGGGTCATCACGCAGGTGTTGATCGCTCCTATTTGGTCGATGAGGTAGCGCTACAAAAAGGGTACCAAGTCAGTGAACCTTATATCTCAACGGCAACAGGGCATTTATGTATTACCGTCATATATGCCGTTCCGAACGGGTATATGTTTATGGATTATCGGGTAAGAAAGCTCTTGGAGCGGTTCGATCTGATTGAGAAAAACGATATGTTTAAGCGGCTTAACCGCACATCCTATGCAATTATCGGCGGGGGGCTTCTCTTTTTCGGTGTATTTGTCGTGTTGTACGGATTTTATACCTTTGTGGGGTATTTGGTCGCGGAAGAGCCGTTGAATATCGATGCGGTTTTTAAACCGATCATTGCACTGACTTTGGGGCTTGCCGTTTATGATTTAGGGAAAACGATTTTCGAGCAGGAAGTGTTGCCTCGCACTCAGCATGTGAGTGATACGTTTAACGCCAAAACACTCCTCAACTTTTCGGTATCGATTATTATCGCACTGCTGATCGAAGCGCTTTTGGTCGTCTTTAAAATTTCGATCCATAACTACAAAGATTTGCCGTATGCTTCGACTCTTATTGCGGCACTCGCATTTTTACTGTTGGTGTTTGCCGTCTTTATTTATTTGGTTCGCAAAAGCGAGAAAGAGCCTCTTGATACTCGTGCGGATGGTTGAGATTGGCAAATAGCTCTTCTTCGTCAAAGCTCACATAAGAGGTAGACGAAGAGGCTAATAGCTTACCAAGACGATGATCGTTTTCTTCCAGCATCCTCTCAAACTCTTTTTCCAAGCTACGGTGATAAATCCCGCATAGCGGGTGGCTACCGCCTATTGTTTTGGCTATTACCGCATCTACATTTTCATTATCGGCATCCAGTAATGTTTGAAAGATACTTTCATTGATAAAAGGGGTATCAACGCTCAAAATCATAAGCCGTTCACTCTCCAATGATTTAAAGGCACTTACAAATCCTGCGGTTGGTGCATAATCTATCCCCTCGGGGTCAAGGATGAATTCGGCCTTGAAATCAAATTTATCAACGTTTTTGGTGGAGATGGCAACGTGGTTAAAGAGTTTTGAGAGGCGGGTGTACTGAAATTCAGCAAGGGTAGAAAAACCACCGAACGGGAGAAGTGATTTATCTTGTCCCATGCGGGAACTTTTGCCGCCGGCAAAAAGGATACAAGGGATATCAAACAAAATGTTCTCCTGGCATCAATGAGATTTTTTTCATAAAGGGGTTACTTGTCATGGCGATATTGTATCATGACCAGGTAATGCACGTGATTTCAGCATGAGAAGCCAGTCTCATAGGCGGACCCCAAAAGCCAAGACCGCTATTAACGTAAATATGACGATTTGCACCGATGGAATGAAGCCCTTTCAGATAAGGCTGTGCAAGGGAGACCAAATACCCGAACGGCCACATCTGCCCGCCGTGAGTATGACCGCTAAGGATAAGCGAAGGGGTAAAATTTTCAAGAAAATCGATAAATTTAGGCTGATGGGCGAGGAGGAGGGTCGGCGTATTCGGCGGAATATTTTTCATCGCTTTGGAAATATCAGGGATATGGGTATTCGCGCGGTATCCAAAGAGATCATACACTCCGGCAATGTAAAAATTTTCCAGCTCGATCGAGCTGTTCTCCAGTACATGAATTCCGATACTCTTGAGATAGGAGATGGTGGCTTCGATATCGTGGAAGTATTCGTGGTTCCCCACAATATAGTAAGTTCCGAAGCGGCTTTTGAGATTGCGTAGCTCATTAACCGCTTCTTTGAGCTGATCGATATGGACATCGTTCAAATCTCCCGTAATGGCAACGAGATCCGGATTAAGGACGTTGATCGTGGTGACGCTACGCTCAACAAATGCTTTGTCAATTAACCCTCCGATATGAAGGTCGCTGATTTGAACGATTTTATAGCTGTTTCCCTCAAACCGATTTTGTGCAACGGTTACAAAATTTACAATCGGTTCTTTTGCCCCCTCCTGTAGACTAGCGCCGATATAAGCACTTCCGAGGGTTAAAAATCCAAGATCGGTAGAGCGCTTAAAAAAAATCCTCTTCTCTTCGTTAAATGGTGCAAGTCGTTGCAAGAGATGGAGCAATTCGTATAGAATAATCGCCATAAACAGTACAAAGCCGATACCGATACTCAGGGATAAAAAGAAATAGAGGAATTTTGGGGGGCTAAAAAAATAGCGGCTTGCAAAATAGCCTGCAACGGCAGCCATATTGACCACCAATAGATATTTCATCACATGCCGTGTGGATGAACGAATGTGCAAATGGTTGACGATACGGGTATAGGCCAAAGAGTGGACCAGGCTGAAAAACAAAGTGATCAGAAGAGGGAAAAGGATGTGTATTGTCATAGGAATATTGTAACGAAAGATACTTAATAGGTTTTGCGAATACTCTTTCCACCCGAAACAGCTGCTTCAGGGGGAAATATCAATCGAAATTTAGATTATTGCTGGGCAAATGCAGCGGTGAGAATCTTATCCATGCCAGGTTTTGCACCGTCTTGGAGGTATTGGAGCACTATAGGGGAAAATTTTCCGATCATGGAGGCATCCATTCCCAAAAATGAGAATTGCGAGTTCAAGTTTCCAAGTCCCAATAATCCTGCGGGTGCCGCATTTAAAAGTGTTCCGGCCTGGGGGACTTGTTTGGTGAGGGTGGTAAAGTCGTCAGGGCTCATATTGGTTTTAGCATTATTGATGAGTGCTGCCGTTCCGCCGACAGCTTGGGTCGGGGTGACACCGAGGGTAGATGTGAGGTTTTTAATAAGCGGATTTGAGCTTAATGAGGCATCGACAGTAGGTGAGGCACTTTGGGACGCCGGTGTGAGAGACTGTACGACAGAACCAAAATCAAACGCGTTAGCGTTGGAAATCAATAGTAATAAAGCGGCAAGGGTTAGTGAACGCATAAGTCTTCTCCGAGTATAAAATACTACTATTATAACTTAGATAGGTGTACATTTCTCCGCAAGGGAGAAATATTAAAGAATGGTTGAGGGATCGGTGATATAGCCCGTGATCGCAGATGCAGCTGCGACGGCAGAGTTGGCAAGGTAGACTTTGGAAGAACGAGATCCCATGCGCCCGACGAAATTACGGTTGGTCGTAGCGACAGCCACTTCGTTATCTCCGAGAATCCCCATATATCCGCCCAAACATGCACCGCAGGTTGGGTTGGAGACAACACCACCCGCATCGATGATGATGTCCATATAACCAAGTTTGGTCGCTTCTCGCGCAATACGCTGTGTCCCCGGAGTGACGATGAGGCGAACATCCGGATGAACCCGTTTGCCCGCAAGTATCTCAGCGGCGATTTTAAGATCACTCAAACGACCGTTGGTGCAGCTTCCGATGAATGCCTGATCGACTTTGATTTTGTCGCTGACGGCTTGGGTGAGAGTGTGGCCGTTAGACGGTAAGAACGGATAGGCGATAACCGGTTCGAGATTGGCGACATCGATCTCAAGGACTTGAACATAGGTCGCATCCTCATCCGAGGTGTGAATTTTCGGTTCACGTGCAAGAGGCTTATCGGAGAGGAATTCGGCTGTGATCTCATCATACGCGACAATACCGCTTTTCGCTCCCGCTTCGATCGCCATATTACACATACTGAACCGATCGTCCATACTGAGGTACTGGATCGTGCTGCCGACAAATTCGAGGGTGCGGTACAATGCACCATCCACTCCGATGAGGCGGATCACTTCGAGGATAATATCTTTACCCGTAGTATATTTGCCGGGTTTACCGCTAAGAACGACTTTAATAGACTCAGGGACTTTAAACCAGTTTCCTCCGGTGACCATTGCAAACGCCAAATCGGTTGAACCCATTCCCGTTGAAAAGGCTCCTAAGGCGCCGTGGGTACAGGTGTGTGAGTCGGCACCGATGATAACGTCACCCGGAACGACAAGCCCTTTTTCAGGGAGAAGAGCGTGCTCGATCCCCATATCTTTTTCGTCGAAAAAGTGCTTCATCTGATATTTTTTAGCAAAGTCACGGCTGATACGGGCTTGATTTGCCGAAGCAATATCTTTTGCGGGGATGAAGTGATCCAAAACGATCGAAAAGCCATCCGGATTAGCGAGTTTAGTCGCTCCCGAATCTTCGAATGCTTTGATAGAAATCGGCGTTGTGATATCGTTACCGATGACCATGTCTATGGGTGAGCGGACGATTTCGCCTGCGTATACCGTACGACCGACGTGTTCGGAGAATATTTTTTCAGTTATAGTCTGACCCATAATAATACCTTCAAAAGGGGCTAAATAATGACGCGATTATACCACAGCGAGTCTTAGCATTATTTGCTATAGGGTATTGACATAAAGTTAACACAAGATAGATTATTTTAATGTATGATGGTTGTCTTATATGGAGAAGGGGGTTTCGTGCGTAATTTTTCGGTATCTTTTAGGATTTGGCATTGGTTGAATGCTATCGCAATATTTGGATTGTTTATCACGGTTGTGTTGCGAGAGAGTGTAATGCATAAGAATAACATCGGTGCAATCGTACAAACAAAAATGGCAGAGCTTGGAACGATTATTACCAATGAACAGGCGATTATGATCGGTAAGGCTGTACGATCACCGATGTGGGATTGGCATAACTATCTAGGCATTGCGGTTGCCGTTTTGTTAGTGGCACGGTTGGCAGTGGTTTTAAAAAATGGATTTGGATTTGATGATAATGTGGCAATGCAAAAGGTATACCGCCTCTATAAAGTCGTTTATGTTCTGTTCGCTACGATGTCGATCAGCGGATTGGTTTTATATTTTAAGTTTGCAGGGGAAGCTAAAGAGAGTGTCGAGATAGTGCACCAATATGTAGGATGGGGAGTTTTTGCTTTTATAGCTGTTCACATCGTTGGTGTCGTTTTAGCTGAAAAAACAGATCAAAGCGGTTTGGTATCACGGATGATTAACGGAAAATAAAATTGTTTTAGGAGTCGTGAATATCTTTAAAAGTTTCTCGAATGGCGAGAAATTCGTCCAAATGGTCAAAAAAGATATCGATCAGTTTGGGATCGAAGTGGCGAGCTTTCTCTTCTTGGAAGAGGGTGAAAATTTTCTCATCTTCCCATGCTTTTTTATAAACACGGTCACTTCCGAGTGCATCGAACACATCGGCTAACGCGGTGATCCGTCCGTAAATGTGGATTTCTTCGCCGCAGAGCCCCCTCGGATAGCCGGTTCCATTCCATTTTTCATGATGCTCATACGCGACAATCGCGGCAGCTTCAAGCAGTGCACGATTCGAGTGTTTGAGCATGTCATATCCCAAAGCCGCATGGGTATCCATAATACGACGCTCCTCTTCATCAAAGCGACCCGGTTTGTTAAGGACGGCATCGGGAATAGCAACTTTGCCGATGTCGTGCATCGGAGAGGCTTGTTTGAGCATTTCGGATTCTTCTTCACTTAAGCCGTAGTAGAGTGCTAAAAGTTTGGAGTATTCAGCGACCCGTTTGACGTGATTTCCCGTCTCTTTGGATCGGCTCTCCCCGATTGCACCCATCGTAAAAACAACTTCCCGTTGAGTATCTTCGATTTCATGATTGAGGGCTGTAATCTCTCCTAATGCGTTATCCATCCCTCCGATCATGGTGTTAAAGGCATCAGAGAGCTGACCGATTTCATCATCTCTATCAACCGAGACCTGTTGGGTGTAATCTTGGGTTCGGGTGATTTTTTTGGCAGTGTTGGAGAGGGCAATGAGCGGCCGGATAAGCGCAGTTGCGACATAATAGGCGGCAGCAGCAATAAAGAGGGCTCCTGCAATCAGCAGTACAATAAACCACTGTTCGTATTTGTAAAGCAATCGATAAGCAAACCCTTTTTCCTCTTCCAAAACTATAGTTAAATCGCGCTGGTTGTTGAGAGGATGGGAAACTTGTAGGGATTCTTCAAAAATATCGGGTCTAAGAGAGATGGTGCCGTCTCGATGTTGAACATAATAATGCCGTTCCGGTGTATTTGAAAAAAATGGTTTGAGGTTTTCAAGGGGATAGGTGACAATGAGATTAGCAATCTGTTTTTGAGTAAAGTTGGAGAAGATAGGGCTTGTAAAAAAAGGTTTCAATTTTTTGGTTTGTGCAATAGCGGAAAAGTCACTGGATGCGATAACCTTTCCGGTTGGATCGATCACGTAAAAATCGCCACTCATTTTCATATCATTTTTTTTTAATATCAGCATCGTACTGATTCGACGATCCAAATCCTGAGTATAAATATCGTTCATCACCTCTGATTTAGCGATAAAAGTCATATCGCTCTTAAGGGTTTGCAAATGCTGATCAATCCGTTCCGCTGTTTGGCGTACTTGTGCATTCATCTCCTGAGTGACCGCGTTGTATTGCTCCTGTCGGAAGGAACTTCCCATCAAAACCATTGTCAGTGCATAAGGGATAATACTGATTCCCAAAAAAAGGAGGATGGTTTTGAGTTTAAAACTCATAAATGACCTTTACGCTTCCATCGACCATCGATGAGGGGATATAGCCGATTGAACCCTCAACGTTTTGAACAAATGCTTTGATCGACTCAGGGGAAGGTTGGGTTATCGGCGGGCTGTTTCCTTGGAAATGTTGTTTGACCCAGTACGCGTTTAACCGATCTCTCCCCATCCCTATCACTGAATTTTCAAAAGCGATTCGGGAGGGCTCTTGGCCGACCAGATTGAGCGGAATGATTTTTTGATCCCCGACACTATGGCGTTTTTGCAGATATATATCCCGTATTTGTTCGACACTAATGTTAGAGAGAGGGACTTTTTTGGAGATAATAATAGAGTATTGAGCTCCGAAAACCGTCGCAGCAATAAAAAAAAATACGATAATCGGCTTCATCAGAACAGCACCGATAGAGAGAATAAGGCACGATTCTCATTATGTAGAGAATGCCATTGATACTCCCCTTTTAGAGATATAGGATAGAGAGGACGATAGCTGTATCCGACAATGCCAATATTGTCTTTGTAGGCAGTATGGTTATCATTGAAATACTCATATCTGCCGATGAAGGCATGCTCTGGAGTATAGCGATACATTGTCTGTAGGTATCCGGATAGGGCATGCCCCTCTTCCTGGTTAGCGTAATCACTTTTTGCGGCTAATGCTTCTCCAAGAACTTGCCACGTCGAATCGTCGTACTTTACTCCGACTTGGATAAAACGGGTTCTCTGATTGGTTTTGGTAATGTATTCACCGAAACTTCCACCCCCGTTAAAATCGATTGAAAATTCTTGTTCAACCGATAAACCGAAAAAATGGGTATTGGGAATATTGATATACTCTTCATCTAAATCACGATTATTTTGGCCAAAGAGGTGGTAATGAAGCCCCTCGGTTTCGGGAACATATCCATTGATATCGATACCCGTCAAAAATTTTGGGAAAAGGAGCATGTTATAGAGAGGATTTGAGGTGGTATCGCGTAAAACATTGACCGGCTCTTTGTTCCAGTATCCCACCGGTGTAATCATTTTTCCGAATCGGATATTGTAGGCATCCGCGAGCCACAGATCACCGTAAAGACGCTCTATGTGGAATTTCTGGTTCCCGCCGTCTGTTCCGTTTGAGAAATTCTTGCTGTAAAAACCGACCGCTTCCATTTCTGCCAAATAGGAGAACATCGGGTTAATATCACCGTATGCCAAAACGGCTAGATCCTCAACGCCGACAGTGTCTTGATTGCTTTTTAGCTGTATCTCTGACGAAAAATACCCCCCCACTTGAAGAGAGTCGTTAACTTTGAAACCGCGACCTAATTCATAATCATCTGCATAGACAAATGAGAACAATACGAGTGAAAAGAGGGATAAAAACCTAAGATACACGCACTCTCCTCACCAATTTGAAGCAATTTTATAATATTCCAATCGTATCATAAAATTAGCTAAGTTTGGCTTTTTATAGTCGTTGTTTTCCATATGTTATTTTTTTCAATGAGTTATAATTCAACTAAAAATGGAGAAATTTTTATGACAACCATCTGGCACAACCCTAAATGTTCAAAATCACGCGAAGCGTTGAAACTGTTAGAGGAGAAAGGGGAGAATTTTGAAGTGTTCAAATACCTCGATACCCCGCCGTCTCGTGATGAAATAGTCAGTTTGGTCAAAAAACTTGGTATTTCGGCGCGTGAGCTTATGAGAACCAAAGAGGATTTATATCAAGAACTCGAAGTAGCGAAAATCACCGATGAAGGAAAGCTGATCGATGTGTTGGTTGATCATCCGAAATTGATTGAACGTCCGATCCTTATCGAAGGCAATCGAGCCCTCATCGGACGACCGGTTGAAAAAGTGATCGAGTTTTTAGGGTAGTTTTTACCCTTTGGTCGTTGCTGTGCAAGAGGGGACGAGTAACTCAGGGCGATATTCGAAGTGCATTGTGTCGTAGTGATACCAGCGTCCACCCCAGATAAAGCCGTGTTTTTCAAAAATACGGACGATGGAGAGGGGCATCGTGTTGCGGTATCCGATATGTGCCGTCTCTGAAAGAGATTCAGCTTTCCAATACTGGGTTTTAGTCGGTGCAAGGTCGATAGCAATCCCGTAGCTGTGCATCGAGAGACGATCGGTATCTTGGATCACACGGTAACAATAGGTGGTTGCCCCCTCCGCCCAGATACGATCCGCTTTGGGGAGTTTAGCAATCTCTTGCCCGATAGCGTAAAGCGCTTTATCGACTCCCCCCACTTTATTCACCGGAAGTTTTATGGCGCCCTTAAGGGTAGGCCACACAATTTTTACGAGATTTTTTTCGATCGCTTGTCTATCTTTGCCATAGAGTGCTTGGAAAAATGGTTGGTAGCGTAACCGTCCCGGATCGAACAGATAGGCAGGAGGAGTATCAAATCCTCCTGCATCGTAACGTTGGGAGAGTTGCGTCTCTAAATCGGAGTTGTTGATTTTTTCATCCCACGAAGATTTGGGTGTGTCGGTTCGGTAAGGGAAACGGGTACCGTCTTTCAGTATCAGTGTATTCATATCGGCTGAAGCAACCAAGGTCGGATAGGCGTCGACGTAACATTGGGGACTTCCTAAAAGATGGGTAAAAAGCAAAGCTGAAGCGGTAAAAAGTGTTAATGGGCGCATGATGTTCCTCCGATAATAGGCGTTATTTTACCGAATATTTTTCTCTTTCTTGACGACATACATGGCCGTATCGGCTGCTTTAATCAAAGTGTCTGAATCGTCAGCATCATCGGGATAGAGTGCCATCCCGATGCTCGCTTTCGCGCAAAGGGTTGTATTTTCATCCAGATAAATCGGCTCACTGATCGCCGTTTTTATAGCATCTTGGATACTTTTCAGATGTTCATCCCCTTTTACCTCTTCGATCATAACGATAAATTCATCTCCGCCGTAGCGGCAAACCGTATCGCTGTTGCGTAGACATGCACGGATGTTCTGGGCAACATCTTGGAGTAATCGGTCACCTGCTTCATGCCCGTATTGATCGTTAACCATTTTGAAATCATTCAAATCGATAAAATAGAGAGCGATTTTTTCATTATAGCGTTTTGAACGGCTGATCGCATGTTCAAGCCGATCGTTAAGGGTGGCTCGATTGGTGGCTCCGGTGAGGGGATCATGTTGGACGCGATAGGTAAGTTCATCGACATGAGAGGTAATACGGGTGATATCGTGGAGATTGGCAACATAGCTCACGAGACGGTTGTGATGATAGATAGCCGTGATAGTAGCACTGAGAACTTTTTCCCCGGTTTCGGAATTTTTCGTTACGGTTCCTCTCCACGTATGATTGGTTCCGAACTGTGAGAGCATCGTATTAAACGTGAGTCGATCTTTAAAGAGATATTTCCCGATATGGGTTCCGTAAAAGTGGCTTTGATCATCAAGTTCGAGGGCAAAAAAACTGGGGTTGGCAAATTCGATAATCCCTTTTTTGTCCGTATAAAAAATAGCATCCCCTGCACTCTCTAACGCGGTGGAACGTTTGTTGAGTTCATCAAGGTTTTTTTTGGAGTGTGTGATGTCTTGAGCCATGCAGAGAATTTCCCCTTTTTCTCCAGCAAGACGACGATTGCGCCATTCGCAAAAAATTTCATGTTCGCTTTTGGTAAAGTTATAGTTTTTAGAGTAACTGATTCCATCATAAGAAGCTTTTTGGAGAACCGAGTTTACATGCGCTTTATCAAAGTTTGGGACGATAAAATCGATGATATTTTCTCCGATTGCCTCATTTTTGCTCCATCCGAAGATTGCTTCGGCAGTTTGATTCCATTCGATAATAGTATAGTTAGAATCGATAACAATGAGGGCAACGGGGGAATCGGTGAAAAATTGCCAATACCGATTTTGACTCTCGAGAAGACGGCGGTTTAGAAAGATAGAGTGGGCAACCCATAAAGCTAAGATGGCAATGAGCGCGGGGATAGCTAAAAGTTCTATCACAGGTCAAAGGTGAGCGAAAAACCAAACCGGACGGCAGGCATGAGACAATGTATCCGATTTAAATATACAAAGAACATACGGGAATTCATGGGAACAGGAGCTATCCTTAAAACTAATTTTAACGATTATATTATGTTATATATAATGAGAACATTAAAGTATTGACAGCATTGAGTTCTTTTTGAGTTTCCAAGCGCTATAATTAAAATATAGTAAATAGGAGGAATATCATATGTTTTTTCCTACCCTCGGGTTAATCGCGTCAACTGATGTCATATCGGTTGATGTTCACCATACGATACAAGACGCTCTGAATAAAATGCACCACCATAATCATCGCAGTATTATTGTTGTCAACCAAACACTTCATTACATTATCACGACAAAAGACATAATCCGTCTGAAACTCGATGAGGTGAACTTTTCAACTCTCCTCTCTCAAATCCCTCTTCGTCAACTCCCTTTGATGGACAAAGAGAGCAACATTATCAATGCGCTCAATTTGACTAATGATACCGATGAACATATTTGTGTCTGTAATGAAGACGGAAGCTTGTACGGACTGGTTACCAACAGCGATATCATCGCCAGTGTTGATCCGCAGGTTATTTTAGATTCTCTCCAGATTTCGACTATTTTTGAAAAAAAATACGGTTATAAGAGTTTTGCACCCGATACATTGATGTCGGAGATTTTGGAATTTATGAAAGATGCACAGAGTGATTGCGTCATTATCCAAGAGAGTGGACATACGGTAGGAATACTTACCTCGAAAGATGTTATCAAATTTATCGGAGACGGAAACTGCCCCGAAATGGCGGTACGTGATGTTATGTCTTTCCCTATTGAGACGATGAATGAAAAATCGACGATTAGTGAAGCGATTGAGTATTTGCGCAACCGTCATTTTAAACGGATTGTCGTTACGGATGATGAGGGGCAGGTGATGGGTGTGGTTACTCAGCAGGATTTGATTTCACGCACCTATCTCAAATGGTCGCAGCTTATGCAGGATCATTTTAAACAGTTTGAAGAGATTACTCAAATTCTCCAGCAAAAAAATTATCATTTGACTCAGTTGGCAACCAAAGATACCTTAACCGATATTCATAATCGCCATATGTTTACGGAACTTTTTTCTCAAGAGCTCTCTATCGTAAAACGACAGAATACTAAGCTCTCGTTGTTGTTGATCGATCTGGATCACTTTAAGCAGGTGAATGACAATTATGGGCATAACATCGGAGATTATGTCCTCAAGAATTTTGTCTCATTGGTCGTATCTACGATTCGGGAAGCTGATCTATTCGCGCGATGGGGCGGAGAAGAGTTTGTGCTGCTTCTCCGAAATACCGGGTGCGATGAAGCATATCGAGTCGGAGAAAAGATTCGAAATATGATTGAATCACAATCGTTTGATGAGGTCGGACATATTACCTGCAGTATCGGTATTACGGAAGTCTATCCTGACGATTCACTCATCAGTGCGATTGAACGTGCGGATGGTGCATTGTACGTCGCAAAAGATAGGGGACGCAATCAAACGATCGCGTGTGCTGAGAAAGTATGAAGCTGATAACCCTTAAATCGATTGTTTCAAAGTCTCCTTTATCTCTGGGTGCCGATCAAACGATCGCCAATGCACTTGCATTGATGGCTGAGCACTCTATCAGCTCTGTTATTGTCGTGGATGAGTTGAATTATCCCGTCGGTATTTTTACGGAACATGACGCCCTTCGTGTCATTGCCGATTCGATATTGATCCAAACTTGTATCAGCGATGTTATGAGTGCTGAGCCATTTTGTGTGGATGAGAGTCTTAATCTGCATGATGCGTATGTGATGATGGAAGAGAAAAAATATCGTCATTTAGTCGTCGTCAATCATGAGAAACGTTTTGTTGGAGTGGTCAGCGAGGGGGATTTTCTTCGTCACATCGGGTTGGAGCAGTTGGGAAAATTCAAGCTTGTTGAAGAAGCGATGCACAGTTCCCCTCTGATCGTATCATTGGACACCCCGCTATGTGACGTCGCGGCAGTAATGCATGAGCGCAAATGCGATTATGCAGTTGTTTTAGATGGTGCTCATCCTGCCGGTGTGGTTACGGAACGCGATATCGCCCATTGGTATGCCGAGCAGAATGCAACTCAGAATGTAAAAGTAGAGAAATTGATTCAGCGTAATTTTCAGCTGATTAATAAAGGGATTCCTCTCCAAGAAGCGGCGGCGTTGATGGAAGAACACGGTATTCATCAGCTGATTGTTGTAGATGAGGATCAAAATCTGGTGGGACTTTTGAGTCGTCACGATGTCCTTCATGCAGTGAATGGAGCCTATTTTGAATATTTGATCCGTGTTATTGATCAAAAAAATGAGACGATTATTAAAATCGGTGAGCTAAAAGAGATACTTAAAAATGAAAAAGAGTCGAGTGAACAAAATGCATTGAAACTCCGAAAACTGTTTGAAGCACTTCCTGATGGGATTGTATTGGTTGATTCGAGTACTTTTCGGGCGGTAGAGTTCAACCGTGTTGCATGTGAACAGTTGGGGTACACCGCTGAGGAGTTCGCTGAGCTCACAATTTCAGATTATAATGCAATCGAGTCACCTGATGAGACACGTCGTCGTATCGAGGTGATTGTTCAAAATGGCAGGGACAGTTTTGAAACGATTCATAAGACTAAAAGCGGTGAACTGCTCAATGTTATGGTACATGTTGTTTCTATTACATTTTTAGGTCACTTGTATATGATGGCAGTTTATCGAAATATTACGGAGCAAAAGAGAGCGGAACAAAATTTATATGAACATCAGAATGAATTGGCGAAGCAAAGTACTTTTTTACGGACACTGTTAGACAACATTCCTGAGCTAATTTTTTCGAAAGATTTGAATGGGAACTATTTAGCCTGTAACCTGATGTTTGAACGTTTTTTCGGCGCAAAAGAGGCTGAAATCATCGGTAAGAGTGATTTTGATTTTGTGGAAGCTGAGTTAGCACAGTTTTTTAGAGATAATGATCAAGCTGCCCTTCGTGCTGGAATACCTAGAAATAATGAAGAGTTTCTCACGTTTGCCGACCAGAGTCATGAGGGGATGTTTGAGGTAACCAAGGTGCCGATGAAGGACGGTGAGGGGAAAACGATCGGGCTGCTAGGCATTGCCCGCGATATCAGTGAACGTAAAAAATATGAAAAACAGCTCGAAACGTTAGCGAATTACGATCCTCTCACCGGTCTGGCAAATCGCGGGCTATTACAGGCACATCTGCAAAACTCGATCGATAAAGCTAAGCGGGATAAAACACAGATTGCATTATTGATGTTCGATTTGGATCGGTTTAAAGATATCAATGACAGCTATGGGCACAGTGCAGGGGATGAACTATTGCAAATGGTGTCAGAGCGGTTTGCTTCACGTCTCCGAGAAGGGGACATGATCGCCCGTTTGGGAGGAGATGAGTTTGCGGTAGTGCTTGAAAATATTGCCCGCCCCGAAGATGCCGGGCGTTTGGCCGAAGAGATGTTGAATACCTTAGCGCAAGAGTATCAACTCTCTAGCGGGGCTTTGATCCATATCGGGGCGAGTGTAGGGATCGTACTGTTTCCAGATCACGGTGAAGAACCCTCTATTCTTCTTCAGCACGGTGATGCGGCACTCTATAAAGCCAAAGCGGAAGGGAGGGGAGTTTATCATTATTATACCGATGAACTGACCGATTTAGCACGTAAACGGATCGAGTGTGAGACACTATTGCGCCGTGCGGTGATCAACAAAGAGTTCGAAGTCTATTATCAGCCGCAGGTTCATATCCAGACGGGGCGGATCGTCGGTGCCGAGGCTTTGATACGGTGGAATTGTCCTCTGCGAGGTTTGATTCCGCCTATAGAATTCATCTCTGTTGCCGAAGAGATCGGGCTTATCGGTGAGATTGGAGAGTGGGTATTAAACGAGACGTGCAAACAAGGGAAAAAATGGCTGGACAAAGGTCATCGGCTGACGTTGGCCGTCAATGTATCGGCGCATCAAGTGCGCCATCAAAACATACCTCATATCGTTGAGAGTGCATTGAAAAGGAGCGGCTATCCTGCGGATCGGTTGGAATTAGAACTAACCGAGAGTGCATTGATGCAGCGTGAAGAGGAGACGGTAACGATGCTCCATTCTCTGCGCGCACACGGTATCCGTTTGGCAATTGATGATTTCGGTACCGGATACTCCTCTTTGAGTTATCTCAAACGGTTCCCTATTGATGTCCTTAAAATCGATAAAAGTTTCGTCGATGATATCCCCTACGATAAAGATGATATGGCGATCGTTACTGCGATTATCGCGATGGGGCAGGCATTAGGATTTCAGGTTTTGGCTGAGGGGACAGAGCGAATAGAGCAGATTGATTTTTTAAGAGAAAAAGGGTGCACCATGTATCAAGGCTATTTTAAAAGCCCGCCGGTGCGAGCTGAGGAGTTTGAAAAACTCCTCTCTTAAGCAATTCACTTTCGTATTTATTTAAGAGTGTCGACGTAGCCTGCAAGGGTTGCGATCTCACTATCACTGAGAGCGGCGACATTCCCCTCCATGATCGCTTTTTGATCTCCGCCGAACGTCCCTTTCTTATACCCGGTAAGCTTTGCTAGTGCACCGCTTCCCCCTGCGATTGCTTTTCCGGCAACAGAGACCTCTTTTCCGTCTATTCCGTGACATTCAGCACATTTCGCTCCGTAAAGTTTGGCACCTTCGCCCGCCATCATTGCAGATACACCGAGCACTAAGAGGAGAATCGATTTTTTCATGTTACATCCTTTGGAATCATATAGATTTATTGTAGCATAAATTTATTTTACACCGTTCTTATCGGGTGAATTGAATCAGTCCCATCATGAGAGGAGATTCATTGTTGCCCCTTTAACCGAAAATTGGTTTGATTTATTGTATCATCCCTTTATTACAATGAGGTGATAATGCAAACTAAATTAGCAGTCGGATTAATAGGTATTTTGTTAAGTTGGAGCTCTCTATCAGCTGATGTGTCGGAGATGATTTTTTTCCCGCAGGCCGATTTTTCAGAGGGGATTTTTCATTTTAATTATCAAGGTGAAAAAAATAAAAATTACGGATTTATGTTTGAAAAAGGGTTTGATCCGAGCCGAATTGTTTACGTTCGCCCTGCAAATCATAAGATAGAAAAAACAAAAGAGGGGCTCACGAAACTTTCGTTTGAGAATACCGATCGTTATTCGTATCTTGAACGTGCCAATAGAGACGATTTTTTGGTTTCTGAGGATAACGGAGTGATTAAAATTCTCCTCAGCGGAGGGGACTGCAAAGGGAGCATTGATTGTGTGACGGCGGAAAATATCCTCACCGTAAATGTCCCTAAGGGATACGGTGTACGGAAATATCAGGGGTTGGATCAAGACTTAAAACTGCTCAAAAATCCTCAGTGGCAGCATAACGGGAATACCTATACCCTCACAGCGCGCGATGTCAAAGGGGCATGCGTGATGATGGAATTAGAGAAATTAAAACCGGGTCAAAGTGCTGCGAGTGTTGCAATAGCAGAAGCGATCAAGCTTGTTACTCCTATAAAAGTGGCTGAAGTTGTAAAACCGGTTATAGAAGAGCCGGAAGTTGCATTGGTAGAGGAAGAGGTTAAGCCAAAAGCTCCGGTTGTTGTTGCCGTAGCAGAGCCAAAATCAGAAGAAGTTGTTATCCCTGTAGCACCGAAAATCGAACCGAAAGTCGTTGTAAAAGCTCCTGAAAAACCGGTTGCTTCGACAACTCCTGCTCCTGCGCAGTATTTTAGAAACTTTCAACTCTTTGAGAGCAGAGTCGTAGCGTTGAGTGAAGCAGGGAAAGGGCATTTGCGCGAATGGGCACAGCTCTTTAAAGCGGGTGGATATAAATCGGTAACCATTGAGGGATATACCGACAATATCGCTCCTCAACGCCTCAAAGCCCAATATGCCACCAATGAGATTCTCTCAGCAGCGCGTGCACAAATGGTAGCTGATTATCTCGTGACTCAGGGGATTGATTTGAGTGCGATAACGGTTAAAGGGATGGGGGATGCCAACCCGGCAGCCTCAAATGACAATGAAGAAGGACGATCGAAAAACCGACGGGTTGAGTTTATTCCCGCCCGATAATATCAAAAATATTAACGCCGTCCGGCAAGCGTGGTTTGCCGTCGCGGAACGAGCGGGTATGAGAAATGATCCGTTTAAAGTGTTTGCGTAGATGATACGCATCGCTAACATTGGGGCGGAACCAATCCCCTTTAGCGCTAAAGAGCCAGTCGATTGCCGCTTTGACATCGAGGAGCGTATATCCCTCTTCTCTGTCAAGGAGAGTTTTAATCTGCTTCGCCCAATTTTGGATATTTTCCGGTTCTTTGAACTGCGGATCGATGGATGCGAGATGGCGGATGAAGTATTGTGCCATTTCAAACTCTTCCATTGACGGTTTGGCATCGCTAAGCTCTTGCGATGAAGCTAAAACGGGCACATTGGATGAAATTTCACGCCGAACGTATCGCTCGAATTCGGCGCACCAGTCAAATGAACGGCGATTTTGGCTTCGCTGATACAGATTGAAATCTTCGAACAGTTCTCGTCGAAGTCCTTCGCGATCACATAATTCTAATGCAAACACGTGCAACTCTTCGAACGCATCATTGGAAAGATTGAGATAGTAGTTGCTGTCGCTGTATTCGCTCGCACTAAGAGCGACGGCTGCAGAGGAGATAACGGTGATCGGAACGAAGGTATAGTAGATCATCATCCCCTGCTCACTTTTACGCCGGAGGGTTTTTAATATCCCTTTTTTGACCATGCTGTCGAGTGCTTCGATCACTTCACGTGGGGAGTGGCGGAGAGTTTGGGCAAGGGTGGAAGCAGCGACGTCGCCGGGCTTCTCTCCCCATTGCTGAGTATGGCGGACGATAAGGGGGACAAGAGCACGCTCCATCAGGCTCAAATCGTCCCGATCGATCAGGGATAGAGGGAGGGTAATCATGAGCGTTTGACCGAGGAGATGAGTTTTGCTTTAAGTGGTGCGGTTAGGGTATCGTTTTTCTCCCGCTCGCGACGGAGGATTTCGTTTCGGTATTCGTGGACAACCCGCGCTTCAAAAAGGCTACGGTCAAGTGAAACGTAATCATAAATCCAGCGTTTGGTGAGAGTTTTCACGACATTAATATCGGTTTCATCTAACAGGGCTTTCTCTTCACCTAAGCGTTTGATCGATGTAAACCGGATCTGCTCGAATCGCTCCAGCGCACTTTTATCTCCGTCGCGCACCAAGCTCACATCACGGCGGATATCGTACATCATTGTATACAGCTTTTGCGTACGTTCCTGAGCTTCCTGATCGATCGGAGAGAGGGCCTCATCTTCAAACTCCGAAGCGATTAGGGCAATTTTTTCGAAGGCAGTTTTGTATGGCATATCGCGCGATGAGAGTCGATTTAGAAAACTGCTGTACCGATTGGTGCCGATAGGACGGATCAGTTCATCGATGTGACTACGTAAAAAAACGTCTTCTTCAATTTTAAAATAATTCATCAGCGAAGTGACAAATTTAGTGCGGATTTGATCTTCAGTTGGTCGGTTTTGCATAAATAAAGTATATCATGATGATCTTTAGAGTAGTGTTAGGTCAAAAATAAGGTAAAATAGCAGTGGGTATTTTTCATAGTACCTTAATTCTCCAAAAGAGGCTCCTATCCTAACATTCGACCATACCGTTATCCCTGAGGGTGATGCAGAACTCGGCGATAATCTTTTATATTATGATTACAACATTGACCATCTTTTGTCATTGGAAGCAAAAGGGCTTACGATGGAGGATGAAGGGTACATCAGTGCATTTCGCTCGTTTGAGGGGGAGGTGTATGAGAATTACATCTATGAAAAGCTCCTCCGCTATGCCACTAATGAACCCAAAATCAAAAGTTTTATTATCAAAGGGCCTCATAAGCATCGTACCCGCGCACAAAGCGATGCCCTCTCGGTAAGCTGGAAAGGGCAGATTATCTACCGTGCCCGCCATAAAGAGATCGGTGAGTTTGACGGGTTGCTTTTTACCGATAAAGAGCTCTATTTTGTCGAGATGACCCTCGTCAAATCGGTGAGCAATCTTAAAAAACGGCTCCGCAAAAAACGGGCATTACTCGAAGTCCTTTTCCCTCGCTATAGCGTCAAAGCGCTTCTTGTCCTTAACGAAGGGGCGACGGGGACCTCGGATCTACCGCCATACGCTTCGGTATGGCTCACTAAACCTTACAGTGCCCGTCATATTTTGGAAAGTCTTAGCTCCAAGTCTGCGCGTGCTCCGATGATCCGCATCGAGAGTGATAAAATTGCCCATGCCGAAGAACTTAAAGTGGCGGCATTTAAATATTATGCAACCCTCTCATGGATGCTTCGATCATTGCGCGGAAAAGATCCTATTGATTTGGAATTTTTCCGTCGTCCCGCAACACAGCGTTACCATGATATCTATACAAAAGTATATCTGGGTTATCTTTCGGTGGATGATTTTAAAATTCTTGCCCCTGATTTGAAATGGGACGGTTCTAACGCTTCTCGTGTCGTAGTGGCGATCGAAAAAGATCACTCCGGCGGCTATTTTTTAACCTATTTCATCCGTCACAGCTCTAAAAAACTCGATAACATCATTCTGGGTTCCGGGGGAAGCAAAGTGGCGAAAAAAGATCCGTTCGGGATTACTCTCACTGAGATGAATCATCTGGATAAAGTGATGGATCAAAGTTTCGCGTTTACGTTTGAGCAACATGAAAATCTCGATAAAATAGTGAGTAAATTGATCCATTAACGCGCAACTTACTACACTATTGCCACGCTACACCTCTTTCATCAAAAATTCATAATCTGTTGTTAATATCGCGAAAAAATTATCCGTTTACGTTTATTAGGCTACACTTTTAGAGAGTAGATGAAAAGGATTTTTATGAAAATAGTGACGGTTTTAGTGCTGATGGTTTTGAGCCTATGGGGGGCTCCGTATAAGATAGGGCAATCGGTGATGCCGTTGGAGCTTAGCGATCAGTTCGGAAAACATATTACCCTTAAAACGATGCCACATACACTTGTGATGGCGTTTGAAAAAGGGACCTCCGCAACGGTGAATGATTGTCTGGGCAAACAAAACGGTGCGTACCTCTCAGAACATAAAGCTGCCTATATCGCCGATATCTCTCCGATGCCGACATTTATCGCCGAAGCGTTTGCTTTGCCGAAAATGAGAAAGTACCCTTATACTGTTTTATTAATTCGTGACGAAGAGATCGGATTGAAATTTCCGGCTGAAGATGGGAAAATTTCCGTGCTTCGTTTAGAGGGGAATATTATTAAAGCTATCGAGTATGTTACCACTGCCGATGAGCTCAAAAAAGCGATCGAGCAGTGATTACACCGCTCAAAGCGCTTCGCAAAAATCGGTTTAAAACCGCCCTGATCTTTATTAGTATGAGCGTTTCGATCGCTGCTATTTTTCTCATTAGTGCGATATCGGGCGGCGTGGTCAGTATGTACAGCTCGATGCTTAAAACGGATGGGGATATCATCGTCACCCAAAAAGGGATTGCCGATACTTTTTTTAGCGACATAAACCGCTCCGTTGCAGGGAGTATCTCAAAGATGGAGGGGGTCAAAGAGGTGAGTGCCCTGATTCTGGGTGCGGCTCCGGTGGAGCCTCTTCCTATTGTCGGTATTTACGGTGCAAGCGAAAATCGTTTTAAAAGCTATAGGTTGATTAAAGGCTCATACCCCGCAGACGGGGATGTGATGCTCGGCTCCAAAATTTATGAAACATTAAAGCATCCCGAAACGATATCTCTTTCCAAAAAAGCATTTCATGTCAGCGGGGTATTTAAAAGCCGCATCGGCTTTGAAGACGGCGGGGTCGTCATGGGGTTGGATGATGCGGGGGTAGTATTCCACAAAAGCGCCTCTATATTTTTGCTTGCTCTGAGTGATCTGGGCAAAAGTGATTCAATTATTGATCAAATAAACAGAGCGCATCCTGAAATGGAAGCCAAAACAACCGACGGTTTTATCGACTCGTACAACCAGTTCAAAATCATTAAAACCAGTTCGGACGTCATCGGAGCGATGGCGTTTTTGATGGGAATTTTGGGGATTGTAAGCATGATGAGTATGGTGGTCAACGACCGTAAAGCCGAATTTGGGATCATGCGCTCCATCGGCCTCTCTTCGCGGGTGATCATTCTCAAGCTGCTGGGAGAAACGCTCATTATTGCCGTACTGGCATTTACGGTAGCGTACGGCGTTTCAGAAGCGGTATTGGAATTGATCAAACATGCCGATAAGTTTCAGGGGTATATCAACGGAGAGATCACTGCCGCCCTGGCGATTAAAGTGTTTGTTGTTTCGGTCGTTATGGCACTCTTCGGTACCCTTCTTCCGGCGGTGTATGCCGCTCGTATCGATCCTATGAGCTTGATCCAGCGAGGTGGGGCATGAAAATCGAAGCACTT
The DNA here is from genome assembly GCA_963845295.1 of Sulfurimonadaceae bacterium. Taxonomy (GTDB): domain Bacteria; phylum Campylobacterota; class Campylobacteria; order Campylobacterales; family Sulfurimonadaceae; genus Sulfuricurvum. The sequence goes on along the minus strand of CAWJRP010000016.1, from coordinate 182,014 downwards.
GGGGTTGAGCATTTTTATGGTCATGAAAAGGTTTTGAACGGGGTTGATATTGAGATTCTACCGGGGAGTTTTACCGCCATTATCGGAGAGAGCGGAAGCGGAAAAACGACACTCCTCTCGATCCTCTCCACGTTATTGCAGCCATCTCGCGGATCTGTCCGATATGATGGCAAAGTGCTCAAAGAGCTGGGCAATATCGATCATTTCCGTCAACATAACATCGGATTCGTATTTCAATTTCACTATCTGATTTCGTATCTGACGTTGCGTGAAAACATTGCATTGGCGGCATTGGATACGACATTGGTCGATCCGCTTCTTCGCGAATTAGGAATTGAAAAACTGGGGGGGCGTTACAGCGATGAGGTCTCCGGCGGTGAACGTCAGCGTGCGGCAATCGCACGAGCGTTGATTAACCGACCCTCACTTGTCTTTGCCGATGAGCCGACGGGGAATCTGGATACAAAAAATGCCCTTGGGGTGTATGAACTTTTTAAACGGTTTTCACAAGAGGGGACAGGGTTTGTAGTGGCCTCACATGACAAAAAAATAGCCGATTATGCGGATATTATCATCGAAATGGAGGATGGCATTGTTAAACAAATTCATCGATGATGAGCTTCCTATCGCATTTTTGTGGTTGATTTTAGGTCTTTTCGCGGGACTGGTCTATGCAGTAGAGATGCTGGGGCTGGACGGCTCCATGACCCTTTTTTCACCTGAGCGTGCGAGATCGCTTCATATTTCGCAGATGCTGTACGGGTTCTTTCCGTTGATGCTTTCATTGCTGCCGTTTGCCCTATTCCAAAAAGAGGGGGTTCTCTCCGAAACCGCGATAGGGCATTTACGCCGCTATTTTGTCATCTGGAATCTCTTTTTGCTTTTTATGTCGATGGCATTGCTGTTCGGAAATATTCGGGGATTGCCGTTTTACGATTTTCCGTATCAGCTTAACTTTCTCCTTGCCTTTAGCGCTCTGTTTTACCTCCTCGCTCTCGTCGATGCACTGCGCCGCTACGAAAAGCGTCCGCTGTGGGTGAATGTATCGCTCTTAGCGGTAATCGCCGCACCGATTGCTTTGATCGTGCTGATGAATCCGCAGTACGGGCAGGTTGAACATACTCTCATCGGACCGCACGGCGATAACACGTTGGGGATGAGTTTTGCCCTTATCCCCATCTATTACTTGCTGATCAAACTGACCGCCACGAAAGCGTTCAGACCTAGATTGCATTGGCTCTGGATCGTTCCGTTGGCAGGGTACATCGTTTCTCTCGTAATCCGAAACTTTTTTCACAATCTCAGTTATGGCGAGGAGTGGTTTTTTCAGTATCTAACCTTGCTTTATCTGCCGTTATTGTGGGTGTGGCTTCGTGATGCGGGGGTGAGTTTCAAAACCAACCCTTATTTGATCTTATCCATCGCGGCATTTGTGTTTGTCGATGCGGAGGGAAACTTCCTTTTTATTCCTGAAATTCGGGCGTTGATTCATCGTAACGATTTGGTAGTAGGGCATGCCCATATCGCGATGGGAGTTGGGGTAGCGTTCATGGCGTTTTCGATCTTGCACCATCTCCTCCCCGAGCTGTTTCGTCGGATCTATGCGGTAGCATGGACAGTCTTGATGGCACTGATGGCTATAGCTCTTAGTATTGCGGGGTTGATAGAAGCCAAGATTATTGCCGGGAATATTGATTTATTTTTGGCACTTCGTGCTCTTATCGGAGCTTCATTGCTTATGGTGGTGCTTCATATCGCCTACGTACGGCTTCGATTGCCTCTTGATACACCGTTGAAATTTTATCATCTGAGCGGTTTTTTGAGCGATGCGGGGGGAGGGATCATTTTGCTTCTCGGCGGTGGCGCATTGTTTCCGTTACTCGGGTTTCATTTTAGCGGAACATACGAGTACATTGTATTTGCTTTTATGATCGGGACGGGGTTAGCGCACTGGATGGGGCTTCATCATGATCCACACCGTTTTGCACAGCTCAGTGCGACGATACGGGTGGTGTGTGCTTCGGTGTTCGCTGCATTGTACATGGCGGGGGCACTAGATGGTATCGCATTGTTGGTTGCCTTCTATGATACATTGTTTGCACTCATCTATTGGCTTGTATTACGAGGTAGAGAGTGAACTTTCTCGTTATTGTCCTCAGCTCACAGATGCTCTATTATCTCCTTATCGCACAGACCGGAGTGGTCGGCGCATTTGATTCCCATATTCATGATCTCTATACCCTTCCTCTCGGGGGTATTATCGGGAGTTTATTGAGTGCGTTTTTGCGTCATAATAGTCTCAAATTGGAACTTAGTGCTCTTTTCGGAATTCAGATGATTATCTCATGGGTTTATCCGAATTATTCACTGGAGATGTTATTTGCTCTCGGGTTTGTTGTTGGGTACACGACGCCGTTATTACTCTATCTCTTTAGAACACAGAGCAAACTTTGCTTAGCGTTAGGGTTGGCAATCTCTTACGCCGTAGGGACAGCCTTGTACACCTATCCGTTTGATGCGCGGGGAAATATCGCGATTATCCTTCCGTTGATTTCGCTAATTGCGTTGAATCTTGCACAACTAAAATCGACCCTTTGCGAGGTGAAAAAGCCGTTTCATTGGCCGACATTAGCCTTCATGATGCTTTGGATTTTTGCCGATTCGGCGCTCTTTGAGACATTGAGCCGATCGGGAGATATGGATATTTGGGCCAGGTTTACCCTGCTTATAATAGCATCCCATCTATTCGGTGTCTTTTTGGCGTATCGTTACGGTAGCGGATTGCTGCGTCAAACACGGGTTATTTTGATTTTATTTCTTCTCAGCTACATGTTTTATTGGTTAAAAGTGCCGATTGCGTTAGCAGTTATCTATCCGATTATTATTTCGTATTATAATGTTTTGTTGTTTCAAGCTTTGATTCGGTTGGCAGATATACGTCTTATCGGATTGTCGATGGTGGGTGTCGGTTGGGTTGCAACCTCTGCGGCTAACGGTATCGCACTGGAGCATCAGTTGTGGATTGCTACAGGAATCTTAGGGTTTGTTGCTCTATTGTATCCATTTTATTTTAGGAGGATTTCATGATTAAATTAAGTATTACGGCATTGTTGTTGGCATCTTCGCTTAATGCGGGGAGCTTGGGTTTTGAGTCAGGATTGATAAAGGCGCATACGGAAGTATTCGGAGATTCCACGATCGATCCGATGTCTAAAAAAGCGACATCCCATTTGAGCATGGACGCTTCTCCCGCTACACTAAAAGGTTCTATGGAAGTATCGATGACCGATCTTTTCAGTGATAACAAAAAACGAGATGAGCACATGCAAGAAGCATTAGAGTCTGCATCGTTTCCAAAGGCAATTTTTGATGTCAAAGAGGTAGTAGCCAAAGGGGGAGATGCCTATACTCTCAAAGGGGTGATGAGCCTTCACGGTGTAAGCAAACCGATAAGCTTTGAGGGAACTATTACCGAAGAAAGTAATAAAGTTCATATCAAAGCTACGAGCGGATTGAAAATGACCGATTACGGGATTAAACCGATCAAATTAATGTTTTTAACGGTTCGTGATCAGGTTGATTTGAGTGTTGATGTGGTGTTAAAACGATAAATCTCCCCAACGCTCAATGCTTTAGTTTGAAATGGGTATGAGCGCGAAAGGGTTAGTTCTTCGAACCACTCGATCGGTTCATTAATCGGCTCATCGGAGAGGATGAAAGTACCGTAATGAATTGGAATCACCGTTTTAGCTCCCAAATCTGCAGCTGCTTGGAGCGCTTCACTCGGGTTTAGATGATTGTGTTTCATAATCGCTTCGGGGCGGTAGGCTCCAATCGGTAAAAACGCTTCATCGATCTCGAACCTCTCCCCGATCTCTTTAAAATGCTCCCCCGCCGCGCTGTCTCCCGAGTGATAGAGCGTATGCTCATTATTTTGGATTACATACCCTCCCCAAAGCGCTTTATTGGTATCAAAAGGCGTTCGCTTGCTCCAGTGTTTACTGGGGGTAAGCGTGATAAAAAGCCCGCTTACCATAAATGATTCCCACCACTCCAGCTCAAAACACCGTTCTCTCGGAATGTTATGTTTGAGATAGCGCCAAAATCCCATCGGCGCGACGATGATTGTTTCGGGGTTTTGTTTGAGGAGATAGTTTATTGAGGCTTTGTCATAATGATCATAATGGGCATGGGTGATGAGGATAATATCGGCGCTCAATTGCTCTTTTGGGATTGGCAGAGGGCTTTGGCGTCGGTAGAGTGGAATGTCTCCCAATACCGGATCAATTGCCACCGTGGTTCCGCCGATATTGAACCACACACTTGCATGTCCGAGCCAAAGTGCATACTCACCAGATGGCAGTGTTTCTTGAGTGATGATTGGTAGTAAGGATGGAAGCGAGGAGCGTTTACGAAAAGATTTGGATAATTGCCATTTGAGTATAGTAGTAAATGATAGTTTTGGGGAAGTGTAGCGCTTGCTCATTCTTGGATCTTGCTCATTTTTTATCTCTATTGTACCTTTTAGAGGATTAAAAGGGGAAGGCGACTACTATTGCAGTAATTTTATTTGGAGCAAGATATGGAGCAGTTTATCTTTATTGTCGCCCTGTTAGCGATCGGTATTCTCCTACAAAAAACCGATGCCCCTATCGATTTTGCCAAAAGTCTCAATTTCTTTGTCATCTATGTTTCTCTCCCCGCTACCGTGTTGATTCAAGTCCCGAAGATACATTTCGATCTTTCGGCTCTGGGTGTTATTCTGATTCCATGGTTGCTGCTTCCGATCGTCATTGCGATTGTTATTGCGATGACCCGTAACCATCCACCACATGTTCGTGCCGCATTGTTACTCGTTATGCCACTGGGGAACACCTCGTTTGTCGGGATACCGATTGTCCATACCCTTTTGGGGGAAGAAGCGATCCCTTATGTCCTGATGTACGACCAGTTTGGAACCTTTTTAATCCTTTCTTTGTACGGTGCGGCGGTAATCGCACGCTATGAGACGGGGACGTTTCATAAACGGCTGATTATGAAAAAACTTCTCCTTTTTCCTCCGTTTATTTTTCTTTTGTTTGCACTTATATTTGGTCAGATGCCAATTGGGGCACAGCCGTATCTTCAAACACTTGCATCGACATTGGTTCCGTTGGCACTCGTATCGGTTGGATATTCGATGAAATTTGGCGCAGAGGTTGATTATGGCTTGTTTGCCCAATCATTGGTTTTAAAACTGATTATTATGCCTTTTGTCGCGTTTGGGATTTTGTTTGCCATGGGAACCGATCCGCTTGCACTAAAAACAGCGGTACTCGAATCGGGGATGCCCTCGATGATTACTGCAGGGGCATTGGCGATTGCAGCGGGATTTGCTCCTGAACTCAGTGCGGCACTAGTGGGGTATGGGATTGTTGTGTCGTTGGTAACGTTGCCGTTGATCACGTATGTTTTAGAGAGAGTCTACTAATAAGGGTAAAAACACATTGTTTTTCATTCATTTATGTATTGTGTTTAGAATTAGCATCAAATTATGAGTACGGTTTTTAAGAGGGGAAAATGTCAGGACACGATTTTCACGTTCACGGTGCGCATGACCATGCTGTAGAGCATGCAGGTGAAGAAAAAGGGTTAGGTCAGTATGTCGCTATTTTTACAGCACTATTGGCTTCTATAGGGGCAATTGTCAGTTATCAGGGAGGCGCTACTCAAACCGAAGCGATGATGTTTAAAAATGAAGCGGTACTTTTCAAAACACAAGCCTCCGATCAATGGAATTTTTATCAAGCTAAAAGCAACAAGGAACATTTGATGGAATTGGCTTCCGATATTGCTCCTAAAGAGAAAAAAGAATTTTATACCAAGCAGCTCGATAAATACGAACAAGAAAAAAAAGAGATCAAACATAAAGCAGAAACACTGGAAGCAGCATCTGAAAAAGCCAATGAAGATAGTGACAAAGCAATGATTCCTCATCACCATTTGGCCCAATCGATGACATTGATTCAAATCGCTATCTCTTTGGCATCGATTACGGTGCTAACCCGCAAAAAATGGCTCTTTACTATTGCTATTGTCGCTGCGGTCGGCGGGATCGCTTTATGGGCTGAAGCATTGTTATGAAATGGTATTTATATGATTGGTGCGGCTTAAATATTTGGCTTTTTCATTTGATAAACAATCTCCATAATAGTGTAATAGATCGTTTCATGCTTGCGGCTACCGCAGCCGCTTCGCATGAGCTTTTTACTTTGTACCTGGCGGCGCTTACGCTTGTCGCTACCGTTGCAGTCGCAAAAACATCTGCAGATGATAGGCAGAAAAAATCATTGCTTTGGATCAGTACGATAGCGCTATTTTCTGTTGCTTATTTACTGGATGGATGGTTTTTAGGGGCAGTAAAACCTCTTTTGGATTTTCCAAGACCCCCTTTTGCTCTTCCTATAGAGACGATCCATATTATCGGGCAGGCTGAGTATCATCACAGTCTGCCGAGCGGACACTCATCATTTGCTATGTTGATAGCAGCGACTATTTGGCCATTGCTTTTATCCTCGTGGCAAAAGTATGCGACACTATTTTTCGTTATAGCGGTAGGGCTCTCCCGTATTAGTCTTGGGGCTCATTTTCCATCGGATGTGATGGCAGGATGGATATCAAGCCTGTTAATCGTATTATTGGTCCGATTAAGCATCCGTAAACTAGTAATCTCGACTACTTTAGAAGGAATAAAATGACTGTTACCGATTTTATTGAAATTATTTTAGCTGCAGTAGTTTTATTGGCATTTATCATCTTTCCGATTGTCGCTCTGGCGAAAGTGGATAAGAAAAAAGAAGAGAACTCTGCCGATTCCTAATTTTTGAGTGTTTAGAGTTTATCCCCCCTGTTGATGCGATCCGTCGCAGTAGGGTTTTCGACCGGAGCGTCCGCATCGGCAAAGCCATTTGTCGGTTTCAACATCGACTGAAAATTTTATCGGTGCTTTACCGGTTCCTTCGTGATTGCCATCGCAAAACGGAAAGGTTTTTGATTGCCCGCAGGTGCAGTACCAGTACTCTTTATTTGCATCCAATGACGCTTTGAAAGGGTTGTTTTGAAAATTGGTTTCCACAATAAACTCCTACATAGAGATAAAAAATCATACTGCGAATTAGATAATAAAGGATAAAATCTTTGGATTAAAATATTTTGCTAATGGTAATGTTTTTAGTAGAAATTAAATGGATTTTTTGAAGATTTGTAAGTATGATGGCGGGCCACCAAGGATTTGAACCTTGGGAGGTATAACCCTCGCCGGTTTTCAAGACCGGTGCAATCGACCACTCTGCCAGTGACCCGTATAAAAATGGAAGCTATTTTTTACATTTGGAGGTGGTACCCAGATTCGAACTGGGGGTCAAGGTTTTGCAAACCAGCGCCTTACCGCTTGGCCATACCACCATCCATAGTATGTGGTGCCCGGAGCCGGACTTGAACCGGCACAGTGTTACCACCGAGGGATTTTAAGTCCCTTGCGTCTACCGATTTCGCCATCCGGGCAACGATAACAAAAAAATACCCCAGTTCAAACATTCAATAAAGAGTGTTTCAACTGGGATATTATGGAGCGGGAAACGAGATTCGAACTCGCGACCCCAACCTTGGCAAGGTTGTGCTCTACCACTGAGCTATTCCCGCATTGTTTTTGTGGACTGGAAGTATAGCAAAAAAAATTGTTAGTGTAAAGAGTTTTTAGAGAAAAATGCCGTATAATCACATCAATAATGACTATGTTTATTCCATATAATGGGGAATGGCAGCTACTAAAGGATATTTTATGCGAAGTGATACCATTAAACGAGGGTTTGATAAAACCCCGCACCGCAGTTTGCTCCGTGCAACTGGACTTAAAGATGAAGATTTTGACAAACCGTTTATCGGAGTGGCAAACTCCCATATTGACATCATTCCTGGGCACTTTTTTCTCCAAGAATATGGCCGTATCGTCAAAGAGGCGATCCGGGAAGCGGGCGGTGTGCCGTTTGAGTTTAACACCATCGGTGTAGATGATGGAATCGCTATGGGGCATGACGGAATGCTCTACTCATTGCCGAGTCGTGAGTTGATTGCCGATTGTATCGAGACGGTTATGAATGCTCACAAGCTCGACGGTTTGATCTGTATCCCTAACTGTGACAAGATCGTTCCGGGGATGTTGATGGGTGCTCTTCGTGTTAACGTACCGACGATTTTCGTCTCAGGCGGACCGATGAGTGCGGGCTAAACGGGCGGTGTGCCGTTTGAGTTTAACACCATCGGTGTAGATGATGGGATCGCTATGGGGCATGACGGAATGCTCTACTCATTGCCGAGTCGTGAGTTGATTGCCGATTGTATCGAGACGGTTATGAATGCTCACAAGCTCGACGGTTTGATCTGTATCCCTAACTGTGACAAGATCGTTCCGGGGATGTTGATGGGTGCTCTTCGTGTTAACGTACCGACGATTTTCGTCTCAGGCGGACCGATGAGTGCGGGGCATAAAAAAGACGGTACCCCGATCGATTTGGCGACGGCGTTTGAAGCGGTCGGACAACATGCCGACGGAAAAATGTCCGATGAAGAACTCTACGAGATCGAATGTGAAGCGTGTCCGAGCGGTGGAAGCTGTTCGGGAATGTTTACCGCCAACTCGATGAATACCCTTTGTGAAGCGATGGGGGTTGCATTGCCGGGCAACGGTACGGTTTTGGCGATGACACCGGAGCGGATCGAGATGGTCAAAACGGCGGCTCGCCGCATCGTCGAGATGGTCAAAGACGAAAATTCCCAAAAATGGAATATGCAAAATATTCTCAACGAAAAAGCGATCCATAACGCATTCGTCGTCGATATGGCGATGGGGGGAAGTTCGAATACGGTGTTGCATATGCTCAGTATCGCCAAAGAGGCTGGAGTTGATTTCGATATTACCCAAATCAACAAAATCAGCGAAAATGTTGCCCATATCGCAAAAATTTCTCCGTCGCTTTCAACCGTCCACATGGATGACATCAACCGTGCCGGCGGTGTTAATGCCGTTATGAAAGAGGTCTCACGCCGCGGCGGAACTCTTCATACCGATGCGATGACCGTGACCGGGGAAACGCTCGGCGAGCGGATCAAAGATGCGGTGATCAAAGATCCGAATATCATCCACACGAACGAAAATGCTTACTCTCCGGTTGGCGGTCTCTCGATCCTTTTCGGTAATCTTGCAGAAGAAGGTGCGGTCGTTAAAACGGCAGGGATTACACCGAATATGCGTAAATTCAAAGGCTCTGCGGTTTGTTTTAACAGCCAGCAAGAAGCGATTGCCGGAATTGTAGGACATAAGGTCAAAGCGGGCGATGTCGTCGTTATCCGCTATGAAGGTCCAAAAGGGGGACCGGGGATGCAGGAGATGCTTGCCCCTACCGCACTTATCATGGGTATGGGGCTTGGTGAGAGCGTTGCTCTTATCACCGACGGACGATTTAGCGGTGCGACACGCGGTGCCTCTATCGGTCACGTTAGTCCCGAAGCGGCTGAGGGGGGATTAATCGCACTCATCGAAGATGGTGATGAGATTGAACTTGATGTGGATACTCACCTCTTACAACTTAATGTGAGTTATGAAGTGTTGGAACAACGCCGTCTTCATTGGAAACCGATTAAAAAAGATATTCCGTCCAAATGGCTTAAACGCTACAGCCTCCTCGTCTCTAATGCCTCTAACGGTGCCGCGCTTAAAACGGAGTTGTAAAACTTCATTTACCGGAGGGTTGAAACTCCGGTACAATCTTCTGTAATGCTTCAATCACTTTATTGCTTACAATGAGTTTTTCGATATCTTCTTTTAATATCTCAATCGGATAGTGAGTTGAACGGGCAATCATAATCGATTCAAAGGCCGTTTTTTGTTCGCTTTCATCGATTAAAAGCTCTTCATAAAGTTTCTCTCCGGGTCGTAAGCCGGTATAGATGATCTCTATCGGCTGCGATGCGTAAAGACGGATCATGGTTTGTGCCAAATCGGCGATTTTGACACTTTCACCCATATCAAGGATGAAGAGTTCTCCCCCCCGTGCGATTGCAGCGGCTTGCAAGACCAGCTGACATGCCTCAGAAATCAGCATAAAATAGCGGGTAATATCGGGATGGGTGAGGGTGATCGGCCCCCCTGCTTCGATTTGGGATTTGAATTTCGGGATAACACTTCCGCTGGAACCGAGGACATTTCCGAATCGGACGGCAACAATTTCACTGTTTTTCGAATCGACGTTTTGGGCATAGAGTTCTACGATCCGTTTGGTTGTCCCCATAACATTGGTCGGTCGGACTGCTTTGTCTGTAGAGATGATTACGATTTTAGGAACATTGTGCTCGATTGCACTGTCGATCACGTTGCGGCTGCCGATGACGTTATTCATAATGGCAGTTTGGATGTTTGCCTCGCAAAGGGGGACATGCTTGTAGGCGGCGGCATGGATGACGATATCGGGAGAACCCTTTTGTATGATTTCATCCAACGTTTGTTTATCAATAATGTTGCAGAGATGGAGCTCCGCAGAGGGGATTTGTTCACCTATTTGGTAGAGGTTATATTCACTGTGATCGATCAAGAGAAGTTTCGCGGCACCGAAACGGTGACATTGCAATGAAATTTCGCTTCCGATACTTCCCCCTGCTCCGGTTATTAGAACATTTTTTCCTCTTATAAAAGTTTCAATGGTCTGGGTATCGAGATCTTGTGGATGACGGGCGAGGAGCTCCTCTACCGATAAAGAGGTAATAGACTCTTGTCCGTCGGATAGGAGGGTTGAGCGCTTAATGTCGTTTATCCCAGCATTTGAGAGGGTTTGATAGGCTTTTTGAAGATATTCTCTTGGCAACGAACCGTCAATGATAGCGGCCGATATTTTTTTGGATTCGATCCATAAGGGGATATCGGTGATACCGAAAATTTTGATATTTTGTATGGTTGAACCGATCATATTATGATTTTTCTTTTGAATAGCGATAATGGCTATCGGATAATAATCATCCGAACCCTCTACCATGCTTTTGATCAGGTTTGCAGTATTGGCAGAAATACCGACAATTATTGTCGGTTTATGAGCTTCAATCTTGTAAGATTCAATCAATAATCGTTTTGAAAACCGCAGAGCTCCTACCAAAACAAAAGTTAAAATCATGTCCATTCCGACAACACTGCGAGGCATAGGGAGAAACAACGGGGCGTTGATTGTATAGAGGATGAAAAATGCTATAAAGGATAATCCAAGGGCATAAAAGAGCTGTTTTGCATCGTGTAAACCAAAAAAACGCCAGGTCACTCGGTAGATTCCAAACAGATAAAAACTACCCCATTTTAATAAAACAAGGGTTCCGAAGACAATATAAAACTTAGACATATAGTGAAGTGGGATATTGAAATCAAATCGTAGCGAGTAGGCAAAATGGAGTGAGACAAAAAAAAGGATAAAATCGGCACCTAGAAAAAAAAGGAACCTTGTTGTAAAACTAGGTGTGAATAAACCTGATTTTCCTTTTTTTTGTGATAATTCCATAGCTTAAATCTTCAGTTTATAAATTTTTGTCATGGGGCTAAAGATAACAGGCTGAAAAAGATTTTTGTCATACTGCTCAAAAACAAACATCTGAATATAGGTCGAGTTAAAAAAGTAATCATCAATGACTAAAAATTGGTTGTAACTGGCCATAAAAATAACAGTAAGCCCTTCAGATGATAATATCTGCCGATTGATTTGAAGCTTTTGATTTTTATCGTATCCTACTTGGTAAAATGCTTTTATAGGGACACTTTTTGTCCCAAATTTAAGCGCGTTAGTCGCTTTATCGATTGAGACACCTTGTCCTAAATCTACAGCTTTTCCCGTATCTTGAAAGTTTTGAGTGATATAAAAGAAAGGTTGAGGGGAGCTTTTCCCTGTTTTAAGATCAAGATTGCTAAAAAGTGCTGTTGTTGGGAAGATTTCCATCATCCGCAGAGGTAAATAAAGATATACATCTCGTGTTTTGGGAGGCATTTTATACTCGGGAAGGGCTATAGCGTTGATAAAATCATTTGGGTCTTTAAACCCTTCTTTATTCACCATATATTCAAAGACACTCGAATAGGTTGAGTTTTTATCATGAAAATGTTTTTCCATATATTCAGTATTTAAGCGCATCATATGTGCTGCTGATAAAGGATCTTGACCGTTTAAGACAAAAGAGAGGGGATAATTTTGTCCTCCTGAGTGTTGTGCACCATCGGCCCAAGTTTTAAGGTCAGCGTAATAGCGGATAGGAAAACCAAAATCCCACCATCCCACCATATAATCCTCACCGGAAGTGATCTTATGTAGTTCATTAAGTGTCATTACTTCACTATTACTCATTACGGTAGGGGTAATATAAGCTTTTATATGGGTATAGTTCGGATATAAAGTGGCTAGAGTGAATGTTGCAATACTTAAATATTTCAAAAATTGCTTTTGCATCTGCTGGCTTATGTATAGAATGAGAAAAGCATTGCCGATAGCTATAGGGGGAACTGCATAAATGGTAAAGCGCAGTCCGGCAGACATCGCGATAAAGCCTAGTCCTACAAGCGGTAAAGTAATAAGGAGCGGTCTATAGGCGATAAGTGCCATCACATAGCCGATACACGCTAGTATAAAGGTGATAGTATGCCCGCTGATCCGTTCAGCAAAAAGATTAAACGGAATGTGTCCCGCTTCTCTGACAGTTGAGATAACATCGTAAAATCGTAAAGAGGTGGTAACTGCTCCTACATTACTGCGAAAAAAGTATCCTTGAATAAAGTGGAGAATCGGCTCAACTCCTCCGGAGAAAAAATAGAGGGCAATAATTGCACCAAAAATAGTCCAAAAAAGTTTATGCGGAAGATCCTGTTTAAAGTGAAAAATTGAAAATACTACAAGAGCCAAGCCGATTTTAGCCATAAAAGGGATGGCTAAAATTCCAATCATGATAAACAATGCAATTTTGTATAGATAAAGATTCTTACGGTCAAATACCAGCGTATAGCCGACAATCATCCCAAATAAAGCAGTATCGAGAGCATAGGCTTGGGGATACCACCACTGATACAGGGCGATTGAGACAGAAATGGGGATAAGATAACGGTTGCGTTGATGGGTGAGGGCGAGGATGAGTGAGTACATCTCCAGCACCGGAAATACGATATTGAGCATATCGCTATCGTAATATCCCATCATAGTACGATTGTAATAGCTGTTGGCGATTGATGCAATGAGTGCGGCAATAAAGCCCATTGTCGTTTGATTGAGAGCACGTCCGATAAGAATCATAGGAATTACGATCAAAGAACCCAAAAAAGCCGGCATTATCAGAATAAGGGTTTCAAAACTTACTGGTATGATTTTAGAGAGGGCCGCTGTAAGTTTTGCCGGCGCTTCAGTAATCGGCGATTGATCATTTTCATCATGATGACCCGCGAGTATGTCTCTGGCCCCTTCAGCAAAATAATATCCATCATTGTTGTTGATCATAATTGCATTATTCCAACGAAATTCTGGTGCATTTCCAATGGCGTCAATCCAAATAAAACGGATAGAAATAGAAAAAAGATACGCGATAGCAATAAAAATAAATAACATGCGCAATGAGTTGCGTTCTTCGTGTAATTTTAACATTCGTTTTTGTTGCTCCGTATTTTTATAGGGGTATTTTAGCTAAATGGGGTTGCATTATCAATTAGTTGGTAGCGATAGTATGTTTAATAAGAGAAATGACTTTTTTCACTTCATCATCACTAAGTGAGGAGCCGCTTGGAAGACAGATCCCCCTTTTAAAAAGCATCTCACTTACCCCGCTTAGACGGCTTTTCACATCTTTAAAGAGAGGTTGCTCATGCATCGGTTTCCATAAAGGACGAGATTCGATGTTATGTTCCTCAAGAGAAAGGCGGATGTGTTCAGGTAAAATAGACTCAGGTAAGATCAGCGTGGTAAGCCATCGGTTACCGATAGAGCCCTCAACCTCTGGCATAAAAGAGATCCCCTCAATCTTTGAAAGGGCATTGTGGTAGAGATCGAATATCTCTCGACGGCGGTTAATCCGCTCATCCAGCACCTCCATTTGTCCCCGACCGATTCCTGCTACGATATTTGACATCCGATAGTTGTAACCGTATTCGGTGTGTTCATAGTGGGGAGCATGATCTCGTGCTTGAGTACTGAGGTGGCGTGCATGGGCAATGAGCGTTTCATCATCGCTTACCAGCATCCCTCCGCCGCTGGTGGTGATGATTTTATTCCCGTTGAAACTGTAAATCCCCATTTTTCCAAAGGTTCCGCTCTGTTTCCCCTCATAGGTTGCCCCTAAACTCTCAGCGGCGTCTTCGATCAGATAGACTCCATAGCGTTCGCAGATCGCGGTGATCCGCTTAATGTCCGCGCATTGACCGTAAAGGTGGGTTAATATAAGGGCTTTAGGCTGCTTTTTTCCAGAAGAAGCTCGTTGGGATAGTTCTTCTTCCAACAAGTCCGGGTCAAGATTCCAACTTTTGGTGTCGGAGTCGATAAAGAAGGGAGTGCATCGCTCATACAGAATTGGGACAACAGAGCCGATAAAGGTGAAGCTGCTCGCCATCACTTCATCACCCTCTTTAATTCCCAAAACCCGTAACGCCAGATGGATCGCCGCTGTTCCACTGGTCACCGCCAAAGCGTGGTTCGCTCCTGTATAAGCTTTAATCTGTGCCTCAAAAGCATCTACGTTTTGCCCTAAGGGAGCGATGTAGTTGCTCTCAAATGCTTCGTGAATATAAGTGAGTTCATTTCCTCCCATGTGAGGAGGGGATAAAAAAATACGCTTATTCATACTCTATCCTTTGGGATTGAATTTCCGATAAATTTTTCCATTGTTGCTACTCCTTCTTGGGAGATACCCTCTTTGATAATCACTTTTTTGAGGGTTAAAAAAATAATTTTTAGATCCGACCAAAACGAGAGGTTATTCACATATTCAATATCGTAACGAAATTTTTCTTCCCAGCTGATAGTATTTCGCCCATTGACCTGTGCCCACCCTGTTATACCGGGGAGCACGTCATGGCGTTTTTTTTGCTCGTCATTATACAGCGGAAGATACTCTATCAGTAATGGGCGCGGGCCGATAAAACTCATCTCCCCTTTAAGAACGTTATACAACTGTGGAAGTTCATCGAGACTGAGGCTTCGGATGAGTTTCCCTGCACCCGCGAGTCTAAGTTCATCAGATAAAAGTTTGCCGTTTTTATCACATTCATCGGACATGGTGCGAAATTTGTAAATGGTGAAAATTTTTCCTTTATAACCCGGTCGTTTTTGGGTGAAAAAGAGGGGGGGGCCTAGTTTGAAGTATATGGCAATCATAACCATAGTAAAAATAGGGGCAATCAGAAGTAATAAAACAAAGGCTCCTGCCCTATCCAATAGCGGTTTGAAAAAATGTTTATACATGGGCAATATCCGTGGTTTTACCAAACAGATATTCGAATTCGCAGTGAAGTGCATCCCAATAAAAATGTTGATCATAGCGATTAAGAATGCTTTGTCGAGCATGTTTTTTTAACGTTTCGTAAAGATGTGAATCGGTTAACAAAATTTCAATTGTCTCTATTAAATGGGTGATGTTTTTAGGTTGAACAAGGAGACCGTTTTCCCCCACTATAATGACTTCGTTACACCCGTTAATATCGGTTGCAACGAGGGGAAGTCCACAGCTTCCCCCTTCGATAAGGACATTGGGTAGCCCTTCACGATACGAGGGGAGGATAAGCAGATCTGAAATACAAAAATAGGGACGAATATCTTGCTGAAAAGGGAGCACATGGATACGAGGGTTATTTTGGATAATTGTATACGATTCTGGCATAATAGGGTCAAGATGATGTTCATAGTCCCCTACCATTAGAAGGTGGAATTTAGGATATTTGTGTGAAAGAGTATCAAAAGCACTGACAAGTTCATTAACCCCTTTATCTGTGACGATACGCCCTGTGAAAATAGCTAAAAAGTCGTCATGTTCAATAGATAAGCGCTGTCGTAGAGATAATTTTTCGTTATTGCTCAGGGTGTCTTGAAAATAGGATGTATCGACGCCGTTAACTGAACCGTATCCAATTACTTTAACTTCTTTTGAGGTAAGTTCGGTGGCAATGATTTTAGGCAGATTTAGACTGTTTGCATAAAGATGAGTAGCAAAAAAATAGGTGATTTTTTCAATCGATTTTAGAAGAAAACGACGTTTTCCTTGAGAGCCGAAATAGGCGAGTCCGACAATCAAGTGAAGTCTAAGTGGAACTCGGGCAAGCCACGCTGACATCATCCCAAGCAGTCCGGATTTCGGGGTGATAGAGTAAACCATATCGGGGTTTCTACGGCGAAAATGGCGCCATAGGGTGAAGAGAATTTTAAGATCTTTGATCGGGTTAATCTGGCGTGTGAAATCGACAATTGTGATTGTGACATTTTCATAAGCTTTTATTTTATCGATGCTACTGCTGTTCGAGGTGATGAGCTCGATATCATAGTAGTCGCTCAAATAGCGAGGCTGTCCTTTAAACCACGTTTCAATGGATAGAGGTACTGTGATAACTATCGAAATCTTCTTTTTCATGAGTTGCTTTTGAGTCGTTCCAAAAGATAGCTCTCTGCATCAATAAAGGTGTCGTGTTCCAGAAGATTCACCATAACCGAATTATCGGCGGTAGAGATTTTGAGCTCATCAGCTGAAATGGTGGTAGTTTGGAGAATAAAACCATGGTTTTTTAAAAAATCGAGGACGTTTCGAATCGATGTACCTCTGCCGCTTCCGATGTTAATGATCGGTATATTAGGGGTGGTGAGTAATCGCTGATAGACTTCGACGACTGTTTCAATATGGATAAAATCGCGGATAGCATTGCCGTTATTGATAATTGTTAAAGTCTCTTTTAACGTATAGGCGGTGAAAATTTTACTGATGATGGAGAATGTATCATTCCCGCCGAACATATTAAAAATACGTGCGATGGTGTAATCGATGAGACGATTCTGGGCATATTTTTCGATCAGTTTTTCATTACTGACTTTGAGTGCGGCATGAAGACTGCGTGGTTTTACTTCATCTCGTTCGTCACAAAAAATGTTGTTTCCATAGACAGAACTGCTGCTGGTGTAGATAATTTTTGTAATGGTTGTTTCATTGAAATACGCTAAAACTTTCGCGGTGATATGGATGGAGTTTTCGATGTACTCATCGATGTGCGCTGTATCATTGAGTTGAGTGGCCGTTTGAAAATTATTAAAAATGAGGTTGATGCTTTGATCTTTAAAGGGGGAAAGACGCTCAATATCGTCGGTGAGCTCTCGCGATGATATTGAGCGTGCATTGGGTATCGTTTTGAGGAGTTCATGCGTTAGATTACTGTGGTAACCGATGATGAGGGTGGTCAATGAGAACTCCGAATGATAGCGATTTTACGTCGTAACAGTTTAGCGCTATTTAGTATATTTGCCAAGATAAAATGGATAAAAGAGATGTTTGATTCTAAAAATAATAGAGAAAGCATATAAAAGATTTTACGGTAGCTTTTATCGGAGTTTCGGTTGGAAATGGACGCCGAATGGATGCGATAGTAGATGAGGGGTTCTTGCATTGATTCCCCTCTCATTTTGGCTTTAAAATTGAGGATATGGAACAGCCAGTCTTCAATGGCGATAAGCCCTTTGTCTTCGATGAAGCTGTTCGTAAGAGGCTGTCGAATTATCAGCGAATTGATATTGATGAAATTACCGTAAATGATTGCATTTTTCGGTGAGATTAGAGAAGAGAGAACTGAAAGCAACCGCTGTTTTCGGACAGGGGAAACATTGCCGTATTCATCAATGATTTCAGCAGGTGAATAGACCATATCGATCTGAGGGTTGGCGATCATAAAATCCATTTGAGTTTGGAGTTTATGAGGCTTCCACACATCATCAGCATCCACAAAAGCTATAAACTCCCCTTTGGCATTCTCAATACCGATATTTCGAGGTCTGGCGGGACCGCCGAAATTGATTTCGGATTGAATCAGTTTTAGACGAGAATCATGTTCGGCATAGTGTCGAACAATATCGCAGCTACTGTCGGTTGACGCATCATCGACAATAATAATTTCGATGTTGTGATACGTTTGAGCCAAAACGCTTTCGAGCGTCTGCGCAATAAAACGCTCAGCATTGTAGAAGGGGATGATGATTGAAATCAAAGGATTTTTCATGATGGATTGGCTTGTGTGAGTAAAGTACTCAGCCATTGATCAATATGATATTGATGCAAACGAGGATCTTCTGCAAGAGGTGTAGCAAAAAAATCAGGAGAAATCTCAATAGCGCTACGGTTGAGAATGACTATTCTATTTGTATCAAAAAAAGGTTCATTTCGGATGGTTGCATTGGTTGTTAATAGTTTGAGATTAGAGCCTAGAACTTCTAATGTTCGAATCGTTAGCCCGTTTTGATGGGTCATTTCTATATCTAAAACGGCTTTTGTTTTGGAGTAAATATCATGTATGACAGAGGAAGAAACAGTAAATGTTTTGAGGTATTTTAGATCACTTAGCATAATTTTTCTCAGTAAAAGTGCTCTGAAAAGGGAAAATTTCGTAATAAAAATATGGTGATAAAATTTTAGACCATGCCGTTTTGACTCCATATCGATCTGTTTTACAATCGAGAGTCGATCACTATGATAAGCACCGAAAAAAGCAATGCCATACTCTTTTGCATTTGATGCTTCGGCAATTTTTTTATACGCATCGGTATAAAAGAGGGGAAGATATTTAAGACGAAAACTAACCGCGTCGATCGGATCAAAAGTGAGGGCATGATCAAAGTAGGGAAGTAAGGGAAGGTAGTTATTATGCTTTTGCGAATCCCATTGATAGATTGTAAAACGGGCTTTCGGTAAACGGTGTCGCAGCTCTTGCATAAAAGAGGGAGTGATAATCTCACCTCGTATCAATAGGACATGATCGTAGTGCTTTGTACCAATGGAAGATAATAGACTATCAAGATAGCGCTTTTCAATGAAGGTACGGAATTTTCCTTTGATCACTTTTGCGGCACGTTGGCTGAAGTTATTGATCATTTCCGGATAATAATCGACTTTTCCTCCCCACTGTTCCAATTTTCGGACGATATTGGTGTGATAATCGTAATATTTCGGTCCGATCAAGAGGATTTTCTTCCCGGAGAGATCGATCATTTATAAAGACCTTTTTCTTTCATCTCTTTGATACTCTGTTCGTATTTGTCTTCAACGACGTCTTGCTGTTCGACCCATCGGGTAAATCGGCGGATACCCTCTTCAAAACTCACAGATGGCTTAAATCCGAGTTGTTTGGTAATCACACTCAAATCGGCATAGTTGTGGCGGATGTCTCCGAGACGGTAATTGCCGGAAATTTCTATTTTGGAATCACTGTTATAGGCATTTTTCAATGTTTGAGCAACAGTTAGGACATCGGTCGGTTCTCCAAAACCGACGTTAAAAACCTGATAATTCGCTTCTTCTTTTTCGATTCCGAGTATCGTCGCTTCAACGACATCATCAATATAGACAAAATCGCGGCTCTCTTTGCCATCTTCAAAGATGGTGATGTCGTTGCCGTTTTTAATACGAGTTGAAAAGATTGAGAGGATACCGGTGTAGGGGTTGGAGAGTGATTGCCCGGCACCGTAGACGTTTTGGTAACGGAATGCGACAGCGGGAATGTTCAGTGATTTACCCATTACCATAAACATCTGCTCTTGCACCTGCTTGGTAATACCGTAAATAGATGTCGGATGAATTTTACTCTCTTCATCGGTTGCCAAAAGTGTAACATTCTTGGTGCAATGGGGGCATTTTACCTCGAAATCTCCAGCGCTCATGTCGCCATCTTGTCGCTCAGTCGGATAGACGACACCGTGATCAGGACATGAATGCTTCCCTTCTCCGTAGATTGCACGCGAGGAGGCAATGATCATTTTTTTGACCGTATGATTTTCATTCGCCAAAATATCCAAAAATATCGAAGTCCCTTTGATGTTTACATCGGTATATTTTTCAATCTCATACATCGATTGTCCCGTCCCCGTTTCTGCAGCGAGATGGACAACGATTTGTGTATCTTCGAGAGCACTCTTCCAATCGTCGTAGTTTAGAACGCTCCCTTTGATAAAGCGGACTTTGTCGCAAATGGTGCGGTAAAGGGGAGAATTTTCTCCATCATCGCCGTGAATTTGGGGCGATAGGTTATCGAGAACGCTAACGCGGTATCCATGATCGATGAGGCGAAGGGCGAGATTGGATCCGATAAATCCGGCGCCGCCGGTGATTAAAACAGTTTTATTCATACGTACTTTCTTGCTCTGGTATCCATTGGTGGGTAGTCGAATTATACCTTTTTATCACCCGAGCGGGAGCCCCGACGGCGACAGAATAGTCGGGAATATCATGTGTGACGACCGAATTGGCACCGATGATGCAATGTTTTCCGATGGAGGCACCGATAACGGAGACGTTTTCGCCGATCCAGCTGTTATCGCCAATCTTCACCCTTTTTTTAAATAAGATTGGTTGATCCATGATTGGTTTTGAAATATCCTCATAGGCATGAAGATTATCAGAAAGATAGACTTTGTCGGCGATGAGGACATTTTTGCCGATCACTACCTCACGAACGGCAACGATATGGGAAAATCTACCAATGGTAGTTCTCTCTCCTATGACAAGCTGCGGAATAAAATCGTTTTCTTTTAGAGCCAATAACCATACTTTGGAGTTAATGGAGACATAGTCCCCCAACGAGATATAGTGTGCCCCCTCAATAATATCGGGGTTGATGATAGCCACTTTTTTACCAAACTGTTTGAAGGTATGGGAAAAAAAAGTTGCGAAGAAGTGTCGTTGAAGATAGTTCACGGTCCGTCTGTAAAAACTAAATGAAATCATCGGTTATTTTTTCTCCAATGCATCTAAAAAAGCGTTAGTATCGGAAAAGAGTGGGGCAAGTCGTAGTAATGTCGATTCATCCAGCTCCCACCATTTGGAGGTTAGAAGCTTTTGGATCGTCTCGTTATCAAACCGTTTTTTGATTTCACGAGCTGGTACACCGCCGACAACGCTGTAGGCTTCGACATCGCGGGTCACGACCGCTCCTGCCCCGATTACGGCACCTGTCCCGATAGTTACACCCGCTTTGATCATCGCCCCCTGACCGATCCAGACATCTGCGCAGACGGTAGTTTTAGGGGTGTTGTCGGTATTGTAAGTGCTGGAGGTAAAAAAGCGAGGAAGCGGTTGGCTGGGGTCATAAAATACGGGAGAGCTGCTTACCCCATTGATGGGATGTGATGCTAATCCGATTTGGACATTTGCGGCAATGGAGCAAAAGGGGCCGATTTGGGCATTGTTAATCACCGATTCGCTTTGCACATAACTGTATCGCCCTACTATGGAGCGGAGCAATATCGTATCTGGAAACAAAACAGAGTACGATTCTAATACGGATGATAAATCGGCAATAGCTCCTGTATGAATAGTACTCATAGGAAATCGGCGACGTAACTGCCATAGTCGTACCGCTTTTTTAATACCTGAAATCATTAGTTGTACCCATCTTTTTGTAATAGCTCATAGACGAAATTGATATTTCGCTGCATATTGTTACCATCCAGCGGACCGATATAGCGCTCCATAACACTGCGATCTAAAAAAGCATTATAACGTGTATCTCCGGATTGAAAATCAGCAAATGCCTGAACCAAATCATCCACACTGCTGAGCGTTACAAGTTCTGATTTTTCGTCAAAGGGAGGATCCATGATCTCAGGATCTTTCTTATAATAGATAGAGGGGATACCGAGGCAAGAGGCTTCGAAAAGGGTTTGTGAATAGATGGTGATATAAAGATCTGTTTTATCCAGAACATTTTTCATGGGGGTAGCGCTGATAAGTTGAATAGAAAGTGTTGGAAAAAAGGTTTCTATAAAATCGGAATATTGCTTTTCGTATCCGTTTGGGCGTATTTTGATAATAATTTCCATCGGGGTATGGTTGTCTATTATCTTCTGTAGTGCCGATAAAACATCGTACATAAATTCAAATTCTACCGCGACGTACGAGTTTAGATCGATAGGATTAAATCCCGATGTACCGATCGTTACGGTAGGGTGAGTACGGTTGATGACTCGGGGAGTTTTTAGCGGAGGATAGTTATCCATGCGGGGGTCTCCGAGACAAACAATATTCTCCATTTGGCGAAAATAGTGCTCTTTGATACTCGGTGAATAGGAGTTGATATAGGTGGCGTATTTGGCTTCATCCATAAATTCTTTGGTCAACATGCCGTTGATGATGAGATAGCTAGGTATCTCTCTGGCTTTGCAGACACAATCGACTAATGTTGCGGTGAGCCCCATGTTTGCTATCAATATTTCGAGCTGGATCGGATGCTTATCAAGATAGCGAATAACACTGTGAAGGGTGCGAAGAACGGGTGCAATCCGAGCTGAAATCCGTTTTTCAATTATTGTATAAATCTCATCGGTTATATCCTCACCGTTTGTCAGGATAAGAGAAGCGTGACGATTTTCTTTAAAAGCAGCTAATAATTGTGATGCATAAGGGGCAAAAAAATCTAATGAACCACTGATGGGGATCAAACGCTCAAATCGGTGATCGAGCAGTTTTGAGCCCCGTGTAAAATTAACCAATACGATACGCAAGCTCGGGTCTTTTTTGAGAATTTCAATGAGTTTTCTCGTCGGATGATACTCTTGGATGAAAATGGAACGTTGAAATTTGGAGTGGGGAATAAGTGCATCAATAATAGGGAGCATATAGCCGTAAATGGCCGTAACGATTTCTCTTAGGCGAACCAAAAAACCTCGCAAACCTGTTGATCTGATTTTTTCATCCAGCCATTGGGCAATCGGAAAATAAAAGACCGCTTTGGAAGCTGACTTCGAGGTGAGTTGTATGTCAAGCCTATATCGATTTAGAATCGTATTTATCCGAGCATCATTGCTTCCCAGATAGAGAGTGTCAAATGAGATATTTTTTAATTGTGTGAGACAAAGAGAGAGGCGTGTGTAAGAGACAAGATCGTTCCAAATATCCAGCCGTAATGAAAATCCAAAGGGGATGTTTTTATAGGAAAAAATATCGTTTTGCTGCGCATCATAATGCCAGTTTTTCAAAAAATCGGTCACGAGAAAGTTGTTGTTTTGCATAGTAGTTTGGTCGATCAAATGGTCGATATAGTAAGCCTCGCCCCCCATGGCGTGAATTTTGTGTTTTAACCCAAAATCGTATGTGAGTACCAAGTCCAATGTGGGATCATACGTTATGCCATCCCACCATTGTATGGAATCGAGAATGAAAATATTTCGGTATTGTGATTTCAATGAAAAAATAGGAGCAACGATGCTAGGCTTCAACAGCAGTATCCTTTGGTTTTTTGGAAAAAAGTGTTTTGATCTCTCCTCGGGATGTGGCAAAAATCTGAGGGAAAACGATTCCTCCGATTATAGTCAACACTGTATAAAAAACGGCACAAACCGCTAGATTGATCCACGGAGTTTGTATAGATGAGGCGAGCGTGACACTTGCAAAGGCAACGATAAGAATAAAGAGAAACGAGTATATTTGGTGAAAGAGAAAAGGGGATATTTTAGTTTTTAAAAAGGTTGTATTGAAATAGAGTTGGATGGTAACCCCGATCAGTTGAGTGATGAGCATTTTATAGGCTAGACCGAGCGCTCCCAGTTTTAAAACGAAAAGGAAGATAAAGGTAAACATAACACCGATAAGGGAAGTGACCAATCCAATGTTGCGATATTGAGATGTATTTCCATTAGCAAAAAAGAGTGATCCGCTGAGCTGTCCGTAGGTCTGGTGGATGGGGTATAGGGCAATGATACTTAAAGCGGGGGCTGCGAGGGCAAATTTTTCATCAGTAAATAGGTGAATGATATGATCGGCCTCGAATGCGGTAAAAACGGCAAAAAATGTCGAAACCGAATAGAGCATCGGGATATAGCGTTTGAAATGGAGCCGAATTTTTTCCATATCTCCTTGGGCAAAAGAGCGGGCAAATTCGCGGGTAATGATGGGAGTCATTGAGCTAGTAAACAAAAACGATACGGCGGCGATGGAGTACGCCAGTGTATAAAATCCCGTTTGTTCAGAACCTCCTGTTGTTTGGAGGAGCCAAATGTCAAACATCCCTATCCCCACCCCGACAACCGAAAAGAGGAGGATAGGGTGGCTATAGTGGGCAAACTCTTTGATGTTTTGAACGATATGGAGGGGTTGCCGCCATAAAAATGAGCCGAAGACATTACGTCGGATAAATAGGAGGGATGCAAGGGCGATAAAGAGTAGGGAGACAATGTAATTAAACTGAAAATAGGTAGTGAGATCAAATGTGAGATAATAGATAAAATAGAGCAATAATCCCAAAGAGGCAAATTTATGGAGAGTTTTAAGGAGTTCGACCGAGACGGTAAGGGCATAGGCATCGGATAGTTTTATAAAAATTTGGCTTAGCCATGTCAAAAATCCCAGCCCCATTCCGATGAAAATATACTGCTGCGGAATATTGGGAAAAAAGGTTTCGGTAAATGGGGTGTAACGAAGGAGATAAATCATGGATGATAAAAGGGTTAGAACAGCTCCCATATACAGAGCATAAAATGAGATCAACTCCTTGCGTTTCGGGTTTGAAGAGAGCTTGGTGAAAAAAGCCATCGATGTTCCGGCATCTGCCAATCCAAGGATTTGGGAAAAAAATTGTTGAAGGTAGCTAAATTGTCCATACGCGACAGGTCCTAAGGCTTTTGGGATTAGGGCGATAAAAATGATATTGACGGCACCGTTGATGAGGTTGGAGAGAAGCTTAATGAGGTAACGTTTTTTAAGACTCACTTCCATAGACATATTATGCATCCGTTGTTTTTTTAATAATGCGTGCGGGGGAGCCTATAGCGATAGAAAAAGGGGGAATGTTGTGCGTGACAACGCTTCCGGCTCCGATAACACTGTTTTCTCCGACTGTAACTCCCGGAAGTATGATGGTGTTAGCTCCAATCCAACAGCCTTTTTTTAGGGTGATTGATTCGGAAGGGTAGTGACCTTGAGCAATGATTGGAAGATGCGGATCATTGTATCGATGGTTATGGACATACATATGAACCCCTGAGCCGATCATGACATTCTCTTCGATAGTGATAAAGCCGCTTTCTCCTTCTCTGGGATCGGAGAATAACATTGTTCCTGGACGGATAATGACATTATCGCCGATAGAAATTTTGCTACAGCAAATAGCGTATGCTCCCGGACGAAACTCCGCATTTTTTCCAAAATAGCTAAATTTCTTTTGGCACAGAGCAACCATGGAAGATTTGAAATAGAGTTTCCAATGGGTAAAGGGACAATCAGGGCCGATACGGTCACTGCTTTTGTCGAATCGGTATTTAGAAATGATCTCTTGTATCATAAACTAAACCCGTCATCTACGATGATATTCTGCCCGTTGACATAACGGCTCATATCGCTGAGAAGATAAATCAGCGTCCCTTGTAAGTCACTTTTATCGAGCATCCCTTTGTTGAGGCACTGTTTTTTGTAGCTCTCTAAAAACGGTTCGGGTTGATGATCAAAAATCCCTCCGGGGCTGATCGCATTGACCCGTATGTTCATCCCTTTGAAATATTTTGCCATATACTGAGTCAGCATCAAAAGTGCAGACTTGATCGCGGCGTACTCTACGGGCATACTCATCGGTGTGTTATTGTACACTTCGAATTTCGGGGCGATCACGCCGTAAATGGAAGAGATATTGATAATATTTCCAAATCCCTGCTTTTGGAAATAGAGGGCGAACTGCTGGCTGGTTAGAAAATATCCGCCGAGGTTGAGATTGAGGTTTTCACAAAAATCGGCGTATTCAACCTCAAAAAAGTGTTTTCCGTAATTTTTATTGCGGGGATAGGCATTATTGACCAGCGCATCGATCTTGCCGTATTTTTCATGCAGATACTTGATTGCGGCATTGAGAGATTCTTTGGAAGTGATGTCCAACGCTATAAAATCGATGGCATCGCTTTGGAGCTCGCTAGAGAGGTGCTCTTTGACACTATTTCCTATTTCTTCATTAATATCGGCGATGATAGCGATACCGTTATTCGCGACAACAGCTTTAACGAACTCTTTTCCGATGAGCCCCGCTCCGCCGGTAATGACGACTATTTGTCCTTTAATCATGTTTCTTCCTCATTAAGAACTCTACAAACTCAAAATCGAGTTGGGTATCGATATCGATCGATCGCTCTTCAGGCATTACGAAAAGTCCTGTTTTTTTGAGAAACAGGGAGTTTTCATTCAAAATCACGTCCCGTTTCCAGATATAAATTGATGCATTCATATCATAGCTTTTGGGAGCGTCTTGTCGGCGTACGATACCGTTGGAGAGCTTTTTAGATAATGCCACTTTTCCTGATCCATCCACCTCTACGAGATTAAAATAGGGGCTTCGACGAGAGGGCATCGCTGTGATGAGATTATCGTTATCGTCTCTTAGAAATTGCGCGTATGAACCCGTAATATCCTGAACACTTCGAAGCGGTGCGGTAGCGTCCAGATCGATCAGAGTATCAAACGTGCACTGATAATGCGCTTCGGATCGTCTAAATGCGTCGCGGATAACGTCGAGTTTTCCGGCGGTATCGGAAGCCATTTCATCAGAGCGTTTGAAAAAAACTTCGGCGCCGTATTCCAAAGCGGTGTCTGCAATGAGATCGGAATCAGTACTGATGACGATGTGTTGAAACAGCCCCGATTGCTTTGCCTGTTCGATGGTGTAAGCGATAAGAGGTTTACCGTTGAGGAGTTTAATATTTTTGTTTTTAACCCCTTTTGAACCTCCGCGTGCGCATATCGTACATAGAACGTTAACCATGGTTTTGTTCCTGAATATGTGAGATGGTTTTCATGACGTTTAGTCCTTCGTGCAGTGTACACAGGTTCTCTTTATTCCCTAATGCTGATCGGTGCATTTGGATAAAGAGATCATTGCGTTCAAAGGGCTCTAAAACGATGGTTTGGATTTCCCCCTCTTTGGTACCGATTTTGATCGTATTGCTTATCATATCGGTAAGTATGGTTTGGTTGTTTGTGTGAATACTCATCTCACGCACGGGGATTTTGGAGATATAGTCCAGCGAGATGGTTACCAGTGTTTTTTGATTGCTCTGAGCAGTTATAACGGTGATATCATCCGAGTCAATCTCTAAATCCGAAATTTTGGATTGGTAGGAGTTTAGGATCGAGAGGGGACCAAACAGCCATTGGGCATAGTCGATTTCGTGACTTAAATCGAGCAATACGCCCCCCCCCTGTTCTTTGGAAGCGCTGTAGAGGGTTCGATAATCTCTCTGCGGTCTCCATGATGGGAGATAGGAGCCGGTTTTGATCGATACCGAGATAGGGGTCTCTTCGTTTAAAAGATTTCTGATGGAGGCAAAAATCGGGTGAAAACGTAAAACATAGCCGATATAGACGTGGTTGTTTTCCATGCTGATCTCTTGATAGTGATCCAATAAGGGCTTCTCGCATAAAATGGTCTTTCCCTTTACAGCTTTTTCAAGAAAGAGGAGTTGATCTTTGTGTTTATAGGTTTCAGATGCAATCACAAAATAGTCATACATCTCAATATCCGGGACCGACTCCAAAGTTTTAAATGTGGTAAAATCATTAAGTGTTTGAGAAGTGACGATATGGGTCTCTTTAAACATCCCCATTCCTGTGAGAACTTCTTGATGACGTTGCCCTATGGAACCGTATCCGATGATGAGTGTCCTCACTGAAATACACCCGCATATTCTTGATTGGCTCGTTCATACTCTTCCATCTGCCCGATATCGAGCCAATACTCGCGAATGGGAAAAGAGATTGTCTTTTGATTTTCTGTAATAAGGGCTTCGAACAATGTCGGCATATCATAAAATTGGTTGTGCGGGATAAATCGGATTGCTTCGGGATTGAGCATGTAAATTCCGGCACTGACGTAAAACTTATGGAGTGGTTTTTCATGGATAGATAGGATATTATTGCCATCCATATTGACCACCCCGTAAGGGACTTGAAAATCGTATTCGCGGACGCACATCGTCGCCATCGCATTTTGGCTCAGATGATAATTACACAGATGGTCAAAATTGATATTGGTTAATAAATCGCCGTTCATCACGAAAAAAGGATCTTTCGGAAGTGTTTTGAGCAAACTCAATGCTCCTGCTGTCCCCATCCGGTCCTCTTCAAAGATATAGGTGATTGAAACCCCAAACGCGTTTCCGTCTCCGAAATAGTCTTGAATAATATGCGATTTATAGTTGACACACAGGACGATTTCACTAAATCCGTATTCGGCAAATTTCTCTACGATGGTTTGCAAAATAGGTTTGTTTCCCACTTTGAGCATCGGCTTTGGGGTCTCTTCCGTCAGAGGTCTCAGACGGCTTCCCAATCCTCCGACCATAAGTACGACCATGTTGGGCTTGGTTACGGGTTTAATCAGATCATTGATCTCTTGTATCCCAAAAACATGATATTTATCATCAACGATGGGAATTTGGTGGAGCTTTTTATCGAGAGCTTTTTTGAGAATATCTTCTTTAGTATCGCTAAGTGTCGCAACGGTTGGTGTAGTATGCAATATAGTCTCAACCGTATCGCCGAGGCTTAGATTATTGAGGAGTCCTCGTCGTATATCTCCATCGGTAACGGTTCCTAATAGCTTCCCCTCACTGTCGGTGACGATTGCCATTTGCATAGCGCCGTTATTGATGATCTGTAGAGCATCTCGGATAGTAGAGGATAAAGAGAGTCTGATGGCATCTATCGGTTTCATTGGATTCCTATATCATAAAACGATTTTTTTAGCAGATCATTCAACTCGGTATGTTTCAGGATGTGAACGATTTTCTCAACAGCGCCACCTTCGCCATACAGGTTTTTAACAGATGTTAGCTGATATTGAAATTCAGGAGTATAGAGTCGAGTTAAACTTTCATTAATATCATTTTGATTCGGAGAAGAATCGATAACACTGGCTGCCTTTAAGCGCCCACGTTGTCGATCACCGATATTGATTGTGCCGATATGAAAACTCGGTGCTTCGAGTAGACCGCTGGAGCTGTTCCCGACTACCGCATCGACAAATTGTAAGGCGCTCAAATAACGCAGTTGTCCCATCGAGGCGAATGCGATGGCTTTATGGGTGTTTCTTGACACGTAGGTATCGATCATGGTGTTGATGATTCGCCCATCCGTATCGCTATTTGCTTTGGTAAAGATAATATGGGTATCTGTTAGTATATCAAGAGCGCTCAACAACTCTTGAAACTGATCTGCTGCCGTATGACTTTCCAAGGTAACGGGGTGAAAAGTAACGAGAAGATTTTTGGTTCCGAATGTAAAGCCAATACTTTTTTCTAATTCGGCTTTGCTAAGGAGAGTGATTCTTTGGATAGCATCGATTCCCATCCCGCCGACATTGAAA
Organism: Sulfurimonadaceae bacterium; assembly: GCA_963845295.1. Classification (GTDB taxonomy): domain Bacteria; phylum Campylobacterota; class Campylobacteria; order Campylobacterales; family Sulfurimonadaceae; genus Sulfuricurvum. The sequence continues at coordinate 152,403 of CAWJRP010000016.1, read as the reverse complement.
ACTCTACTCGGATGTTCACCTAACTGTATAACTCGACGACGGTACTCATCGGCAGCGGTAAAGTGTAAATGTGCCATTTTGGTAATGCTGTGGCGGATCGATTCATCGAATGCCCCTTCCGTTGTTTCCCCTCCGTGTAGATGGGCAATCGGGATACGGGAAATCATCGCGGCACTTGTGGCACTGAATATCTCAAACCGATCTCCAAGTACAACGATGAGGTCAGGTTTGAGCTCCTCAAAACTCTCTGCAAACGAAATTTGTGCCAGTCCCATTGATTTGGAGATCCCTATCGGGGTGTCGCTGGAGAGGAGCATCTCGATTTTTTTGGTGATCGTAAAATCTTTCTCGATCTCTTTATAGGTGAGTCCAAATTCAGAGCTGAGGTGCATCCCCGTCGCAATAATCTGAAGTTCCAATTCCGGATCGGCTTCGATTGCGCTCATCAGATAGTATAGGAGACCATATTCTGCACGGGTTCCGGTAATGACGCAAATTTTTCTCATATTGCCTCATCTTCATCGTAGTTTTTAGATGCGATGGTGCCGATTATTTCATCCCAGCGCATAGGATTGATTCCCTCAGCCGGGCGTTTTACGGTGATATTCTCGGCACACAAACGTTCCCCTTTTGTAATCGCTCGTGAAGCGACAATGCTCTTGCGTGCGACGGAGATATTTTTACGTTCGCTTGGAGTGGGACGTTTAACTCCGTCTCCTAACGCTTTTTCGATGTTTCGGATTGCTTGGACCATTGCGATCAGCTCATCGGGCTCTAAGCTCGCTTTATGATCGGGTCCTTCCATCTCTTTATCGAGGGTAAAATGTTTCTCGATCACACTTCCCCCCATCGCGGCGGCGGCAATAGGGACTTCAATGCCGCGCGTATGATCGGAATAGCCTACACGAATATCAAAGGTTTCATGTATGGTTTGCATGGCGCGTAGGTTTACTTCGTCCATCGGGCAGGGATATTCGGTCGTTGCGTGCAGCACTGTGATATTTTCTTTTGCGGTTCCCGCCGTTGTCAGAATATGAAGTGCCGCATCAATCTCATCAATCGTTGCCATCCCGGTAGAGAGAATCACCTCTTTTTTTAACGATCCGATATGACGAAGATAAGGGAGATTTGTGATTTCACCGCTGGGTATTTTGAAAATTTTCATCCCTAGATTTGCCAATAAATCGATGCTTTCATGATCGAAAGGGGTAGAGAGAAAAAGGATATTTTTGGCATTACAGTAAGCGATGAGTTCATGATGCGCTTCTTCGTCCAATTCCAGTTTTTTGATCATGGTATACTGGGATTCATCTGCGTCGGTTGTCTCTTTTTGATACGAAGCTTTTTGCGCTGTTTTCGAGACGAGTTTGTCGGCTTTAAAGGTTTGAAATTTCACCGCATCTGTACCCGCTTGAGCGGCGACATCGATCAGCGCTTTGGCGAGTTCGATTGAGCCGTTGTGGTTGACACCCGCCTCGGCAATGATGAAAATGCTCATTTCGCTACACTTCCCGCTTTGATAAACGAGCGTTCTTCTATCGTGATCGCTTCTTTGCATACGGCATTACTTCCGAAAAAAGTTCCTTGTTTGATGATACTTCCGCCATTGATGATAGCACCGGTAGAGATATGGCAGTGATCAGCGATGATGCAGTCATGTTCGATCAGCGCTTTGGTATTGATTATGCAGTTATTGCCGATGGTTGCATTAGCATTAATAAGCGCACCGTGGAGGATTACAGTGCCCTCTCCGATGAGGGTATGTTTGGAAACATAGGCTCTGGGAGAGATGATGGTGGGAGTTGTATAGCCGATTGTTATTAAGCGTTCAAACATAGCAATCCGAGCATCAGGTGATTTGATTTGCCCGAACGTGATTAGGGCATGGGTAAAGGTGCCGAAGAGCCGTTCTAGATCATCGTTTGAGCCGATAATGTCATAACCGAGCACTTTTTCACCGATTCGTTCACAGGTGTCGAGGATACCCCCGATTTCAAATTTCCTTTCAGTTTCAATGACGTCGATCAGAGATCTGCAATGTCCACCGCCGCCGATGAGGAGAAGTTTTGGTTTCATAGACGTACTCCGCTGGGGATATTTACCACCCGATCTTCTAACCATAACGCATTACTTAAATCACCACACTGGCACCCTTTGAACATCTCTAGCTTATTCATCAACCTCCAGATCGGGCGTGTCATAACACCGTGATCATTGGTGTAGCTCAAAAAAGCTTCTCGCTCTTCTTTATCGCGTAGGATGAGGCTTTGGAGCCAATAGTTTGATCGTGCGTGGTTAGGTTCGCGGATAAAGGTGATGGAAGCCGCATCAAAAAACGATCCGTATTCGCTTGCCAAGAGCCGCTTGTTGTCTAAAAATAGGTCTAAATTTTCCATTTGCGCACACAACAGTGCGGCATTAAGATTTGGTAGGCGGTAATTATAAGCGATTTCATCGTGGACATATTCGTATTTATGGGGAATTTTAGCGGTGGTGGTGATGTGTTTGGCCCTCTTTGCCAATACTTGATCATCGGTGACAATAACGCCGCCACCGCCGCTGGTGATGATTTTATTGCCATTGAAACTAAATGCCCCTAATCGTCCGAAGGTACCCGTATGGCGATTTTTATAAGTACTTCCGAGCGATTCGGCGGCATCTTCGACCAATGCAATATGCCACTGATCACAGATGACTTTGATCTCATCGATCCGGCATGGGTGACCGAACGTATGCATCGGAACACACGCTTTGATTGTTTTCCCGCTTGTTGTGTTGATGCACTGAGATTCGATCACTTTACAATGCGCTTCTAAAAAGGTTTGGAGTGCATCCGGTGAGAGCCCTATTGTGTTACGGTCAACATCAACAAATACGGGGCTCGCTCCGATATAGCTGATCGCATTTGCGGTCGCGATAAAAGTGAGCGGTTGGGTGATCACTTCATCGTCTCGTTGAACATCCGCCAAAATAAGGGCGATGTGAAGAGCTGCGGTGCCGTTAACAGTTGCAACCGCGTATTTCGCCCCAACATACGCCGCAAACTCCGCTTCGAATCGATCCACAAATACTCCCACACTTGATACGAAAGTAGAGTCAATGCACTCGTTGAGATAGGCTTTTTCATTGCCGATAAAACGGGGTTCATGTAGCGGCAAAAAGGTTTCGTTGTGAAAGGTTTTTTGTATGAACTTTGTTACGGCTTCAAAATCCATCACATTTTTCCATCAAGATATTTTCCGGTCTCTTTATGGCCAAAATCGGGGATCATCTCAAAAAACAACTCGACAATCTGATCTTTTGTCCATTGTTTATCGGCTTTCATGTGATTGATACTCTTTGTGAAGTAGTTGAGTTTTGATTCATCATAGAGGGGTTCATTTTTAATTATCCCGAGATTATGAAACCGATTCATATCGAGAGTTTCATTATTGGTAAAAAATTCTTCGAAATCTTTTTCTCCCGTTGTATCGCTGGCACTAAAGAGGCATGGCCATTGCCCTTGATCGGGAAGTGTTTTGGAAAGCTCTCTCGCTTCGTCTTCACTCTCGCATAGGTAGGGCTTATATCCCAAATTGTTGAGATATTTGACGGCTATATCGGCGAACGTGATCAGGTGAAGCACTTCGCTGAGTTTAGGGAAAAAGATATCGCGGTTTTCGCCAAAAATACACGACATGAGACACAACTCTCCCGATTCCTGCGGAGTAACAAAATAGCGTTTTATATCATTGGGGGCAACGATCGGCTGACGTTTTTGAATCCGCTGATTAAATCCGTGAAGGAGAGATCCGTCACTAAACGCGACATTAGCAAAACGGGCGGTTGAGATGGTGATCTCATGGCTTCTACGCATTAAAAACATTTCCATGATACGTTTACTCGCACCCATCATATTGACCGGATTGGCGGCTTTATCGGTCGAGACACAAAAATATTTTTTCGTCCCATTCGTGATTGATTGCTTTAGGGTTTTGTCGGTATTGAAGATATTGACGTCAATCATCCGCATCAGGGTAAAGGAATCTTTTTCACTTCGTACGTGTTTGAGGGCGGAGAGGTTCAAGACATAATCGTATTTTCCGTCAGAGCTGATAAATGCGTCGTATTCAATCGATCCGATGTCGAGGGCAAAGGTTTGGAAATCTCCGTCGATGTATCCGAACGAGCTTCGAATGTCTCGTACCAGTTCGACCATATTGTTTTCACTGATATCGACCACATGGAGTTTGAGAGGATTGCGTTTGAAGATCTCTTTGGTTACGGCTTGACCGATGGAGCCGGCTCCGCCAATCACGAGAAAAGAGGAAGAAGAGACTATTTGTGATAGTTGTTGCGCATAAGTGTTAATGTCATCGATAAAAAGTTCTTTCTCACGCCCAATCAATGACAACAGGTTCAATTTTTCAATCTCTCAAATTTGTCTAATTCGTCTAATTTTTCCCACGGGTAATCGCTTTGACCTACTTGACCACGGCTGGCAACATCGGCATATAGGAAAGTCTCTTCGCTTGGGTGGTCAAGATCAAACTTTCTTGTGATCCAGTTAGGGGTCAATGAAAAATTATCATGAACAAAGGATGAGAGGATATCATCATTAACTCCATCGATACAGGTACCGCTGGTATCTACAGCAACCGAAGTTGGTTTGGCAACACCGATAGCATAGCTGATTTGGACAATCGCTTTTTTAGCTAACCCTGCTGCTACGATATGTTTGGCAATCCAGCGTCCGGCATAGAGGCCTGAGCGGTCAACCTTGGTATAATCTTTCGAACTTTGTGCACCACCGCCGATCGGAGCATAGCCTCCGAAACTGTCTACGATCAGTTTTCGTCCCGTCAAACCGCTGTCATGCAAACTGGAGTGAGAGACGTATTTACCCGTTGGATTGATGTGGATAATACATGTTTTTGGATCGAAAAGGTTGGTCGGCAATCCCGTATCGAGGATCAACTCCATGATCAGTTCACGTACCTGCTCGATATTCATCGTATTGACACACGGAGCGGAGACGACGATAGTATGAATCGATTGGGGGTTACAGTTTTCAAAGTTATCTTTGACCCCGTAGTCCATCGTTACTTGGGTTTTGATATCGACACCGAGTTTATGAGGATGGGCGAGGGCATAGTGATACACTTTTTCCATCAACATGCGGGCATAAGTAATCGCACTTGGCATGAAGTTCGCCGTTTCACAGTCGGCATACCCGAACATGATCCCCTGATCTCCTGCCCCTGTCTCACCGTCTTCCTGATCTACCCCCTGATTGATGTCAGGAGATTGGCGGTTGAGGAGGACTTGCACCTCTACATCATCAGGATGGAGGCACTCTTCTTTTGTGAAATGGGGATGACCGTTGTAGCCGATCTTTTTAAGGGCATCGAGGGCGATATGTTTATACTCTTTAGTGCTTAGCTGCACGTTAGAGGTGACTTCTCCTCCGATAATGACATGTTTTCCTGCTACGAATACTTCGCTGGCGACGCGGCTTTTAGAATCACCGATGATGAGACGATCGACAATACTGTCGGCAATGATATCGGCACATTTATCGGGGTGACCTGGGGAGACGACTTCGGAGGTAAAGAGGTACATAAACTGCTATTTCCTTGTGAATATTTTGAGGGTAACATTAATAGGTAGATTATAAGATATTTAAGGAAAATATTTTCTTAGGGCGTTATTAGCTGAGTGTGGCGTATAATTGCGAAAAAAGGGTTCTCGTGTGCGGAGTATTTGGAATTATCGGTGATTATAGCCCGCATAAAGCGCGAGAAGCTCTCAAATTACTTGCTCATCGGGGGCGAGACTATTGCGGGATTATTGAAAATAAGCGATTTTTTTTAGCCCACCAGCGCCTCTCCATCACCGATGAACATCCCCGTTCTCATCAGCCGATGAGCCGAGGTCGAGTGATTATCAGTTTTAACGGTGAGATTTATAATCATTCGGCACTGCGTGAACAATTAAGCCCGCAAAATTGGGAAACCCTCAGCGATACCGAAGTGATTTTAGCTGCGTATGAGCGGTGGGGGATCGGGTGTGTAGAGCATCTGGAAGGGATGTTTGCATTTGCCCTTATTGACGGGGAAAAATGTTATCTCGTACGGGATCGATTCGGGAAAAAGCCCCTCTTTTATCATCAGGGTAAAGAGGCATTCGTATTCGCCTCAGAGATCAAAGCAATCAAACCGTTTTTATCCTCGATACATATGAATGATGCGGCGCTTCACTCTTATCTCTCCTTTTTGGCACCGACTCCGCCCCATACGTTTTATGAGGGGATTGATAAATTGGAATCGGGAACATGGCTTTGCGCAGAACACGGCAAAATCACCAAGCATCGCTATTATGATGTACTGAAGGGTAGCTCATTACTAATAAGCGATAGAAGTGAAGCATTGCAACGGATTGAAGAGGAGCTGCATCGCTCCATTGCTATGAGGCTCGATACCAAAGCACCGATTGCAGCACTCCTCTCCGGTGGATTAGACAGTGCAATGATTTGCTCTATTGCGGCAGCTCAGGGGAAGAAACTCCCCGTATTTACCCTCGGATATGATGAATACGGTGCTTATGATGAGCGTGCAAACGCGGCAGTTACGGCAAAGTATTTAGGATTAAATCATACCGAAGTCATTATTTCGAAAAATGATTTCAACGACCATTTGGACGAGTTGCTACTCCACATGGACGAACCGCTGAATGATCCCGCTGCTTTACCGCTCTATTTGCTGATGAAAAAAATCGGCTTGGATGGGTATAAAGTAGTTCTTAGCGGGGAGGGATCAGATGAGCTTTTTTTAGGGTATCGTCAATATTTTGAGTACCTAGACATCGAAAAGGCAGCTTCACTACATCATAAAAACTGGCTCAAAAAGTATTTTCACTCTCATTTTTCAATGAATCGGGAATGGGAGTGGTACAAACGGGTTTTTGATGACACGCTCCTTTTCCGAACATCCGGAGAGAAATTTACCGACCTCCAACAAAACAAACTTTTTCGCCGTAATGTTCGGGACAACGAATCACTCCGATTTTTACACGAGTATCGTCAAATGTTTGAACAAAGCGGACATAGCGATCCGAGCCTATGGTACAGTATGATTGATTTGAAACTCTTCGTCGGAGAGCATTTTCTCACCAAGCTAGATCGGGTATCGATGGCTTATACGATCGAAGCGAGAACCCCATTTTTGGATCATAGACTCTCTGAGACGGTGTTATCGGTTGACCCGCGTTTACGTATCGGTGAGGGGGAGACAAAAACCCTCCTCAAGCAGATCGCCCGAAACTATCTCAGCGATGAGATTATTGATCGGAAGAAAAAAGGGTTTGCAAATCCATATATGGAGTGGCTGATCGCTTCGGGGCGCATAGAGCTAATACGGGAAGTCAATGAGAAGACGGGGCTTTTTTACCCAGAAGAGGTGGATAACTACATCAATATGGGACGTCGCGGACGGTTTAAACAGCATGTATGGGGACTCTATATTTTAAGTCATTGGATTAATCGGGAATTACTGTAGCCCTATTTTTTTTCCATTAACAATGCCAACTCCAATGTTCCACTGACATAGTTGGCAAAAAAGCTCATAATCCCTTCGTCTTTTTCATCGAAGTCACCGTGATATTTATTGAGCAACTGAATGACTCCGATAACCTCTTGACGAGAGTTGAAAATCGGAATGGCAAGGATATTTCGGGTGACGAAACCGCTTTTTTCATCTATTTTGGATAAGAATCGGCTGTTTTCATAAGGGTTATTGACCATTTGGGCAGCTTTTTTCTGAACAGTATCCCCGACAATTCCCGATTCGATTCCGATGGCGATTCGTCCTATTCCGTCACTCAATTTTGTCCAGAGCATTTCACCCGCTCTATCGACTATAAAAATTGAGCATCGTTCTGCATTGACAATCGCTTTAGCCTCCTCTGAGATAGAAGGAAGAGCATCTTCAATCCGTTCAAGTCCGGAGAGTTTTTTTCCAAAATCAGAGATTCGCTTGTAAATTTCCAAACTCATTCTATCCCCTTTGTGAGCAGTGTCGCCTGATCGTCATAGAGCATCGCCAGTTCGATATAACCGCTGATATAATGAGCGAAAAAAATCATAAATCTGGTATCTTCGCGTGAGAATCCCCCCGGTTTATTCAAAAGCTGAAAAACACCGATAATGTGTCGATTGGAATCAAAGATGGGGATGGAAGCGATATTTTGAGTGACAAAGCCGCTTTTATTATCGATGGTATGTAAAAAACGTTCATCTTCGTAAGGATTGTTCACCAAAATAGGTTTTCCCTCTTTGACGGTATGTCCGACAATCCCATCATCGACGTGAACCATGATTTTTTCAATACCGTCAGCCAAGGTAGTCCAAAGCATTTGAATTTTCGGGTTATAGACGAAAATTGAGCACCGCTCCGCTCCACTCACTTGTTTGGCATACTCCGATATCATCGGCAAACCTTCGCTTAGCGTTGGACGTTTGAGCAGTGCCCGTCCAAAATCGGCTAAAGCAGAATACGAAGTTGTCATGCATACCTCAAAAAAGAAAATCATAAAAAATTAATCGTATCTATTTAAAGCTAAAAAGAAAATTTAGAAGAAGTAAAGGGAGAAAAATCTACCTCGAAGAGAGATGTCTCAGCGTCAAAGCGGCAAGCGTAACCAAAGGGATGGTTCCCCTTTGGTGTCAGAAGAAGAGAATTAAAGGTTGTGCTCTTTTTTGTACTCGATAATCATTGCATATGCTTCGTCTTTAAGCAACAATTTCTCTTTTTTGAGTTTTTCCATTTCAACATCGGTCATTGGAATTTCGCCGCTTTCAGCTTTTGAAATTTGGTTGTCGAGATCGTTGTGGCGATCGAAAATTTTCAAAAAGTGGGCATTTGCCGCATCATTTTGTTTCATATGGGTGATTACATCGCGGTATTCGTGCAACATCAGGAGTCCTTGTTGTGGAAATTTATTGGAATTATACCACTACTTATTTTAAAATCCGCGGTAGAGTGATCCCCTCTTGCCCTTGATACTTGCCGCTTTTGTCTTTATAGCTGGTTTCACACATCTCATCTCCTTGTAAAAAGAGAACCTGTGCTATCCCCTCATTAGCATAAATTTTTGCCGGAAGTGGAGTGGTATTTGAGATTTCAATCGTAATATGTCCCTCGAATTCGGGTTCAAAAGGGGTGACATTTACTATGATCCCGCAGCGTGCATAGGTCGATTTCCCCAAACAAATAGCTAAAACGTCACGAGGAATTTTAAAAAATTCTACTGTTCTTGCCAATGCGAATGAGTTAGGGGGGACGATGCAAACATCTCCCGTGAAATCGACTACATTCATATCATCGAAGTGTTTAGGATCGACAACGGTTGAATTTAGATTGGTAAAAATCTTAAATTCATTCGTCACACGTATATCATAGCCGTATGAGCTAAGGCCGTAACTGACCACTCCAACCCCTACCTGATCCTCACAAAATGGGGATATCATCCCCTCATTTAATGCTTTTTCTCGTATCCATCTATCGCTTTTAAGACCCATACTCTATCCGTTGTTAATTTTATTTATGGTAGTATAACACATCTATTAACCTACTTTTAGGAGCATTTTCCGATGGATATGAAACAAATCAAAGCACTTTTGCAAGAGTTTGACGCAAGTACTCTTTCAAAATTAAAAATTTCTCAAGACGCTTTTTCGATTGAACTTGAAAAAAATATCGGTGTGGTTGCCGCACCTATGATGGCGGCTCCGGCTGCAGTAGCAGCGGCTCCGGTCGCACAGATGATTTCTGCAGAAACTGTGGCTCCTACAGCTGCGGTTCACTCGGGTGATATGATTCTCTCTCCGATGGTAGGAACATTTTACTCAGCTCCGTCTCCTGACTCGGCTCCGTTTGTAAAAGTGGGTGATCGTGTTAAAAAAGGTCAAGTGATTGCTGTTTTGGAAGCAATGAAAATTATGAATGAGCTTGAAGCAGAGTTTGATTGTGAAATACTCAGTGTGTTGGTATCTGATGCCCAATCCGTTGAATACGATATGCCACTTTTCGCTGTTAAGAAGCTCTAAGTCATGGCTGAAATCAAACGTATTTTAGTCGCGAATCGGGGTGAAATTGCTCTGCGCGCTATTCGAACAATCAAAGAGATGGGGAAAGAGGCGGTAGCAGTTTATTCCACTGCCGATAAAGAGGCTTCGTATCTGAAACTTGCTGATGCGGCTATCTGTATTGGTGCGGCTCCAAGTTCTCAAAGTTATCTCAATATTCCTGCTATCATTGCCGCATGTGAAATCAGTGGATGTGACGCGGTATTCCCGGGATATGGATTTTTGAGCGAAAATCAACATTTTGTTGAGATTTGTACCCATCACGGGATTAAATTTATCGGACCGACTCCTGAAGTTATGGTGATGATGTCTGATAAATCAAAAGCGAAAGATGTCATGATCGCTGCAGGTGTCCCTGTTGTTCCGGGTTCAGATGGCGCGATCAAAGATATTGCAGAAGCAAAAGTACGGGCTCGTGAGGTCGGTTACCCGGTTATCCTCAAAGCTGCAGCCGGCGGCGGCGGACGCGGTATGCGTGTCGTCGAAGACGAAAGCTATATCGAAAACGCTTTTTTGGCCGCAGAAGCTGAAGCGATTGGTGCGTTCGGTGACGGTACGATTTATATGGAGAAATTCATTAAAAATCCTCGTCATATCGAAGTGCAGGTAATTGCAGACTCTCACGGTAATATTCTCCACATCGGCGAACGTGACTGTTCAATGCAGCGTCGTCATCAAAAGCTGATCGAAGAGTCTCCTGCCGTTGCCCTAACTCCTGAAATTCGTGCAGAATTGCACGCATCAGCGGTTCGTGCGACTAAATACATCAAATACGAAGGTGCGGGAACATTCGAGTATCTTCTCGATGCCGACAAAAAATTCTATTTTATGGAGATGAATACCCGTCTTCAAGTAGAACACACTGTTTCGGAAATGGTGAGCGGGTTGGATTTGATTGAGATGATGATTCGTGTGGCCGAAGGCGAAGCCCTCCCTCCACAAGAGAGTGTCGTTCTCAAAGGGCATTCAATTGAGTGCCGTATCACAGCCGAAGATCCGATCAAATTTTTACCGTGCCCGGGTAAAATCACTCAATGGATCTCTCCGGGCGGACGTAACGTTCGTGTTGACACTCATGCCCATGGGGGATACATTGTCCCTCCGACGTATGATTCAATGATTGGGAAATTGATCGTTTACGGCAGCGATCGTAATGATGCAATTGCCCGTATGCATCGTGCATTGAGCGAATTTACGATTACGGGGATCAAAACTACGATCCCTTTTCATATGAAAATGATGCAAAATCCCGATTTTATCAACAATAACTTCGACACAAAATACCTCGAAAACTACAACGGCTGATTGCCGTTGTAATCTTATTTTACTCTATTGAACACAATTTAACCAATAGTCCTCTTTTTTTTAAATCAAGTAACTTTTTTAATTACTAATAGACGCTATTTTTTACCCTTTTTACATTTATTTTACAGTTGAAGTGTACAATATAGCCTATTAGTACGATAAAAAAGGGAGAAGATATGAGCAATCTCAGTATCGCACAAAAAGTACATATTCCATTGATCGCATCCATTGTGATTGGATTTATTGTAGTTTTGATCAATTATGTCATTTCGGTCCATGAGATTCGAGACGATATCTATGCCAGTCAGTCAAAAGAGATGACTACCGTCTTTAATGAAGCTATCGAAGCTAAAAACAGTGTCGGTATTACCAATGCAATCGGTATTTCGAAAAACAGTGCTGTGGTGAACGGTCTCGTTAGTGGAGATAGAGAGGGGACTTTAAAGAGTCTTAAATCCCTTTCCAAAGAGTATAAAGAGAATACGAAATTCGGAAATATCAAGATTCACGTTCACGATCGTGATGTACACAGTTTTCTTCGTGTATGGAAACCGGAAAAATTCGGGGATGATTTGAGCAGTTTTCGCAAAACAATTTTAGCGGTTAAAGAGACTAAAAAACCTCTTGTAGCGATAGAAATCGGTGTTGCCGGACTGGAATTACGAGGGATTGCCCCTATTTTTTCAGGTGATGAGTATGTTGGATCGGTAGAATTTATGCAGGGGCTAAATTCAATCATCAAAGATATGCGACAAAATTTTGGAGCGGAACTTGTTATAGCGCTTAATAACAAATATTTGGAGAATGCGAAAGAACTCAAAGATTCTCCTAAAATCGGTAAAGACTACACGTTGGCCGTTAAAGCCGATGCAGTAGACAAAGGGTTTTTAGCGGAATTGAACACAGCTGAATTTGATCCTAAAAAAGGCTCATTCACTACGGATAATTTTTATGTGGAACCGATAGCGATCAAAGATTTTTCAGGTGAAGAGGTGGGGTACGCATTTTCGGCGAAAAAATTAAAAACAGTCGAAAATCTAATTAATCAATCAGAAGATTCATTGTTGCGTCAAGTCGTGATTATGACAGTTATGGATGTCATAATTTTGGTACTGTTGATCATTATTGTTCGTCACGCCGTTACGGGACCAATTGAGAACTTAGATGCAATTGCACAAGAGTTAGCGAGCGGTGATGCTGATATGAGCAAACGTTTACGGGTCACTTCCAATGACGAAATAGGGAAAGCGGCAAAAAGTTTTAATATTTTTATCGAAAAAGTTGAAAAAATTGCTATAGATGCGGGAGAACGTGCAAAAGAGGCTATGAGTGCTAAGGCGAAATCTGAAGAACAAGTCGCTAAAAATGAGATGTCATTGACATTGGCACATCAAATGATTCACGGCTCTATACATAATGCCGGGAATCTTCGAAGCTCATTAGAGAGCAGTATCAAAAGCTTAACCGATGTAAATACGCTTAATCATGACACAGGGAGTGTTGTCGACACGGTGAGTGATCAAACTGACGAGATTATAAGCAGTATGTCTAAAATTACCGAGATGATCAATGACTCGCGTGCCAATTCTGAACAATTAAACCACAATGTGAGTGAAATTTCGAACGTTATTACGTTGATTAAAGACATCTCTGATCAAACAAACTTGTTAGCTCTCAATGCCGCGATTGAAGCAGCCCGCGCGGGTGAACACGGCAGAGGATTCGCGGTTGTTGCCGATGAGGTCCGTAAACTGGCAGAACGTACCCAAAAAGCGACGAGTGAAGTGGAAGCAAATATCAGTGTCCTTAAACAAAATTCAGTGGGTATGCTGGAGAACAGTGAACGGGTTGAGGAATATGCGGTGGATTCAGCCCAAAAACTCGATCAATTTAAAACCGTGATGGGAAAATTGATCCAAAATGTTGAGAAAATCAAAGAGGACAACCAAGCGATCAGTTATGAGATATTTACTAATATGGCAAAAATTGACCATATGATTTTCAAAAACAATGCGTATGCCGCAGGCTTTGAAGGCAAGGTTGATCATGAATTTAGCGATCATCATGCCTGTGCACTCGGAAAATGGTATGAGAACGGTGATGGGAAATCGGTATTCTCTTCCAGCCCTTCGTATGCACGATTGTTAGAACCGCATAAAAAAGTTCATGATGAGGTGAAAAAAGCGGTGCAATTATTGAATGAAGATCCAATGAAACATGCAAAAGCAATCGCTAAATGTTTTGAAGATGCTGAGGCAGCCAGTGTTCAACTCTTTGATATTCTGAATGAGATGGTGGCTTCATAAGCCATCACCTTTGAAGAGTTTTTATGGAAGTCGTAAAACTTTTATATCCGCACTGAGTCTAAGCCGCGTAAAATAATCATTCAGAACTTGATTTCGTTTCTCTTCTAAAATCATAGTGCTGATTTGAGGACGTACTGCTTCAATGTTTTCTGTTACAACATTTTGTTTGTCACGCATGTAAAAAGACATGAACCCATTTTTTCCGTTCGGAAGGATGGGGGTGAAATTTCCGTTTTGTGTTTTATTGAGAAGCTGGGCTAATTGCGGACTGATTTTAGCGTAAGGGATAGTCTCATCTTTGCTGTCGATGGACTCGATATGACGCATAGGATCGGCAATTTTGGCAGCGAGTGCTTCCTGAGAAGGGGATACATAGGTTGTTACTTCAAAACTCTCGGGTCGTGAAAAATCATCCAGATGGAGTTGATAGTACTCATTTTCTTCTTCGGCAGTGGGCTGACCCATTTTTGAAAAAGCGATAGAGCTGTAAAGTTTTTGCCCTTTAATACTCTCTTCAACTTTGGCTTTAAGATCTTTTTCACTCAGCCCGCGAACGGTTTGCATCGCATTGATTAACTGCTCGACACTCAACTTGTTTTGAGCTGCCATACGCTCTAACTCTTCATTGATTTCGGCTGAGCTAACGGTGATTTTTTTCTCTGAAGCTTCGAGCTGTTCCAGTTTCTTACGGATAAGAGTGTCGGCACTTTGAGTAGCATTTGTACCGCTTTGTTTCATCTCCTGTTGTACTTCGAAGAGGGTGATAGGGGTATTTTTGACCAGCACGGCTACACCGCCGATAGGGGCGCTCCATAAAAAGGTAGCTAATATAGTCGAAAGGGTGAATGAGCGCATTGAAACTCCTATGCAAAAGTTTCCTATTTTACCCGCTTTTAACATAGCCTTAACTAAAATTGCGCAATTGCATCCAAAAAGGATTTACAACATGGTAGTTACCAGATTTGCCCCAAGCCCGACGGGATATTTACACATCGGCGGATTGCGTACTGCACTCCTTAGTTATCTGTGGGCGCGTCGTAACGGCGGAAATTTTTTACTCCGTATCGAAGATACCGATTTCAGCCGTAACGATGAGGCAGCAGCTCTTGCGATTGTCGAAGCGTTCAAATGGGTCGGATTGGAACATGACGGGACAATCGAGTATCAATCGAGTCGTTTGGCGATCTACCAAGAGTACGCCCAAAAGCTTCTCGACGCAGGAAAAGCGTATAAATGTTATATGACACGTGAAGAGCTTGATGCCTTGCGTGAAGAACAGAGCGCACGTAAAGAGCGACCGAAATACGACAACCGCTACCGCGATTTTAAGGGAATTCCACCTGAGGGGCGTGAAGCGGTTATCCGTATCAAAGCACCGTTAGAGGGATCGATCACGGTACATGACGGGGTCAAAGGGGATGTTGTTTTCAATGTTGAGGACATCTTAGATGATTTTATCATAGCCCGTGCTGACGGTACACCGACCTATAACTTCGTTGTAGCGGTCGATGATGCCCTGATGGGGGTCACCGATGTTATCCGCGGAGACGATCACCTCTCTAACACGCCGAAACAGATCGTCGTTTATGAAGCGCTCGGATTTGCAGTTCCGAAATTTTTCCATGTCCCGATGATTCACAATCATGAGGGGAAAAAGCTCTCGAAACGTGACGGTGCAACCGACGTTATGGCGTATAAAACGCTGGGGTATACCCCTGAAGCATTACTCAATTTTCTCGTTCGTTTGGGATGGAGTCACGGCGATCAGGAGATATTCTCGATGAAAGAGATGCTGGAGTTGTTCGATCCGAGTGATATTAACCGCTCCGCATCGGTCTACAATGTCGAGAAACTTGATTGGCTCAATAGCCACTATATCAAAAATCTCTCCAACGACAAACTGTGCGAACTATTGGAGTTTCACGGTGTGATTCTCGTGAGTCACGATAAAAAAGAGATTTTGCTTGATGCACTGAAAGAGCGTTCTAAAACATTGGTCGAGATGGCCGCTCAGATCAATGAGATTTTGGTACGTCCTGTCGGGTTTGATGAAGCGGCACTTAAAAAAGGGTACAAAGAGGACTCTAAAGCGATTCTGCAAGCCTTTGCTGAAGCACTCAAAAACGGTGGAGAACTTCACTTGCCGAGTGATTATCACCATGTCATGGAGTCGGTCGTTGCACAACTTGAGATCGGTTTCGGGAAAATCGGTCAACCGCTTCGTGTTGCATTGATGGGGAAACTTTCCGGACCCGGGCTCGATACCGTTATGGCGATTATCGGGGTTGATGAGACATTGGCTCGTATCGAAGCGCTCTTAAACCACTAATATCTAATACTGCTTAAAGAGGGGTTTAGTCCTCTCTTTTTTGCCTCGCTCACAAACCGTTTATACCCTCTCTCCTCTTTAACACCCACTTTATAACTGATAAATTTTAGATAATGGATGATTTGCGCAGGGCTAAGTCCACTTCGGCGGGAAGCTTCCATCAGTATATAATAAGGAATTTTCACTTTTTTGGAAACAAACGCGCGGCTAAGACGGCGAAGTTCATCGGTGTGGTGGTGGGTGCACAGCAGGGCAAAAACAAACGGCAGTCCTGTTCGCTCATGCCAAACTTTTCCCAGATCGGTATGCTCACCGCCACTATAATAGTATCGGAGCGCTTTATCGCCGATCAATACCTCTCCGTGAACGTCGAGGATTTGAGAGAGGAGGTTGGAGGTTGCGGAATCCTCATCTGCTTTATCGGCATTAGGAAGTGATAATACACTTAGAACTTCGCGTTTTGCAACGATCCCAACTCCAAAATGATGGCAGTTTTGTGCAGTAATACTGGAGATAAATGCCGCATCGATTCGCCGAGCGGCAAATTCGCGATTAAGGGCTGAGGGGACACCTTTATGATAGTGGAGGCTTTGATGAAATCGGGTACTGCGGGCATAACGTTTAATAAAAACGTGAAAGGGGAGGAGGTTTAAAAAATCAATTTTTCCGAAAATCAAAATAGTCCCTCTTGGAATAGTTAAGACAATTATACTAACCCGTGGCTAATAAGGGACTGTAATTGTGGATTCGATATAATCATTGTTAAAGAAATAATATTTGTTAAAGAGATATATAGTAATGGTAACAATCGAATTTTTAGGACCGATTCAAAAGGCTCCGCTAACGTTAGAAGCTTCATCGTTACGCGATGTTGCAGAGGTATTAAAACAAGATAGCGAAATGGCTCAGTGGTTAGAGAACTGTGCAGTTGCAGTAAACGATACGTTGGTTGCATCTCTCGATACAGTTCTCAAAGACGGAGATAAAGTATCCCTTCTCCCTCCAGTGTGCGGCGGATGAGCATGTTAGAACTCTATGATGGGGCACTCAATGTTCCTGAAATCATCACTCGTTGGTACTCTGAAGAGGCGGAATATAATTACGGCGCGTATATCCCATTTATCGGAACGGTACGCGAGGAAGACGGGATCGATGGGCTGAGTTTCGATGTGTATGAGCCGATTTTAAATGCGTGGTTTGATGCGTGGCAAGAGAAAGCGGCAGCATTAGGGGCAAAACTCAAAATGGCACACAGCCGAGGTGATGTATTGGTGCATGAAAGCTCTTATATCGCGGCGGTATTTTCACCGAAGCGGCGAGTGGCACTCGAGATAATCGAGCAGTTTGTCGAAGATTTTAAAGCTTCCGCTCCGATTTGGAAATACGATCTTAAAAGCTCTCAGCGCATTTATGCGGCGGATCGTTCAACGGCAATTCAGGGTGCTGGATTATTAGGGAGCGCTCAATGAGTATGATTTCATATGAGACGTCTCAAAACATGATCAGTTTACTGCACATGGGGAATATCCGAAGCGAGCGGATATTTTTGACACATGCATTAGGTCGAATTTTGGCAGAAGATATTGTTGCCGATGGCGATTATCCTCTCCATCCCACATCGTCGATGGATGGGTATGCGATACTTCACAGTGATATGGAAGAGTATGACTCACTGGAAATTTTGGGCGATAATCCTGCCGGTGCCGATGAGGTCGGCGGTGTGATGAGCGGAGCGTGTATTAAAACGTTTACCGGTTCACTTATGCCAGAGGGATCTGATACTCTCATTCCGATCGAAAATGTTCGTGTCGAGGGGTCACAAATTTTTATCGAAAAACCGGTTCCGTTTGGCTTTGCCGTTCGTCCGGTTGGTGAAAGCTACCGTCAAGGTGAGATTTTGATTCCGCGTGGAACGAAGATTGGATTTGCCGAGATCGGCGTTTTGGCAGGGATCAATCGAGTTATGATCTCTGTTGCTCAGCGCCCCCGCGTAGGGATTATTGCGACCGGAAGCGAGATTCTCGATATCGGAGAAGTTGCTCGCCACGCCGGTCAAATCCGAAGCTCTAATAGTTATACGCTTCAAGCACTTGTCGATTCTCTCGGAGGTGAAAGTGTTCAGATGGGGATAGTCGGGGATGATAAAGCGGCTATTATGGGTCGTTTTGATGAGGCGATCCATTCATGTGACATTGTTGTGAGTACCGGAGGAGTGAGTGTCGGCGATTACGATTTCGTCAAACATATCGTCCCGAAACTCGGTGCGGAAGTGATCTTTAAAGGGGTCAATATCAAACCGGGTCAACATGTCATGGTCGCTCAGCGCGGGGAGAAGTTTATTGTCTCTTTACCGGGGTTTGCTTACTCTTCGACCGTTACTTTTATCCTCTATGCCGCTCCGCTTATTGCGCGGATGATGGGGATAGAAAATCCTTACGAAGTGATCGAAGCATCACTCAAAGTCCCTTTTGCCAAACGCTCCAACAAAAGCGAATTTACCGCGTGTAATCTCTCTTTCGAAGATGGGCACTATTGGGTCGATTTTGAGGGGAAAAAGACGGGAAGTTCTGCGATTTTGACCAATCTACTCGGCAATGCGGGGCTTATGATCTGCGGCGAAGAGGATGGGGATTTGGAAGCGGGGACACTCGTTCGCGTCATAAAGTTATAATTTCTGTCATCCTGAACTAGATTCAGGATCTTAGATTGCGGATCCAGTCCGCAATGACCAATTATTTAACTATTTTGGCTTTAATCGCCTCTTCTTCGATCATGTCTTTGCGGTATTTGACCGCGACGATGTTTTCGGTTTCATTGATAAACCATTCCACAATATGCTCATGCTCTAAGCCGTTAAGTTTTTCCATATCCACATGATCCAGTGATATATAGAGGTGAGAATAACGATGAGGATTAGACATTTTAAAGGTCCACAAAAGCCATAATATACTGACAACGATCAAGCTGATAGCAAATACTTCACGGGTGGAGTATTGCAATGCAATCCCTGCGGCAGCTCCCCCGACAAAAGTCATAAAGTAAGCAAAACCGTTGGCGATACCGAGTGCCGCTCCCTTTTGATGTACTTTTGCAAATTTAGAGATCATCGATTGCACCAGCGGTTCCATCATATTAAACGCCATAAAGAAGCTGACAACACCAACGACGAATTCCCACCCTTTGGTTGCAAATCCCATTAGGGTAAAGGCTACGATAAAGAGGACGATCGAAATCAAAAATATTTCGCGCGGTTTATTGTATTTTTCTCCGAAAACGGCGGCGGGTCCCATTGCCAAAAGCCCCATAACCATTGCGGGGATAAATGCCTGCCAGAGATCTTTTTTATCCCATAGAAAACCGTATTCCGGCTTCGTCAGAAGGATGGGGATAAGGACGAAAGAGACGGTCATTAACCCTTTTTGCATTCCGTTGGTGATAATCATACTAAGAAGATTCGGATCTTTGAGAATATCTTTGGTGGTAGTGGTTGAATGGTAGATGTGACGGATACGCGGAGGGGTAGGGACATTGGTAAAGAGGACGATCATCGATAAGATAGATAAAACGCCGGCAATCCAAAACAGTGATGAAAATCCGAACCCTGCGGCAAGCACAGGTCCTAGTGCCATCGCAGCGGCGAAACTCATTGCAATGGTTCCCCCCATAAGAGCCATCGCATGACCCCGTTTTTCTTCGGTGACCAAATCACTTATCATAGCCGGGATGACGGCTCCGATAGCTCCTGCACCCTGCAAAAATCGACCTGCCATCAGAGTATAGATATCGGTGCTCACCGCACAGATGATCGATCCGACCAAAAAGATAACCAAACCGATCAACAGTGTCGGTTTACGACCGATTTTATCGCTCATGACCCCGAACGGGACCTGAAAGATCGCTTGCGTTAAAGCATATCCGCCGACGATGACACCGATTAGAAAGGGGGTAGCTCCTTCTAAGATTAAGGGCATAGGCAGAGAGAACCGGAAGAACTAAAAATAGACCGAAAAATCGAAGCGACAAAATCGCGGAGAGTGGGAGAACCGTTTTAAACACCGTGCAACCTTATATACGTTAAAATTTTCAGTATTATATTACACCCTTAGATGAAACGTCGGGTAAACACTGAACGTTAAAGTCTACTGTAAGGAATGAAATGAGAATCGTTTTGGCAACGTCAAACAAAGGGAAAGTCGG
The DNA here is from genome assembly GCA_963845295.1 of Sulfurimonadaceae bacterium. Classification (GTDB taxonomy): domain Bacteria; phylum Campylobacterota; class Campylobacteria; order Campylobacterales; family Sulfurimonadaceae; genus Sulfuricurvum. The sequence continues at coordinate 132,143 of CAWJRP010000016.1, read as the reverse complement.
AGAGATTATTGAGCTTCTCCATGATCGTGAAGTATTCCCCTATACCGACTTGATCGAAGGCTTCGAGATTATCGAAGACGGTGAGACGTTTAAAGCAAACGCATTGATCAAGGCGCGCGCCGTTTATACGGCATTAGGGGATGAAAATGCGATTGTCGTCGCTGATGACAGCGGTATCAGCGTCGATGTATTAGACGGTGCTCCGGGGATTTACAGCGCCCGTTACGGCGGAGAGGGAGCGAGTGATCGGGATAATCTCTTGAAACTCGTCGAATCGCTAAAAGAAAAGGGATTGAGCACCTCACCCGCGCACTATACGGCGGCGATAGCGATTGTTTCTCGTGAGGGGGAGAGTTGTGTTCATGGATGGATGTACGGAGATGTGATTACGGAGTTACGAGGCGAGAACGGATTCGGATATGATCCGATTTTTATTCCCGATGGATTTGAACAGACGCTCGGAGAATTGCCGAATGATGTGAAAAAAGGGCTGTCTCATCGCTCCAAAGCGTTGGAACTGGCGAAGATTCTGATCGATCAGATCAAGGTTTTACGTTCTCACGCCGGAAGCGTTGCCACGAAATAGAAGAAGATAACCCCGACAACGATTCGGTAGATAGCAAACGGGACAAACGTGTGGCGACTGACAAAGGTGACGAAGAGTTTGACCGTTGCGAGGGCAAATACAAATGCTGTTATAAACGCTACGGATAGCATGAAATAATCATCCACCACCATCTCGTTACGGTGTTTGAGAAGATCGTACGCCGTAGCGATAATCATCGTGGGGATAGCGAGGAGAAACGAAAACTCCGCCGCACTTTTACGGCTAAGTCCTATAATCAATCCGCCGATGAGGGTGGCACCGGATCGGCTGGTTCCGGGGATCATCGAGAGGCTTTGAAACACCCCGATGGTAAAGGCCTCTTTGAAGCTGAGTTCAGAGATATCTTTTCCCGCATCGATGGGTTTGTCACGACGAAGATATTCGAACAGCAAGAATACAATTCCCCCCGCGATCAGCATAATACTCACCGTTTCAACTCCGAATAGGGCTTTGATCTGTTTGTAAAACAAAAATCCGAGTGCTCCTGCCGGTAGAAAAGCGACCCCGATTTTGAGCCACAACATTTTGTCCTGCATCAGCCGCTTGGCATATAGGAATAAGACGGCGAGGATGCTTCCGAGTTGGATGGAGACTTCGAACGCTTTGTGGGCGGCGGTTTGTTGCAACCCTAAAAGCTGCGAAGCCAAAATAAGATGCCCCGTTGAAGAGATAGGCAAGAATTCGGTTACCCCTTCCAATGCACCTAAAATCAGGGAGTCAAATAATGTCATAGTTACTCTTTTTAGCGGAATTCTAACACATGATTATTAACCTTAAACCTCCCCTAACCTCAACTAGGATAAAATGCGCGGATTTATGACACTTTCCCTCAAGGAATTTTTGAATGTTACTTTTTACCCCCGGACCAACCCCGGTACCTGAGTCGGTACGTATCGCTATGGCTGGTGAGACGCTGCACCACCGTACCCCAGAGTTCGAAGCGATTTTTGAGCGAACCCGAACATTGTTATTTGAACTCCTCGGGATGGATGAGGTCTTGATGCTCGCTTCATCGGGAACCGGAGCAATGGAGGGGGCAGTGATCAATTTGGCTCACTCCAAACTCCTCTCGATCAACTCGGGGAAATTCGGTGAGCGTTTTGGCAAAATCGCTGTTGCTCACGGGATCGCCAATGTTGAGATCAAACACGAATGGGACACCCCCGCTACGGTTGAAGAGGTTCAAGCTGCATTGAACGCGAATCCTGATATTGACGCGATAGCGATCCAAATCTGTGAAAGTGCGGGGGGATTGCGCCACAGTGTCGAAGCAATCGCGAGTGCGGTAAAAGCGTATAATCCTGCAATCATGGTAATAGCTGACGGTATCACAGCGGTCGGTGTTGAGAAAATCGATGTCACCAATATCGACTGTTTGATCTCAGGGAGCCAAAAAGCGTTGATGCTCCCTCCGGGACTCGCCATTATGGGTCTTTCCAATGCGGCGATTGAGAAAATCGGAAGCGGAAAAGGGTATTACTTCAACCTCGCTACCGAGATCAAAAATCAGCGTAAAAACACGACGGCATGGACAGCTGCAACGACCATCACTATCGGTTTAGAGAATATCTTGAACCGTATTAAAGCGGAAGGGGGACTCGATAAACTCTACGCCGATACGGCGCGTCGTGCACATGCGACCCGCGAAGCGATGAAGGCGATTGGTCTCTCCATTTATCCGACAACTCCTGCCGATTCGATGACGACGGTAGGGGACGCAGAAGCGAAAAAAATCCGTTCAACCCTCAAAGCAGTTCGATGTGAACGTCGCCGGCGGACAAGATCATATCAAAGATTCGATTTTCCGTATCAACCACATGGGGCTTATCGCGCCGTATGAAGCGTGTTGGGCAGTCAATGCAGTAGAGTTGGCATTGGCTAAAATGGGTCGACGTTCATTTGATGGAACCGCGAATCGCGTATTCAACACCGTCTATTTTGGACTCTGATATTATGGTATTTGAACACGAAATCCCTGAGGGTTCCAAGCTCTATTTTGCCGCTACGGCAAAGACTAAGCGACTCATCGAAACCAAAGCGAGTACACTTTTAAGCGATGCGGGCTTTGAAGAGATACTCACGCCGCTTTTTTCGTACCATCAGCACCAAAGCGTCTCTGATGAATGGGAACTGATCCGTTTTGGTGACAGTAAAAATCATTCGATGAGTCTTCGCGCCGATTCGACGATTGATGTGGTTCGCATCCTCAACAAACGTCTAGGCGGCAATACGGAGCACAAAAAATGGTTCTACATCCAGCCGGTCTACCGTTACCCTGCCGATGAGCAGTATCAAATAGGAGTAGAGATCATTGATGAGCCTAATCTCTCGGTAGCCCTCACCCAAGCAACGCGGATTTTAAACGTGTTGGAGATGAAACCGTTATTGCAAATATCAAATATTAATATTCCACGACTCCTTACCGAGATGTTGGATTTGAATTTGGATGATTTTCGTCATGTGAACATCGAGAAATTTTTGTCATTGAAGATCGATTGGCTCACACGATTGGTCTACATGCAACATGCCGATGAGATCGATGCCGTAGCCGCAATCGTCCCCGATGCGATCAAACCGGAACTATTGAAAGTCAAAGAGCTCTGCGAAGGATTGGAATATCCGAATGTGGTCATAGCGCCTTTGTATTACGCTAAAATGCTCTATTATGATGAGCTTTTTTTCCGTGTTATCGAAGGTAACGAAGTTTACGCCATGGGCGGACGCTATAAAAGCGACGAAACCGTTTCGGTCGGATTCGCCATTTACACCGATGCGTTGATCGACGCATTACACCAATAACAAAAGTAGGATTATTTATGAAAGCGGATTTAATAGTAGGGATTCAGTGGGGAGACGAAGGGAAAGGGAAAATCGTTGATTTGCTCGCGCAAAAATATGATTGTGTTGCCCGTTATCAGGGGGGGCATAATGCCGGTCATACGATCGTAGTTGACGGTAAAACCCATGCTCTTCACTTGATTCCCTCAGGGATTTTGAACCCGAAAGCGATCAATATTATCGGAAACGGTGTCGTTGTCTCTCCTGAAGCTCTTATCAAAGAGATGAAGCAGTTTGACAATCTCCTTGGACGATTGTTTGTCTCTGAATCGGCTCATATGATTTTGACGTTTCACACCCTGATCGATCAAGCCAAAGAGAAGCTTCGAGGCGAAAAGGCGATCGGTACGACAGGACGCGGCATCGGGCCGGCATACAGCGAAAAAATCGCCCGTGCCGGATTTCGTCTGGGTGAACTGCGCGACGTGAGCGCATTGACTAACCGCGTTATGGAATATTTCGAGCAAAACAAAGCTATCTTTCAAGCGTTAGAGATTGCTTTGCCGAGTAAAGAAGATTTAACCAAAGAGCTTACTACATTTGCTGAAGCCTTGGTACCGTTTTTGGCCAATACGACTCAAATGGCATGGAAACTAATGGATGATGAGAAAAAAATCCTCCTTGAAGGTGCACAGGGGACGATGCTTGATATCGATCACGGAACCTATCCGTACGTCACCAGCTCATCGACAATCTCTGCAGGTGCGTGTACCGGTCTTGGGGTTAACCCGAAAGATATCGGCAAAGTGACCGGGATCGTCAAAGCTTACTGCACCCGTGTCGGTAACGGCCCCTTCCCGACCGAAGATCACGGCGAAATCGGTGAGCGTCTCCGCAAAGCGGGACATGAATTCGGAACCACTACGGGCCGCCCGCGCCGCTGCGGATGGTTTGATGCGGTAGCATGTGCGTATGCAAGCCGTTTGAACGGATGTGATGATCTTTCTATTATGAAGTTGGATGTTTTGGACGGTTTTGATGAAATCCAGGTATGTGTGGCGTATGAAGTGAACGGTGAAGTGATTGATTACTTCCCTCTTGATTTGGAAAATGTCAAACCGGTTTATAAAACATTCCCGGGCTGGGATAAAACAGAGGGTGTTCGCCGTTTTGAAGATCTTCCTGCTACGGCACAGCAGTATCTTCGTGCTATCGAAGAGTTAACCAAAACCAAAATCGGTATGATTTCCACATCTCCGGATCGAAACGATACAATAACATTGTAATCTCAATCATGAGGAGCGTTTATGGCCAAGTCACGTTACGAGCCTTTGGTAAAACTCAAAAAAAAGGCTCTTGACACTGCCGAACGCGCCCTTATCGGTGCCAATAACGCCCTCTCTTCCGCTACCGATAAACTCAATCATGCTTATGAAGAACTATCTCATATGACGTTACCGACACAAGGGAGTGTCGGCGAATTTACCCAAGCTGCTGCAATGATCCATGCACAGCACCAAACGATAGATCAGTGCCGACAAACTTTACATATGGCAGAGCAAAGACAGCATCAAACCCGAGAATGGTTTAAAGCGGCTATGATTGATTTTGAAAAATTTAAATATTTGGAAGTGCAGGAGATGAATGCACAGCTTAAACATCTCAAAGCTCAAGAGGCTAAAATGTTGGATGAGATCGGAACAATGACGTATAAGAAAGAGGTAACATGAATAAAATAATCTGGATGATATTAGTAATGATGGGGATACTTTACGGTGCTCCCGCCACGAAATCGTACGAGTGTACCAAGATTTTTGAAGAGCGTAAAAATGAGCTGTTGGTAGAGTTAGGGCGGATTGATGAACAAAAACAATCACTTGATTCTCTAAAACGGGCTACGGAAGAGCTTTTACGTAAAAAAGAGGCAATGGTACAAGGCAAAGATGTCAAAGTCGATCAAAAACTCCAAGAGATCAAAGCAAAAGAAGAATCAGTTAAAAAAATATTGGATGAAAACAAAAAAGTTTTGGATCAAATCAAACAGCTAAAATCAGACAAGGTTTCACAAACCTTCTCAAAAATGAAGCCCTCCGCATCAGCACAAATCCTCTCACAGATGTCTGCATCGGATGCTTCAGAGATTATGAGTACCTTAAACTCTAAAGTGGTCGGACAAATTTTGGCGAAGATGGATCCTAAAAAAGGGTCTGAAATTACCGAAAAATTACGAAAACTTCCGGAACAACCTAAACAGCCTTAATTCCTCTAAGCGATTTTAGAGGTATATTAGAGTAAAATGCAAAAAATTTCACTCAGGGCTGGCAATGAAGGTTTCACTGACACACGTACCCCATATCGCGACGCGAATCGCTGTCGAACTAAGCCGAAGCGGATTGGTTACCATGACCAAAGGGCTTGAGAGTACCGCGCTTGAAGCGGAAAAAGTTTTAGCCGCCAATATCAAAAAAGAGATTGCTTTGGAAGAGAAGGTCAAAGAGATCGTCAATGCCAATGAAGAGCAAATCGATTTTTATCTTGCCGATGAGCGACAACTTTTCTTTATGATCAAAAAGAAATTGGCACCGCAATTCGGTGTAGTTCTCTCCTATGAAGATCGTTATTCCGATATTGCCCACCAAATTCTTGATGAATTATATGAAGAAGATTTGATTAATTATGATGTGAGTGAAAACCGTATTAAAAATATTATTTTTGATGCTATCACCGGTTCTATCGCCGATTCAAGTGAAATTGAATCTGCCGTTTACGAAAAAATCAGAAGCTACAAGCGTAACCTGATTCCGGGAACTGACGAATATGAGATCGTGTATGAAAAATTGTATAAAGATGAATTGGTTAGACGGGGGATGGCGTAATGTTACGTGATGTCTGGGTTTATCTCGAAAACGGCACCTATCTGAGTGCCAAAAGTTTTGGCGCCGACACGACAGCGGTAGGGGAAATTGTTTTTAATACTTCTATGAGCGGCTATCAGGAGATTATTACCGATCCATCGTACGCGGGACAGTTTGTCACTTTTACCATGCCTGAAATCGGAAATGTCGGTGTAAACGATGAAGATATGGAGAGTTCCAAGGCTCACTGTAAAGGGATTATCGTCCGTCAGTATCAGAGCGAGTACTCAAACTTTCGTGCCCAAGAAGCATTGCACACTTTTTTAGAAAAGCACGGGATTATCGGTATTTGCGATATTGATACCCGCTATATCACCAAAATGCTCCGAACTGAGGGGGCAATGATGATGATCGCTTCGACACAGGTAAGCGATAAAGAGGAATTAAAGCAGCTTCTTGAAAAATCTCCGCGTATCGAAGAGATTAACTATATCGAAGAGGTAAGTACTAAAGAGACGTATGTTCATCGTAACGGGATCTATGATCCGTTCAATTTCCGTTACAACGATGCACCTGCACCAAAAGCACGTATTGCCGCCATCGATTTTGGGGTAAAACGCAATATCCTTAATGAATTGACCGAAGCGGGCTTGGAAGTGGAAGTACTCCCGAACAGCTTTTGTGCCGATGAGTTGATCGCACGTTACGATGCCAAAGAGATCGACGGTGTTTTCCTCTCAAACGGACCGGGAGATCCCCTTGTTCTTAAAACGGAGCAAGAAGAGATTAAAAAATTGATTGCACGCCGTATACCGTTATTCGGGATCTGTTTGGGGCATCAGCTGCTTAGTATTGCACACGGATACGATACCCATAAACTCAAATTCGGTCATCACGGGGGAAATCATCCGGTGAAAAATGTTCAGACGGGGATGGTAGAGATTACGGCTCAAAACCATAACTATAACGTCCCTGAATCGGTGCGTGAAATAGCAAGTGTGACCCATATCAATCTCTTTGACAACACAATCGAGGGACTGCGCTACAACAGCGGTCATGTATTCTCGGTTCAACACCACCCTGAATCAAGCCCCGGCCCAAAAGAGAGCCGATACATATTCAGCGAATTTCTTCAACTTCTTCAACGATAAATCGGTTGCTTTGGAACTCCAAAGCAACTTTATTATCCCCTAGTGTTACTTTTCTACCCCTAATTCTGTAAATAAACTTAAATATATCGATAAGTTTTCAAATGACGAAAAACATTTAATAATTTAAGATTCCTTAAATACTCCGGTTGCTATCATTAGAGTGTTTAATAGCCTACTTTTGTTACAAAAGTGTTAAGGGCACCTTTTATTTCATGTTTTTAATTATGAGATAAGAGGTGCCCTAATAGGCTCTTATGCTTTGAATCTTTAAGGAGGTCGTAAATGGAGAATCGTCCATTGGAGTATGATTACACGGTAGCAAAGATGTTTATGTTTGTAACTGTTGTACTCGGAATCGTCGGGATGCTTGTCGGCGTAATTTTGGCGTGGGAAATGGCATTTCCTGCTGTTAATACCATTGCGGGATCAGGATTGGCAGAATATACAAACTTCAGTCGTCTTCGTCCGTTGCACACCGATGCAGTCATTTTTGGATTTACCCTAAGTGGTATTTGGTCAACATGGTACTACGTCGGTCAACGTGTATTGAAAGTATCGATGGCAGAATCAAAATTCTTGATGTTCCTCGGTAAACTACACTTTTTCCTCTACCTAATAGTAGTTGTTGCAGTAGTAGGAAGCCTCTTGCTTGGTATCTCAACCGGTAAGGAATATGCTGAATTTGAATGGCCGATCGATATCGCTGTTGTTCTTGTTTGGGTTATTTGGGGAATGTCAATTTTCGGTTTGATCGGTATTCGCCGTGAAAAATCATTGTATATCTCTATTTGGTATTACATCGCTACGTTCCTTGGAATCGCTATGTTGTATCTTTTCAACAACATGGAAATTCCAACGTATTTTGCTTCAGGCGGAATCGGTGCATGGTATCACTCTGTTTCAATGTACTCAGGTACTAATGATGCGTTGGTACAATGGTGGTATGGACACAATGCGGTTGCGTTCGGGTTTACTGTACCTATCGTTGCGATGATCTATTACTTCCTTCCAAAAGAATCAGGGCAAGCGGTTTATTCATATAAATTGTCTCTACTTGCGTTCTGGGGATTGATGTTTGTTTACCTTTGGGCAGGCGGACACCATTTGATCTATTCTACAGTGCCAGACTGGATGCAAACTATGGGTTCAGTTTTCTCTGTTGTATTGATTCTCCCATCATGGGGTTCTGCGATCAATATGCTCCTTACTATGAAGGGTGAATGGCAGCAAGTAGCCGCAAGTCCATTGATCAAATTTATGATCTTGGCTTCTACGTTCTACATGTTCTCAACTCTTGAAGGTCCGATCCAAGCGATCAAATCAGTTAATGCTTTGGCTCACTTTACAGACTGGATCGTCGGTCACGTACATGATGGTGTTCTTGGTTGGGTTGCATTCATGATTATGGCTGCATTGTTCCATATGGCACCACGTGTATACAAGCGTGAGATTTATTCAAAATCGTTGATGAATACACAATTCTGGATCCAAACTCTAGGTGTTGTTTTGTATTTCACATCTATGTGGATTGCAGGTATTACACAAGGTATGATGTGGCGTGCGCATGATGAATTCGGTAACTTAGCTTACTCATTCATCGATACGGTTCTAGTATTGCATCCGTATTTCACGATCCGTGCCGTTGGTGGTACATTGTATTTCTTAGGAATGTTCTTGTTCGCGTACAATATGTACAAAACAATGACAAGCTCTCGCCGTGTTGAAGAGAGTGAACTTCAAAACGCATCGCCTATGGGCGCATAATAAGGAGGGGAAAAATGTTTCACTGGTTAGAAAAACACCCGTTCTTTTTCGCGGTAGCGGTGTTCTTAACAATCGCGTTTGCAGGACTTATTGAGATTTTGCCAAACTTTGCGCAAGCATCTCAACCGGTTGTAGGGACTAAACCTTACAGTACGTTGGAACTTGCAGGTAAGCAGGTCTATGTTAAAAATAACTGTAATGCATGTCATTCACAATTGATTCGTCCGTTCAAATCAGAAACGGATCGTTACGGTCACTACTCTTTGAGTGGTGAATATGCGTATGATCGCCCATTCCTTTGGGGTTCAAAACGTACGGGTCCTGATCTTCACCGTGTAGGAAACTACCGTACAACAGATTGGCACGAAAACCACATGAAAGATCCTGCAGCAGTTGTTCCAGGTTCTATCATGCCGGCATATGGTTGGTTCTTCAAAAACACAGCGGATATTGATACTGCTTATGCTGAACAAGTGACGGTTAATAAAGTGTTCAAAACACCTTATAACGAAGAAATTCCAATGGCAGACGGTTCAAAAGCGACTGTTAAATTGGCAGCAACACTGGATGAAGCGCATGCAGATGCTTTGGAAGAAGCAAAAGCAATCGCAGCAGACATGAAAGACCAAGATGTTAAAGATGCGGTAGCAGCGGGTAAAATCCCTGAAATCGTAGCGATTATCGCATATCTTAATAGTTTGAAATAAGGACGTGAGCGTGGATATTGGTGCGATTCAAGCGTATGCTTACTTTGGGTTTACGGCATTTTTAGTGGTGGTTTTGTATGCGTACATTTATCATCTCTATAGTGCACAAAAAAAGGGGAAACGCGATTATGAAAAGTACGGCAATATCGCGCTGAATGACGAGATCACAGACCAACCGGTCGAAGAGATCTCGAAAAACGATGAGATAAAGTAGGAGGCATAAATGAATAAGACAGTACTTGCTGCTATCATAGTTGTAATTGCAATGCTTGGCTTCACTTACGTTGCTGTTGGTGGTGCCGGCGGTATGGGTGGTGAAAGTGACTGGGTTAACAAACTCGCCGTTCTTGGTGCAGTTGTTCTTGTCATTGTTACAGCATTTGTAGTTACCAAATATGTTCGACAGATGCAATTTGACAAAGCAAGTGGTAAACTTGCAGATGAAAACTGGGATGGAATCGGAGAATATAAAAACGAACTTCCTTTTGGTTGGGCGATTATTTTCTTTGGTTTGGTTATTTACGCTATTTGGTATTTCCTTGCCGGTTATCCTGTAAATGCATATTCACAAATTGGTGAATATAATGAAGAAGTTGCTGCACACGATGCAAAATTCGAAGCGCAGTATGCTAATATGGACGAAGCAACTCTTAAAGAGATGGGTCAGTCAGTGTTTATCGTACAATGTGCTCCATGTCATGGTCTACAAGCGGATGGTATGGATGGTAAAGCGGCTAACTTGAATCACCGTATTGCGGAAGATTCAATCAAGCATGTTATTCAAAACGGTTCTAACAATCAGCTTCTCGGTATGGAAATGCCTATGCCGGATCGTAACGGTTTGATGAATGCTAACTACCGGTGCTTTGGTTACGGATGCTGAAATCGAGTGCTGTAGCTAAATATGTTGCAGGCGGAATGAAAGGCACTGAAGGTGCTGATGTATTCGCTGGTACATGTGCTGCATGTCACGCTGTTGACGGTAAAGGTACAGACATGGTTGCTCCAAGTATTGCTGAGTTCAATCCAACGCTTATTGCGAATGTATTGAAACACGGTAAAAAAGGTGCAATCGGTCAAATGCCTGCATTTAATAACTTGACACCAGCTCAAGTAAAAGCGCTTGGTGCTTATGTCACCAGCCTTAGCAAATAAGGAGAGTCATAATGGAAAATCGTAGTGTTTTTGCATTGGACGGAATTAGCGGTATGTTGATCGCAACCGTGTTGCTCCTCTCTATCCTCGCGGGTTTAACCGTGTGGGGATTGGGTGTGCAACAAGGGAGTGCGACTAAGTTCTACCAAATCGAAAATGAAAAAGATATCAAAATGATCAGCACTGAAAACGGCGCTCATCGTGTTGATGTAAAATAAGGGGTTTTTATGGCAAGTATCATGGACAAACTCATTACTATTACTTTGGTGGTTTCTGCAGCAGTAACGTTGTGGGCGGTTATTACACCGAATCACCTCTACGTCGGTTAAGGGTAACTTTTGTTATTCTCGCGAGGGCTAGCGGCCCTCACCCTCTTGCTCTCATTCTCTCTACATGCGGAATATTTATATAAAGACGATGTTGTTAACAATCCAAAATTTGCGGAACAAATTAATGCAATCGGCACTGAATTAAAAGCTAAAACAGGTATTTCACTTTATTTGGTTATGACACGGGATTTGGATCAAAATCAAAGTGTTGCCGATTATGAAAAACAGCTAGCTTCTGAGCTCGGTGAACCGTCCGTTATTATGACGTTCGTAGAACTTCAACAGCAGATTGATATTTTAGCTCGTCCCGTCTCTTTATATGAGCATTTTAACAAAGCACAAATTCTTAGTCCGAACGCAACGTTTATCGGATCGGTTGTTAGTGCTATTATGTTTGCCCGAAATTATGATGAAGCCAAAGAGCTCATTGTCAATCGGGGCGGAACAATTTTGCCTATTTTGGCAGAAAAAACAAAAGGTGATGATACGGTTAAAAAGTATTCGGTAGCTATGTATAACGGGTACAGCGACATAGCCGATCAAATTGCTGCAGATCATGGGGTAACCCTCAGTTCTTCGGCTGGAAGCGGAAGTAAAAACTTTATCGATATTATTCGGTTAATTTTTTACGGTATCATTCTGTACGCTTTAGTGCGATACGTATACGGACGGTTTTTTCGCCGTAAGAAGGATGATGTAAATGTTTAAAAATCCCGGTACTAAATGGCCTATAATCATCGCCGTTTCAACGGTTGTAGTGATTATGTTCGGTGTCGTGACTATTAAAATGGCTATTAATAACCCGGTTGAGATGTCTAACTACGGAATGCAAGGGTATCACACCTATGATGATAATGCTAACGATATCATCAATGCTAAAATCGCGTTTGATAAGAAGTATACGATCGCATTCCTAACTCCTCAAATCACTGAAAAAGGGACGGTTATCGTCTATAAAGTGACGGATAAAGAGGGGAAAGCAGTAAACAATGCGAATATTGAAGCTGTGTTGACACGACCTGATAGTACAAAGCATGATGTCAATTTATCACAGCCGACTGTCAGTGAAGGTCAATATACTTTCAGTGCCGTTGATCTTCCAAAACCGGGTCGATGGGATATTTTGTCAAAAATCTCTGTAGGTGCTGATCAGCGTTACTTCAGCATTAAAGCGGATACCCGAAATCCTATAACTTCCGAGTTTTAATTCTCCCGTCATTCCCGTGAAAACGGGAATCTAACTTCCTTCACACTTCTCTTTTTTTTTGTATAATGAGCCTACTTAAATAATATTATTTTTCACCCTGCCATATTTTTTTCCATTTTTGAGCGACGGGGTACAATGAAGCAAAATTTTAGGAATTACAGATGAACGAAGTCACCGCCTACATCGACGACAGCATCAAAAACAAAATCTACACCATTCGCGGAATGCAGGTAATGATGGATAGAGATTTGGCGGAGCTTTATGGGGTAGAAACAAGATCATTAAAACAAGCTGTCAAAAGAAATATTGATAGATTCCCAAATGATTTTATGATTGAGCTAACTGATATTGAAATAAACTTTATGGTGTCACAATCTGTGATACCTTCGAAGCAACATTTAGGTGGAGCAAAGCCTTTTGCATTTACAGAGCAGGGTGTATCAATGTTGTCATCAGTTTTGACAAGTAAAATCGCCCTGAATATTCATATCGAAATCATGAGAGCTTTTGTAAAAATGCGACAGTTAATCGCTTCAAATAGTGAATTATTTTCAAAAATTGAACAAATAGAAAAAAGACAAATCACGTATGAGATAAAAAGCGATGAAAGATTTGAGAAAATATTTAGTGCCATCGAGGACAAATCCATTAAACCGAAACAGGGAATTTTTTACGATGGGCAAGTGTATGATGCATATCTGTTTGTATCGGATTTAATCAAAAGTGCCAAAGAGAGTATTATACTCATCGACAACTATATCGATGAGAGCGTCCTGACGTTATTATCGAAACGAGATGTGAAAGTAAAAGCGACCATCTACACCAAAAATATCACTAAACAGCTTGAACTCGATCTTCAAAAATACAATGCACAATATCCGAACATAGAGCTAAAAAAGTTTGATTCCTCACATGATCGCTTTTTACTGATCGATGAAAAGGAAGTGTATCATATCGGAGCAAGTCTCAAAGATTTGGGGAAAAAATGGTTTGCGTTTTCGAAGTTGGATATGGGTGTATTAAATATATTAGAAAAGTTGGAAAATGAATAGAGAATGTATCGTATATCCTACTTCGCGGTGCATTCGTGAATCTCTTTTAGAATCGGCGGAAAGTTTCTTGCCTCATGCGATGACTATGGGGGAGTTTCTATCGCGTGCCTACGTAGCGGTAGGGAAAATCATCCCCGATGAGGATCTACGGCTCTTGGCGATGCATGAAGCATCCGATTTTTCCGGGTTTGCCGCACTCAACATCGAGCGAAACTTTTTCAGCTTCATCCAAAACTCCGAATATCTGTTCCGTTTTTTTGAAGAGCTATCCAGTGAACAAGTCTCTGTCGAAACCCTCCAAGCGGTTGATGTTTACGGCGAGTATGAGGAACACATAGCTATTCTCAAACGGCTTCGTGAGCGGTACAGTGAGATTTGTGCTCGAGAAGGGTGGGCGGATAGGATATTCAACTCTGAGCACACAACCATACAGAACGATTTTTTGCGAAACTTTGAGACGATTACGATATTCGTCGAGGGGTATCTGAGCCGATATGAGATAGCACTGCTACGTGAGTGTGCAAATCACTTGAAGGTCATTTTACACTACAACACGACAGCGTATAACCGTAAGATGACGGCACGGTTTGAAGAGATGGGATTTACTCTGGGCGAGGGGATGGAATATCGGTTATCTCTGAGTGAAATTACCATTATCGATGAATGTCCGCTCCGTATCAATCGCGCAGTAACGTGTGAAGTGTTTCACGCGAGGCTGGCTCAAATCGGATTTATCAAAGCTTCTGTTGAATCGTTTGTAGAAGAGGGGATAGCACCGGAGAGGATCGCAGTAGTGCTCCCCGATGAGAATACGGCGCAGATGTTAAAAGAGTTCGATACGGAGGGGAATTTCAACTTTGCGATGGGAGAACCGTTTAGCAATAGCGTCATCTATCGAGAGTTGGAAAGTATCACCCTCTTTCTGGACGAAGCGAGCGTGTTGAACCGTGAGCGTGTCCGCAATATCAAAAGCACTACGATGGATTGGTTTAAAGCCCAATATCCGAAGAAGTTTCATTTTTCACAGTTGGAAGAGTTGATAGCTTTTTGGGAAGAGGGGGATGAAGCCTCAATCGAAATCATACGAGACGAACTTCACCGTTTTAGCCACCTATCCCATGCGTTGGAGCAGATGGAATTTCGAGCGGTATTTCGAATTTTTATGAACCGTTTACGCCAGCGGAGTATCGATGATGTGCGTGGGGGAAAAATTACCGTTATGGGGTTGTTGGAGACTCGCGGAGTGGCATTTGATGGAGTAGTGATTGTTGACTTTAATGAGGGGTATGTCCCCCACAAAAGTGAAAAAGATCTCTTTTTAAACACCAAAACACGTGAATATGCAGGGCTCCCGAGTGCACATGATCGCGAGTCGCTCCAAAAACATTACTACTCTATCCTCTTTAACCGTGCCAAAAAGGTCGCAATCGGATGTGTCCAAAATGCCGAATCGGTGCCGTCACGTTTTTTATTGCAGTTAGGGATCAAAAGTAGCCCCTCGCTGTACCGCTACGAAGAGGTACTGTTCCCAACCCCCAGCTTTAACGTTCGGGAGGTCAAAGTCTATGAGGGCGAATACGATTTTACGGTCCATCCCCTCTCTTCGAGTGGTATCAAAAGCTTCTTGAGCTGTAAAAGGCAATTCTATTACCACTATATAGAACATATACGCGATCACGAACTGCCGAGAGATCTTTCGCAAGAGCGGGATATCGGAAATGCTCTGCACAGCGCTTTGGAAAAGGTATTTGCAGAAACTAAGAGATACCCCTCAGCTGCAGCGATGAAAGAGGCGCTACGGACACAGTGGGAAGAGTGTAAGAGCGATGATCCGCTGGAGCGGCATATGAAACGGCTATGGCTTGATAAATTAGACCCTTTTTATGAGCAGGAAACCTTACGATTTTCATCAGGTGTGAGTGTTCTTTATACCGAAAAAGAGATGAGTACTATAGTGGAGGGGATAAGACTTACGGGGCGAATTGATCGGATTGATGAGAATGGCGGAGAGTTCGAAGTGATCGATTACAAAAGCGGTAAGTATCCCGACACGACTATCGAGCCCAAAGAGAGCGATGTCGATTATCAGCTCAGTGTTTATGCCCTCCTTGCAGGAGAGTTGGGGAGGGTGGCACGATGCGGCTATTATGACCTAAATAAAGGGGAGTTAAAGGTAGAGCAGTTTTTGGAGGCGAAAACCCTCATACTACGAGAGATACTCTCCGAGATGGCTTCTCGAAAAACATGGAATTGGGAGATGTGCGAGGATATGAACCGATGCCGCTACTGCCCATACACCTATCTTTGCAATCGGGAGGTGATGCGTGGAGTTTGAACCTTTTTTAGCTTATGAAGCGAGTGCGGGGAGCGGTAAAACCTTTAATCTCGTCGTTCGCTATCTAAGTCTCCTCTTTATGGGGGAGAATCCCTCCTCTATCGTTGCGCTGACTTTTACCAACAAAGCGGCAAATGAGATGCTGGAGCGAATTATTGTGACCCTAGAAGAGCTGCCGCGACGGAGCGAACTTGCTCAAATAGCACGCCTAAGCGGGATTGACGAAGCGAGTATTTTAGAGGAGCGCCCCAAAGTACTCTCACGATTTCTCCGTTCCGATATTCAAATTTCTACCTTGGATAAATTCTTCGGTCGGATTTTACGCAAATTTGCCCTCAATGCCGGATTAATGCCCACCTTTAAAACGGTACAGAATCATCATGAAACAGCGCTTCTGGAGCGGTTTTTAAACGAGGTGGAAGTGTCACACGCAGAGAGTGCATTGGTACATCTTTCATTACTCAGCGATAAGCGGCTTAGCGATCTTTTCTTACTTCTCTCGTCCCTCTATTCTAAATACAAAGAACTGAATCTCGATGCGTACACATCGGTTAGTGCACCGGAAGATACCACACAGCAGGCAATAAGTATCGCCCAAGAGCTTTCCGCACACGTTCTGTCAAAATCGCTCAGTGATCGTGCCCGTAAGACGATGCAGTTCGAAAGCTATGAAGAGTTGCTTGGAAAAACATGGCTGCAAAAACCGAGCTTGGAGTATTGGGATTTTAAAAAAATCTATGAGCCGCGTATGGATGATCTCCTTCGTGAGCTTCAGAGTGCTATCGCACTGCAGATGCGTCGGCGCGAAGTGCTCTATTTTAAAGAGTTGTTTTCGATTTTAAAGATCTATATCAAAAGCCGTCAATCCATGGCACTGCAAAGCAATGAACTGAGCTTTGATGATATCACCCTAAACGTTCATACGCTGCTGCGGGAGAAATTGGAGAGCGAGTTTCTTTATTTCCGGCTTGATTCGCGTCTCAAGCATCTTCTTCTTGATGAGTTTCAAGACACCAGCGTTATACAGTTTGATATTTTGCGCCCGCTGATCGAAGAAATCCGTTCCGGTGTCGGGGTGAATGAGGGGGGGAGCTTCTTTTTCGTCGGGGATGTCAAACAGTCCATCTACCGTTTTCGAGGCGGGGTGAGTGCACTGTTTCATCAGGTCGCCGAGTTGTTTGATGTCCGCGTGGAACCTTTGAAGGTCAACTACCGATCCCGCAGTGAGATTGTCGATTTTGTTAACCGATCATTTGAGGGTAAAATCAAAGGGTACATTGCTCAACAAAGTCCCCAAAGTTTTGCGGGGGGATATGTTGAAGTACTCAGCAGTGATACTCTTCTCGAAACCCTCAGTGAACGGGTCGCATTATTGATCGGCGTAGGGGTCATCCCCGAAGAGATTGCTATTTTGACCGCGACCAACAAAGACGGTAGCGCGGTTGAGGAGGCCCTGAGTGAGCGGGGATACGATGTGGTGACGGAGACGACCGCACGTCTTATTGCACAGCGCAGCGTCCGTGCCGTTATCGAGTATCTGCGCTATTGTTATTTCGGTGAGGCAATTTATAGATCAAACTGTGCGGCTCTGCTGGGTGTAGAGAGCACTCGGATCGAGCGTCTTGAGGTGAATGATGTGGTGAGTACGGCAATCACGTTTATAAGAGGCTTTAGAATTGCCGATAAAAGTGCGCTGATGTTTATCGAAGCATTACGAGGGTACCGCGACATCGAAGAGGTGGTGTTTGAGATTGAGAGATTGGAGAGCACCTCACCTCAAAGTGATCTCAAAGGGATTCGTATCATGACGGTACATAAGTCCAAAGGGTTGGAGTTTGAACACGTCATCGTCCTTGACCGCCTTGGAACGGCACGTTCACACAATGATGCAATCGTTTATGAGTATGAGGGGGCGCAGCTGCGGGGGATGCATTATCGGATAAAAGGGCGTGAAGCACTCGATCCGAGTTATGCCAAGGCACTGGAAGCGGAAAAAAAGGCTTCGGATGAAGATCAGCTTAACGCACTGTATGTTGCGTTGACCCGTGCTGTCGAATCATTGAGCGTGATAACGAAAACCAAAAGTTCATGGTTTGATCCGCTCGAACTTACCGTATTCGTGCGAGGGGTTTTAGAGATTAAATCTCGAAATACAGAACCTGCTATAGCGCCGAAGAGACTTGAGTTTAAGGGGCTCGAATTCGGTCGGCAGGAAGAGAGTATCCGTTCTCTCAAAGAGGCAACGCATGACTATGCGGCAGTGCAGTTTGGATTGGCTTTGCACTATACACTAGAGATGATGGGAGAGTTTAATCTTACATCACTGCACGAAGCCCTTGAATCAACCCGTAACCGATACGGCGCAACGCTGCAAGCAGGTGCTATGGAAGAGATCCATCAAAGGGTTGAGAGATTGATCCGCGATGAGCAGTTTTGTACCCTTTCACAAGGGCTCTGGCGAAAAGAGCAGATGATTCGGCATAAGGGAAATATAGGGGTGATTGATCTGTTGGTAGAGGGGAGTGATGGCTGGGTGATCATCGATTATAAAAGTGGACGGGAAGAGGAAGAAAAACATCGCGATCAAATTTATCGCTACGCCGATGCGATTCGTACTTTTACCGGTGCTAGTGTGCAAGGATATGTCTGTTATCTCATGGAAGATAGAATTGAGTGGATGAAGTGCTTATAGTAAACTTAATTTAAGCAGATTATAAGTATATACTGGTACAATTGCGCCACTATTTATAGAGACTTTAAAAGGAGACTCAAGATGAAATTTACTAAAATTGCTTCACCTGAGCAAATCGAACGTAAATGGGTTTTGATCGATGCGGAAGGGAAAACATTCGGTCGTATTATGACTGATGTTGCTACTCGTCTTCGCGGTAAAGATAAACCTTATTTTACCCCAAATGTCGACTGTGGTGACTTCGTTGTTATCATTAACGCTGAAAAAGCGATTATCAATGGTGGCGGTAAAGCGGCTACTAAAACATATCACCGCCACACAGGTTACTTCGGTAACGTAAAAAGCGAAAAATTTACAGAACTTTTGGCTACTAACCCAGAAAAAGTTTTCAAACTTGCAGCTCGTGGTATGCTCCCAAAAACAAAATTGGGTCGTGCGATGATCAAAAAACTAAAAGTCTATGCAGGTGCTGAACACCCACACTCTGCACAGCTTGCTAAGTAAGGATAAACGATGGCAAAAACGTATGCAACCGGAAGAAGAAAATCTTCGATCGCTAAAGTATGGCTTGCTCCGGGTACAGGTAAAATCACTGTAAACGGTCTTTCACTCGATGCATGGCTCGGTGGTCTTGAAGCAAAAAAATTGCGTGTTACTCAACCGCTTTCTTTGACTAAACAAGACGGATCAGTCGATATCACTGCTTCAACTATGGGCGGCGGTTTCTCAGGACAATCTGATGCACTTCGTCACGGTATCTCTCGTGCACTTTGCACATTTGATCCGTCATTCCGTGCTATCTTGAAACCGTTTGGTATGCTTACTCGCGATTCACGTATCGTTGAACGTAAGAAACCGGGTAAACGCAAAGCACGTCGTTCTCCTCAATTCTCAAAACGTTAATCGTTTATTTCTTCCCTTCTCTTGGGAAGCAATTTTCCTTCATACTTTCTTCAGTCATTACAAAATATTTTTTATAATCCCCTCCAGAAAAATTTCTGAAAGTTATTACTTTGCTACCCGATACAATTTTTTGTTGTACATATCATCCATAACGGTGATGAATGCCAGTGCATCACGTTCGAGTTCTTTGTCGTGTGGAGCGGGTGCGAGATGCTCTTGGGAATAAGTGAATGTTACCGGTGGTTTATTGGGTTCAATAATGGCCACTTTATTATGATCACGGAGGGCGAAAGTATCATTAAACATCATAAAAACGACCTCTTTTTTTGCATCACTGAAAATGGAATGGCCCAGTACCGGATAGGTGAGATTGACACCGATTAAATCGAGTGCTGTCGCTAAAACGTCGGGTTGAGTGGAAAGGGTATTATATTTTTGAGCTTTTACCCCATCAGCAACTATCAGTGCTGGGATATGGAACATATTGACAGGAACAAGGTCGTCTCCATAAACACGGACATTATGATCGGCTACAACAACAAAAACGGTATCTTTATAGTAAGGCTCTTTTTTAGCTAATTCAAAGAGACGTCCGATGGCAAAGTCGGCATATTTAACAGCATTTTCAACCCCTTTTTTTGGTTTACCTGGTATAAAATCGATTTTTCCCTCCGGCAATTCAAACGGTGAGTGGTTTGAGGATGAGAACATGACACTGACAAATTTTTCCCCTTTGGCAGAGTAGTCTTTGAACTTTTCATTGGCTTTTAGGACTAAATCTTCGTCACTGACTCCCCATGTACTGACAAAGCTCGGATTGGTGAAATCTTTTTGCTCGATTACTTCATCAAAGCCGTTACCCATATACCAACTGCGCATATTATCAAAATGCCCTTCACCGCCGTAAATAAAACACGATTTATATCCTAACGGTTTGAGAAGAGAGGCGACAGTGAAAAAGTCACTTTGGGATTTATTCCGTTTAACAACCCCTTCTCCGGTAATTGGGAGCCATCCCGACGTCATTGCGGCAAGCCCGCGAATGGATCGTGTACCGTTGCTGAACAGGTTAGTAAAGGCGATCCCCTCATGGGAAAGTTTTTCCATATTGGGGGTAACTGCGACATCGCCACCGCTGAATCCGACAAATTGGGCGCCCATTGATTCTTGCATAAAAATAACGAGGTTTTTAGGCTTTGGAGAAGGGAAATGGGTCGGTTCAAGACGATTAAACGGAAATTTACCTTCCCCTTTTAGGTTCAGCTTTTCCCCTACACGCTTATAGGCTTCGCTTAGAGCCATTTTTTTGCCATACGGTTTAATCAAGTCTCCCTCTTTGGTGTAGCTGTAAAAAGCGTAACCGATACTGTAGAGAGAATTTTTGGCAATTTCATTCGCCATGCGATTGGTGCTGTAAAGTGCATCGGAGATATTGGCGGGGCGATGGCCGAGTGATGAGCGGATACCGATAAAGAGGATTACACCAATTAAAGGAAATAAGAGCAACCGTTTCCAAAGAGGTGTTTGGATCGCTTCAACCAGACGGAGCGGTGAGAAACGTAGATACGCCCACCCCATCGCGAGTAACATACCTAATGCAACGGCAAGCTGCAGAGGATACTCTTTGAGAATCATTGAGGATACCTCTTTAGGGTATTTGAGATACTCGACAAAAAGGTAGTTGGGACGGACATCGTATTGGGCAACGAACGGAAAAGTAGCATTTTCGACATAAAGAACTATCAATAGAAAAAAGAGGACATAAACGCTGATAAATCGCCCTACCTGTTTTGCGAGTACTTGAGGGGTAATCGATAGCAGGAGTGCGGGGATGATGAGAATGATAGAGGCGCTCATCGTATCGAGTTTTAGGCCGAAAACAAATGATAAAAGCGATTGCGCAAAGCTCATATCCCCCAAACGGTCGAAGTAGAGACCGTATAGTCCGAGCCGTCCCAGAAAAAAGAGGGCAATAAAGAGTAAATAGATTTTAAAGAGTTCTTTCAATATTTTCATAAACACTTCCCCAAAAAGATATGAAGTTATAGCATATGGATGGATAATAGTTACCGTCAGCTTATTGGCTTACAATTAATGAATGTGCGATAATATTTCGATTATATTTTCCTTTGGAGCAATGGTGTTCAATTCTCATAAAACGATTCGAAGCCGCACACTGATATTGGCGGTATCTGTATTTTTAGTTCTTTTTGCAAACGGTACCTTTTTTAAACATGTGATTCAAATTTATCCGTTTACATGGACATATGCACCTATGATTGCCTCTTTAGGCATTGTTTTAACGGCAGTTTTGGTGATTGTATTTACGCTCTTTAGCTCGCGTTATCTATTAAAACCTTTTTTGATTTCTGTGTTATTACTCTCATCTTTAGTCGCTTACTTCATGGGGACGTACGATATTATCGTCGATAAACTTATGATACAAAACATTCTTGAAACCAATCTTCATGAATCAATGGATTTACTTAGTGTTCAGCAAGTTCTCTATTTTCTAATATTAGGTATTTTGCCCTCCATTATGGTTTATCGTGTCAAAATTGAACCGGCAAGCTTCAAAAATAGACTCAGCGACGGGATTAAAAGTATTGCCGGTTCACTGGGAATTGCACTCGTCATTATTGTTGCTTTTAGTAAATTTTATACCTCATTTTTTCGTGAACATGTATCGCTTCGTTCCTATACTAATCCGGCTAATTATCTTTATGCGATTGGAGAAACCATTCATCAGTCCTTTTCGCACGAACTGACGGGATTAAAAATCATCGGGAAAGATGCCCGTATTGATACTACGGACGGGCACCGTAGATTGGTTGTTCTTGTCGTCGGTGAAGCAGTACGCGCGGATCATTTCGGTTTAAACGGATATTCACGGGATACGACGCCGTTGCTGCGAAAAGAAGATGTTATTAATTTTTCGAAGTTTACCTCAAGCGGAACCGAAACGGCCGTATCCGTACCGTGTATGTTTTCATGCTATGGGCGGGAGGTCTATGATAAAGATGTAGCGCAGCATACTGAGAACGTATTAGACGTTTTAAATCGTACCGGGGCCAATATTTTATGGCGGGACAATAACTCAGATTCTAAAGGGGTTGCTCTTCGGGTAGCGTATGAAGATTATAAGACGCCTGAAAAAAATACGATATGCGATGATGGAGAGTGCCGAGACGAGGGGATGTTAGTCGGGTTACAGGAGTATATTAATCAGCATCCGAAAGGTGATATTATTATTGTCTTGCATCAAATGGGGAATCACGGTCCAGCGTATTATAAGCGTTATCCCAAAACGTTCGAAAAATATACGCCGGTTTGCAAAACTAATCAGCTTGAACAGTGCAGCCAAGCAGAGATTACCAATGCGTATGACAATACTATCCTTTATACCGATTATTTCCTCTCCAAAGTGATAGGATTGCTCAAAGGAAATGATGAAAAGTTTGAAACGGCAATGTTTTATCTGAGTGATCATGGGGAGTCGTTAGGGGAAAACGGCCTTTATCTACACGGATTTCCTTACAGTATCGCTCCTGATGCCCAAAAGCACGTTCCAGCCGTTATGTGGTTCGGAAAAGAATTTAAGGTTGATAAGGATGCTCTTCGAAAACATTCATTGCAGCCTTATACACACGATTATCTTTTTCATACTTTACTGGGATTGTTTGATGTAAACAGCACGGTATACCGCCCGGAATTAGATATTCTCCATGACAACAAAGTTCGATGAAATTTCTCCTTCTTTTACTTCAAAGTGTCTGGCTGATTGCTTCGACACTTCATCTTAGTGCCTCCTCCAATCCCGCACGTCTTAATCCCCTGATTGCAACCGATTCGGCGAGCTCTTCCATATCCGGATTTTTGTTTAATGCTTTGGTGAAATACGATGAAAGCGGTCAAAATATCATCGGTGATTTGGCCGAATCGTATCGTTTTATTACACCGACACTGATCGAATTCAAACTTCGCCACGGGGTGAAATGGCATGACGGGAAACCATTTAGTGCCAAAGACGTCCTTTTTACCTACAATCTGATCAAATCCCCTACAACCATCACCCCCTACGCATCCGATTTTAGAGTCATTAAAAACGTGCAGGTGATAGATGACTATACCCTTCGTGTTATATATGAAAAACCCTATTTTAAAGCGTTAGAAATATGGATGATGGGAATTGTCCCTGAACATATTTTAAAAAATGAAAAAGATATTATGAGCTCGTCATTCAATACCGCTCCGATCGGAACGGGTCCTTACATTCTCAAACAACTGGAATTTTCCAAACAGATTGTTTTGGAAGCCAATCCGATTTATTTTGAGCATAAAGCGAAGATTGAGCGGATAGTATTCCATGTCATCAGCGATCCGATGACCCGCTTTTTGATGCTCAAATCGGCTCAAATTGATGTGGACGGACTGGATCCGATGCAATATGAACGGCAGTTGGATAAAACGTTTCACAGCCAATTCGCGACACTGGAACTCCCTTCTCACAGCTACACCTATTTGGGCTTTAATCTGAGGTTGAAAAAATTTCAAGATCCTCGGGTACGCGAAGCCCTCTCGCTTGCTATTGATCGTCAAGCATTGATCGATGTGTTGTTTTTAAAACACGGCAATGTTTGTAATGGCCCTTTTTTACCGGGGAGCAAAGGGTTTAATGATGAGGTAAAAGCGCCGATGCGAAACTTGGCACGCGCGAAAGCACTTTTGAGAGCTTCCGGCTATGACACGGCGCACCCTTTGGAGTTTGAGATCGCAACGTCAAATTCCAATGCCATCCGTCCTTATGCTGCCGAAATTTTACAGCGTCAGCTCCTTGATGTTGGGGTAAAAGTGACACTGCGGGTAATGGAGTGGCAGGCATTTTTGAATACCGTCGTATCTCCGCGAAAATTTGACTCGGTACTGCTCGGATGGTCACTCTCTCTCACCCCTGATCCTTACGCACTATGGCATAGCGATAGTGATGTCCCGGGAGGATTTAATCTGGTGGGGTATCATTCGAAAACGGCTGATCATTTGATTGAGAAGATGGAGAACTCCACTGATGCGGAAAAAATTGCCGCTTTGCAGCGTCAAATTTTCGCTCAAATTGTCGGAGACAATCCGTATCTCTTTTTGGTCATCCCGAATGAGATTAATGTGTACAGCCGCACTATCAAAGGGATCAAACCGACGATAAACGGCATATGGGAAGATTATATCGATTGGGAAAAAAAATGAAAATCGTAAGCGATTTTGGGCTTTCTGCCGAGGAAAACACAGCGTTAGCGTAGCCAATCGGGATGTATTCCGATGGCGTTTATAAAAGGATATTAGTGAAACCGATAATTTTATTTGATTTGGACGGAACGCTGATCGATTCGACGGAAGCGATTTTAGAGAGTTTTCATCACTCTCTAAAAACCCATGGTTCACAAACATCGGTGAGTGATTCGATGATAACGTCTCAGATCGGACATACATTAGAGACGATGTTCGCTGGGGTCGGTGTTGAACCTGAATGGATTGATACACATGTCTCTACCTATAAACTCTACTATCGGGAGATATCGTGTCAAAAGACGGTACTGCTCCCTAATGCTATGGATGCGGTTCATGAAGCTTCAACATTTGCCCGTTTGGGGATTGTGACCACAAAAACAGGG
Organism: Sulfurimonadaceae bacterium; assembly: GCA_963845295.1. Taxonomy (GTDB): domain Bacteria; phylum Campylobacterota; class Campylobacteria; order Campylobacterales; family Sulfurimonadaceae; genus Sulfuricurvum. The sequence continues at coordinate 106,942 of CAWJRP010000016.1, read as the reverse complement.
CTGTATTCACGTGAATTGATGGAGCATTTTGCCCTGATGGGGTATTTCGAAGTGCTGATAGGGCGGGAACATGTTAGCAATCCCAAACCCCATCCCGAACCTATCTTCAAAGCTCTTGAGCAGATGGGGGGGAGAACTCTTCGGTATGGATGATCGGCGATACCCGCATAGACATAGAATCGTCAAAACGTGCAGGGATAGAGTGTGTAGCCGTTACGAGCGGGTATGATAATATAGAACAATTGCTAACATTAACAGATATTATAAAACCCACCGTATTGGAAGCGGTGAAATATATCGCACAGAGGGGCTAAAAGTAACATTTTTGCTTTGGTTTTTTAGCTCTCAACGACTGAAAAGCTACATTTAAGAGCAACTTTCATAGAATACACGTATTGATAAGATTCAACTTAAACTTAAGTCAGAGGGAGAATTCATGCTAGAGATTCGATGGCATAGTCGAGCTGGACAAGGTGCCGTAACCGGCGCAAAAGGTCTAGCTGACGTTGTATCCACCACCGGTAAGCATGTACAGGCATTTGCGTTTTACGGTTCAGCAAAGCGCGGGGCAGCGATGACAGCGTACAATCGCGTTGATGATAAAGTCATCCTAAACCACGAAAAATTTATGAGTCCGGACTATGTTTTAGTTATTGACCCGGCATTGGTATACGTTGCTGATATTACGGCAAACGAAAAAGATAATACGGTTTATATCATTACGACCCATATGAGTACGGAGGAGCTAATCGCTTCTCAACCGAAACTCGCGGGGAAAAAAGTTTTTACAGTCGATTGTATTAAAATTTCTCAAGAGACGATCGGAAAAGCGATCCCAAATACTCCAATGTTGGGTGCATTGATGAAAGTATCTGGAATGTATGAAATGGATTTTTTCAAAGAAAATATGATTCGTGTACTTAAAAAATTACCGCAAAAAATTATCGATGCCAACATGATCGCGATTCAACGCGCGTATGATGAAGTGAAATAAGGAGCACATGATGGAAAAACAAGGATGGGATGGGTTCGAAATCGGTGCCATGCTCCGAACGTTTGAGGGAGCTGTACACGATATAGCAACGACGCTTCCCGAAAATCGCCCTTATTCACAATCAAGCTCGTTTACCGCGAGTGTCGCTGACTGGCGTATCGAAAAACCTTTGTTTAACAAAGACTACTGCATCGATTGTCAGTTCTGCTGGATATATTGCCCTGACATGTCAATTATCTCTCGTGATAAAAAAATGGTCGGGATTGATTTTGACCACTGTAAAGGGTGCGGAATTTGTGTACAAGTGTGTCCGACAAATCCGAAATCACTTTTAATGTTCCCGGAACAAAAAGATGAAGAAGCGGCACTTGCCGAGTGGCCTAAAAAAGAGAAAAAAGCTGATGCTGAAGTGAAGGAAGACTAATGGCTGATACAATCGAACTACGCGATATCGAGGTATGGGACGGAAATATGGCAGCAAGCCAAGCGCTTCGTCAGGTACAAGTGGATGTTGTTGCGGCTTATCCGATTACTCCATCGACTCCTATCGTTGAAGGATATGCAGGTTTTAAAGCAAATGGCTATGTTGACGGCGAATTTGTAATGACCGAATCCGAGCACGGAGCAATGTCATGTTGTATCGGTGCAGCGGCTGCAGGCGGACGTGTAGCGACAGCTACCAGTTCACAAGGGTTTGCGTTGATGTTGGAGACGTTGTACTCCGCATCAGGAATGCGCCTTCCGATCGTTTTAAATCTGGTAAACCGTGCTATCGGTGCACCTCTTAACGTTAACGGTGACCACTCCGATATGTATATGGGGCGTGACAGCGGCTGGATTCAATTCGGTGCTTATTGTCCTCAAGAGGCATACGATTTGAACTTTATCGCTTTCAAAGTAGCGGAAGATCATGATGTCCGTTTGCCGGCAATCGTTAACCAAGACGGGTTTATGACCTCTCATACGGCGCAAGGGGTTCATACCCTTAGCGATGAAGTAGCATACAATTTTGTGGGTCAATATAAACCGATGAATGACATGCTCGATTTGGATCATCCGGTAACGCATGGGGTACAAACGGAAGAAGATTGGCATTTTGAACACAAAGCCCGCCAACAGCACGCCTTGATGACAGCCGTATTGCCAAAAATTCAAACCGCATTTGATGATTTTGAAAAATTGACAGGTCGAAAATACAATATCGTTGAATCATATGAGATGGAAGATGCGGAAGTTGCCGTTGTTTGTATGGGAACATCGGTTGAAACGGCGCGTGAAGTGGCACGTGAGATGCGTGCGCAACACGGTATCAAAGCCGGTGTAATCGGTATCCGTGTTTTCCGTCCATGGCCATTGGAGCAAATTGCAGCGGCATTGAAAGATGTCAAAGCAATCGCTACATTGGATCGTTCTAGCCCTCACGGTGCTATGGGCGCATTGTTTAATGAGTTATCGGGTTCATTGTTCAATACCGACACCAAAGCGGTATTGACAAACTATATCTACGGATTGGGCGGACGTGATTTGACCAAAGCACACTTAGTGAGTATCTTTTCGGATCTCAAAGCAAATGCGGATGCGGGCAAACCGACAACTCCATTGCAACAATACATCGGTCTTCGCGGACCGAAACTCTCTTTTTTCTAAGGAGCCCTTATGTCAGAAATGAAAAAAATTAAAAACCTCAAAGATTTTTCCACTTCGGCGGATCGCTTTGAAGGGGCTAACCTTCTTTGCCCGGGCTGTGCCCACTCGATCATCGTACGTGAAGTTTTGAACGCTACGAACGATGATTTGATCCTCGCTGCATCAACGGGATGTTTGGAAGTATGTACGGCAGTTTATCCGTACACTTCATGGGATGCTTCATGGATTCACATCGGATTTGAAAACGGTTCATCTGCGGTAGCGGGTGCGGAAGCAATGTACAAAGCGCTTAAAACCAAAGGGCGTTTGAAGCAGCCGGATCGCGTCCCTAAGTTCGTTGCATTCGGTGGAGACGGTGCGACGTATGACATCGGATTCCAATGGATTTCTGGATGTTTTGAACGCGGACACAACATGATGTACGTGTGTTTGGATAACGAAGTTTATGCGAACACGGGTGGGCAACGCTCTTCATCAACTCCGATCGGTGCATCGGCTACGACTACCCCTGCGGGACGTGTCAGTTACGGTGAGAAGAAAAATAAAAAAGATATGATGGCAATTATGGCGGCACACGGTGCTCCGTACGTTGCACAAGTTGCTCCGAACAAATGGAAAGACATGGTCGCTAAAATCCAAAAAGGGTTTGCGGCTGAAGGCCCGGTTTACATCAATGCGATGTCAGCATGTACCACTGAGTGGAAATTTGCTCCGGAAGATACGATCGCGATCTCTGATTTGGCAACCGATTCATTGGTTTTCCCATTGTATGAAATCATTGACGGAACGCAGCTCAATATCACTTATCGTCCTAAAAATATTATTCCGGTACGTGATTACCTCGGTGCACAAGGGCGTTTTAAACACCTTTTCACCAAGCAGTATGAATACCTAATCGATGAGTGGCAAGCACGTATTGATGCGAAATGGGATTATCTCCAACGTCGCGAAGAGGCAAGTGTCTAATTTAAATAAACGCCAACGGAACTAAGTCCCGCTTGGCTACGCTAACGCTGAGTTCTCTTCAGCAGAGTGCTCACGCATAGTAAACCATGCTTTATTCTTAATCTTCTATTTTTTCTCTTTATAACTTTGGAACTCTCTTTGCTTTATCCTATTACTTAAACTATTGGATAATCTTATGTATAGAATGACCTATAACCATTTAAACAATTCGGGATGTTCCGCACGCGGCATTGCCAAGCGTGAAAGTGAACAAGAATTACAGCAACTGGCTGAAGAGCTAAAAGAATCAATCTGTAATGTTCATATTGAAAAAGTAAAAGAGGATATGGATCAACATCTTCCGATGAATCTGTTTGAAAACATGAAAGAACTACGTTGAACAAGTATTTTCTCGTACTCGATGCGGGGACGGGAAGTATTCGTGCCATCTTGTTTGACACACACGGGAACCAAATCTCCATAGCACAATACGAGTGGGAACATATCGCTGAAGCGGGCGTTGCAGGGTCGATGGGCTTTGATTTTGTGCGCGGATGGGAACTTGCCAAGAAGTGTATCCGAGAATCTATCGCTACCGCAAAAATTCACCCTTCAGAGATTGTGGCGGTATCGGCATCGAGCATGCGCGAGGGGATCGTTGTTTACGATGAACAAAAGCGTGAGATTTGGGGAGTCGCCAATGTCGACGGTCGCTCAGGAGAGGAAGTTACCTATCTCAAAAAAACATTTCCCTCACTGGAATCAGAGAGCTATGTAATCAGCGGACAAACGTTTGCCCTCTCTGCCGCACCGCGACTGTTATGGCTGAAAAACAATCGCCCCACGCTGTATGAGAAAGCCCGATATTTTACGATGATCAGCGACTGGATACTCTTCAAACTCTGCGGCGAGCTAGCATCTGAGCCTTCCAACGGCGGTACGGCAGGCTCATTCAGTCTACAAAACCGTAATTGGGATAAAAGCGAATTCGATAAATGCGGACTCAAAGATATGTTTGTTCCGATAAAAGAGAGCGGAGAGGTATTAGGCAATGTCAGTGCTCAGGCCTCGAATGATACGGGACTCAGTACGGAAACCCTTGTTATCATGGGGGGCGGCGATGTTCAGATCGGTACGGCAGGTCTGGGAGCATCAAATCTCGGTGATGCTGTCGTACTCGGGGGGAGCTTTTGGCAGCAGGTAGTCAATATCCCAAGCGATACGATACTCTCAGAGGAGATGTTACTGCGCGTCAATCCCCATGTCGTTCGGGGGATGTCTCAGGCAGAGGGGATCACCTTTTTTACGGGACTCGTTATGCGCTGGTTTAAAAACAGCTTCGGGTGCGGAAAAAGCTATAGTGAACTCGAAGCGATGGCTGCATCCGTACCGCTCGGCTCTTATGGGATTACCCCGGTATTCAGTGATCGGATGAACTACGGTGAGTGGATACACGCTTCGCCGTCATTTATCGGACTGGGATTGGATGAGAGCAAATACAACGTTGCTTCAATGTTTCGCGCGCTGGAAGAGAATGCGTGCATCGTGAGTGCGATTAATCTGGAAAATATCAAAGCTTTTAGCGGTGTCTCACCAAGCTCCATCACGTTTGCGAGCGGGGCATCCAACGGAGCGTTATGGTCACAGATACTTGCCGATGTAACAGGACTGGAAGTAAAAGTACCGGTGGTAAAAGAGGCAACAGCACTGGGTGTTGCGATGGCATGCGGGATTGGCGCAGGGGTTTACAAAAGCTTTGAAGAGGCGGGAAACAATATCGTTAAAATCGAGCGCACTTATGAGCCGAATAGGTCGAATCACGCACAATACGGCGAGATGAAAGAGAAGTGGCTGAAAGTTTACGCCAAACAGATGGAGTTGGTTAAAGAAGGTATTTTGGAGCCGATGTGGAAGGCTCCAGGGGTTTAGAAACTATACGCCTTTTCGTCGAGGAGGTCTAACTCTTCGGTGTATTTATCATCCACAAACGGTTCATAATGGGACTTGTAGTACGCGTAGTGTTCCGTGTGCTTATGCCCCTCTAACGACTCCTCATCGGCCCAAGACTCGACGGCAAAAAATTTGCGCGGATTATTCTGCGATTGAAAGATATAGTAAAACAAACATCCCGGCTCTTTGAGTGATGGGGCTACCATATCTTCTAGCAATTTTTTGACTGTTGCAATATGTTCCTCTTTAGCGATAAACGTCACTTTTTTTGTAATTTTCATTTTTTTTATCCTTATTTTTTTAATTTGGCTTGTTCGAGTTCCCAATATTCCATCTCGAACATTTGAGACAGAGTGAGTGATCCCCATCCCCCGAGCTGTTCGGCGGAGAGGATAGCGGTGATGGTATGTTTGACGATGTCGCCGATGATACGGGACTCTTTTTCATCTTTCCCCAGTATGACGACACCCACCCCTTTAATCACTGCATATCGAGGGGCGAGATCGAGACAGATATGTTCATGTGAAGCATTGGAATCAAAATAGGCTTTGTACTCCTCTGAGAATTTGGCAATCCCTGATGCGATGTCATTATCAATGATGGCAGGGAACGGTTTGATACGAATAACGTGTTCCGGAGTCAATCCCCCTCTTTTTACGAGCACTTCGAGATTGGGGAGGATACTGAATAACTGAGCGCGCGGTGAATCGATGGTAAGGGGAAAAAGGTCGCTTCCGCGTAGCTTTGCCACTTCTTCACCGACTGCTTTAGGGATAGATGGATCGCTTTTCCCCTCACAGTCTCCGCACGCGAGTGTAACGTGCTCTGCGAGATACTCTTCGGCAACGCTAACGAGGGCAATCATCTTCTCATAAGCACGTTTGGCATCATTGTCAAAGGTAAATACCCCGTGATGCATCAGAATTATCCCTGATAAGCTATTCCATTCGATGTCACGGGTCAATTCATAGATATGTTTCGCCAACTCAAATCCGGGCATCACATAATCGATGATAAGCATATCCGCTCCGTATAGCTTTTGAATCAACGCTTTTCCGTTCGGGGTATTGGTAATGGTGACGACCGCGTCGGCATGGGTGTGATCGACAAAATCATAAGGGATGATAGCGTGGAGGATTGCTTCGATGGAGGGATTCGGGAAGCTTTGATCACTCATCGCGGCACGCTGCTCGGCGACCATCTGGGTATCGCTGAGTCTCTCTCGTGTTGCCATCTCCAAAAGCACATCCAATGCGACGGGTGAAAATCCGGGTTTTTCGATCGTATCGAGGTTCCAGCCGCTCCCCTTGACGTAGAGGGTGTTGTCGATTTTCACTGAGGTATTTCCACCGCCGTGGAGAACCAGCTCTTTGCTTTGACCCAAAAGCTGGGAAGTGTAAACGCGCATCGCGAGCGGATCGTTTTGAAATCGGGCGGCGAGTGTATCGTCAAAGAGGCTTGTCATAATGTTAGATCCTTCTATTAGTGATGAAATTATAGCGATGAGGGGATAAAATATGCTAATATTGCTCCCAATGAAGTCAAATATTAAAGGATTTATATGCCGTTACTCGACAGTTTTTGTGTAGACCACACCATTATGCCCGCTCCCGCCGTTCGCAAAGCGAAAGGGATGAAAACTCCTAAGGGGGATGATATTACCGTTTTCGATTTACGTTTTGTCAAACCGAATGAAAAAACACTCTCTCCCGAGGGGATCCATACGTTGGAACATTTGTTTGCCGGATTTATGCGCGATCACCTTAACTCAGGGAGTACCGAGATCATCGATCTCTCTCCGATGGGGTGCCGTACAGGATTTTACATGAGCGTGATCGGTACACCGAGTGAAGAGAGTGTTGCCGAGGCATGGGAAGCATCGATGAAAGATATCCTCGAAGTGAAATCTCAAAATGATATCCCTGAACTGAACATCTACCAATGCGGTACGTACAAAATGCACTCTCTCGAAGATGCCAAAGCGATCGCGACCGAAGTGCTCCGCAAAGATATTGACATCATGGATAACGAAGCGTTAGCGCTTGATCTCTCGAAGGTAGAGCAATAATGCTGCTTCTGTTGCCGATGGACGGCGATGATACCCAGGAGTCTGAACTCACGGGTATTTTAACCGCCACGCAGTGGGCAACAGTCGAGATCGAAGAGGGGCGCGTCGTCGAGATCAACTTCTATACCGACCGATCCAAAATCGACGGGTGGCTCGATGCCGTTATCGTTACCAACAACTATGAGCCGGTGATGGAGTTTATCGACAATCAGATGATGGTGTTGGTGGCGCATACGCAACGCACCATCGATGATATCGTCGAAGCGTATCTCTTCCGCGAGTTGCATGACTTATCCGTATGAGTTCCTTTTGCGATTTGTTTCAAACCTCGCCTCAGATGAAAATTTTGGTGGCGACCTCCCATTCTGATCTCCTCATCGAAGAAATCTGCACCTATTTGGAACCTTTTAACGCGACGGTCGATCTCTCCCTCTATCCGGGGGAACATACCGAGCACGCTTCTGCCGTTATCGGCAAGGTTGATACGATCAAAGATTTTAGCTCCCCGATCCGTGCCGCTACTCGAGATTATGAGACGATCATCCTCCAAGATATTCTGCACCTCCATTCGCTCCCTCTGAAACTGTTACAGCTCGTCTACCGCTCGCTGGAAAACTCCGCCGAGGTAATCATTGTTGAACAATGCGGAGCGATGGAGACATCGGAAGTTGAAGCAATGTTGGAAAAATCAGAATTTCGTGCGGCAAATACAATTAGTGATTTGATAGCGGGGTATGATGTGATTGTGGCGAAGAAGATGCATATGTGGGGTAATGGGCTATAGATTTTTTTTAATCTTCTGAAAAATAGGAGAAAATCTCAAGAAATAGGTATATATCTATTTCCTTGAAATTTCACGCCTATTTGTTTATCATCATCAATGCTAATAAGGAATTCTGATTCGATAATTTTTATTATATTATGGACAACAAAGCCTAAAATATACGGCATTTTATCTATTTGCAGTAAAGGATTATCATTCGTCTCATGTTTTTTATAAGAATATCTCATGAGATGAGCAAGTTTTACTGCAACTGTATAGCCAGTCCCTTTATTGCTTTTTGAATGTTCAGTAGATGAACGAGAGATAATTCCACAAGCAATTGGATGACCATTGTCGATTTTATAGACAAGACCTCCACTATTACCACCATCAGATGATGCATTAAAAGAAAAAGCTGAAGTGCTAATATCACCTTTTTCTTCTATAAATTCTGATGTGACTTTTCCTGATTGAGTATTTAAAACAGCTGTCGTCTTATATAAATTATTTGAAATTTTACAAGTTTCATGCTCACTGAATGCATAAATATGAACTTCATCACCCTCATGCGGGGATTCTAAACTTATTGTTAAAGAATTTACGTGTTTATAGTTATCATCTTCAATTCTCATTACTATTAATGCTAAATCTGATGAATCTTTAGTTGCACCAAAAATGGCATCCATAAAGCATTTTTTTTGTTCATGCTTATCATTAATTGTAATGTATCCAGTCACTTCATGTCTACCAATGTTTTTAGTTTCTATTTTTTCATCATCGTTTAGAGGTATAAAATGAAGATTTGGTTTTTTTGAGCCATCCAAATATTTTATAAAATGTTCTAGATCTTCATAAATATGATGTGCAGTAGCGACTAAAATAAACTTACCGATAGAACCTATTATAAATCCTGTTCCTAATCGATTCATCATAATACACTCTTCAGAGTTTTTTTCTTTTCCCTCAAAATAAAGCGGTATCACATTATTAATTAACAAATTTTGTATTCTCATTACATTCCATTATTGAATTTTTGTTCAAGTATATAACTTTTAATTTTATTTCTTAGATGATTTATTCTAAGTCATTAGATAAATAATAAACAATTGTATAGATATGGCTCTTAGATGTAATATAAAATACAAATAATAAATGTTTCTGTAAACGCATTTGTCGCATAAATCTAAATTTTAGAGCTTTCGGCTAAAATAAGAACTCTTAATGCCATGCGAGGTGATAATGAAAAAATTTGATGAGTGGAATGAAATCAAAAAACAAGTCCACAATAAAAACAATATCATTCATTTTAAAGAGCGGGAAGTCTATTGGGCAAGTATTGGTGAGAATGTAGGGTTTGAACAAAATGGCAAAGGCTCCGATTTCTCACGTCCTGTACTCATCATTAAAAAGCTAAATAATCATCTTTTTTTCGGTGTCCCTCTTTCTACCCAAAGCAGAAGTGGAAGTTTTTTTTATGAATTTGAATTATTGTCCAATAAAAGCAGTACCGCTCTTTTGGTTCAAGCAAAAGTATATGATGTTAAGCGATTGGATCAAAAAGTTGGGATGATTCATAAAGACGATTTTGAGAAGTTGAAAATAAAACTGAAAGAGTTGTTAGATTTTTAGGAGTTTCTCCTCTTGGTAAAACCAAGAGGCAGTCCCGAAGGAAATTAGACCCTAATTATACAGCAAATAGATGTTTTACACAAGAAGCTGAAAATTTTTGGGATACGATGTATGAATAAATGTGAGGTAACCGATGGCAAAAGAGTGGGTACAGAGCGAAGATGGAAGCTATACGGCGTACAGCAGCGAATACGACGAACATTACCACTCGACCAAAGACGGAGCACTGAACGAATCGCTAAAAAAACACATCGAACCCGCTTTTGCCCTCCATTGTAAGAAAGATCACCTTCGCCTCATCGATATCTGTTTCGGTCTAGGGTTTAATACTCTCCTGAGCCTCTATTACCGCGACACCTATTATCCCGATACGACGCTCGAGATATACTCCCCCGAACTTGATGGCGATCTGGTCGCTTCGCTCATTGATTTTCCGTATCCCGATATCTTCGAGCCGTATCGAAACATCATCACCGATATCGCGACGCTCGGCGGGTATGAGGATGAGCGGACGCAGATCACGGTCGATATCATGGATGCACGGGTTGCGATGCGCGATCTCGAAGGGGAGTGGGATGTGTGCTATCAGGATGCCTTTAGCCCCTCGGTCAATCCGGCACTCTGGACACGGGAATATTTCGCCGATATCGCACATTTGATGGGTGAGGAGGGAGTCGTCACCACCTATTCGACGGCGCTCGCTACACGGCTGGCTCTGTATGAAAATGGCTTGAATGTGTACCTGAACACGGGTGAGGGGTATCGCAATGCGACGATTGCTTCAAAACGGGAACTAGTTGAATACGAGAAGGTCGATATGGCGCATAAGATCGTTTGCAATCCCGATGCCAAAAGCCTTAGCGACGAAAGTCTGGATCTTTAAGCCGATAGTGTTCGATGAGGTGGCGGAGGCGGTTTTCGTTAAAGCGCCAAAAGTGTTTGTGATCAAACTCATGATGTTCACTCATCATCTGATAGAGTGATTCCTCATCCAGATGGGAGTGGGCATTATTGCATTCGACCATAATCCGCTCCAGCAGCTCGACCGATTCGGGAGTCGTGTCATCGTCTGGCAATCGAGTTTTCGGGAAAAAGAGATAAAGTTTGTAAAAAGCAAGTATAAGCCCTCCGATGAAGGCGACCATCATAACCCATTCAATCGTTTTCAAGACTAGTACAACGCGCTGATATGGTCAATATCATTCCAACTGAGATCTTTTTTGGTTGATGAGGTGAGAATATGGCGCATATAGCGGGCAAAAACGTCGGTTTCGATGTTGACCCGCGTCCCTTTTTTATACGTTCCGAAAAGCGTTTCACGCATGGTGATCGGGATGATGGTGAGACGGAAAGCGTTCCCCATAACCTCATTGACCGTCAGGCTGATCCCGTCAATCGTGATAGAGCCTTTCGGAGGGATGAGGGGGATAAACGCTGAGTCGACATCTACGATCACATCATAGCTGTTGCCGTTATCGGTGATGGAGCGGATTACACCGATGGTGTCGATGTGCCCTTGGACGATATGTCCCTCGAAACGATCCCCCATCATCATGGCGGGTTCGATGTGCACCGAACCGCTTAGTTTTTCGGTGGCGATATGTTTCAGGGTTTCGGGAGAGAGTTCGACGCTAAATCCATCAGACTCGATGCTCACGACCGAGAGACAGGTACCGTTGATGGCGATGGAGTCACCGAGTTTAGGTTTGTGCGCCGCTTTTAGGGATAAGCGATTACCGCCGAAACTTTTGACACTTGCCATCTCCCGAATCAAACCTGTAAACATCGAACCCCTTTATTAAAAGACTATTTTACCCTCTTCTTGCAAAGAACGGATAATACTTTTCGCTTTTTCATGACCGTTGTAGGCCGCTTTTCGGCACCATTCCAAAGCCGTATCGTTATTCATGTCACACCCGAGTCCTTGGTCAAACATCAATCCTAGATTATATTGTCCTTCAGCGAGGTTGACATTTGCGGCACGGGAAAAACAGATAAACGCTTTGGCGTAGTCTTGGATGACGCCGTGTCCCTCTTTGTAGAGAACGCCAAGGTTGTTGAAGGCATTAGCATTTCCCCGCTTGGCCGCTTCTTCGTACCAAAACGCCGCTTCGGAGAAATTTTGGACACATCCGAGTCCACGCTCTAATGCTAAAGCCGCTTCAAACTGTGCTTGGGGAAATTCCAAAATGGCGGCACGGAGCATCAGCTCATATGATTTGAATTGATCGTGCGGCACGACAACCCCGTCGGCGTACATCAGAGCAAGATTATAAAGTGCGGTCGGTTCATTCAGCTCGGCGGCTTGAGCATAGAGGTGGTAGGAGCGCTCCAATGAGCTCTCAACCCCCAGCCCTTTTTGGTACATGTATCCCAATGAGGAGAGGGCGGTAGGGTTGTTTTGCAGAGCCAATGATTCGAAAAGTTCTAAAGCTTTGGAATAATTTAGGGTGTTGAATGCGTCGAAAGCTTCTTGGATCATGGTTATTTTTTCTCTTTTTCGCAGATTATAGCCAAGCAGACTTTAGCGGCGCACTTTTCTCGCTTCGCGCTGTTTTTCTTTAAGTTTGGTTACAACGTCTTTGAGTCGCTCTTTTTCTTCCAGTAACTCATCACGAATTAAAAACTCATCTCCACCGTCGATCTCAGGATCGTATTCAAGAGGTTCAGGTTTGTAATTTTTCAACATCTCTTCCAATGTTAGGGGTTTGTCGTTGTTCATGGCAATCACTCATCATCAAAAGTTTTGCTTAATTGTAGAGCATTTTTCCTTTGTATTTTTATAGGTTTCAACATGAAAGGCTATAATTACAATAATAATCTATGTAAAGAAGTAATTATGACATATGACGTTATCGTCGTCGGCGGAGGACACGCCGGAATCGAAGCCGCACTCGCCTCGGCACGGATGGGTCAAAATACCCTAATGGTCTCTATTTTAGCCGAGCAGGTGGGGGCGACGAGTTGTAACCCTGCCGTGGGCGGATTGGCAAAGGGGCATTTGGTACGGGAACTCGATGCGCTGGGCGGAGAGATGGGACTGCTCACCGATGAGGCGGGAATCCAGTTTCGTATCCTCAATATCACTAAAGGGCCCGCTGTTCGCGGAAGCCGTGCGCAGATTGATATGGATCGCTACCGCATCATCGCCCGCAACAAAATCCTCACCACAGAGAACATGTCGTTGATCCAAGAGACGGTCAATGCCCTCATCATCGAAGAGGGGAGTGTGGTCGGAGTCCGCACTCATCTGCTCAACGAATACCGCGCCAAGAAGGTGATTTTGACGACGGGGACATTTCTAAACGGTGTCGTTCATATCGGAGAGATTACCCAAGAAGCAGGGCGTTTCGGTGAGTTTCCGGCGAAGGGATTGACTGATTCACTCCGCGAAGCGGGGCTGAATGTCGGGCGTCTGAAGACGGGAACGTGTCCCCGAATAGATAGCTCCTCTATCGATTTTTCGGTGATGGAGATCCAAGACGGTGATGAGTTGCCGAACCCGTTTAGCTTCCGCACCGACCGCGAGGAATTTGCACGTACGAAAAAACAGCTCCCCTGCTACATCGCCTACACTAACGAAGAGACCCATAGCCTCATCGAGGGGAATTTTCACCGTGCCCCCCTTTTTACGGGGCAGATTGAGGGGGTAGGGCCGCGCTACTGTCCTAGTATCGAGGACAAGATCAACCGTTTTCGCGATAAAGAGCGTCACCACCTCTTTATCGAGCCGCAGAGTGCGGAGAATACCGAGTGCTACATCAACGGTATGTCCACCTCCCTTCCGCCCGACGTTCAGCGTGCCATGATCCACTCGGTGTACGGGATGGAGAACGCAAAAATCGTCCGCTACGGCTATGCGATCGAGTACGATTATGTTGACCCGACCGAACTCAAACACACGCTGGAGACGAAAAAGGTCAAAAATCTCTATTGTGCAGGACAGCTCAACGGAACGACGGGATACGAAGAGGCGGCGGCGCAGGGGATGATGGCGGGGATCAACGCCGCCCTCTCGCTTCAGGGGAAAGAACCGCTTATTTTGCGCCGCGACGAAGCTTACATCGGGGTATTGATCGACGATCTGGTGACCAAAGGGACGAAAGAGCCCTACCGTATGTTTACTTCCCGCGCCGAATACCGACTGCTCCTTCGTGAAGAGACGGCCGATTTGCGTTTGGGGCGTTACGGTCATGCACTGGGACTGATCGATGATGCTCAGATGGAGCGGATCGAGACGAAACGCGCCCAAATTGCTGAGGGGCTAAAACTTCTCGAAGAGACCGTCTATACTCCGAATAAAGAGTTTTTAGCATTTTTAATCTCTATCGACGAAGAGCATATTACTGATAAACTCACCGCCACACAGCTCGTTTCGCGTAAAAGTTTTGAACTGGATAAATTGGTGAAACTGATCCCGAGTTTCGCAGAACTAGATCCCTATATCCAAGAGCAGATTTTGATTGAAGCCAAATATGCCCGTTACGTTGAAAAACAAAGCGATGACATCGAGCGAATGTCCAAAATGCTCCATATTGCGATCCCTGAAAATTTTGATTTTGCATCTGTGTCAGGACTCTCCAATGAGATTGTGAGCAAACTTAACACCTTTAATCCAGCGACGTTGCAGGCTGCATCTCAGATATCGGGCATGACACCCGCCGCTCTCGATATTCTTCATATCTACATCAAAATGGCTCAACGCAAAAACTAAAGGATTATATACTATGCGCTATTTTTATTACGTCCATACGGGGCACCGTATCGGACTTGACCGTTTTCACCGTGCCGTTGCCATCGTCAACGAACTCCAAAAAGAGATCGATATTACCTTGCTTTGTTCTGATTTTCGGATTGCAGCCGAAGCCAAAGAGTTCGGTATCAAGCGTGCCGTCGGTGTTGACTTGGTTCGAAATATCCCTCAAATCGCCCAACATGGCGATAAAATGATTTTTGACTCTGCTGAGATTAATCCGACTTTGTTAGACGATATGACCCAATTTTTCCCCTCTTTTATCCGTATCAGCGACGATCCGAGCGATACCAAACACGATAAAGAATTTTTGATCTCGCCGTATCTTGAGGGGGAGGGGATTTGCAAAACGATAGTGATTAATGAGCGCTATTTCGAGCCGCTCCCTAAAACGATCCCCTTAGCCCTCTTTTTCGGCGATGATGATTACGAGAAAGATTTGGAAAAACATCAAGAGATATTTAAGCCGTTAAATATGGAACTATTGATGGGGTTTTACCACTTTCTCGGGTATGAAAAAAGTTTAAAGGAGAGTTTTAAAGTTACACACGAAAGTGAAGATTACGATGAGATTATCCGAAAAAGTAATATTTTAATCAGTGCTTCGCCCCAAGCGGTGCTCCAAAACTTAGCCGGTGGGGGAAAGCCGATTTATCTCCAACGTCCTGATTATGTTAAAGATTTTATTCCGTTGTTTGAAGCCTTATCGATCCCGATTGTGAAAGAATTTTCCCAAGAACAGCTTATGCAAGGGGTTAAAACCACTATATCAAATAACTATCACACAGTCGAAAAAAGTAACACTAAAGTAATCGAATTCATAAGAAAAACTTTCGATTTAGAGTAAATTAAACCTTTTTAACTTATGATATAGGGTTAAATTTCCAAATTAAGTGAGATGACTATGATGGATGAAAGCAGAAGAGGCTTTATTGGTAAAGCTTTTGGTGCAGTCGCCGCTGTCGGGGGAATCGCCTCGCTCATCGCGATGAAGAAGACATGGGATCCGCTCCCTAGCGTCATGTCAGCCGGTTTTACAACGGTAGACGTGTCAGGCTTAGAAGCCAATAAATTAGAAATCGCCGTATGGCGAGGTAAACCGGTATTTATTCTTAAATATTCGGCAGATATGAAACCGACTGATGGCAGAAGTGTCAAAATCGGTGACAGTTATTTTTCAGTCATGATCGGGCTATGTACACACCTTGGTTGTATTCCCGGTTATGAAGGGGATAAAAAAATGTTCAAATGTGCTTGTCACGGTGGAGAATATTCTCCGGATGGCGTCAACACATTCGGACCTCCTCCTCGTCCGTTGGATATCCCTCCGTTCAAGCTTGACGGTGTGACCCTTGTTTTGGGTGAAGAAGGGCCGGAATATAAAAAAATGACGGCAAAAGCGTAAGGGGATCTTGATGGCAGAATTTAAAAAAGCAGACTCGATGCTCGAGTGGTTTGACCAGCGTTTAGGTGTCGTCAACTTTGCAAAAGTGATGATGACAGAGTATTGGATTCCGAAAAATATCAACTTTTTGTGGGCAATGGGTGTTTTATTGACTGTATTGTTTACATTCTTGGTCGTTTCAGGGATTTTCCTTTTGATGTACTACAAACCGGATGCCAATATGGCATTTGATAGTGTTAACTACACGATTATGCAAGAAGTTGCATACGGTTGGTTATTCCGTCACATTCATGCGGTGGGTGCTTCGGTTGTTTTCTTGATTATCTATATTCATATGTTTACCGGTATCTATTACGGCTCTTACAAAAAGGGACGTGAAATGATCTGGATTTCAGGGATGTTGCTATTCATGCTCTTCTCAGCAGAAGGGTTCAGTGGATACATGCTTCCATGGGGACAAATGTCATACTGGGCAGCGTACGTTATTACCGAAATTTTCGGCGGTATCCCTTTCATCGGTGATGAATTAGTGGTCTGGATTCGCGGTAACTTCTATGTAGCGGATTCAACATTAACTCGTTTCTTTATGCTTCACGTATTGTTGATCCCGTTGGCAATTATCGGTGGAATAGTATTTCACTTTTATGCACTACGATTTCCGCATGTTAATAACGAGCAAGGTGAATTTTTCGATTTTGATGCAGAATCTAAAAAATATCTTGCGGGTGACAAAAAACACTCTAAAGTTATCCCTTTCTGGCCGGTCTTTTTGTCGAAAGACGTTTTTGTTTTGGGTGTCTTTTTAATTTTCTTTTTCTATTTGGTTTTCTTCCATTACAGTTTTGCAATGGATCCGATCAACTTTGATAAAGCAAACGGTCTTAAAACTCCGGCACACATTTATCCTGAGTGGTATTTCTTGTGGAGCTACGAAGTATTACGCGGCTGGTTCTTCGAAATTGCGGGTATTTCAGGTAAAGACCTCGGATTGATGGCGTTTGGTTTTGCGAATGCTATTTTCTTGGTAATTCCGTGGTTGGATCGTTCTCCGATCGTTAAACCGGCTAACCAACGCCCGTATTTCAAATATTGGTTCTGGTTGATGATCGCTGACTTGATGGTATTGACCGAATTTGGTAAATTGCCTCCGACCGGACCGAATGCATGGGTTGGATTTGGTGCGTCATTGACGTTCCTTGTACTCTTCATCGCATTACCGTTTATTACAAAAGCCGAAGCTGGGAAAGTGAAGGGTAAAAAATGAAAGAATTTAAAATTTTAGCCGTCCTTATTACACTCGTCGGCATTACTTATTATGGAATTGAGCCGTATGCACACAGTGTTATGCATCCGGCAGTTGCTCCGGCTGACTTTACTTTTCAGGATGTTAAAAATGTAGATACCTCACTTGTAGGTAATGCTACGAACGGTAAAGCACTTGTTGAAGCAAACTGTATCGCATGTCATGCGATCGAAAAAGCGGGTTATCCGGCTGTTATGCCAAATGCTGATGCAGCGGCAAGCTATGGTGTTGTACCGCCTGATTTGAGCCAAGCGGGTCGTATTTACGATAAAAACTATTTGGCGAATTTCATCTTTGATCCGGTAACGGCAATGCATATTCAGCACAAATACAATCCTGAGAGCGGGAAAGCATTCCCGATGCCGTCATATAACTGGATGGCTCCACAGGATATTATGGACGTTGTTGCTTACTTGCAATCGGTAGCTCCAAAAGCTGCTGATAATCTAGAAGGGCATAAAACAACATTTGAAGCAGCATGCGGACGATGTCATAATATGCAATATGCAGGTATCGAAGCGACAACTCCGGGCGATGTTATTAAAGAACACATGGGTGCTACGCCTCCAGACTTGTCTCAGTACATTAAAAGCCGTGGTGAACACTATCTTCACAGCTTTATCAATGACCCTCAAGTATTGCTCAAAGGGACTTCAATGCCACGTGTCGGTTTGACCGAAAAATCGCAGGAAGAAGTTATCGCCTATATGGAAGAGGTTGGTGATTCGAAAAAAGCTGAGCGTGAAAGCCTTGGTATCTGGGTAATGCTCTATTCTGTTGTATTCGCAATTTTGGCTTATTTGTGGAAACGCAAAATATGGTCAGAAATTCACTAAGGAGTAATGGATGAAAATGGTTAAAATTTTAGCATTGTCGGCACTTCTTGGTGCCGCAGCAATGGCTGATACTACATTGGCTAGTAACATGAGTCAAATGGAAGGCGGTCTTAGCAATGTGCAAAAAGGGTTTTTGTACAACACTCCGGCATTGATTAAAAGCGGAGTAGCTGATATTCAAAAAGCAGATGCACTTTTCCACAATATGGAAGATACAAAAAAATATCTCCCGAAAGACAAACAGCATATGGGCAATATTGCTTTTAATGCGGCAAAACGAATTGATTCTGCATCTAATGAGTTGATTAAAGCATTGGATAACAAACAGTATTCAAAAGCACATCAATCGTATTCTGATATTGTGAACGCATGTACTGCGTGTCACGCAGTCGTACGCGGCTGGTAAAAAAGTTACCCCTTTACGGGGTTTCTCCTCTAATTCTCTCAATAAATAAAACTCCAAACAACTTTTAGATACCATCCGAACACTTTCCTTTGCAAGGACAATTGTGTTAATAGATAGCTATGGCAGAACCGTCGATTATTTACGAGTTTCGGTGACGGAACGGTGTAACTTTCGGTGTCAGTACTGTATGCCGGAAAAACCCTTCTCATGGGTGCCCAAAGAGAATCTGCTAAGTTTTGAAGAGTTGTTTGAATTTATCAAAGTCTCCATCGACGAAGGGATCAAAAAAATTCGTATAACCGGCGGAGAACCGCTTCTTCGCGAAAACCTTGATACATTTATCAAAATGATTTACGACTACAAAAACGATATTGATTTGGCGATGACGACTAACGCCTTTTTACTCAAAGGGTCTGCTCAAAAACTCTACGATGCAGGGCTGCGCCGTCTCAATGTTTCGATCGATTCACTGAAACCTGAAGTCGCTGAAACAAATAGCAAAAAAAGATGTTTTGAAACAAGTATTAGAAGGGATAGAAGAGGCTCTTGCGCGTCGGATTAAAAGTGAAAGTAAACATGGTTCCGATGAAAGGGATGAACGATGCTGAAGTGCTCGATGTTCTAGAGTACTGCAAAGAGCGCGGTATGGTCGTCCGTTTTATCGAATACATGGAAAATGTCCATGCCGAGGTCAATATCAAAGGGATGCAAAGTCCTGAGCTTCTAAACATTATCGGAAGCCGTTATAGCTATGAAGATGAGGGGTTTGACGGTCACTCCCCCTCACACTATTATAAACTTGAAGACGGATATGAATTCGGGATTATCGAACCGCACAAAGACGATTTTTGCACCAAATGCAATCGCATTCGACTCACTGCAGAGGGGAATCTGATCCCGTGTCTGTATTTTGATGAAGCGATGTCGATCCGAGATGCGGTTCGTCGAGGTGATATCAAAGAGGCGGCGTTGGTACTCAAAGAGGTGATCCGTACCAAACCGGAAAAAAACCGCTGGAGCGAAGATGATGCTGAGCAGTCCAACCGTGCGTTTTATGAGACGGGAGGGTAAAGATGCTCTATTTAGTTGAACATTTTTACTCCGTTCAAGGAGAGGGGAAATATGTCGGTACTCCCTCTCTCTTTTTTCGTTTCGGTGGATGTAATCTCAAATGCGAAGGATTCGGATGCACCGAGATCACACCCGATGGACGTGAAATTATCGGATGCGATACCGTTTATGCGGTCGATCGCAAGGGATTCGGCGATCTGTGGCATGGAGATCGAAGAGCTTCAAAGCCTTATTTGGATCATGAACGGTTATCGTCTTCCTCAGCATGTCGATATTGTTCTGACCGGAGGAGAACCGCTGATCTATGCGAATGAGCCGATTTTTGTCGAATTTATCGACTATCTGATCTCTCAGGGGCATCGGGTGACGTTTGAGACCAATGCGACCATCGCACCTGATTTTGTACGCTATCCGTTTTATCGTGATGCGACCTATGCCCTCTCGGTAAAACTCTCCAACAGCGGTGAACCGTATGAATCGACGGGTAAAGCCGGAGGTTTACGGTGCGATTATTGGCAATGCCCAGTGAGAGTTTTTTTAAATTCAGTGTGGATGAGCCCTCATTGGGAAGCCACATGGAAGAGGAGATCGATGCGATCATCGCCCCTCATCCGTTTACCCCCGTCTATTGTATGCCGCTGGGGGGTGATAAAGCCCATATCGAAGCGAACTGCGAAGCGGTGATAGAGTTGTGCAAACGGCGCGGATTTATCTACAGTGACCGTCTCCATATCCGTATCTGGGATCAGAATCATGGGGTATAATGTTGTAAATCATTAAGGAGTAACGAGTATGGGAATATGGTACGATAAAAAAGCGTATGAACTGCTCAAAAAATGCTCCGATGCCAAAGACCTCACCGAATGGAATGAATATCGAAAATCCACAAACTATTCTCCGATTAATCTCCGTTTTGTAGACTTAAGTAATTTATACCTTCAGAAAGCAGAACTTCAAAATATAGATTTACGTGGAGCTATCTTACATAGAACAGATTTTGAGTTCGCAGATGTTAGTAGTGTTAATAAATCATCTACCCTTTTTAACTGGTTTTATACGATTTTTTTTATTATAGGTTTAGGGAGTGCATGGACAGCTGAGATATTAGGAAAATTAGATAGTAAATTTATTACAACTGTATTTGGTTGCAGTGTTATTAGTGGGTTCATCTTGCTCTTATTCGTAATTCATGTATTTCGAAATGATAAAATTAATCCCTTTACCAATTTACTTTTTTACTTCTTGATTGCATTTAATCTTGCTATTTTCGGAAGTATCATAAGTGCTACAGAAAGAATAGGTCTACATCAGACAATTAAAATCATTTATCAAATTATTAATCATATGCCATTATTCATTAGTATAATTAGTATTCTTCTTGGTAGTGTTGTTTTTGCGATTACTATTTTTGTCCTCAAAGTAGATGTTTTTAATTTAACTGAATATAAAAGCCCAATTGGATTAGCCAAAAATCTGAAAAAGTTATAGGTATTCGACTTAGTGATATTCAATTCGAATCGATGAAATCAAAAAACATAGCAGATGAATTGCAGAAAGAAGCTTCAGAGATTGGTAAAGCAATCGAAGCTTCTCAAAATGATATTGAAAAGAAAAAATTAGTACTTAGACAAGAAGAACTAGCAAAAAAAATAGAGTTTTTTACTAAGCAAGAAGTAGATTCACGAATACAACAAACACGGATTCAGAATGTTATTTACGAACTTCAAGCACCTTATATATACATCCATCAAACAATCTCAAAAATTGAGTGGCATAATCGATTTTATTATGGTGCTATCGTAATATTTATCGGGATCTTTATTTATGCTATCACGCATGGATACATCCATGATAAAATGACGACGTTTTCTTTGCTTTTTACCAAAGTGACATTGCCGACGTTCGGTACGATTTTTGGTGTAATCCTCTTTTACGGCTCTCCCGTTTTGATCGGCATTTCGCTCATCATTTATTTCATTACACAGATCAATAAAAATATCGATAAGATTACCGAGCTTCAAGAACAAGAGCGAAATATTAAACAGATTGCTTCGACGATCAAAGCAAAAGCTCAAATCGGTATGAGTGATGATGAATTTGTCAAAGAGACAAAAAATTTGATTCAAAAATACCGAGAGGGTATGATGGCAGGAATGTTTACCAAAGAGAAAACATCCGATAAAGAAGATAAATCTTCCCCATCGACGTATAGAGAAAAGATGATCGCTAACGGTATGTCGAAATTATTAATGCAGGCGTTGAAAAAATGAATACATTGCCTATCGAACAGATCCGAGAGAAAATTTACCATATCCGCAATGTTGAGGTGATGTTGGACTCTGATTTAGCAGAGCTATATGGTGTAGAAAACAAAATATATTAATCAAGCTGTTTCGCGGAATACTGAGCGATTTCCAAATGATTTTGTTTTTGAACTCTATCAAGATGAGTGGGACAACTTGAAGTCACAAAATGTGACCTCAAGTTGGGGAGGTCGCAGAACTATCCCTAAAGTCTTTAGTGAGCAGGGTGTTTATATGCTGGCAACAGTGCTAAAAAGTCAAAGAGCGGCTGATGTTACTATTGCTATCATGCGAACGTTTACAAAGATGCGTCATTATGCTATCGAATACAGCGATCTTGCAAAACAGATTCATGACCTACGACAGGAAGTAGTCGCTAACAAAGAATGGACGAAAGAAAGGCTCTCAGCCGTTGCAGATGCTGTTATAATGATCGAAGACTCTATAGGGTCGTTAGAAGAGACGGTTATAGATATTAAATCGGCAAGTGAAGTCGAAAAAATTGGATTTTTGAGAGGAGAAAAAGAGTAAATGATTAAAATTATTAAAGCTACAAAAGTCGAAGATCATAAAATCGCGTTACAGTTTTCAGATACGAAAGAGGCTGTTGCTGATTTGTCGTATTTACTGAATTTCGGAACGTCATTGAGTGAACCGTTAAAAGATCAAACCTTTTTTGATCAGTTTTTTATCGATGCGGGTGCATTGTGTTGGAAACATGGGTTGGAACTCAGCGGATCATCTTTATACCTAAAATTTGTTCAAACCGATAGCCATGCGGCATAAGAAGTAATGAATCTATGATTATCCGAAAACTTTTTAAATTTGAAAATGCCCACGTCGTCCGCGGGTGCTCGACGCAACGGTGCCGTGCATCGATCCACGGACATTCGTACAAAGTCGAAGTGCTGTTTGAGTCCAAATACCTCGATAACGGACAGATGGTCTACGATTTCGGGCTGATGAAGCGGGGGATGAAAGAGCTCATCGACAGTTTCGATCACGGTGTGGCGATTTGGGACGGAGACGATGCGTCGATATATCGCGTCGATGAAAGAGCACTCGAACCGATGGGTAGTTCTCCCCGTATCCCCCTCGTGTGAGCAGTTCAGCCGCGTCTTTTTTCTGATGATCGACCGATTGCTCGGTATCGACACAAATGGTAAACGGAGAGCAGGGGGTAAAGCTGCAACAGCATTATCGTCCATGAGACCGAAACGGGGTACGCGCAGGCTATTGAGGAAGATGCCTATTCGGAATTGATGGGGTCGATATGATCTGGAGGCGATTCACTTTAGCGATGAAGTACGTGAAGGGTGGAGCGATTGGCGGTTGTGGGAAAAAATGCTTAAGCGGTGAAGTCTTTCTAAACCCGCGAACGATTTAATGGGTAATAAGAGAGTTTTGCACTTCTGAACTCATACACCAGCGTGTCGGAATGATTTTTACGGCAGAGCCTTTTTCAAACCCGTCAACCGAAGCATCCACCATCATAAAAGCGTTGGCTTTCGAGAGTGGCAACACCATCCCCGGATCCGAATTTTTCACTCGGAGTGAAAGAGGCTCCGTCAAACCACCCCGGTATCAATGAACGTCTCCCTTTTTTCATTTTGAACGGTTGGGCTATCGGGTCGTGATCGTAGAGAGATATTTATCGCTTCGACCGCTAAGGGAGAGGATGGCACTTTGTCCGAACAGTTCAAAACACAATGCCGCGGCGAGAGGATTTCCCGGCAAGATTGAGGATGAGAGTCTTTCCGATACGCCCGAAAGTTGTCGGTTTGCCGGGTTTGATATCAACCGATTCAAAAGCCCCTTCAAATCCGAGAGAGGCAAATGCCGCTTTGGTAAAATCGGCATCCCCGACACTCACCCCGCCGGAAGTAATAATGAGATCGGCGTTGAGAGCGCGACGGATATGCTCTTGGATCGACTCGAGAGAATCCTCTGCCGTTCCGGTAAAGATAACATCACATCCGAGCTCCTCTGCGCGTGCCGCAAAAGTCGGGGTATTGGTATTGTAAAGCTGATTGGATCCCAGATGATTCATAATGCATTTTGAGCTCGTTACCTGATGAGAAAAGGGCAACTCTGGGGCGGCGATAGACTTTAATATGGGTAATCCCTTGCGAAGCTAACAAAGAGATATGGTGGGCATGAAGCATCGTCCCCTCTGCGTAATAACTCCATTCCCGCTTGAATGTCTTCCCCTTTGAGACGGATATGTTGTGAAGGTTTTATGGATGATGGGAGGGTAATTTGATCTCCGTTCACCGTGCACCTCTTCAATAGGGACGATCGCTTCGCACCCTTGAGGGATTTTTGCTCCCGTCATAATGCGGATACACTGATCTTCGACCATACGGATATCATCACCGTTTCCGGCAAAAATGACACACGATTGAGTCAGTGTTTTCCCAGCATCTCCAGATCTTACAGCATAACCGTCCATAGCAGAGTTATCAAAAGAGGGGAGAGAATAGGTGGCAGTAACGCTCTCGGCAAAGGACGCGGTGGACAGCTGTTTTCGATCGGTACAATCTCGCTTTGGGTGGGCGAAGCGAGGGTATAAATCAGTTTCAGTGCCTCTTCTACGTTAATTGCCATTCCGTCTCCTTAGGTATCTTCTTTCCTCAATGCATTAAGTGTTCACTGATCGGAAGAGATTTAGGTAATGATTATAGGCAATTTAAGGTAAAATCCCCTTTATGGAAGCTATGTATACAACCGGACTTAATATCCACTATTTCGGAGTGATTGTGTTGATGGGGGTCGTTGTGTTCAACATTGTGATGTTGTCACTCTCTCATCATGTTATCCGCTATTCTAAGCGAATGCGGATTGTAATGCCGATATCGAGCTCATTTATCGCATTGATCCTTTTTACGGGTGCGGTGATGATGGCGGCTAAACATCTTCATTTCACCTTTGCCAATATTGCAATGATTGTGATCGGGATCGTTATGATTATCCTCGAAGCCAAACGGTACAAAACCCTCAAACGCCGAACCGATATTACCCAAGAGGGTGCATTTGCTGATTATAAGAAAAAAGCGTTTCGTTTTTTAGGGATTGAGATGGGAATGTTGATTGCAATGAGTATTTGGATGCTGGCGCAATGAAATTTCTTCTTCATAATGAAGCGGGTGCCAATGAGCTCAGTGTCAGCGGCGATGATTATAAATATCTGATCAAAGTCCGCCGTCACAAAGCGGGGGACTTGATCGTTTTTCGATCCCATGAAAAGTTGAGTGAGGAGTATCGCTATCGACTTGAGCGTACCGATGGTCGCAACGCCTACTTTACCCTCCAAAGCCACCACTCTTCCCCTTGTGAACGTCAGAAAAATCTTCATATCGGATGGTGTTTAGTTGACCCGAAAACGGTTGAAAAAACACTGCCGATGCTCACCGAACTTGGGGTAAGCAAAATCACTTTTATCCATTGTAAACGCTCACAACAAAATTTTCGTCTCGATTTTGAACGGTTTAATCGGATTATGGAGAGCTCGATTATGCAGTGCGGGCGAACCTCGTTGATTGAACTCGCAGAATCTCCGAATGTGAGTACCTTTTTAAAAAGCAATCCCGAAGCGGTAATCTTTGATTTTGGAGGAACGCCGCTTGAGAACGATGAACCGGTTGATACGGTCGTAATCGGGTGTGAGGGTGGATTTGACGAGAGCGAGCGCAAATTGTTTAATGAATATCGTATTCGTCTCTTCTCCTCTCCTATGATTTTGCGTTCTGAAACGGCAGCCGTTGCGGTTGCTTCACGGTTATTGTAAAAAAAGAAATTTTTCGTTATAATTCGCCTCCAATTATCCGCCCCCGTACGGATATAAAACTATACAGACCGACGTACAACGCCGTCGATCACAAGGCAAACTTATGAAAAAAGATCTTCACCCTAACGTTATTGAATGTACAGCAAGCTGCGCATGCGGTAACTCATTCACAACAACCAGCATCAAAGAGACTATTCGTGTTGATATCTGCAGTGCATGTCACCCGTTTTATACCGGTTCTGAGCGTCAAGTAGATACAGCAGGACGTATCGATAAATTCAAAAAACGTTACGCTTTAAATTCATAATTTGTACGCCAAAGGAATTCCTCGAAGAGGTTCTCGTGCCCTTTAGGGTGCATCCCTTTGGCTACGCTAACGCTAAGTTTCCCTCAGCGGGAAGCTCACGTGCAGTAAACCGCACTTGAAGAGGCTCTGTGTTATCTCTTGTCCCCACCCCTATCGGTAATATCTCTGACATCTCCCTCCGCTCACTTGAAATTTTTTCGAATGCAAACGTATTGTTATGCGAAGATACCCGTGTTACCAAAAAACTGATACATCTTTTAAAAGAACGCTACGAATTAACGACACTTGAACCAAAATATATCAGCCTCCATTCCCATAATGAAGCCGAATTTATCGCTTCATTAACCCCCGATTTTTTTAATCAGAATGTTGTCTATGTCAGTGATGCCGGAATGCCGGGGATCAGCGATCCGGGACAGCTGCTGGTTCGCTATTGTATCGACCACGCTATTGCTTACGATGTGGTTCCGGGGGCAAATGCAGCACTGACCGCTTTTGTCGCCAGCGGATTTGTGGAGACGAAAATGCTCTTTTTCGGTTTTTTGCCTCACAAAGGGAACGACAGGGGAGCTGCTCTTCAAGAGGCATTATTCAACGGCTACACCACCATACTGTATGAATCACCGAAACGATTGGATAAATTACTTTCCGAACTCTCTGTTGCAGTTCCGGAGCGTCAGATATTTTTGGCTAAAGAGTTAACCAAACGGTATCAGCGCTTTTATCGCGGAATCGCCTCGGAGTTGATTCCTCAGATGGAAAAAGAGATTCGGGGTGAGTGGGTAGTCGTAATTGAGGCTTCTGAATCCAAAGGGGCATCGTTGAGCGAGCAGGATATTTTAGCCCTTGATATCCCCAAAAAAGCGGCTTCCAAACTGATCGCAAAAATCACGGGTGAAAATCCCAAAGAGTGCTATACACGACTCATGAAATCTTAGGATATAATACCTCATGCTTATTTATGGAAAACAACCGGTTTATTACGCAATTGAACGTCATAAGGATCGTATAAAGACCCTTTATTTGGCAAAAGAGCTCGATAAGAAAGAGTATTCGCATCTCATGAAAATGGGGTTTGAGATCAAAAGGATCCCTGAAAAAGCGGCTCAGTCTATGGTGAAAGGGGGAAATCATCAAGGTTTTATCGCCGAGATTTCCCAGATAGTCCCTTATGCTTCCCCTTTCTTGAAAAAATGTGATTTTATCGTTATTCTCAGTTCGATCACAGACATGGGAAATATCGGTTCACTTATTCGTAGTGCTTATGCGTTAGGGGTTCAGGCGATTGTCATCAGCGGGATAAAAGAACCGAACTTTGAACCGATGATTCGTACCAGCAGTGGGGCGGCGCTTGACATGCCTATGGTAGTGATCCACAATATTCATGATGTCCTGCATGAGTTGAAACAATCAGGTTTTCAGATATACGGAGCAATTATGGATGGGCAGGATATCAGAGAAACAACTTTTGCTACCAAACGGGCTTTGGTCTTGGGTAATGAAGGTGAGGGACTCAGCGGTAGAGTCCAAAAAAGCCTTGATGTCGGGATTTCTATTCCGATGGCACATGATTTTGATTCTTTAAATGTCGGCGTTGCCGGCGCAATTTTGATGGAGAGAATGAGATGAAACAATGTAATACGTTTGAAGATTTACAGGCGCTTGGAACCGAAAAAATCCATGAACAAACCCATATTTCTCGGGATAAAGTCGAATTGGTAATGTCTAAAGCGTATGCTGAAATCGGGCGTGTTCAGTTTATGGGGTATATCTCGATTTTTGAGCGTGAATACGGTATCGATTTGAGCAAAATCAAAGAAGAATATCTCGAATTTTATCAAAAAAATGCCGCTATCCTTACTCCGAAACCATCGGTCATTTTACAGGCTACATCCAATTCAAAACCAAAGTGGATTCTGGCGGGAATCGCCGTTATTGCCCTTTTGACAATCGGCGGATATGTGTTGCAGGGGAAACTTTCCAGTGAACCTCAAGAAGATGTCATGCATCTTACAACAGCAAGCGTTGAAGTCGCCGATCAAAACAGTGATCAAAATCTGAGTGACATTAATGAAACCAATAGTACTGCCCCAGTTACAAAGTTGGTAGTAAATCCCGTAGTGAATACGGATGCGAATAAAACACTAACACCTGCCAAACCGGTGATTTCGGGCAAGCAACTCAGCATCCTTCCAAAATTCAAAGTTTGGTATGGAATGATTGATATAACAAGCGGCGAGAAAATTCAAAATATTACGAAAGATCCTATTGTTATTGACACGGCCAAAGATTGGCTTATTGTTTTGGGACACGGAAGGGTTGCAATTGAGTATCCTGAGGGAAAAACACTTCTCGAGGATAGAAATACGGTCTATTTTAGTTGTGAAAAAGGGACTTTGAAACAAATTACCCAAAAAGAGTTTATAGAAAAAAACGGTGGGAAAAGCTGGTAAAGCTTCCGTGAAAAAACTTCTCTTTATCCTTGTATTTGCCCCTATTCTCCTTTTTGGAGGAGTCATTAATACTCATATCTCTTTTTCCGGTCAATCAACTGCAGCGGTTCGAACCATTACTCAAGCGTTTAATAGACTTGGATACAGATTAGATATTGACCTGCTAAGTGTTGATAATAATGCCGGTGAATTAAACGCTATTGCTACCGGAAATAAACCTTTTAATTTAAGTGCTTTGTCTGAAAACCTCAAACAACAAGATATTGCAATTGTGAAGAGTGAAATGAACCCGACAGGGGTTAATATAGAGCTTGATACGCAAAATGTAAAGTGGGATATCCCTTTGCTTGGAGTGGATGAGAGTACTGAATTAACACGGGTGAATGCGGCACAATGGTTTCGAATTGATGAGTCTCAAAAAATCCGTATTGCTCCTCCCTATACTGGTAAATGGTACCCCGAAATTGCTGTTTTGGATTCGAAAATGGATGTTTTGTATTCACTTAGATCATTAGAACCTCATGATGAGTTTTTGTTTGAACTTCCTCATGGGGCTTATTATCTGAAAGTCTCTAACGCTCAGGGGATGAAAATGATGAAAGACGGGATGTGGATTGAGTCTATCACTCGTTGATATTATAGTTAAACTAAGCCTCTTATGTTAAAATGGCGCAATTTTTTAATCACAGGTTGTAGCCATGTTTGATGAAATCCAATTTGACCGGATTAAACGCCTCCCTAAATATGTATTTGCTGAAGTAAATGAGCTTAAAATGGCACGTAGACGCTCAGGTGCCGATGTTATTGATTTCAGTATGGGAAACCCTGACGGTGATACCCCGGAGCATATTCGTAAAAAATTGGTTGAATCGGCGGAAAAAACCAAGACACACGGTTATTCAGTTTCCAAAGGAATCCCAAAACTTCGTCAAGCGATTTGTGATTGGTACAAAACCCGTTATGATGTTGATCTTGATCCTGATACCGAAGCGGTTGCGACCATGGGTTCTAAAGAGGGATATGCTCATTTGGCGTATGCAATCACCAATCCGGGAGATGTAGTCGTCGTCCCTGATCCTACCTATCCGATCCATTCATACGGTTTTATTTTAGCGGGCGGGAATGTCCAAAAAATGAAACTCCCTTTTGATGAAGATTACAAAGTGGATGAGGATCTATTTTTTGAACGATTGGAAGAAGCATTTCATGTCTCATTTCCTAAACCTAAATACGTAGTTGTAAATTTTCCTCACAATCCGACGACGGCGACTGTAACCCCTGAATTCTATGTCCGTCTTGTCGAGATGGCAAAGCGGGAGCGTTTTTATATTATCAGTGACATTGCGTACGGTGATTTGACATTTAATGGCTATAAGACCCCTTCGATCCTCTCCGTTCCAGGAGCAAAGGATGTCGCAGTTGAAGCGTTCACTCTCTCAAAAAGCTACAACATGGCGGGATGGCGTGTCGGTTTCTTTGTCGGTAATGCGAAACTTATTGGTGCGTTGCAAAAAATCAAAAGCTGGTTGGATTACGGGATGTTTACTCCGATCCAAGTAGCTGCGACCGTAGCCCTTACAGGGGATCAAAGCTGTGTTCAGGAAATTACCGATAAATACGATCATCGTCAAAATGTTTTGATTGAAGCGTTTAACCGTGCCGGATGGCCGGTACGCCGTAATCAGGCTTCTATGTTCGTTTGGGCGAAAATTCCTGAATGTGCTATCCATATGGGGAGTTTAGAATTTTCCAAACGTCTATTGGTTGAAGCCAATGTCGCAGTAGCACCGGGGATCGGTTTTGGAGATTACGGGGACGAGTATGTCCGTATTGCATTGATTGAAAATGATTTGCGTATCCGCCAAGCCGCTAAAAATATCAAACAATTTTTGAGCACATTCGATTGCAAGGTGAGCGAGTGACACGTATCGGCGTTATCGGTGTCGGTACAGTCGGTCGTGCCGTTGTTCAAATTTTAGAAGAGAACAAAACAATTATTACGGCCCGTTCAGGGGATGAAATCATCGTTAAAAGCGGGGTTGTCCGTGATCTTTCAAAAGTTGCCGATCTCACCATTGCCCTCTCACAAAATCCGTATGACATCGTTGATGATCCTGAAATTGATATTGTCGTTGAGTTAATGGGAGGGGTAGAACTTCCTCTTGAAATTGTAAAAAAAGCACTTCAAAACGGCAAAGCGGTTGTAACTGCTAACAAAGCTCTTCTCGCCTATCACCGTTATGAGCTCCAAGAGATTGCCGGAGATATTCCGTTTGAATTTGAAGCGAGTGTTGCGGGGGGAATCCCGATCATCAATGCACTGCGTGATGGCCTTTCGGCTAACCATATTCTCTCCATCATGGGAATTATGAACGGTACGTGTAACTTTATGCTTACCAAAATGATGAATGAAGGAACCCCGTTTGCGGAGGTATTAGCCGAAGCACAGGCGCTGGGGTATGCCGAAGCTGATCCGACATTCGACATCGGCGGATTCGATGCGGCACATAAACTTCTTATCCTTGCATCCATCGCATACGGCATCGATGCAAAACCCGAAGATATTTTGATTGAGGGGATCGAGGGGATTACCCCTGCGGATATCGCTTTTGCCAAAGAGTTCGGATACACGATCAAGCTTCTGGGAATTGCTAAACGTGACGAGGCGGAAGTTGAATTACGTGTTCATGCGGCATTGGTAAAAGAAAACGCAATGATTGCCAAAATTGACGGAGTTATGAACGGTATCAGTGTTGTCGGTGATCGTGTCGGTGAAACACTTTATTACGGTCCGGGAGCGGGCGGAAATGCGACGGCCAGTGCTGTCGTTGCTAACATCATCGATATCGTCCGTTCCGGAAAGCGCTCTCCGATGCTTGGATTTAATCATCCTCTTGAAGAGGGTTTACGTCTTAAAAAACAGTGATGATATTCGTTCAAAATATTATCTTCGTCTCCGTGTAACCGATAAACCGGGTATCTTGGCGAAAATTACGAGCCTTTTTGCCGATGAGGCGATCTCTATTGAAGCGGTGATTCAGCGCCCAAGTGAAACCGAATGCGCTCATTTGCTGTTTGCAACCCATGAGGCAACGGAACGTTCAATTCACGCATTGATGGTTCAACTTGAAAATTTAGATGCCGTTCTCGAAACTCCATTCATGATTCGGATTGTATAAGTACAATCCAAATCCCTTCCTTTTTTTACCTTAATAAAAAATTAACCTTATATACTGTATTATACGCGTCCACTTTGCCCTATCGGACAAATAGAATTGAATGTTTATAACTGCGTTCAATCGTAGTTACAAGTATTGGTGTGATCAATTTCCACCTACGAGAAGCAAGTGATTTAAATCAACGGAGCTTACCGATGAAAGTACGTTCTTCAGTGAAGAAAATGTGCGATGATTGTAAAGTCATCAAACGTAAAGGGATTGTGCGCGTAATCTGCAAAACCCCAAAACATAAACAGAGACAAGGATAAGCATGGCACGTATTGCTGGTGTGGACTTACCTAAGAAAAAACGTTTGGAGTATGCATTAACTTATATCTATGGTATCGGTTTACATACTTCACGCAAAATTTTGGATGCTACAGGGCTCGATTACAACAAGCGTGTATTCGAACTCAGCGAAGATGAAGCGGCTACAATCGCTAAAGAGATCCGAAGCAGCGGTATTGCTGTAGAGGGTGATCTTCGTAAACAAGTCGCTATGGATATCAAAGCGTTGATGGATCTTGGTTCTTACCGTGGTCTTCGTCACCGTAAAGGTCTCCCATGCCGTGGTCAAAAAACCAAAACCAATGCTCGTACACGCAAAGGTAAAAAGAAAACCGTCGGCTCAGCCACAAAGTAAGGGATTAGAGTATGGCAAAAAGAAAAGCAACCCGTAAAAAAATTGTAAAGAAGAATATTGCACGAGGTATCGTACATATCTTGGCATCATTCAACAATACACTTGTAACGGTTACCGATGAAATGGGTAATATGATCGCATGGAGTTCAGCTGGTGCCCTTGGTTTCAAAGGCTCTAAGAAATCGACTCCGTTTGCTGCGCAACAAGCAGTAGAATCAGCGATGGAAAAAGCAATGGTCCACGGAATTAAAGAAGTGGGAATTAAAGTTCAAGGTCCAGGTTCTGGCCGTGAAACAGCAGTTAAAAGTGTTGGTGCAATCGAAGGTTTACGCGTCTCTTTCATGAAAGACGTTACTCCACTACCACACAATGGATGTCGTGCGCCTAAGCGCCGACGCGTCTAAGGAGTTTAGCAATGGCAAGATATAGAGGACCCGTAGAAAAAATCGAAAGAAGATTCGGTGTAAGCCTTGGACTAAAAGGTGAGCGTCGTCTTGCAGGTAAAAGTGCCCTTGATAAACGTCCGTATGGACCTGGCCAACACGGTCAACGTCGTACAAAAATCTCTGAATACGGTACACAGCTTCGCGAAAAACAAAAAGCGAAATTCATGTACGGTTTGAGTGAAAAACAAATGCGTTCATTGTTCGGTGAAGCAAAACGTCGCACTGGTAACACCGGTACGAACTTGGTAATGCTTCTTGAGCAACGTCTTGACAATGTTGTTTATCGTATGGGATTCGCAACGACTCGTCGTTTCGCTCGCCAATTGGTAAACCACGGTCACGTATTGGTTGACGGCAAACGTGTTGATATTCCATCTTACCGTGTAAAACCGGGTCAAAAAGTGGAAATTCACGAGAAAAGCAAAAAGAACAACCAAATCGTTCGCGCGATTGAGTTGACCAACCAAACCGGTCTTGCGGCATGGGTTGACATCGATCAAGATAAAGCGTTCGGTATTTTCACTCGTCTTCCAGAGCGTGAAGAGGTTGTTATCCCTGTTGAAGAACGTCTAATCGTCGAGCTTTACTCGAAATAATCATTAAAGAAAGGGCGTTCAGCATGAAAAAAATTAAGACATCACCGCTTCTTCCGAAAGAGTTTGTCGTCGAGCAAATCAGCGCGAACGAAGCGAATATCATTGCTTATCCGTTTGAAACCGGATTTGCAGTTTCACTCGCTCATCCGATCCGCCGCTTTTTGCTAAGCAGCTCGGTTGGATTCGCACCGATCGGTATTAAAATTGAGGGTGCTAAGCATGAGTTTGACTCAGTGCGCGGTATGCTTGAAGACATTTCGGATTTCATTATTAACCTTAAAGGGGTACGTTTTAAATTAAAAAACGGACTCAAAGAAAAGGAAATCACTTACAGTTTTGCAGGCCCTTGTGAAATTCACGGACGTGATTTGGATAATGATGATGTTGAAGTGGTAACTCCTAATGCATTCTTGGCAACTTTGAATGAAGATGCAACGTTGACTTTCAGCGTTAAAATTCATCAAGGAATCGGTTATGCGCCGAGTGAAGATGTACGAGACGTTTTGGGTGATGGATACATCGCGTTGGATGCTTATTTTACGCCGGTTCGCCGCGCAACGTACGCTATTGAAAACGTTCTTGTTGAAGACAATCCGAATTTCGAAAAAGTGGTTATTAATATCGTAACCGACGGACAAATTTCTCCGGTAGATGCATTTAAAAATGCATTGGAAGTTATGTACGCTCAAATGGCTGTATTTCAACAGCGAAGTGAGTATCAAAGCACCTGCAACTGCAGAGCGCAATGATGAGCATCCGGAACTTAAACGTTTGGGTGCACGTATCGAAGATCTCGGTTTGAGTGCCCGCAGTTTCAACTGTTTGGATCGTTCAAACATCAAATATATCGGTGAAATCGTAATGATGAGCCAAAATGATTTGAAAGAGGTTAAAAATCTTGGAAAAAAATCGTTTGAAGAGATTTTAGAAAAAATCACTGAATACGGTTATTCAGTAGGACAAGATTTGGCTGATGATCTTATCAGCGCTATCAAAAAGAAAATCGAAGCTGAATAAGCTTTAAACCATTATAGGAAGTATCTCATGAGACATCGTCACGGATACCGCAAGCTAGGTCGAACGAGCGCACATCGTGAAGCTTTGTTGACCAACCTTAGCATTGCGTTGATTGAACACGGTAAAATCGAAACTACGTTGATCAAAGCAAAAGAACTTCGTTCATTTGCTGAAAAATTGATTACAACTGCACGTGCTGGTGATGCTAATGCACACCGTGCTGTGTTTGCTGTATTGCAAAACAAAGAGGCTACTAAATTACTTCTTAATGAAGTTGCCCCTAAATATACTGAGCGTAACGGCGGATATACCCGTATCGTTAAAACTCGTATTCGTCGTGGTGATGCTACACCAATGGCGTACATTGAACTCGTTTAACGAGTTCAATAAACTATCACCCCCTTAAATCGAGCTTCGCTCGAAAACTACCCTTTTCTCATTAGTGCATGTAAAGAGCATTTTTTATAATATACCACGATAATAGAGCTTTAAAAGGTATGATACCCATGATTCCATTTAGTGATGAAGAACTGATGAACCCCGTTCGGAGTGTCATTGATAAAATACGTCCCTCTCTTGCATTAGACGGTGGTGACATAGCATTCTTAACCGTTAAGAATGGAACAATTTATGTACAATTACAAGGTGCGTGTATTGGGTGTTCAAGCAGTGGTAACACATTAAAGTACGGTGTTGAACGACAATTGCGGATGGATATACATCCTGAGCTGGTTGTTATTAATGTGCCTCAAGGTATGGAACATCAAATCGACTCACTATAATTTTAGAGAATTGAGCCGATATTAGTGAATAGAGGAGGGATTAACTATGAAAACAATTAATTTAACCAAAGCCCTCAATCAAGCAAATGAACATTTTTTGGCAGGGCAATATACGGAAGCGTTACGCGACTACTCTTTGGTACTTAAAGACTATCCTGATTCTAAAGAGGCTTACAATGGAGCCATTTTGTCAGATATGGCGATGGGCGGAGAGAGTGCAGGTGAAGCGCTTTTCGATTATTATACAATTTTACGAAGTGAAGATGCAGAGTCAGCCGATATCATTATCTCTGAAATTTTAGAGACAATGGATGGGACAACGGAGCAACTTTCAGGGCTTTTTGATGAGACAATGAAGCAACGCCTTGCTTATGAAGACGGTATTATGTATACGGAATTTAAAGAGTTGGTCGAAAATGATAATGATTTTAACCGAATTTTTGAGAATATTATGTTTTCTACTCGTGTTATCATCACCGAAAAAGAGGACTTTGTCGACTTCTTAGATAATTTAATTGATCACGGATATAAAGAGATGGCGCTTAGTTATTTGGAAAGTGCACTAGGTGTCTACCCGAATGATCGTCAACTACGAAATTTATTACGCCGTCTTGCTAAAGGTAAAAGCATTGAAAGTTGAGATTGAAGGTCAGCCCTATCGCTATATCAGTGAAAATTCCAGTGATTGTCACAATGAGTGCGCATTTTTGCTTACCAAGCAAAATGAGAAATACAAAGAAGATGCTCTTGCGCGTGGTGCTCATTCAATCGTCACACCTGATGAGTGTTGGAAGCTTTTCGGATTGGATCGCCTTTGTGTCATCGGTATAACCGGAACCAACGGTAAAACAACAACGGCGAGTGCAATTTATTCACTCTTGCTTGATTTAGGTCATAAAGCGGCAATGCAGGGGACGCGCGGTTTTTTCATGAACGATGCGCCGGTCGAGGGGAAAACATTAACTACCCCTACGGTACTCAATACCTATCGTCATATGGCTTATGCGATTGCATCGGGGTGTGAATATTTTATTATGGAAGTGAGCTCTCATGCTATCGAGCAGGAGCGGATTGCAGGTATAACTTTCGGACTGAAAATTTTGACCAATATCACCCAAGATCACCTCGATTATCATTCTAGTATCGAAGAGTATACTCGAATCAAGAATCTATTTTTTCAAGATGAGACAAAGAAACTGATCAATAAAGATGAGCCCAAAGCGCAGTTCAATATTAAAAATGCGTTTAGCTATGGGGTTGAAAATCCCTCAACCTATAAAATTATCGCTTATTCGTTGAATAACGGAGTGAGCGGCGTGATGAAACATTTTGAAGATCATGTTCCGTTTGTCACATCATTGCACGGGTTTTTTAATCTCTATAATATGACAGCCGCAATTGCAGCGGTTCATTTGGTTAGCGGGGAGAGTTTGGAAAAAATTGCCGATGCGGCTGAAAATTTCGGCGGTGTCAGCGGACGTATGGAAGTGGTGAGCGAATCGCCTCTTGTTATCGTCGATTTTGCCCATACCCCCGATGGGATGGAACAAGTACTGAACGCACTCAAAGAGAAAGAAGTTCTGGTGGTCTTCGGTGCGGGCGGTGATCGTGATCGTACAAAACGCCCAATGATGGGGAAAGTTGCAAGTGCGTATGCGAAAAAAGTGTATGTGACGAGTGATAATCCCCGTTTTGAAGACCCGGATACTATTATCGAAGACATCCTCGCAGGGATAGAAGATAAAACCAATGTTGTCGTTGATGTCAATCGCCGCAGTGCAATCGCACAAGCACTTAAAGAGCGGAGCGGTGATGAAGTGGTTTTGATCTTGGGCAAAGGGGATGAGACATCACAGATTATTTACGATCAGCATCTGCCGTTCGATGATCGTGTTGTAGCACGGGAGTTGTTAAGAGAGATTTAAATAGATAAATTGCTTACTGGAGCTTAATATGCACTGGTAGGATTTGGCTATAATGCCGTAATTATTTTACGGTGCAATAGTACACCGATTTTTGAAGGAGTAGTTGATGGGTCTTCCTCAACCGGCATTTTATATTTTCAAGTGTGAACAAAGTTCCCCTCCGGGAATGCCAAAACCGAGTTGTGTTAATCCGCATACTCAGGATTTGTTTCAGCATTTGGCGCAAACACTAATGCAAAAAGGGCTTATTGCAACAGTTCAGCCGATTCGTACTTCGTGCATGAATCGCTGTAATGTTGGACCGATTATGCTCGTAGAACCGGGTCATGTTATGTACTCAGGGCTTACTAAAGAGAAAATAAATGAAATTATTGACCGTCACATTATCGGCGGTGAAGTGGTTCAAGAGTATGTTATCCCCTCAGAACTTTGGGATAATGCAATTTCTCCTGCAGATATGATGAAGCAGATGGGTAGATAAACGATGTTGATCGAAATGCTTTACAGTAAAATTCACCGCGCTACGGTAACCGATGCTAATCTCAATTACGTCGGTTCGATTACGGTTGATGAAGAGCTTTTAGAAGCTTCCAAAATGCGTGTAGGCCAAAAAGTGGAAATCCTCAACATTAATAATGGTGAGCGTTTTTCAACCTACATTATCCTCGGAGAGCGTGGAAAACGGGATATCTGTCTCAACGGTGCAGCGGCGCGTAAAGTGCATAAGGGTGATAAGATTATTATTGTCGCCTATGCTACCTACAATGATGCCGAACTTGAGAACTACAAACCTACGGTTGTATTACTGGATGATGAGAATAGTATCACCGATATAATCGAGAAGATATAAGCTCCTTCGTGGTACTATTTCGCTAAAAAATAGTGGGATAAATATGGAGCAGTTTGAAGCGTTTTTAGAGTCACATCTTCCATCTGCTGCATCTTTTCACCCCCATTATGAATCTTCTTTGCATCAAATGCTCACCGGCGGCGGGAAACGGTTCCGTCCGGCACTCCTTTTAGGGGTAGTTCGAGCCTATAATCCTCTTTTAACGCAAAGCGCTTATCATGCTGCATTTGCCATTGAATTGCTTCATACGTACTCTTTGATCCACGATGACCTTCCGGCAATGGATAACGCTGATTTGCGTCGCGGGATACCGACGCTGCACAAAACATATGATGAAGTGAGTGCTATTTTAGCGGGGGATGCACTCAATACCTATGCGTTTGAAGTCCTCTCCAATGCCCCGTTCTCAGATCGGGTCATAGTCAAATTGGTTCGTTCACTTTCTCATAACGGCGGAGTAGAGGGGATGGTATTAGGTCAAGCGATTGATTGCCATTTTGAAAATCAGCGGTTGAAATTGGAACAAGTGAAGATGCTCCACATTCATAAGACAGGTAAGCTGATTGCGGCATCGCTTCAAATGGGAGCGTTTATTGTAGGACGTGATGATATTGCGCAAAAACTGTATGATTTCGGGATTGATTTAGGATTGCTGTTCCAAATTCAAGATGATATTTTAGACGTTACCCAAAATGATGAGCAGGCGGGGAAAACGACCAATAACGATCAGGCTAAAAATAGTTTTGTCACTTTGCTCGGCTTTGATAAAGCCATGGAAGAAGCGAATGCTTTAGCGGAAAAAATTATCCAACAAATGACGAGTTTTGATGAGAATTTGCAACGTGAATTGTCACCAACACTCAACCACTACATTAACCGACACAAGGACTAAAAATGAGTAATGCAATACGCCAAAAAATGGCAGATACGATCCGCTTTTTAGCGGCAGACATGGTGCAACAAGCTAATTCAGGACACCCTGGTGCACCGATGGGGTTGGCGGATATCGCAGTGGTTCTCTCGGAACACATGAATCACAATCCGAAAAACCCGAAATGGCTCAATCGTGACCGTTTGGTATTTTCCGGCGGACATGGGACGGGGTTGATCTATTCTCTTTATTATTTGTGGGGATACGGGTTGGAGATTAATGATCTTAAAAACTTCCGTCAACTCGACTCTAAAACACCGGGTCACCCAGAATACGATCATACGGCGGGTATTGAGATTACGACGGGGCCTTTGGGGCAGGGGATTGCCAATGCGGTCGGTTTCGCTATGGCTTCCGCGTATGTCGGAAACAAAGTGAATTCTGAAACAGCCGAATTGATCGATCATAATGTCTATTGTCTGTGCGGAGACGGCGACTTGGAAGAGGGGATCAGTTACGAAGCGTGTTCGATTGCCGGTCATATGGGGCTTGATAATTTGGTATTGATTTACGATTCAAACCGTATTACCATCGAGGGCTCTACCGAACTGAGCCTCAGCGAAAATATGAGAGAGCGTTTCGAGTCTCAAAACTGGGCTGTTTTGGAAATCGACGGACATAACTTCGACGAGATCGACGGTGCGTTGACTCAGGCGAAAACAATCAAACGACCGGTTCTTATTATTGCTAACACCGTTATCGCCAAAGGGGGCGGTAAAATGGAAGGGTCGCACCATGCCCACGGTGCACCGCTGGGGCATGACGTGATCAAAACAGCCAAGGCTGCCGCAGGATTTGATCCAGAAGCAACGTTTGCGGTCAATGCGGATGTGTTGGAACGTTTCCGTTGCGCGATCGAAAAAGGGGATTTGGCGGAGCGTGAGTGGAACCACCGCATTAAAGAGCTTCCGTTGGTGGAGCAAAACGAAGCGTATGAGCAGCTCCTCAATCCTGATTTCAACCGCATTCAATGGCCGACATTTGAAAAAGCGGATGCGACCCGTAATACCAACGGGATTATTTTGAATGCGATTGCGAAAGCGATTCCTGGATTTTTGGGAGGATCTGCCGACCTCGGGCCATCCAATAAAACTGAACTTACCAATATGGGCGATTTCCCGAAGGGTAAAAATATCCATTTCGGTATCCGTGAACATGCGATGGCGTCGATAACAAATGCAATGGCATTGTACGGTCCGATTATGCCGTTTAGTGCAACCTTCTTTGTATTCAGCGATTATCTTAAACCATCGGCTCGTATTGCGGCATTGAGCGGTATTCAACACTTTTTTATCTGGACGCATGACAGTATCGGCGTCGGAGAAGACGGTCCTACCCATCAGCCGATCGAACATCTGAGCCAGTTCAGAGCGTTACCTAATTTTTATGTCTATCGTCCGGCAGACGGAGCTGAAAATGTTAAAAGTTGGCAAAAAGCGCTCAGCATGAAACACTCTCCGTCCGCGTTTGTCTGTTCTCGTCAAAACCTTCCGATTCTCCCCTCTGCGGTTCGCGGTGATGTTGAAAACGGCGGTTATCTCCTCGTCGAGCGTGCTGATGCGACAGTGACATTGATGGCGTCTGGCTCTGAGGTTGGATTGGCGATAGAGACTGCGGAACTACTTTCATCGCGCGGAGTTTCAGCAAATGTTGTGAGTGTCCCGTGTTTTGATCTGTTATTAGAGCAGTCTCAAAGCTATATTGATTCGATTATCAAACCGGGAACGAAACGTGTTGCTATTGAAGCGGCACGAGGACTGGAGTGGTACCGCTTTGCCGACACCGTTGTAGCTATGGACGGATTCGGAGCAAGTGCGCCGGCAGACAAATTGTTTGAGAAATTCGGATTTAGCGCAGAATCAGTAGCGGCAAAAATTTAACTTCTGCCTCGCAGAGGCAAGCTTTAGCAGCCCAAGCGGCTAGCGTAGTGAAAGGGATGTATTCCTTTCGCGTCAAAGGAAATAGATGAACGATTCTCCTGAGTATTTAGAGAAAAAGCGTTTCTTTGATTCGTTGATTACTCTGTATGGCCGCAATGTTGCGGTTGAAGTGCTACGAGATGATCAGGTAAAAATTCATAAACTGCATCTTTCCAAAAGTAATCGCAGCGATGAGACGATTGATGAGATCATGGCGCTTGCCGAAATGCGCGGTGTGGAGATCAAATATCACACTAAAGAGGCATTATCCCGTATCTCTAAAAATAGTGCTCAGGACCAAGGGGTTGCGATTGATGTTGTAAGCCAAAATTACCGTAGTGCTTCTGTCATTGAAACCGATTTGCCGAACTCTTTTCGTCTGTTAGCACTTGGATGGGATTAATAACCCTCAAAATCTGGGGATGATTGTCCGCTCTGCCGCGGCAAGTAAGATTGACGGGATCGTATTGCCTCGACGAAACAGTACCAAGCTCTCTCCTTTGGTGATGAAAGCGTCTGCCGGGACACTCTTTAAAATCCCGATCTATTATTGTGAAGATTTGTCGGATATTTTAGGGCTTAAAGATACGGCAATTATCACCCTTTCGTCCCACGCCAAAGAGGATATATCATTCGTTGAAGATTCCGCATCGTGCTATTTTTGTATTGGGGAATGAGTCTGAAGGGGTAAGTGATGTAGTGATGCGTGCTTCGACCCATAGTGTCTCTATTCCGATGTATCGAGGCGTTGAATCACTTAATGTTGCCGTAACGGCAGGTATTGTCAGTTTCCTACCATAAGGGTATAGGGACGCTCTATAGAATCAATCACTTCACCGACACTCATGTGTCGGCTTTTACGTAAAAATTCTCGTCCCTGAAAAAAGATGAGCACCGTCGGAATCGTAAAAACACTAAAGTGTGAAGCGATTTCGGGTGTTTCGGAGATGTCGATACTCTCGATGACAAAAGTGGGGAAGTTATCCATAAGCGCTTCGGTCAGTTTCGGTTTTAGGGCATGGCAGACATTGCAGGATGGTGCGCTAAAATAGAGCATGACTGCATCATAGTGGGTAAGTGTTTGGTTAATGGTGTCTAAGGTTTGCATAAAGGGATTATAATGAAATTCAGCCGTGCCTATGTTGAAATAACAAATATCTGCGGTTTGTCGTGCAGCTTTTGTCCCCCGAAAAATCAACCGACCACTAACAATGCCCCTGCCCTTTTTTAAATCAGTTACGGAACAGCTTCGAAACTATACCGATGAGATTGCCTTGCATGTGATGGGTGATCCGATGGTATTGAGCAATTTAGGAGAGTATCTCGATATTGCTCATAGTGCCGGATTAAAAGTGATGATTACGACCAGCGGATTTTATCTCGACAGTGTTCGGCGAGAGGCTCTGTTTCATTCCGCACTTCGTCAAGTCAATATTTCGCTGAACAGCTTTAATAAAAACAGCGTCTCCGAACCTTTGAAGCCTATATGGAACCCATTTTGGCGCTATGTGATGAGAAGCTTCTCCGAGAGGAAGAGTTTTTTATCAATTTAAGAGTGTGGAATCTGGATGAGGCTTCACAGTGAGATGCTTTTTAACGAGAGACTTTTTGAGCTTCTCGAAAAGCACTTTTCACTTGAAAAAGGGGTAATAGCTTCGAGTATCAGCGGCGAACGTCAATCGATTCGTTTAGCATCGAAAATCTTCCTCCATTTTGATCGCTATTTCGAGTGGCCGAGTCTTGAGAATAAAACGCTCACTCAGGGATATTGTCAGGGTTTGAGCAAACAAATCGCTATTCTTTCCGACGGTCGAGTCGTCCCTTGCTGTCTGGATGGGGAGGGGATTATCGAACTTGGTAACCTTTGCGAGACAAATTTGGGTAAAATTCTGACATCGAAACGCTCTTTAGCGATAACCGAAGGATTTGCCGAAGGGGAATGTAGCGAAGAGCTCTGCCAAAAATGCAGTTATAAAGACAGATTTAATAAGGAGGTGTGATCATGATTAAATGTTATGTCCGTAATGAAAATGCGATAGCATTTATTGATACTATGTCAGAGCTTGACGGAGATGTCATCGAGAAAGTTATTTGGATCGATATGTTACTCCCGACTTACGATGAAATTGTTTTTATTGAAAATACCTTTAATATTAAATTTCCGACCAAACAAGAGACCGAAGAGATTGAGATCAGTTCGCGCTATTGGGAAGAGATCTGACCGAATTGAAATCAATAGTTATTTTTTGGTTACATCCCAGGCAAATCCTCACAATGAAACCGTATCGTTTATTCTCTACCATAATCTATTGATCTCTATCCGTTATACTAACCTCTATACGTTTGATGAGTTCAATCGTAAATTTTTTGCAACGCCGAAGCATTTTGAGACGGGGTACGATATTTTTTGTCAAATTTTAGATATCCGTATTGATGCTGATGCCGATATCATCGAAAAGCTTGCACGCGATATTACCCGTTTGCGTAAACACGTTTTGACCGACTATACCAATGAAGATGAAGAGATCTTGGCGCGCATTTCATCTTTGGAAGATTTGAACACGCAAATACGGGAAAACCTCAATGATAAACAGCGTATTTTGAGCTCATTTTTAAAATCGAATAAATATAAACATGCGCTCAAACACGATGTTACCGTTATGCTTAAAGATATTAAGTCTTTGATCGACTATACCGATTTTAATTTTGAGCGGCTAGATTACCTCCAAAATATCTTTGTCGGTGTATTGAGCATCGAACAAAATAAAGTTATTAAGATGTTTACGATCGTAAACGTCGTCTTTCTCCCTCCCACCCTGATTGCAAGTATCTACGGGATGAACTTTGATCTTTTACCGGAACTGCACTGGCAATACGGCTATTTACTTTCCATAGTAATGATGATTATTTCCTCTATTCTTCCTGTTTATATCTTTAAACGAAAAGGGTGGATTTAACCATTACACTTGATTATGGTATGATTCTCTCAGATTATTAACTAAAAAGGACTAAGAATTGGATAGGCGGATACGCTATTTTATTGAAGACTATTGGGATATATTTATCGGTTTTGTATCGATTATACTGGCATTTATCTTTAATGCACAACATGAAGCTTCACTCTCGACACTGTTTGCTGCGATCGGAATCGCGGCACTTTCACTGACGGTTGCCGAGGTAGCCGACATTCTCTCAGAGCGTTTACAAGAACCTTATGGCAGTTTTGTTCTCACCTTTAGTGCGGTTGCAGTTGAGATTATCC
This sequence comes from Sulfurimonadaceae bacterium, assembly GCA_963845295.1. Taxonomy (GTDB): domain Bacteria; phylum Campylobacterota; class Campylobacteria; order Campylobacterales; family Sulfurimonadaceae; genus Sulfuricurvum. Next base: position 62,733 of record CAWJRP010000016.1, on the reverse strand, counting down.
TCCTTTACGTTATTTTGCTTGAAGTGCGTCACTCCCCCGAAGTATTAGAGACCGTCAAGGGGGGGATTATCTCTGCCGTTATTGTTGATTTGAATGTACTGCTCGGTCTTGCCGTATTCTTGGGGGGATTGGCATTTACCCAACAACAACATAACAAAGAGACATCGAGTGCCTATACGACTGTTTTATTTGTTGCTTCCAGTGCTCTTTTAGTTCCGGGACTTCTTAGTCATACCGATCGTGGGATTGATAGCTTAACGCATGTAAGCCATTTGATTGCAGGTGTTTTACTCCTTTTTTATCTGATCATCTTTATTTTTCAAACACGTACCCATACCCACTTTTTTAAAGCAACGGCTCGAAGCCGCTTTTTCCGTTTGAAACGTAAACTTCAGGAAGAGGAAGATGGCGAGATAGATGAAAACGAGTCGAGCGATTATATATTTGAGCATTTGAGTACACCGATTAATTTTATTGCCATTTTCGGATTTATTGCCGTAATTGCATTCGGTGCGGAGATATTTGCCGGGAACGGAGTTTTATTCGCACGTGAACACGGCATATCGGCCGGACTTGCCGGTTTGGTGATTGCGATCATCAGTGTCTCACCTGAAATTTTTACGGCGGTTCGTGCCGCCCGTAATGATCAGATTCAGCGGGTTGTTAATATCGCGATGGGAGCCTCAACAGTATCGATCATCTTGACCGTTCCGATTTTGATGATGTTGGCGTATTGGTCGGGGATCAATCTAACCCTCGATTTTAATCCTTTACAAATCGGTGCATTACTTCTGACAATTCTCTTAGTATGGAAAACGACGGATGAAGGGGAGACCAACTACTTCGAGGGGGCATCACACATGATGTTCTTCCTCAGTTATGCGATTATCGCCGCGTATTATTAATGATAATCCTTTTTTCACCGAGCGAAGGAAAGCGCGAAGGGGGAACACTCGCTCCCATTAATCAAAATAGTTTGATATTCCCTGATCTTTATTCTAAACGACTCGAAGTGATCGAACAGTATGAAAAACTTACACAAAGTGGAAGTGATGAAGAACTGTATGATCTTTTTGGAATCAAAGAGACAAAAGAGTATGAACGGTTTAGGCACTCATTTGCATCCGCTCCGACCATGAAAGCGATTGAACGTTACGACGGGGTAGCGTATGATTACCTTGAATATTCCAAACTTTCACCTGAAACACAATCCTATATAGATAATAATACGATTATTTTTTCCAATCTTTTCGGTCCGATCTGTGCATCCGACTCTATTCCCGATTATAAACTCAAACAGGGTGCTTCAATCGGAATATTTGCCCCTGATAAACATTATAAAAGGGATTTTTCTTCTGCATTGGATAATTTGGTTCAGAATAAAGAAATTTTAGATTTACGCGCAGGGTACTACGATAAATTTTATACCCCGAAAAAACCGAGTGTCACCCTAAAATTCCTTAAGGGGGGAAAAGTAGTGAGCCACTGGGCGAAAGCGTATCGAGGTATCATCCTAAAAGAAGCGGCAAAGCATCAGATTATGTCGATTGAAGAATTGATGGCGATGAATGTTGAGGGGTTAATGGTACATGAGATCGTCGATACAAAAATGAAAAGGGAGATTGTTTATACAATCTTCTGATTCTCCTTGACATTTAATGAAAGAGTGTATATAATTTCGGCTCCATTTCACCAATGCCGGCATAGCTCAGTTGGCTAGAGCAATTGATTTGTAATCAATAGGCCCGGGGTTCAAATCCTCGTGCCGGCACCATTGAATGAAATCGGAAACGCATTACATTTATCAGTGTTAGACCAGATACGGCCGTGGTGAGATACTCAAGTGGCCAACGAGGGCAGACTGTAAATCTGCTGATTTTTATCTTCGAAGGTTCGAATCCTTCTCTCACCACCATCTGCGGGAATAGCTCAGTTGGCTAGAGCGTCAGCCTTCCAAGCTGAATGTCGCGAGTTCGAGTCTCGTTTCCCGCTCCACTGGGAGCTGAAGTATACATTTCATAATTACTACTTCATCATTACCTTAAAACGTAAAATAGTTTTTAAGCTTCCAAAATACATTTTATCATTGTTTTATGCTCACGTGGCTCAGGGGTAGAGCACTTCCTTGGTAAGGAAGAGGTCGGCGGTTCAAATCCGCTCGTGAGCTCCAGTAATAATATTGTAATTTTTTTTGAAAGCTTGAAAGCTATTTCAGCTGTTTTTTGGTATAATTCCAAATTCATTTACACATTCAGTCGGAGGACACTATGGCAAAAGAGAAATTTGAACGTACAAAACCACATTGTAACATCGGTACAATCGGTCACGTCGACCACGGTAAAACTACATTAACTGCAGCTATTACAGCTGTACTTGCGGTAACAAACGGCGCAAAAATGATGGATTACGATGCAATCGATAATGCACCAGAAGAGCGTGAGCGCGGTATTACAATCGCTACTTCACACGTTGAGTACGAAACAAACAATCGTCACTACGCACACGTTGACTGTCCTGGGCATGCCGACTATGTTAAAAACATGATTACCGGTGCTGCACAAATGGACGGAGCTATTCTTGTTGTATCTGCAGCGGATGGCCCAATGCCACAAACACGTGAGCACATCCTTCTTTCTAAACAAGTCGGTGTTCCGTACATCGTTGTTTTCATGAACAAAGAAGATATGGTTGATGACGAAGAACTTCTTGAACTCGTTGAGATGGAAATTCGTGAACTTCTTGATATGTACGATTTCCCAGGTGATGATACTCCAATCGTTGCTGGTTCAGCTCTTCGTGCACTTGAAGAAGCAAAAACTGGTGTACTTGGTGAGTGGTCAGCAAAAATCCAAAAGCTTATGGCGGAAGTGGATCGTTATATTCCACAACCAATCCGTGAAACAGAAAAAGATTTCTTGATGCCGGTAGAGGACGTTTTCTCTATCTCTGGTCGTGGAACTGTTGTTACTGGTCGTATCGAACGTGGTACAATCAAAATCGGTGAAACTATCGAGATCGTTGGTATCCGTGACACTCAAACAACAACGGTAACAGGTGTTGAGATGTTCCGTAAAGAGATGGAAATGGGTGAAGCGGGTGACAACTGTGGTCTTCTTCTCCGTGGTACGAAAAAAGAAGATGTTGAGCGTGGTCAAGTTCTTTGTAAACCTAAATCAATTACTCCTCACACAAAATTTGAGGCTGAGATTTACGTATTGAGCAAAGAAGAGGGTGGACGTCATACTCCATTCTTCAACGGTTACCGCCCACAATTCTATGTTCGTACAACTGACTGTACAGGTGCTATCACCTTGCAAGAAGGTACTGAAATGGTTATGCCTGGTGATAACGTGAAAATCAATGCTGAATTGATTCACCCGATCGCTATGGAAGAGGGTACTCGTTTCGCTATCCGTGAAGGTGGACGTACTGTCGGCGCTGGGGTTGTTTCTAAAATCCTTGCATAATTTTCCCCAACCTTCGGGTTGGAATCATAAGGTAAAACATGCGTGAAAATATCCATTTAGCGTGTGAGAAGTGTACGAGACGTAACTATCACACTACTAAAAATAAAAAAACTCATACTGAGAAATTCTCAGTTCGTAAGTTTTGTAAATTTTGTCGTGAGCACACGATTCACAAAGAAGCAAAACTTTAATCATTAGTTCCCTCTTCGGAGGGTTTTTTAGGTCAGTAGTTCCAATGGTAGAGCGCCGGATTCCAAATCCGATTGTTGGGGGTTCGAATCCCTCCTGGCCTGCCACCCATTTTCTACTAATGATGCTTACGGGCTTTATTCGTTGGAAATGTCCAGAGGATACAATAAATGAAAAACACATTCAGTCAAACTATTCACAATGCGAAAATGGAACTTGCAAAAGTTATTTTTCCAACAAAACCACAAGTAAAGCAAGCGTTTATCGCTGTGGTTGCTGTGGTTACATTTGTCGTATTGTTCTTGGCGTTGGTCGATCTTATTATGTCTTCAACCGTTTCGGCAATTTTGAGATAAGGAAAAAACATGGCACATCGTTGGTACTCGATTCAAACTTATGCCGGTAGCGAGCGCAGTGTTAAAGCGGCTATCGAAAACATTATTGCTGAAAACAATCTCCAAGACGTTATTACGGAAGTAATTGTCCCGACGGAAGATGTTATCGAAGTGAAAAACGGTAAGAAAAAAATTACTGAGCGTTCATTATACTCAGGATATGTTTTCGCCAATATGGATCTCAGTATCGATTTGCAACATCGTATCCAATCCCTTCCACGTGTCGCTGGATTTATTGGTGAATCAAATAAACCGACTCCACTCAGTGAGAATGACATTGCGGTTATCTTGGATCGTGTGACAAACCGATCTGCGCCGAAACCGAAAGTATTCTTTGACAACGGAGAGATGGTTCGTATTGTCGACGGTCCATTCGCGAACTTCACCGGTACCGTTGACGAATACGATCTTGAACACGGTACGTTGAAGCTCAATGTTTCTATCTTCGGACGAAGTACTCCGGTAGATATCTCGTACACCCAAGTCGAAAAAATTATTTAATCTCAAAAAAAGGAAGCACAAATGGCAAAGAAAATTACGGGCTACATCAAGTTGCAGGTACAAGCCGGCGCTGCTAATCCAGCCCCTCCGGTTGGACCAGCACTCGGTCAACGTGGTGTTAACATCATGGAATTTTGTAAGGCGTTCAACGAGCGTACAAAAGATAAGGCAGGTTTTAAACTCCCTGTTGTTATTACTGTATATGCGGACAAAACGTTTTCATTTATCACAAAACAGCCTCCGGCATCTGCTCTCATCATGAAAGCGGCTGGTCTTAAAAAAGGGACTGATAATCCGATGAAAAACAAAGTGGGTAAAATCACTAAAGCTCAATTGATGGAAATCGTTAAGCAAAAAATTCAAGATATGAATACTGATGACATTGATGCTGCAGCTGCTACAATCGCTGGTTCTGCACGTTCAATGGGTGTTGATATCGTAGATTAATTTCTACACTGCTCTTCGACCGCAAAGAGGCTAAACCTTGCGGCAGATTCTAATATTGGAGAATTCAAATGGCTGGAAAACGCTATAAACAACTTAGTGAAAAAATTGATATGACAAAAAGCTACTCTGTAGCTGACGCTGCTGCGTTCATGAAAGAACTTAAATCTGCAAAATTTGACGAAACGGTTGAAATTGCTTTAAATCTTGGTGTTGACCCACGTCACGCTGACCAAATGATCCGTGGTGCCGTTGTGCTTCCTCACGGTACAGGAAAAGTGGTTCGTGTTGCGGTTTTCGCTAAGGGTGCAAAAGCTGATGAAGCTAAAGCGGCTGGTGCTGATATCGTCGGAAGCGATGATTTGGTTGAGCAAATCAAAGCGGGTAATATCAACTTCGATATCGTTGTTGCTGCACCGGATTGTATGGGTCTCGTTGGTCAAGTAGGACGTATCCTCGGGCCAAAAGGGATGATGCCGAATCCTAAAACTGGAACTGTTACAGCTGACATCGCAAAAGCGGTTAGCAATGTTAAAGGCGGACAAGTAAATTTCCGTGTTGACAAAAAAGGAAATATCCATGCCGGTATCGGTAAAGTGAGTTTCGATACTGATAAAATTGCTGAAAACATTAAAGCGTTTGTCGGTGCTATCAACCGTGCTAAACCATCAACGGCAAAAGGTCGTTACATCAAAAATGCAGCATTGTCTCTTACAATGAGTCCTGCAATCAAATTCGAAACACAAGAGTTATTAGACATCCGTTAAGGTGTCTTTTGACAAAGCTTGACTTTGTCTATATCTTATGGACTGAAGACAGTAGGGGGCCAAGGCCTTAATCAGAAATCTTCTGCCCCGCTTGAAGTTGTATGTCTGGAAAGGAGAAACTATGAATAAATCACAGAAATCTGAGATTGTTAGTACTCTAACTAATGAGTTCAAATCTTCTGCAGCAGTTATTATGTGTGACTATCGCGGTTTAGCAGTGTCTGAACTCGAAGCACTACGTAAAGTTGCACGTGAAAAAGACTCAAAAGTTCAAGTTGTAAAAAATACACTTGCGACTATCGCTTTGAACAATGCAGAAATGAGCGGTATCGAAATTAAAGATACTAACATTTTCATCTGGGGAAGTGACGCTATCGCCGCTTCTAAAACAGCAGTTGACTTTGCTAAAGCGAATGACAAGTTTGTTATCCGTACAGCTTACATCGACGGTCAAGTTGCGGATGAGAAAAAAGTTCGTGCATTTGCAACCCTTCCGGGACGCGAAGAGTTGCTCGGAATGCTCGCATCTGTATGGATGGGACCAGTTCGCAACTTTACAATCGGACTCGATGCGCTTAAGCGTAAAAAAGAAGAAGAAGCGGCGTAATTGCTGCTTTGAAAACCCGCTGATAGAAATATCGGCATAAAAAAATACTTACAGGAGAATTATTATGGCTGTTACAAAACAAGACGTTCTTGAGTTTATCTCAAACCTTTCTGTCCTCGAGCTTTCTGAGCTTGTAAAAGAATTCGAAGAAAAATTCGGAGTATCTGCTCAACCGGTAGCGGTTGCTGGTGGTGCTGTTGCTGCAGTTGCTGCAGAAGAAGAAAAAACTGAATTCGACGTTATCTTGAAAGACGGTGGTGACAAAAAAATCAACGTTATTAAAGTAGTACGTGCGATGACAGGTCTTGGTCTTAAAGAGGCTAAAGACGCAGTTGAAGGTGCACCTACAACTATCAAAGAAGGTATCTCTAAACAAGATGCTGAAGCAGCGAAAAAAGAGCTTGAAGAAGCTGGCGCTGCCGTCGAAATCAAATAAATTTGATCGGAGGCTTTTATGCCTCCACCTCCCACAGGGCACTTTACGAAGCGAGTTTTTAACTCTTTCGTAAAGTGCCCATACGTCGTTATAGACTCAAGGACGCTTGAGTCATAGACTTTGCACTTATCCCTATGGGATCAAAAACTTCGATTGAGGTAGCCTATGTTAAACACTCTTCACTCCGGAAACCGCTTACGCGTTGATTTCGCGAAAACTCCCCAGCAAATTGAAGTACCGAATTTATTACAACTTCAACAAAGTTCTTACGAATCATTTTTGATGTTAGATCAGAAAGATCGTACCAAAAGCGGTATTGAGCGCGTATTCCAATCGGTTTTCCCGATTCATGATTCACAAAATCGTCTCTCTCTTGAATATCTTGGCTCTGAAGTAGGACGCCCTAAGTATACTGTACGTGAATGTATGGAACGCGGGTTGACTTACTCTGTATCTTTGCGTATGAAAACACGTCTCATGATTTGGGACCGTGATGAAAATACTAAAGAGAAAACCGGTGTAAAAGATATTAAAGAACAAACCATCTTTATCCGTGACATCCCTTTAATGACAGAACGTACATCGTTCGTAATTAACGGGGTAGAACGTGTTGTTGTTAATCAGCTTCACCGCTCTCCTGGTGTTATCTTCAAAGAAGAAGAATCAACCACTGCCGGAAGTAAAATGATCTTTACCGGTCAGATTATCCCTGACCGCGGTTCATGGCTCTATTTTGAGTACGACCCGAAAGATATTCTTTACATGCGTATTAATAAACGCCGTAAAGTACCGGTTACGATTATGTTCCGTGCACTAGGATACAGCAAACAGGACATTTTGAAAATGTTTTACCCGTTGCAAAAAATCCGTGTTGAAGAGAACAAATATTTGATGGATTTCGATCCTGAACAATTCGCCGGACGTCTTGGATATGATTTGGTTGATAGCGATGGCAAATTGCTCGTTGCAGCAGGAAAACGTCTCTCAGCTAAAAAAGCGGAAAAATTGATCTCTGAGGGTGTTACTGCCATTCAGTACCCGATTGAAACATTGATTGAACGTCATTTGGCAGAGCCAATTATCGACTCTGTGACCGGTGAGGTTATGTTCGATACGATGACGCAACTCGATGAGACTAAACTTAAAAAAATGATCGAAGCGGGTGTTAAAGAGTTTGTTATCGCCAATGACCTTGCAGAAGGACATGATAGCTCTATCATCAACGCATTTATAGCTGATGCTGACTCATTGAAATTGCTTAAACAAACAGAAACGATCGAAGATGAAAATGATCTTGCGGCGATTCGTATTTACAAAGTAATGCGTCCGGGTGAGCCTGTAACGAAAGAAGCAGCGAAAGTTTTCGTTAACCAACTTTTCTTTGATCCTGAACGTTATGATTTGACACGTGTCGGTCGTATGAAAATGAACCATAAATTGGGTCTTAATGTCCCTGAGTATGTGACAGTTTTGACCAATGAAGATATTATCAATACCGTTAAATACGTTGTTAAAGTTAAAAATGGGCAAGGTCACATTGATGATCGTGACCATCTTGGTAACCGACGTATCCGTTCAATCGGTGAGTTGCTTGGAAACGAGTTACACAACGGTTTGATCAAAATGCAAAAAGCGATCAAAGATAAACTATCAACCATGAGTGGACCGACCACTGAGTTGATGCCTCACGATTTGATCAACTCTAAAATGATTACCAGTACTATCATGGAGTTCTTCAGCGGCGGACAATTGTCTCAGTTTATGGACCAAACGAATCCGTTATCGGAAGTTACCCATAAACGTCGTTTATCGGCACTCGGTGAGGGCGGTTTGGTTAAAGAGCGTGCCGGATTTGAAGTGCGTGACGTTCACCCGACTCATTATGGCCGTATCTGTCCGATTGAAACCCCTGAGGGACAAAATATCGGTTTGATCAATACGTTGGCAACCTATTCAAAAGTTAATGAGCACGGATTCATCGAAGCTCCGTATAACGTTGTTAAAGACGGAATCGTAACCAGTGAAGTGGTTTATTTGACAGCGACTCAAGAAGAGGGAAAAATCATCGCTGCGGCATCTAGCCGTGTTGATGATAAAGGTAATTTCCTTGATGATTTGGTTGAAATTCGCCAAGACGGTGAGATTATCCTCAAATCACCGAAAGAGTGTGAACTTCGTGACTTGACTCCACACATGGTTGTCGGTGTTGCCGCAAGTTTGATTCCGTTCTTGGAACACGATGACGCGAACCGCGCATTGATGGGATCGAATATGCAACGTCAAGCAGTACCGTTGTTGCGTCCTGAAGCACCTATGGTCGGAACAGGGGTTGAAAAACTCGTTGCTCGTGATTCATGGGAATGTGTCAAAGCTGATCGTAGCGGTATCGTTGAGAAAGTAGATTCTAAACATATCTACGTCATGGGTGAAGATGAAGACGGAACGTTTATCGATTATTATCCGTTACAAAAAAATCTACGTACCAATCAAAATACGACGTTCTTGCAAAAACCGATTGTCAAACAAGGACAATTGGTAAGTAAAGGTCAAATCATTGCGGATGGTCCGAACATGGATCAAGGTGAATTGGCTCTCGGTATCAATGCCCTTGTTGCGTTCATGCCGTGGAACGGTTATAACTTTGAGGATGCGATCGTTATGTCTGAGCGGATGATTCGCGAAGATGCATTTACCTCAGTTCATATCTATGAAAAAGAGGCAGAAGCTCGTGAACTCAAACACGGAGTTGAAGAGATTACTCGTGACATTCCGAACGTCCGTGATGATGAACTCTCTCACCTTGATGACAGCGGTATCGTAAAAATCGGTACGTATGTTAAAGGTGGGATGATCCTCGTCGGTAAAGTTTCTCCGAAAGGTGAAGTGAAACCGACTCCTGAAGAGCGCCTATTACGTGCTATCTTCGGTGAAAAAGCGGGTCACGTTGTTAATAAATCACTCTACTGTACTCCAAGTATGGAAGGTGTTATTGTTGACGTTAAAGTGTTCACCAAAAAAGGATATGACAAAGATCCTCGTACCCTTGAACTCGAAAAACAAGAGCGTGATGAACTCGAGCGCGAACATTACGATCGTCTTTTGATGATCGATAAAGAAGAGATGCTTCGCATCGTTTCATTGCTCACAAAACATCCGTTGCTCAGCGATGTAAGCATCAACGGCAACGAGTACAAAGCGGGTGAAAACGTTAAAGCGGATGATCTTAAAGAGGTTAACCGTTTTGCAATGAATAACGTCGTTAAAGCATTTAGCGACGATATTCAAGAGAAATACAACCAAACGAAAAACCACTTCCAAAAAGAGAAGAAAAAATTCCGTGACGAACACGAAGAAAAACTCTCTATCTTGGAAAAAGATGACATCCTTCCAAACGGTGTCGTAAAATTCGTTAAAGTTTATATCGCGACGAAACGTAAGCTTAAAGTCGGGGATAAAATGGCGGGACGTCACGGGAATAAAGGTATCGTTTCGACGATAGTTCCTCAAGTTGACATGCCGTACATGGCAAACGGACGTTCTGTAGACGTTTGTTTGAATCCGCTCGGGGTTCCTTCTCGTATGAATATCGGGCAGATCCTTGAGATGCACCTTGGTATGGTAGGGCGTGAGCTTGGTTTCCAAATCCAAGATATTTTCGAAGCGAAACAAAAAGAGTTCATCTCTGAATTGCGTTCTAAAATGATCTCTTTCGCGGATGTTGCAGGTTTGATGAACGCGGCTAAAGTGCTTGGTGCTATGGACGATCAAATCCTTCTCGGATATGCGCAAGATTGGTCACGTGGGGTTAAATTTGCTACTCCTATTTTCGAAGGGGTTACTGAAGCTGAATTCGCTAAACTCTTTGAATTGGCTAAACTTGATGCTGATGGAAAAATGGTATTGTTCGACGGTAAAACGGGTGATCAAATGAAAGAGCGCGTTAACGTCGGTTATATGTATATGCTCAAACTTCATCACTTGGTTGATGAGAAAGTTCATGCACGTTCAACAGGACCATACTCTCTCGTTACACAACAACCGGTCGGTGGTAAAGCACTATTCGGCGGACAACGTTTCGGGGAGATGGAAGTATGGGCTCTTGAAGCATACGGTGCTTCTGCGGTTCTTAAAGAGATGTTGACCATTAAATCGGACGACGTTGACGGACGTGTACGTGCGTATAAAGCAATTACGAAAGGTGAAAGTGTACCGGCATCCGGTATTCCTGAAACTCTGTTTGTATTAACGAAAGAGCTCCAAGCATTGGCGCTTGATATTGAGATTTTTGACGAGGTGGATGACAATGAGTAAATTAGTACCGGTTGCCGTAACGGAAGAGAATCGCCCAGTCGATATTAAACAAATCCAATTTCGCCTTGCGTCTCCTGAGAGAATCCTCTCTTGGAGTCACGGTGAAGTAAAAAAACCTGAAACAATCAATTACCGTACCCTTAAACCGGAGCGTGACGGATTGTTTTGTGCCAAAATTTTCGGACCGGTTCGTGATTACGAATGTTTGTGCGGAAAATACAAAAAAATGCGCTACAAAGGTGTCATTTGTGAAAAATGTGGTGTTGAAGTAACTTCGGCTAAAGTTCGCCGTACCCGTATGGGACACATTGATCTCGTTACTCCGGTAGCGCATATTTGGTATGTCAGTTCACTTCCAAGCCGTATCGGAACACTCCTCGGCGTTAAGATGAAAGATTTAGAGCGCGTATTGTATTATGAAGCATACATCGTTAAAACCGGTGGTGAAGCATACTATGACGGTGAGCAAACTTCTGCGGTTCTCAAATACGATGTATTGAACGAAGAGCAATACCGTACACTCGTACAACGTTACGGAGACAGTGGTTTCACTGCAGAGATGGGTGGATCAGCGGTTCGTGAATTGCTTGATGAAATCGATCTCGTTGATCTTTTTTCCTCTTTGAAAGAAGAAGTAGCACTAACGAACTCCGAAGCAAAACGTAAAACAATCGTTAAACGTTTGAAAGTCATCGAGTCATTCCTGAACTCAGGCAATAACCCTGCATGGATGATGCTAACCGCATTACCGGTTCTTCCTCCTGAACTTCGCCCGTTGGTAAGTTTGGATGGCGGAAAATTCGCGGTATCGGATGTTAATGACCTCTATCGCCGTGTTATCAACCGTAACCAACGTTTGAAACGTCTTATCGAGCTTGAAGCTCCTGAAATTATCGTACGTAATGAAAAACGTATGCTTCAAGAAGCGGTTGACGCGTTGTTCGACAACGGTCGTCGTGCAAACGCGGTTAAAGGGGCAAACAAACGTCCTCTCAAATCACTTTCTGAGATCATTAAAGGTAAACAAGGGCGTTTCCGTCAAAACCTTCTCGGTAAACGTGTTGACTTCTCGGGACGTTCTGTTATTGTTGTCGGGCCTAACCTTCAAATGGATCAGTGCGGATTGCCGAAACAAATGGCGTTGGAACTTTTCAAACCGCATTTGATCGCAAAACTTGAAGATAAAGGGTATGCGACAACTGTTAAAGCGGCTAAAAAAATGATCGAAGAGAAAACCAACGAAGTTTGGGAGTGTCTTGCTGAGATCGTTGAGGGATATCCGGTTATGCTTAACCGTGCACCTACGCTTCACAAATTGTCGATCCAAGCGTTTCACCCGAAACTGATTGACGGTAAAGCTATCCAATTGCATCCACTCGTTTGTGCCGCCTTCAATGCGGACTTCGACGGTGACCAAATGGCGGTTCACGTTCCACTCTCAGCTGAAGCGATTGCCGAATGTAAAGTATTGATGCTCTCTTCTATGAACATCTTGCTCCCTGCATCAGGTAAAGCGATTGCAACACCTTCACAAGATATGGTCTTGGGTCTTTACTATTTGACACTCGGTAAAAACGATGTTAAAGGTTCGAACAAACTGTTCAGCTGTGTTGATGAGATTATGATTGCACTAGAACACAATGCACTTGATTTACATGCAAAAGTTCGTACTCGTGTAGATGGACGTGTTATCCACACCACTGCTGGACGTATGATTCTTCAATCGATCCTTCCGGAATTTGTTCCGGCAGAGCTTTGGAACGTAGTGATGAAAAAGAAAAATATCTCCGCGTTGGTTGACTATGTCAATAAGCACGGCGGTATTGCAGTAACAGCTGGATTCTTGGATGACTTGAAAAACCTTGGTTTTAAATATGCGACCAAATCGGGTGTTTCTATCTCTATTACGGATATTATTATCCCTGAAATGAAAGCGGCATTGATCGTTGCATCTAAAAACCGTGTTAAAGAGATCCAAAAACAGTTCGAAGCGGGTCTATTGACCGAGCAAGAACGTTATAATAAAATTATTGACGTTTGGACTGATACTAACAATACCGTTGCAGGCGGGATGATGGAATTGATCCAAAATGATAAAGACGGGTTTAACTCGATCTTTATGATGGCTGACTCGGGAGCGCGTGGATCTGCGGCCCAAATCCGTCAGCTAGCCGGTATGCGTGGTTTGATGGCGAAACCGGATGGTTCAATTATTGAAACTCCGATTATCTCGAACTTTAAAGAGGGTCTAAACGTCCTTGAGTACTTTATTTCTACCCATGGTGCTCGTAAAGGTCTCGCGGATACCGCACTTAAAACAGCGAATGCGGGTTATCTGACTCGTAAACTTGTTGACGTTGCTCAAAACGTTAAAATCGTTGAGCACGATTGCGGAACCCACGAGGGGATCGAATTGACCGATATCTCTGTCGGTAATGAATTGATCGAGCCATTAGAAGACCGTATTTACGGTCGTGTATTGGCGGAAGATGCGATTGATCCGATTACCAACGAGATCCTATACTCTGAGGGGACATTGATCGATGAGATCAAAGCCTCTAAAGTGATCGAAGCCGGTATCCGAGCAGTACAAATCCGTACACCGACAACTTGTAAGTCGGTAAACGGGGTATGTGCTCTTTGTTATGGTCTTAACCTTGGAAGTGGCGGAATCGTTAAACCGGGTGAAGCGGTCGGTATTATCGCCGCTCAGTCAATCGGGGAGCCTGGTACACAGTTGACACTTCGTACCTTCCACGTCGGGGGAACTGCGTCTAGTACTCGTGAAGAGCGCCAAGTTATGGCAACCAAAGAAGGTTTCATCCGTTATTACAACATGAAAACTTACCTTTCAAAAGAGGGTAAACAAATTGTTGCGAATCGTCGTAATGCTGCAATTTTGTTGGTTGAGCCGAAAATCAAAGCTCCGTTTAACGGAACTGTTGAGATTCAAACGATCCATGATGAAGTAATCGTAAGTGTTAAAGGCGATAGCCAAACCGTACGCTATACCCTTCGTAAAAATGAAGTGGCAAAACCGAACGAACTTGCAGGTGTCAGCGGTAAAATCGAAGGTAAATTCTACCTTCCGTATGAAAACGGCACAGCTGTAAAAGCGGATGAGTCAATCGTTGAAACGATTAAAGACGGATGGAACGTACCGAATCGTATTCCATACGCTTCTGAGATTCAAGTTAAAGACGGTGCTCCGATTACTCAAAAGATTTTGGCTAAAGAGAAAGGGGTTGTTAAATACTACCTTCTCAAAGGCGATTACCTTGAGCGTCACCACGAGATTACTAAAGGATACGGCGTAGAAGAGAAAGGTCTCTTCGCAGTTGTAGCTGACAGTGAAGATCGTGAAGCGATTCGTCACTACATCGCTCGTGGTTCTGTAATCGAAATCAATGATAATGAAGCGGTAAAAGCAGATTCAATCATTGCAAAACCGGTTAAAGAAGAATCAATCGTTATCGCTGAGTGGGATCCATATTCTAATCCGATCATCTCTGAAACTGATGGTGTTATCACGTTTGAAGATATTATCCCTGGAGTCACCGCGTCTGAGCAGTTTGATGAATTGACCGGAAAAACCCGTTTGATGATCAACGAATACGTTGCGCCGGAATTCAAACCGGCAATCGTCCTTGCAGCAAACGACGGTTCAGTTATCCGCTATGCGGTTGAACCAAAAACAGCAATTTTTGCACAAGACCGTTCGGAAGTTAAAGTTGCCGATATCTTGGCAAGAACGCCGAAAGCGCTTCAAAAATCACGCGATATCACCGGGGGTCTTCCACGGGTTTCTGAGCTTTTCGAAGCACGTAAACCTAAAGAGATCGCTCTTATCGCAGAACTTGACGGGGTTGTCAGCTTCGGTAAACCGCTTCGTGGTAAAGAACGCATCTTGATCACTTCGGATAACGGAATGGTTAAAGAGTATTTTGTTGATAAAAACCTTGTTGCAATGGTTCATCCGGGTGAGTTCGTTCACGCCGGTGAACGTTTGACTGACGGTATTATCAGCTCACATGAGATTTTGAGAATCTTGGGTGTTAAAGCGTTGTATAACTACCTTGTCAGCGAAGTACAACAAGTTTACCGTCGTCAAGGGGTTAATATCGCTGATAAACACATCGAAGTTATCTTTACTCAGATGTTACGTCAGATCAAAATTCTCCGCTCAGGTGACACTAAGTTCATCGAGGGCGATGTTGTTTCTAAAGCACAGTTCAAAGTGGAGAATGAAAAAATTCTTCGCCTTGGCGGTGAGCCGGCAATCGCTGAACCGTATCTTGTAGGTATTACCCGCGCTGCGGTTAGTGCTGACTCGATCATCTCGGCGGCATCGTTCCAAGACACCACAAAAGTCTTGACTGAAGCGGCTGTATCGGCGAAAATCGATGACTTGACTGACTTGAAAGAGAACGTCATCATCGGTCGTACGATCCCGGTCGGTACCGGTATCTATAAAGACTTTAACATGGTCTTCGGAGACTAAGGTCTCCTCTTCTCCTCATTCCCCTGACAGGGGAATCCATCTTTTAATTAATACCCTCTAATTTTTCAATCTGTCATATATTCTAATCTCCTATTTAAAATCACTATACTAATTATCAAATATTTATAATTTCCATTTAATAATTTGTTGTGTAAGATTGTGTATAGAGAGGCTGGGATGAGCAAAAAAGATAAATTGATTCAAGCGATGAAAAATAATCCCAAAAATGTCCCCTTTGAGGATATTCGGAAAGTTTTAGAAGATGCTGGGTATGTTTGCCACAATAGTGGCGGCAGTCACTACGTTTTTCGCAAAGAAAATAAGGCAAGTATTGTCATCCCGTACCATAAGCCTATAAAAGCGGTTTATGTCAAACACGTATTAGAAATTTTGGGAGAATCTAAATGAAAAATTTAGCCTATTATATAAATCTTGATTATGAGATAGTTATTAAAAAAGTGAGTCCCGAAGATGGGGATGGGTGGTTTGCCTATTACAAAGATTTTAAAGGGGTGATGGGTGATGGAGAGAGTGCGATTGAAGCGATAGAATCAGCTCAAAACGCTTTTTCGGCTTTTATCGAAGTTTCTCTTGCGCAGGGGGATTACATACCTGAACCGCATACCAATGAAAAAAGCTTAAGGATTAATATTTCAATGCCTGAGAATTTGGTAAAAAAAATCGACAGCTATATCGAACCGTTGCATTTGAGCCGTTCGGCATTTTTACAAAAAGCGGCGATGAGGGAGATAGGGTTATAAAATTTTAACCCTCCCGTCATTCCGTACTTGATACGGAATCTATCTTTATTTTTTCAATTATATTCACAAACAATTTCACAATCTATTTTGTATTCATTGATCAAACGACGGCTTTGGATGAGGAACTGAAACAATCGGTGATTCAAAACAGTGTTGCAAATATTAATTATGGGAATGCTTTTACGGTTGCGAAATTCTCTGCATTCGTTCAAGGTAATTATGCCAGTGTTGTGAACTCAGCACAGCTTGACTGGCCATTGAAAGATGATCTTCGAAACAATACCCCTAAAAAACTATTACAAGGGTATGATAAGTGTATGAAAGCCCAAGTAGGTTATGCGAAGAATACGCTTGATGATTCTATCACTCAAACGTTCGGTGCGACGACGAATACGATTGTTCGTTCGGACATTCTTAAAAGTCTTCAAGAGCTTGCGAAAAACACTGTGAAAACGTCAACAGCCAAACAAAAAACTGTTTTTATTGTTTCAGATATGCTGGAAAATTCTTCTATAACAAGCTTTTACTACAAGAACGGGGTCAAAAAAATTGATCCTGCCTCTGAACTGAAAATAGTTGAAGCGAATAAAATGTTTGCTGATTTTGGTGGAGCCAATATTTATGTCTTGGGTGCCGGCATTGTTCCTACCACAAGCAATGTTGCAGCTGATTCATATCGGGATCCAAAAACGATGAATGCTTTGCAGGAATTTTGGAAAATGTATTTCAAAAAATCAAATGCCAAGCTCATTGAGTTTGGACAACCTGCATTATTGAATGCTGTAAAGTAGTTTGTACATAACAAACACCTTTAATGTGGACGGACTGAATTAATTCTCAAATGATGGATCCCGTGTCGTGGCACGGGATGACGAGTGTGCTATAATAATGCGAAGATAAAATCATGTTAAGCTCTTGAATCGGAGAGGTTTTGAACTATAATTTTGAATGGGATCCCAATAAAGCCAAAACCAATAGTGTCAAACACAAGATTGATTTTGATCGTGCGGTATCTGTATTCAAAGACAAGAATGCCATTTCGATCTATGATGATGAGCACAGTGAGAGCGAAGATCGCTGGGTGACGATAGGTATGGATTATGAAACAAGGACATTGGTTGTTGTCCATACTTTTATCAGCATTGATGAAAATAATTGTAATATACGAATTATAAGTGCAAGAAAAGCAACGAAAAATGAACAAAAAATATATGAGGAGCAATGAGATGAAAAAAGAGTATGATTTTTCAAAAGGTGTTCGCGGAAAGTTCTATAATGAGAATGCACGCTTTAATATACCTGTTTATCTCGAGCCTGAAGTGGAAAATTTTATTGCTAAACTAGCGAAAGAACAAAAAACCAATATGAGCCAAATCGTCAATGCACTTTTATTTAAAGATAAAGAACTGATTGAAATGGCAAGTGCTCGCTAAAATTACACTCGATTCCCTCTATACACGGGAATGACAAAACTCTCTTACAACTTCCTTAAAATAAGCTCAAATTAATCAAAAATTAGCTATTATTGCGCGTTTATTAGTCCCTCGTCTCGAGGAGATTAAATATTCTACTGGAACATTTCAACAAAGGAGATTGTGTGCCAACAATCAACCAACTTATTCGTAAAGAGCGACAAGCGGTAGTGAAAAAATCAAAATCACCCGCTTTGGTGTCATGCCCACAACGTCGTGGTGTATGTACTCGTGTGTATACTACAACCCCTAAAAAACCGAACTCGGCGCTTCGTAAAGTTGCTAAAGTTCGTTTGACTTCAGGGTTTGAGGTTATTAGTTATATCGGTGGTGAGGGTCACAACTTGCAAGAGCACTCGATCGTTCTTGTTCGTGGTGGTCGTGTAAAAGACTTACCAGGGGTAAAATACCATATCGTACGTGGTGCTCTTGATACTGCGGGTGTTAAAGACCGTAAAGTATCTCGTTCTAAATACGGAACGAAAAAAGCTAAGGCTAAAAAATAATCAATTAGTCTGACAAGATTGGGTTTTTGATGACCCTATTTTGAGTAAATGAACAAAACATTGAAGGAAACATTATGAGAAGAAGAAAAGCGCCCGTTCGCGAAATTATGCCTGACCCGGTTCACGGTTCAAAAATTTTGACAAAGTTCATCAACAAAATTATGTGGGACGGTAAAAAAAGTACCGCTGAAAAAATTATGTACGGTGCTTTGGACATCATGGGTTCACGTGGTGAAAAAACAGGTATCGAAGTATTTAACGCTGCGATTGATAATATCAAACCAGTTATTGAAGTTAAAAGCCGCCGTGTGGGTGGAGCGACCTACCAAGTTCCAGTAGAAGTTCGTCCTGTACGCCAACTTTCTCTTGCTATCCGCTGGTTAACCGATGCGGCACGCAAACGTAACGAGCGCACTATGGCAGAGCGTTTGGCAAATGAGTTATCAGATGCTGCAAACGACAAAGGTACAGCATTCAAACGTAAAGAAGATACTTACAAAATGGCTGAAGCGAATAAAGCGTTCGCTCATTATCGCTGGTAAGATATTCGTAACCCTATGATAACCCGCTCGGGTTATCATTTTCCTATCCACTATAAACTCTATTAAGGGCTATTATCATGGCAAGATCCCATAAACTTGAAGACGTAAGAAACATCGGTATCGCCGCTCACATCGACGCGGGTAAAACGACAACAACTGAGCGTATCTTGTTCTACACCGGTGTATCACACAAAATCGGTGAAGTTCACGAAGGTGCTGCAACTATGGACTGGATGGAGCAAGAGCAAGAGCGTGGTATTACCATTACCTCTGCGGCGACAACTTGTGAGTGGAGCGGCAAACAAATTAACATTATTGACACTCCGGGCCACGTTGACTTCACCATTGAAGTTGAGCGTTCTATGCGTGTACTTGATGGTGCTGTAGCGGTATTCTGTGCAGTTGGTGGGGTTCAACCACAATCTGAAACAGTATGGCGTCAAGCAAACCGTTACGGGGTTCCTCGTATGGTTTTCGTAAACAAAATGGACCGTACGGGAGCTGATTTCTACAACGTAGAAGAGCAAATCCGTGCACGTCTTAAAGCGAATCCAATCGCAATTCAACTCCCTATCGGTGCTGAAGATCAATTTAAAGGGATCGTCGATCTCGTTAAAATGAAAGCTATCCTTTGGGATGAAGATGCGGCTATGGGTTCAAACTATCATGAAGCAGAAATTCCTGCTGATATGGTAGAAATTTCCAATAAATACCGTGCACAGATGATGGAAGCGGCTGCTGAGGGTGACGATTCTTTGATGGAGAAATTCTTCGAAGAGGGTGAACTTAGCAACGAAGAGATCATGCGCGGGATTAAAGCCGGATGTCTTAAAATGGAAATTATCCCTATGACATGCGGTACTGCGTTTAAAAACAAAGGGGTACAAACTCTTCTTGACGCGGTTGTTGATTACCTACCATCACCTTTGGAAGTTGCGGCTATCAAAGGGACTATGGAAGATGATGAAGAGGTTGAAGTTGATGTTGAATCAACGGACGATGCTCCATTCGCAGGTCTTGCATTTAAAATCATGACTGACCCATTCGTTGGACAACTTACATTCGTACGTGTTTACCGTGGTGTTCTTGAGTCAGGTACGTATGCTTACAATACCATTAAAGGTAAAAAAGAGCGTATCGGACGTATCGTTAAAATGCACGCTAACAAACGTGAAGAGATCAAATCTCTTTATGCGGGTGAAATCGGAGCGGTTGTAGGTCTTAAAGACACAACTACCGGGGATACTTTGTGTGATGAGCGCGAACGTCTAGTACTAGAGCGTATGCACTTCCCTGAGCCGGTTATCTCGGTTGCAGTTGAGCCTAAAACAAAAGTGGACCAAGAAAAAATGGGTATCGCTCTTGCAAAATTGGCTGCGGAAGATCCATCTTTCCGTGTTCACACAGACGAAGAGACAGGTCAAACGATCATCAGCGGTATGGGTGAGCTTCACCTTGAAATCCTTGTTGACCGTATGTTCCGTGAGTTTAAAGTTGAAGCTGAAGTCGGTGCTCCTCAGGTTGCATACCGTGAGTCTATCCGTTCAGAAGTTAACCAAGAGTACAAATACGCGAAACAATCAGGTGGACGCGGACAATTCGGTCACGTATATCTCCGTATCAAGCCGGGCGTACCTGGAACGGGTTATATCTTCCACAACGAAATCAAAGGTGGGGTTATTCCAAAAGAGTACGTTCCTGCTGTTGAAAAAGGGTGTAAAGAAGCAATGCAAAAAGGTGTTCTCGCGGGTTATCCGATCGAAGATATCGAAGTTGCATTGTATGATGGTTCATACCATGAGGTTGACTCGAATGAGATGGCGTTTAAACTCGCTGCATCTATGGGATTCAAAGAGGGTGCACGTAAAGCGAACCCAGCTATCCTTGAGCCTATGATGAAAGTTGAAGTTGAAGTTCCTGAGAATTTCATGGGTGACGTTATCGGTGACCTTAACCGTCGTCGCGGACAAGTTAACAACATGGGTGACCGTTCAGGTAACAAAATTGTTGACGCGTTCGTACCATTGTCTGAAATGTTCGGTTACTCAACTGACCTTCGTTCAGCAACACAAGGACGTGCAAGTTACTCTATGGAATTCGATCACTACGAAGAAGTTCCACGCAACGTTGCCGAAGAGATTATCAAAAAGCGTAACAGCTAAGAGATCCTCTCTCCTCTTGCCCTTCGGGGCATTTCCTCAATTTATTCTTCTAAATTTTTATTCGCAAATTCCCAATTTATCAAATGATTTATCACGTTATCAACATACTCCGCTCGGCCGTTTTTGTAATCGAGATAATAGGCGTGTTCCCATACGTCGATACAGAGTAAGGGGATAATCCCGTGAGCAATCGGAGTATCGGCATTGGAAGTTTTCATGATACTTAATATCCCGTCTTTTAGTACCAGCCAAGCCCATCCGCTGCCGAATTGTCCCAATGCCGCTTCTTTGAAGAGTCTGGCAAAATTTTCATAGCTTCCGAAATCACTATTTATTTTGGATGCTATCGCTCCGTTAGGAAGGCCACCTCCTTTTGGAGTCAGAGAATTCCAATAAAAGGTGTGATTCCACACTTGTGCCGCATTATTAAAGATGGCGGTTTTTGCTGGATCATCTGTGGTTAAAAGAACGATCAGTTCCAATGATTTTGTTTCAAGTTTGGTATCTTTGATCAAGTTGTTGAGATTGACCACATAGGCATTGTGGTGTTTGCCGTAATGGTATTCGAGTGTTTGTGCGCTAATGTAAGGTTCTAATTCATTCTCTGCATAGGGAAGCGGAGGTAATGTAATTGTCATAATAAACCCCTTCAATCTATTTGAGTCAATTATACGGTAGTTATTCCTTGTGTAGTAATAAAAAATATTATTAACAAAAAAAAGAAGAAATATTTTTACGGTGCGCTATAATTGAGAGATGAATAAATTAATCGGTGCATTTTTTTCATTACTGCTTTTTCTTCTATTTTCATCTTCGTTGAATGCAAAAGATAGGGTAGAGATTGGAGTATTGGCTCATAAAAACTATGAATCAACCCATATGACATGGGATGCGACAGCTGAATATCTAAATACTAAAATTCCTGAATACGATTTTCACATTATCCCTCTTCGATTTGAAGAGTTCCCCCCTTATTTACGAGATAAAAAGATAGATTTTGTCATAACCAACTCAGCTTACTATGTAGATTTAGAAAATCGCTATGGAATTTCTAGGATTGCAACCCTTAAAAATAGGGGTTTTAATGGAAAAGCTCAAACGGTGTTCGGAGGTGTCATTTTTAAGCGTACATCGAACACGAAAATACAAAATGTGAAAGATTTAAAAAATAAAAAATTTGCGGCGGTGAATGAGGAGTCTTTCGGTGGTTGGATGATGGCACTGAGGGAATTAAAGGAGAAAGGGATACATTCGGATGATTTAAAAACAACTTTTTACGGTACCCATGAATCGGTTGTTTTTGCAGTACTCGACGGCAAAGCGGATGCCGGAACGGTTCGTACCGATACGCTGGAGCGTATGGCAGCGGAGGGGAAAATTGATTTAAACGATTTCACCATACTCGAACAAAAAAATTATCCAGACTTCTTTTATCAAGTCAGTACGAGACTTTATCCCGAATGGCCGATAGCTACGACCAATCATACCGCAAACTTTTTAGCTGAAAAAGTAGCAGTGGCTCTGATCTCAATGGATGAGCAGTCGCAAGCCGCACAATCATCAAAAAGTCTTGGATGGACAATACCGTTAGATTATCAAAGCATCCATGAGTGTCTTAAAGAACTCGAAATGGGTCCGTATAGGAATATCAGAGAAGATGCTTTTATCTATTTTATGGAGCGATATTGGCAATATTTAGTTTTGGCTACATTGGTTTTATTGCTTTCAATGCTTATCTCGGTGTATATCGGAAGGATCAATTTAAAATTACGCGATACCCAAGAAGAACTGGAACTCCTTAACAGCTCTTTGGAAGAGAAAATACGAGAAAAAACAGAGTATCTTTATAACGAAAGTATAAAACTCGAAGAGGCTTATCTGAACGAAAAATATCTCAAGAGTATTTTGCGTACGGTAGCCGATGTCAACCAGATGCTCATTACCACCCGTTCTATTGATGAGCTTATAGATAAGGCAACCCTCTGTCTTAGTTCCAATGAATCGTTTAAACGGGCAAAAATTTCGCTGGTCAAAGAGGGAGAACTTGTAGTCGCTGCTGTTTACGGTGCGGGAGAGGATAAAAACATTACTCTTATTGAGCAAAAGGCGTATGAAGAGAAAAAAAATCTGATGTATACCGATATGAATGATGGGATGATGAGCCAAGAGTGCAGAGAGAATGCTCATACATACGGTATTAAAGGAATTTATGCTCTTCCGTTGAGAAGAAGTACATTCAGCGATGAGGTTATCGGTGTGTTGACCATCTGTACGGGGCGTGAAGGTGGGTTTAATGTTGAAGAGCAAAAAATGATCGAAGAACTCTCCGGAGATATCGGTTTTGCATTGCATTCGTTTACGCAACAACAACACATTAATGCACTGCATGATGAACGGCTGAAAAGTTATGAGAGTTTTATTGATGCTATGGTGAATATGATTGAGCAGCGTGACACGTATACGGCGGGGCATACGGTAAGGGTAGCTCATTACGCAGAGCTGATAGCCAGGGAGATGGAATTGCCCGAGAAGGAGATCAAAAAATTAGTAGAGTCTGCAAAATTGCATGACATTGGGAAAGTCGTAACCCCCGATTCTATTTTACTGAAACCGGGCAAGCTGACTAAACTCGAGTATGAACTGATCAAAGAACATGCAAAAGCAGGGTATGAAGTCCTCTCAAACGTCCATTTGTATCAAGAGTTAGCGGATATTATGATCGATCATCATGAGCGCTATGACGGAAGCGGATATCCGTACGGTAAAAAAGGGGGAGAAATTTCTCTTCTTGGACACATTATGGCGGTTGCCGATTCGTTTGACGCAATGACGACCAACCGTATTTATAAACCTCGCAAAGAGCTAAAGGAATCGTTGATCGAACTGAGTGAGCTTAGTGGAACGTGGTACCATCCCGCAGTTGTTAATGCCGCTATAAAGGTGCTGGCGGATGTTAACGTAGATATAACGATCAATCAAATAGGGAATACCCCTCTTGAAGAGGAACGATTGAGCTATTTTTTCAAAGACAGATTGACGAGATTGTATAACGAAGATTATTTTACGATGGCGATAAACGGCCGTTCCCGTCACCCTAAACCGAGTAAGGTTTGGATTATATCATTGATCGATTTTCACCGCTACAATAAAGCATACGGATGGGAAAAAGGTAATGAGTTGATTTTCCGCTTTGCTGACTATCTATCGCAGAAATTCCCGGATTATCTTTTATTCAGAGTATGGGGTGATCGTTTTGTGATTGCCGATTATGAGGGTAATCTGAATGAATTACTATTAGATTCTCCTTTGAACAACGAGGGGGTTGAAATGAAAATAATAGAGATAACAGCCATCCCTGATAATCTAGAAGAACTTATGCGGGATAAGAAAGAGAATTTTTAAAGAAGAATGTTTACAGATTACTTTCGATGGGGAAACAGGGATAGAGTTAAAGCGGATTGTTTTCATGTATCTCTTCCCAAATCGGTATTTCATCCTCCTCGGGCCTCCCCTTGAGTTCCAAGGAGGGGGAATAGCTTGCTTTGTATTCCAGACTTTGGCACCCCTCGACGTAGTAGCCCAGATAAATCCATTTGAGTCCTAAACGGCGTGCAAATTCGATTTGTTGCAACAATGTATAGCGTCCGAGAGATTGATGGTTATAGTCGGGATCATAATAACAATAGAGTGCGCTGATTCCCTCTTCTAGGATATCGATGAGATCGACGGCGATGAGCTTTTCCCCCTCGAAATAGAGAACTTCAAATCCAAAATCACCATGTCCTTGGACAAAAGAGGCATAGTAGTTTTTAGGATCTGATTTCGGGGCATCCCACTCGCGTGTATGGTGTTTGTAAAGGTGGTATCGTTCAAATAGGTTCAAGTGTTCACGGGTAAGGGATGGTTGGCGTATAATCGTGGTAAGATGGGAGTTTTTACGTAAAATTCGGCGGTCTGATTTTCGGAAGCTATAACGATCAACATCAATTTTAAGGCTTTCGCACTTGCGACACTCCTGGCAGATTGGACGAAAATACATCGATCCGAAACGCCGCCATCCTCGCAAAATTAATGCTTCACATTGCTCTTTAGTGCACTCTTGAATGACTTTGTAGTGGATACTTTGGGTATTCCCCGCAATATACGAGCACGGCTCATGGAGGGCGCACTCTTTTAGGAGGGTCCCTTTATTATGCGTCGTCATCTTTGCGGCTAAGGGAAATAAGGACCCCTTCGATCATCTCATCAATATCTCCATCGAGAATATTGCTGATGTTCGAGTAAGGGATTCCTGAACGGGTATCTTTGACTTGCTGATAAGGTGCCAATACGTAAGAGCGGATTTGGTGTCCCCATCCGTTTTCACTTTTTTCGATACCGTCTACGGCCGCTTGTTTTTTCTCCATCTCAAGTTCGTAGAGGCGGGATTTAAGCATTTTGAAGGCGGTTGCTTTGTTTTTGTGCTGAGAGCGGTCATTTTGACACTGTACGACGATGCCGGTCGGAATATGGGTGATACGGATCGCCGATTCGGTTTTGTTAACGTGTTGTCCCCCTGCACCCGATGCGCGGTAGGTATCGATTCGGATATCACGGTCTTCGATCTCGATATCGATATCATCGTCGAGTTCCGGAGAGACCATAACGGAGGTGAAACTGGTATGACGTTTAGCCGCAGAGTCGTACGGGCTGATACGAACAAGGCGGTGGATTCCGTTTTCATTTTTTAGGTAGCCGTAAACGTTGACCCCTTTGATCAGGAGGGCGGCATCTTTGATCCCTGCTTCTTCCCCCGCCTGGTAGTCGAGCATCTCTACGGTAAAGTCACGTCGTTCCGCCCAGCGGGTATACATACGTAACAGCATCGAAGCCCAGTCTTGAGATTCCGTTCCCCCAGCTCCGGGATGGATAGTGACGATGGCGTTATGGCTGTCGTGTTCACCCGATAAAAGTACTTCTACTTCCATCGATTTGACATTGTTCTCCAATGCCCCCGCATCGGCGAAAAGAGACTCGATGGTCTCTTCGTCTCCCTCTTCTTTAGCCATTTCATACAAATCGACGGCATCACCGAGGGTATTGAATGTTTTGGAATATTTTGCCAAACGGCGCTCTAGCTGAGTTTTCTCTTTTTGGATAACTCCAGCTGCAGCGGCATCGTTCCAAAAACCGTCAGAATTTTCTAATGCCTCAATTTCGCTCAAACGGGCGGAAATCTCTTGCGGACGGACAACATCGGTGACGTTTTGCATTTTAATCGTCAAGGTTTTAAGTAATTCGGTATATTCGTAATGATCCATAGTAAGGGAATATCCTCTAATATATTATAATGCCAATTATATTCTATAGAGGCTAAAACAATGATTATCGCACGCTCACGGCAAGAACTTCAAGTTGCGCTTCAAACTAAAAGCGGGTCGGTCGGGTTTGTTCCCACAATGGGGGCACTTCATATCGGGCATCGTACCCTAATTGATGCGGCGCGTAAAGAGAATGGTACGGTTGTAGTCTCTATTTTTGTCAACCCGACACAGTTTTTGCCGGGGGAGGATTTAAGCAAATACCCCCGCCGCGAAGAGGCCGATTTTAAAATCTGTGAGCTTAGCGGTGTCGATATCCTTTTTTACCCCGATGTGAATGCGATGTACGGTGAGGATGAGGTACGTATTTGCGCTCCCGATGTGAGAGGATTTATCCTCGAAGGTGCTTCCCGTCCCGGTCATTTTGACGGAGTATTGACGGTAGTAATGAAACTTTTTAATATTGTCCGTCCCACACGGGCTTATTTCGGGAAAAAAGATGCGCAACAGTTGGCACTTATCACCCAAATGGTCCATAATTTTTTTATGGATATCGAGATTGTTCCGATGGACACGGTACGCGAATCAGACGGATTGGCCCTCTCGTCGCGTAATGTTTACCTGAATTCTTTCGAGCGTCAAGAGGCGTTGAAACTCTCTGCTGCACTGAAACACGCTACGAAAATGGTGATGCAGGGAAACCTCAAATGTGCAGAAATTAAAGCCGCTATGGAGAGTATTCTCGCTCCATTGGATGTTGAGTATGTTGCGATCGTTAATCGAGCGTTTCAATCACTCGATCAGGTGGCAATCGGCGATACCATCGTATTGGTTGCCGCACGTGTGGGAACAACACGTTTAATTGATAATGTGTGGATGTAATATGAAACTTCTTGTATTAATTTTAGCCGCTCTTTTGATCGGAGGATGTACTCCGAAAATGGGAAAAGATATTATTATTGAACCGCAAGGCAATCTGCGCTTGGAAAGTTCCAAAGCTGAAGCTATAGTCGGGGTATTGGCATTATTGGGGTTGCCGTCCGAGAATGATCAAATTCGTTTAGGTACCGATTTGAAAATTATTAACAAATGGCATAGTGATATTAAGATTATCTCTTTGACCTATGCATTGAGCGATGAAAAAGGGGTTATTAGTGAGGGTGAAGCGAAAACAAATTTGACAAAACCCCTCGTAGTAGCATCAGGGGCAGAAAAGCTCCTTCCATTGGAGTTTCGTATAGCAATGAAACAACTCAATTCAAGTCGGATAATCGGCATTTTAGAATCAAAGCGAAAACTATTTGTTAAGGGAGAAGCAGTTCTCGAGATATGGGGAGTTCAGAAAAAATACCCTTTTGAAAAAGAGGCTACAAAAGTAGTCCAAAAAGCGCTTAAAGGCTATTAACAGGGGCTACTTGAACAGGTGCGGCTGCTGCGGCTGCCGCAGGATCGGGAGTGAGATATTTTTCATCGACCATCAGATCAATAATCTCTTTAAAAACCGGGACAGCGGTAATTGAAGCAAAATAGACCGTACGCGGATTGATAACGGTGATGCCGATCGTATAGTTGTGTTTGGCATCATTGGCAAATCCGATAAAAGAGGTGTGATAGCTGTTACTGTATCCGCCGTTTTTGGCGATATGCGCCGTTCCTGTTTTTCCTCCCACTTCCAGCCCCGGAGTTCTGGCTATCGTTCCCGTTCCCACATTGACCGTTTTAATGAGAATTTGCTTCATTCTCTCTGCAGTAGCGGGAGCGATAACTTGTATAGGAGCTTGCACCTGCATCGGGATAGTACGACCGTTATCATCATAAAGGGCTTCGACAACCATCGGATTGACCAATTTTCCTCCATTATTGAAGACATTAAAGGCTTTGACGAGCTGCATTGCATTGGCGCGCATACCGTATCCGTAGGCGGTAATCGCTTTATAGAGATAGTTATTCAGCTGGGCTGAGCTTGGGATGGATCCCCGTTTTTCGTACGGTAAATCGATACCGCTGAAGTGGGTGAATCCAAACCGCTCCAGCCCCTCGGTGTACTCTTTTCCGGTAAGTTTTTGGGCCAATTGGGCAATACCGATATTGGATGAGTAGACGAGGACATCTTCGGCACTGATCATATTAAAAGGGTGCTCATCCACGATGGTTTTTGTCCCCATGGTAAAACGTCCATTGTGCCCGTTGACCATATCGTAGGGGTTAATAAGCCCTTTATCGAGCATAATCGAAAAAATAATCGGCTTAATAACCGACCCGGGCTCATAACTGTATTCAATTGCATTGGTATTCAACGAGGGGTAGTCTTCGGTACGGATATGGGTTGGATCAAACCGATTTGAACTCGCAAGAGCGATAATTTTTCCGCTTTTTGAATCCATGACGGTGGCAATGATCTCATCGGCTTGCAATTTTTCTTTATGTTTATCGACAATGATTTCGGCTCTCGATTGAAGTAGAATAGGGATATTAAGTTTAACAGTAAGGCCGTTTATTTGGCGTTTAAAGTCACTTTGTTTGTTTAAAATGAGATAGCCGTTGACATCGCGAAGTGCTTTTTGAGTTCTGTTTTGCTGAGGATTAAGCTCTTCATCAAAGAACTTCTCCAACCCTTTAATCCCGTAAATACGGGTATATCCATCTTCTTCCATTTTACGAGGATACCCTAAAAGCGGTGTAAGCAGTTTTCCGTAAGGATATTGTCGTGCTTCACCGCTCTCTAAAACACTCAATCCCTGCAAAATACGATCCCCTCCGGAGGTTTCGTATTCGATAAATACCCCAAGACGGCGTAATTCAAACGCGAGCGTTTTAAGATACATCGCCTCTTTGGGACTGATGTGATAGCTCAGTGTTACGGTCCCTTTGCGGGTACGGAGACGCTCTCGGATATCACCCGCGTCCATGCCGCTGTAGATACTGAAAAGCTGAACAAAAAGTTCCAGTTTATCGGGGTCTATGTTACGCGTATTGACGACCGCTTTATACAATTTTTGGGTTGTAGCGATATGATAGCCATCTGCCGTGATGATTGTCCCTCGTTGTGCTTTGGAAGAATCTTCGGAATAAATAGAAGGAAGAGCTCGGTCATGTAAAGCGGTGTAGAGCATTACCGCCAAAAAAATGACGAAACCGAACATGAGAACGAGGAAAAGGGCAAGGATTTTTTTTGATTTATTAGAATGGCGCATGTGAAAAGATTAAATCACATTTGCGTTCGGGTAATTTCTTTATAGGCATTGAGCGCCTTGTTTCGTACTTCGAGCATTAATTTCATACTTATTTCAGCTTTATCAATGGCAATAGCAGCTTGGTGAAGGTCTTTGACGCTTCCGGTTGCGATATCACTCATTGCCCTCTCACTGTCAACTTGCATTTGGTTGACGTTTCCGAGAGCATTTTTGAGCTCTTGGGCAAAATCGGTGCTGCTTCCCTCGACTGCATTACCACTTTTATTAGCTAATAAATCAGCAGTGGAAAGAGATTTTATCGAGTGAATGTTAGTCATAATTATTTGTCCTTACTTAGTTCTGCAAAATGCTGATCGCACTGCCAGCTATATTTTTTGCACTTTCGAATGCGGCGACGTTTGCCTGATACGAACGTGTTGCTTCGACTAAATCGGCCATTTCGACAACAGGATTAATGTTCGGGTATGCAACATACCCTTTTGCATCTGCATCCGGGTGAGAAGGGTCGTATTTCATCTTCGGTGCACTGTCGTCACGGCTGATTTTATCAACGATAACACTCATGATAGCAGGATTTGGTTTTAAACCTGCTAAGCCCTCTTTCAGCGGATCGCTGTATCCGAGTTGGGAGGTTTCATTTTCGAGTGCTTTATTGTACACTTGGTTGAAATCAACCGCTTTAAAAATAACTTCTTGACGACGGTAAGGGCCGCCTTCATTGGTACGTGTTGTTTGGGCGTTAGCAATGTTGGCACTGATAGTATTAACGCGGACACGTTGAGCCGAGAGACCGTAACCACTGATGTCAAAGCTATTTAAAAATGCCATAATCTAATCCTTACGCTGTTTTAGTTGAAGCGTCAATGACACTTTTGAAGATGGCGGAATCTTTTTTGAGAGCTGCAGTGATGGCATTAAACATGGTCGAGTTTTTTGCCATTTCGGTTGTTTCGACATCCAAATCAACACTGTTGCCATCATTTCGTGCCATATGTCCGTCACGAAAGAAGGTCGTCGGTTTCGATGAACCTGAATCGATCGGGCCGAGATGAGCACTGTTGGTATGAGCCATTTGTAGGACTTGAGATTTGTCGCCGAAAATTTCAGCACTTTTTTGAGCCAACGTATCTTCGAAGCTAATATCTTTAGGGCGATAGAAAGGGGTATCGGCATTGGCGATATTTCCGGCAATGATATCTTGTCGCGCTGCACGGTAATTCATGGAACTTTGCATCAGATCATGTGCACGTGAAATATTGATTCCCATGGATTCTTCCCCTTTCCTTTGGTTTGTTTGAAATACTAAAGCAAAAAACATTCCAATTCTGTTTTATCGAACTCTTTTCCAAAGAACGATATACTTATGGAAATTATACATTAAGAATTTAAATTTTCTGCCTCATATGAGGCTAGCTTTAGTGCCCTAGCGGCTAGCGTAGCGATGCGGAATGATTTCGCAGAAGCGTTTAAAATTAAGTAGCAAAAATGCCGGATAAAAAATTATTTCTATTAACGACTGCGCTGATTACAATCGGGGTAATTTGTTCATATACCCTTACAGCCTATACGGTCGTATTATTCGGCTACGACGATTTTCATTTTGTGAGTCGAGAATTGATTGTTGCTGTTATCTCTATCTTAATTATGTGGACTCTGGCCCAGCTTGATCCCGATATATGGCTCCACCGTTTGGGACTCGGGCTCTTTTTCGGCGGGATATTTCTGATGATTGTGATGCCATTTTTACCCGCATCCTTGGTGAGTGAAGTAGGGGGGGCAAAGCGGTGGATTAAACTGTTTGGTTTCTCGGTCGCTCCGGTAGAGTATTTCAAAGTGGGATTTGTTTACTTTTTGGCATGGAGTTTTTCGCGCAAACTAGGCCACCATGACAATATGGGAGTGGCTGAAGAGTTCAAACGCTTTCTCCCGTATGCCGCTATCTTTATTGTCATCATGTTTTTGATCGCTTTTATGCAAAATGACTTGGGGCAAGTCATTGTACTCGCGCTGACATTGGCGTTTATGCTTTTTTTCGCAGGGAGCAGCTTTCGTTTCTTTATGACACTGATCGGGAGTGCCGTAGGGTTCTTCCTCTTCTTTATTTTGACGGCGGAACACCGGATTAACCGTATTCTATCGTGGTGGGCATCGGCGCAAAGTACCGTTTTGGCATTTTTTCCCGAATCGATTGCGAAGCATTTGCGTATCGAAAATGCCGAAGAGCCCTATCAGATCGGTCACTCGTTGAATGCGATTCATAACGGAGCGATTTTCGGAACCGGTCTTGGGGGCGGGACCTTCAAGCTAGGTTTTTTGAGTGAGGTGCATACCGACTTCGTATTAGCCGGGATAGCCGAAGAGTTCGGTTTTATCGGCGTTTTTGCGGTGACACTTCTTTTTATCATGCTCCTGCATCGTCTCTTTAAGATTGCCAACCGCTCTCACAACGATACAGCCTATCTTTTCAGTTTGGGGGTAGGGCTGTTGATTACGTTTGCCTTTATGATCAATGCCTACGGTATCAGCGGATTGACCCCGATTAAAGGGATATCGGTTCCGTTTTTGAGCTATGGAGGCTCGGCAATGTTGGCTTCGGCCATCGGGGTTGGGATGGTTATTATGGTCTCCAAAAAAATCAAATACAAATCGGGGGATAAAAAGTGAATATTATCTTCACCGGCGGCGGAACCGGAGGGCACTTGGTAATCGCCCTTTCTTTGGCAGAGAAAGCGAGAGAGCGGGGACACAAAGTGATGTTTATCGGCTCGACCTCAGGGCAGGATCGTCAATGGTTCTCTGAGAGTACCCTTTTTGATGAGGTCCATTTTTTGGATACGACGGGTGTTGTCAATAAATCGGGTTTCGGTAAGATCGCTGCACTGTGGAAAGTATTCAAAGCCCTTTTAACATCCCGTACATTGATTCGCTCTTTTAAGGCTGATGCGGTGGTGAGTGTCGGAGGGTTTTCGGCGGCTCCTGCGGCAATGGCGGCTGTAGTCTCACGAACTCCTTTGTACATCCATGAACAAAATGCGGTGACGGGGAAACTGAATCGCATTCTTCGACCGTATGCCAAACGTTTTTTCAGTTCGTATGAAGAGGGGGAAAATCATTGCGATTATCCCGTCAATGCTCGTTATTTTGAGAATGCCAGAATCCGAAACGACGTCAAAACAGTGATATTTTTAGGGGGGTCTCAGGGGGCCAAATTTATCAATGATTTGGCAATCGAAATCGCTCCTTGGCTTCAAAACAAGGGGATACACATTATCCATCAGTGCGGATTGAAAGAGGAAGAGCGGGTACGTGCGGCGTACCATGAGCTGGGGATTGTGGCAGAAGTGTACGGGTTCACGACACAAATCGCCGAACTGTGCGAAAAGAGTGATTTTGCCATAAGCCGTTCGGGTGCGAGTACTCTCTGGGAGCTGTGCGCGGCAAAAATCCCCGCGTTTTATATTCCGTTTCCGTATGCGGCGGCGGATCACCAATACCACAATGCCCGCTATATTATCGATCATAATGCCGGATGGTGCGAACGCCAAAGCGAGGGGTTGATCCTCAAACTCCAAGAAGCGATCGAGAGTGATATCCACCCAAAAAGCGAAGCGTTGGGCGCTTTGATCGCTCCAGAGGGTGCAGCCCATATTATTGACAAGATAGAAACCCTCAAAAAATAGACTTCATCCGCGTTTGTTCCCCTTTTTGCTATAATTCGCCCACTCATTTACCACCAGCAAGGGTAATACCCTAAAGGGCACGAGAACCCCTTTGGGGTGAGAAGAGAAATTCAAGGAAATTCACATGAAAAACATGTCTGCGGGCAAATACCGCCCTTATCCTCAAGTTGATTTGCCAAATCGTATTTGGCCGTCTAAAACCATCACCCACGCCCCTATCTGGTGCAGTGTCGATCTTCGCGACGGAAACCAAGCATTGATCACCCCGATGAATTTGGATCAAAAACTTGCTCTCTTCTCACTCTTGCTGAAACTCGGATTTAAAAATATCGAAGTGGGATTTCCTTCCGCATCGAAGGTGGAATTTGACTTTTTACGCACCTTGGTCGAGCAAAAACTGATTCCCGATGACGTGACGGTTCAAGTCCTTGTCCAAGCACGCGAACATTTGATCGATAAAACGTTTGAAGCTCTCGCGGGAGTCAAAAAAGCGATTGTCCATTTGTACAACTCCACGTCGGTGGCGCAGCGTAAAATCGTCTTCGGAAAAGAGCAAGACGAGATTATCGCCCTCGCTATGGAGGGGGTCGATATGGTCAAAGCCCGCGCGGCCAAACACGACGGCGAGATCATGCTCGAGTATTCTCCGGAGAGTTTTACGGGGACGGAGTTGGAATTTGCCGCCCGTATCTGTAATGCTGTGACGGATCGTTGGGGTATCAGTTCTGAGCGTAAAGTGGTGATCAATCTTCCCGCAACCGTCGAGATGGCGACCCCGAACGTCTATGCTGATCAGATTGAGTGGATGAGTCGTCATTTGACGAACCGTGAGCACGTGTTGATCTCGACCCATACCCATAACGACCGTGGAACCTCGGTTGCGGCGACAGAACTGGCATTGTTAGCGGGGGCCGATCGTGTCGAGGGGACGTTGCTCTCCAACGGCGAGCGTACCGGAAACGTCGATATCATTACGTTGGCACTCAACATGTACACCCAAGGGGTCGATCCTGAGCTTGATTTCAGCGATTTGGAGACCGTGGTACGTGTTGTCGAAGAGTGTACCGATATGAAAACCCATGAGCGTCACCCCTACGTCGGCGAACTTGTTTACACCGCATTTTCAGGGTCTCATCAAGACGCGATCAACAAAGGGTTGGCGTATCAACGTGCCAAAGACGATGCGTTTTGGGAAGTACCGTATCTCCCTATCGATCCGAGCGATGTGGGGCGTAACTACGAGGGGATTATCCGTATCAACTCCCAGTCGGGCAAAGGGGGCGTAGCCTACGTCCTCGAAGATAAATTCGGCTATTCACTGCCGAAGAAAATGCACCCTGAGATCGGAACCATCGTTCAGCGCGTTACCGACGAAGCGGGACGCGAACTCTCCAGCGAAGAGATTTTAGACATCTTCGAGAAAACCTATTTCGGCGAGCCGCACGACATCGAGTTTGTGGACTATTCGGTGATCTCTGAGAGTGCGAAAGAGCACTCCGCCAAATGCGTGTTGGAGTACACCCATAACGGCAAAGCGATCCGAAGCGAAGGGGTTGGGAACGGTCCTATCGATGCGTGTAAAAACGCGTTAATGGTGGAATATTCGCATAATTTTAAAATCCTCTCGTACTCGGAACACTCACGCGGAGAGCTCTCCAGTGCCGAAGCAGTCGCGTATATCGAGATTCAGACGGATAGTTTGGATAAATTTTTCGGGGTAGGGTGTGATAACGATATCACGGTTGCTTCGATCAAAGCGATGTTCAGCGCTCTTAATCGGGCGTTTTCGTAAGTTTTTTGGATTTTAACCGATTACTGGAAATCTTTCCACATTTTTTTAACTACAAAAAATGTAGTGAAGGGGAAAGATATTACAGTGATAACTACACTCCACATCATCGTAAATATTGGCAGTCCTAAATCATCTGTTCCAACTAACATTGGATTTAAAATATCATATATATATCCTATTATTGCAACTGATAAACCAAAAATAAAAACAGTAATAATCAAAATTATAGGAATTGCAAAAAAGAGAAGTAATATTTTTTTAAACAACCAGCTATCATACATTAAGTGTATTCCTTTTGTTTTACAAATAAATAAATTTCACACCACGAACGGAGAAAATTTACGACGCAATCAGCGGAAACCGTTCAGGGTGCTCGATAATATCAACGGTGAGGTCAATATCCAAATCTGGCCAGTAAAGATGACCGTTTGCATAGGTTTCGACATTGCCGATTTTTGCTACCGAAGCATCTTTAAACCACGGGAAGGTTTCAAAAGACATAAACAGCTCTTTACCCTCGGTTAGAATCCATACACCGTTAGGGGAAATGTTGGTGATTTCAGTTTCCAAAGTGTGCCTCCCATGCATTTTTAAAAGTTTCAATATTCTCTTTAGTCATTGTTTCAATCTCTTTTAGACGAACATTTGAGAGTTTATAACTCGTTGCAATTTCGATAGTCGGTTCAAGCCAAAGCTTCGCTTCACCGTCAGGACAGATGACATGGATATGCATACGTGCCTCTTCACGAGAAAAAAAGAAAAAACGGTAGTCTTTAATTTTCAGAACGGTTGGCACGTTAAATGTCCTCTAATAATTGCTTATGAGATATAGTTTAGCAAAAAAGTGACAAAACGAGGCTGAATAGATATTAATCAGCTACAAGTAAAATCCTTATTCTTTATTTAACCCCTTCTTCGCTATAATCGCGCAATTTTTACTAACGGTGAGTAAACCATGATGGATGTCCGCGAAGCTTTTTTAGCCTTTTTTGAATCAAAACAACACGAACGGGTTCCGAGTTCCCCACTTGTCCCCGATGATGCAACCCTCCTTTTTACCAATGCGGGGATGGTTCCGTTCAAGTCGATCTTTACGGGGGATATTCCGATCCCTGCCAACCCGCGTGCTACGAGTGCGCAGACGTGTATCCGTGCCGGCGGTAAACACAATGACCTAGAGAACGTCGGTCATACGGCGCGTCACCATACCTTTTTCGAAATGCTCGGGAACTTTAGTTTCGGTGATTACTTCAAAGAAGAAGCGATTGCCCATGCGTGGGAATTTGTCACCGAAGTGATGAAACTCCCTGTCGATAAACTCTGGGTAACGGTTCATGAGAGCGATGACGAAGCCGAAGAGATTTGGAAAAAGCATATTTCGGCGGATCGTATTATGCGTCTTGGGGATAAAGACAACTTCTGGCAGATGGGAGATACCGGACCGTGCGGACCGTGTTCGGAAATCTTCGTCGATCAGGGTGCGGAACATTTCAATGGACCTGAGGATTATATGGGGGGAGACGGTGATCGATTCTTGGAAATCTGGAATCTCGTTTTCATGCAGTATGAGCGCAATGCAAAGGGTGAGTTGAAACCTCTTCCGAAACCCTCTATCGATACGGGGATGGGACTCGAGCGTGCAACCGCAGTACTTGAAGGTGCATTGAGTAACTACGATTCGACCCTCTTTATGCCGATTATCAAAAAAGTTGAAGCCCTCATCGGCAAACCGTATAGCTATGCGAGCGGTGCATCGTACCGTGTTATCGCCGACCATATTCGTACCGTTACGTTCCTCCTTGCTCAGGGGACAAACTTCTCTAACGAAGGGCGAGGATATGTTCTTCGCCGTATTTTACGTCGTGCGGTACGTCACGGATATTTGCTCGGATTTACCAAACCGTTTATGTTCGAAGTTGCCGATACGGTGTGCGAGCTCATGGGGAAACAATACCCGTACATCGTTGAGAAATTGGCTGTTTTAAAAGAGCAAATCATGCTCGAAGAGGAACGTTTTTTCAAAACCATCGCTTCGGGGATCGAACTCTTCAATGAAGAGCTCAAAAATACAAAACAGACATTTAGCGGTGAAGTGGCATTTAAACTCTATGATACCTTTGGATTCCCGCTCGATTTGACCGAAGATATGCTCCGTGAAAAAAATCTTTCCCTCGATGTGGAGACGTTTGAGACGTTGATGTCCGAGCAGCGCAAACGGGCAAAAGCGGCGTGGAAAGGTTCAGGGGATGCGCACGTTGAGGGGGATTTCAAAACTCTTCTCGAAACATTCGGCGTGAATACCTTTATCGGGTATGCCTACACCAAAGCACCGGTTAAAATCCAAGCCCTTTTGGGTGAGAATTTCGAGCGTGTCGATCAACTTCATGCAAATCAAAATGGATGGGTCCTTCTCGAAGAGACTCCGTTTTATGCTGAGAGCGGCGGACAGTGCGGCGATACGGGAGTACT
Source organism: Sulfurimonadaceae bacterium (assembly GCA_963845295.1). Lineage (GTDB taxonomy): Bacteria > Campylobacterota > Campylobacteria > Campylobacterales > Sulfurimonadaceae > Sulfuricurvum. The sequence goes on along the minus strand of CAWJRP010000016.1, from coordinate 25,237 downwards.
CAGTGATAAAGCGACGGTAACCGATACGAAAAAATTCCACGGGTTGAATCTCTCTCACATTGGGACCAAAGCTGGCCTGAGTGTCGGCGATACGGTCGACGCTATTGTCGACCCTGAGCGTAACGAGATTGCGAAACACCACTCGGCAACCCACTTGCTCCATGCTGCGTTGTACGAGCTGTTGGGAGAACATATCTCTCAAGCGGGTTCACTCGTAGAGCATAACCGTCTTCGTTTCGACTTCTCCCACCCTAAAGCAATGTCTCATGAAGAGATCGCTTTGGTCGAAGAGCGGGTCAATTACCATATTTTTCATGCACTCGAGGGTCTGACTCGTGAAATGAGCATCGATGAGGCGAAAAAAAGCGGTGCGAAAGCGCAGTTCGGTGAAAAATACGGCGATAGAGTTCGTGTTGTCAACTTCGGAACTGCATCGGTCGAGTTCTGCGGCGGTATCCACGTCGACAACACCGCAACCATCGGGACATTTGTGATCGTCAAAGAGAGCGGTGTCAGTGCGGGTGTACGCCGTATCGAAGCGGTGTGCGGAAACGCGGCATACAACCTCTTTAAACAACAGCGCCACCTCCTCGAAGAGGTCGAAGCATCGGTTAAAAATCGCGACGTGCTCGCTGGTATCGAGCGTCTTAAAGAGCAGGTTAAAACCCTTAAACATGAAATGACGACATTGGCGTCATCGGCGAAAGAAGAGCTTGCCGTTACGATGATGGGGAACACGGCGGTAGTAGTCGCTGAACTCACAGCCGGGGATATCAAAGAGCGTATTGATGAGTTTAAAAATCAACACGATTCGGTTGCGGTACTCCTCTTCCAAATCAAAGACGACAAAGTTCTCCTCGCGGCGGGAGCCAAAAATACGACCGTAAAAGCGGGTGATTGGATCAAAGTAATCGCTCCGATCCTCGGCGGCGGCGGCGGCGGACGCCCAGACTTCGCGCAAGCGGGGGGAAAAGATGCCTCTAAGCTGGGTGTTGCTAAAGAGGCGGCACTTGATTACGTTACCAAGGAACTCTCAAAATGAAAGAATTTTTGATTGAGACTTTCACGCACCATCGAACATTGATCGTTTTTTTGCACGTCATTAGTGCCGTTATCTGGGTAGGGGGGATGATCGCGATCCGATTTGCAACTCATCAATCTCTGGCGTTGATTAGTGATCCGAAACTCCGTTTGGAACGCGCGGCGCATACCCTTAAACGTCTTTTTACGATTGTAACACCGTTCGTTATTATCCTTATTGTGACTGCCGTTATTATGGCGGTAGGGCTTGGATTTCGTGCCGCTGCGATGGATCCATCGGGCAATGTGATCGATGCATACGCAATGAGTATCTATAATACCGTTCATATCAAAGAAGCGATTTGGCTGGTGATGACGATCAATCTCGGAGCGATGATGTTCCGACGTAAACGGGCGGCAAAAGCCTTGGAGATGGGTAATTTGGACGAAGCTAAAGATATGTTGGCACTAATCGCTAAATATATGGTTCCGGTGAATATCGTTTTAGGTATTATCGCTATTTTTATCGGCGTAGTTCTGCGAAACGCCTATTAATCCAATGATCCGTCTTGCTTCCGCATCGGTTACCCGAGCTGAACTCCTCAAAGCGGCGGGCATCCCCTTTCTGCAAGAGTCGGTCGATTTTGACGAAGACTCGATTATCGCGACTTCTCCCAAAAATTTTGTGTATCAAGCGACACTTGGAAAATACAAAGTCAATTTGGAAAAATTCGGATGTGCAGATTATCCGCTTCTCGTAGCCGATACCGTCGTAACGGCTCAGGAAAAAATTTTGCGAAAGGCAAAAGACGAAGCGGATGCACGCTCTATTTTAGAGATGCAAAGCGGCTCAGATGTTGCCATTATCACCTGCATGATTTACAAGACTCCCCGACTCGAACTCATTGATATCTCTTCCACCCACTATTTTTTCGATGTTTTTGATCCTGCGTCTGTCGAAAGCTACCTACGAAGTGGCGAATGGCAAGGCAAGGCGGGCGCGTGTATGGTAGAGGGGTTTTGCAAAGCGTATATTCGTGAGGTGCGAGGGTTTGAGAGTACGGCGATGGGGCTTTGTACCGAAGTGTTAAAGCCGTTTTTATGATGAACCATCCTTACGAGAGTGAACTCAAAGCACTGAAGCGTTCCGGTCGCTATCGTGAACGTCATATCCGCAACGATGACCTGATTGATGCCGCATCGAACGATTATTTGGGATTAGCCGAGAATAAAGAGCTTCATCTAAAAGCGTGCGAGAGGCTCGCTTCTTATCCTGATCATGCTCCGAAAGCTTCGATGCTGGTGAACGGCTACCATCCGATCCATGCCGCGTTTGAAGAGGCGCTATGCGAAGCGAACGGCTTTGAAGCGGGAATCGTGATGGGGAGCGGATTTAACGCGAATATCGGTCTGATCGAAGCATTGGTGCGCAAAGGGGATGTGCTACTGATGGATGAGGAGTATCATGCCAGCGGTGTTGCGGGTGCAAGGATGTGCGAGGGGGAGGTGATCTTTTTTCCCCATAATGATGTTTCAGCATTAAAAACAGAGTTGGGACGTGCCCACGGTAAACGGGTTATAGTAGCGGTAGAGGGGATCTATTCGATGGGGGGAGATTGTGTTCCTCGCGAAATCATCGAACTCTCCATTGCGCATGAGGCGATTTTGGTTTTAGATGAAGCCCATAGCAGCGGCGTGATCGGTAAGAATCTGATGGGGATACTGGATCATTATGAGATTACACCGACTCCGTTGGTGATTAAAATGGGGACGTTAGGAAAAGCGTACGGAAGTTTCGGGGCATATGTTCTCTCGTCCGCTCATATCAGCGAGTACCTCCTTAACCGTGCGAAAAATGTCATTTATGCCACGGCCCCTTCGCTGTATGATACGGCATTGGCCCACCATGCGTTAGAGTACATTCAGGGGCATACAAAAGCTTTAAGCGATGCAATTAAAAGTCGCCAGCGTATTGTGTATGAAACCCTTGGGATCAAGTGTGAGGGGCTGATTGTACCGATTGAAATAGGCGATAACCGTGAAGTGATGAGGTTACAAGAGCTCCTCAAAAATGAGATGAGGATACACGTAGGTGCGATCCGCCAGCCGACAGTGAAAAAAGCGATCCTCCGTCTCATTGCACGACTCGAAATCGATGAGAGATGTTTACGTGATGCGTGCGAGCGATTAACACAGATTTGGATAAAATAGCGGCATGAATACCATTCATATCGATCAGCTCAAAATCATCCATAATGAGAAAGCGCTGGTGGATATTTCATTCGATATTCGGCGTTCATTGGCATTGGTCGGAGAGAGCGGAAGCGGTAAGTCCCTTACCCTCAAAGCTCTCTTGGGACTTTTAGATCCGACATTGGAGATTTTGTTTTCTCAGCGATCCGATTTTGAGTGGAAGAGGGGGGATACACTCTCTCTTGTTCCCCAAAATCCGTTTACGGCTCTTTCGCCGCTCACACGGATTAAAGATCAGATGTTTCTCTCGCAGCACAGATGCGAAGAGCTGTTTGAATTATTGGGATTGGATGTCTCGTTGTTGGGGCGTTTTCCTCCCGAACTATCGGGGGGACAGCTGCAGCGGGTGGTTGTGGCGATTGCTTTGGGTTCTAACCCAAAACTATTGCTCCTCGATGAACCGACCACGGCACTGGATTCTGAGTCAAAAGAGGCTATGATCGTGTTGTTAAAAACATTGCAGGAGTCGATGGATTTTAAAATGTTGTTTGTGACCCATGATATGAGTGTGGCATCGGCATTGTGTGAAGATATATGTATTCTTCGAGACGGACGTGTGATCGAAACGGGTAAAATGGGTGATGTCATCGCCTCTCCTCAAGAGGGGTATACTAAAGCGTTAATAAACGCCGAATTTAAAACCAGAGGATTTAGAAATTGATCAACTTCTATGACGAAGTACCGAAAAGGTCGAAAATGAAAAAATATTTGCTCATAGGATTGGGCATTATCGTGATGATTCCGATCGCCTTTTTAGGGTATCTTATCTACTCGTTTGAATATGAAACGCAAAAACTGATCAAATATCAGCCCCGATTAACGACTGAGGTCTATGATCGTAACGGGAACAAAATTGCCAATCTTTTCAGCGATGAACACCGTTATTATGTATCGTATGAAAATATTCCTCCTCGTCTTATCGAGGCGCTTTTAGCGATAGAAGATACGACCTTTTTTGAACATAGCGGTGTTAACCCCGATGCCGTTCTACGGGCGATCATTAAAGATATAACAGCCGGCAAGCTGAAAGAGGGTGCGAGCACCATTACACAACAGTTGGTAAAAAATACGCTTCTCAATCGTGAGAAAAAATTCTCTCGCAAGTTTAAAGAGGTTCTTTATGCTATCCGTATTGAGCAGGAACTTTCTAAAGAGCAGATTTTGGAGCGCTATTTTAATGAGATTTATCTAGGACACGGCTATTACGGGATTAAAACAGCAGCGGATGGATATTTCCGCAAACCTCTTAAAGACCTTACGTTAAAAGAGATGGCAATGCTTGTAGGATTGCCAAAAGCGCCGAACTTTTACTCTCCGACTAAAAACTATGAACTCTCTTTGGGTCGTGCTAACCGTGTTATCGGTCGGATGTTTGAGTTAGGGTGGATTGACCAATCAACGTATGATAAAGCAACCGGAGAGCGTCCAAAAGTATACAATGACACGTTAACCCAAAATTCCGGTCCTTATATTATTGATGAGGTTATGCGTCAGCTTGGCGATGCATTTCCGGATATCCGAAGCGGTGGATACAAGATTTACACTACTATTGATATGCGGCTTCAAGAATCGGGTTATAAGGCGCTTCAATCGGGTCGTAACGAGATTTTGAAACGGGCGCAGGAAGCGGGAGATTTGGATGAAAATATGCAGCATCAGCTAAACGGTGCGCTGATCAGTCTTGATCCTAGAAATGGAGAAATTTTGGCGATGGTCGGGGGATATGATTATGCCCTTAGCCCCTACAATCGTGTAACACAGGCTAAGCGCCAACCGGGATCGTCGTTTAAACCTTTTCTCTATCAAGTAGCATTGGACAGCGGTATGTCACCAGCGTCGATGGTTCCCGATATTGCCCGTACCTATTCGTATGCGGGTGATGACGGTGAAGAAAAAACATGGAAACCGAAAAACTATAAAAATGAGTACAAAGGGATGGTTACAATACGTGATGCCCTCACCCATTCACGTAACCTTGCAACGATTAATATGGTCAGTGATATGGGATTTCAAAAAATTGTGGAGGGGTTGAGACGTTATGGAATTGTTGAAAAACTTCCTCCGGATCTCTCGATTGCACTCGGGACAATCTCGATTTCTCCGATCGATTTGGCAAAATACTATACCATGTTCGCCAGCGGCGGAGCTTTGACCAATCCGATACTGGTTCGTGAAGTAGTGACCCCTAAAGGGGAGACGATTAAGTATGAAAATAAAAGCCGTCAGGTGAACACCCCGCAGCAGATTTATCTGATGACATCGATTCTCAAAGATGTTGTGATTCATGGAACTGGAACCAATGCACGGGTAGGCGGTATAGAGATTGCCGGTAAAACAGGAACGACGAATGATAACGTCGATGCGTGGTTTGCCGGGTATTCTCCGACTATTGAGACGGTTGTGTGGTTTGGTAATGATAATAATACACCGATGCGCCGAAGCGAGACGGGGGGACGTGCCGCAGGACCGGTGTTCCGCTATTATTATGAAGATCTGTTACGTATTTATCCGAATACCAAACGTACGTTCGATGTTCCTGATGGAGTCAAGTTTGGTACGGGAAATGATCAAAATTCGAGCGAAGCGTTTACCGATACCTCTACAGAACCTGATGCCACTCAGCCAGAGGCACCGCAGACGGCAGAAAAATTGTTATTCTAACTTTTTTTCTTGGTTGCCGATGCGAGATAAAACCAGGTGATTCCACCGATAATGATAAGCATAAGAGGGGCTAGATAGGGCTTGTCGGATATCAAATCATATCCCTTGATCAAAGCCCCGCCGAAAATATAACTTCCCCCTCCGACAATAACCGCCCAGATGGCTGCACCGATAGCATTGTAGGCGCTGAATTTCCAAAAATCATATTTGGTTAGACCGATGGCGAGAGTTACCAGTGTTTTAAGACCATAGATAAACTTTTTAACCACGATGATCCATGAACCGTTTCGTTTGAGCAGAAGATGGGAAAACGCCAGCTTGCGGCGGTGTTTTTTGAAATGATCCATCATCTCCCGTTTGTGATAGCGGGAGAGATAAAACATCAGTGAATCACCGATAAAGTTTGCGGCAAACGCGATGGCAATTGAGAGAGAAAGGTCCATCTTCCCCATAAAACTAAGAACTCCAGCACCCAAAAGGGCAACAAATCCCCCTCCGAGAGAGTAGAGAAAGAGTACGATATAGCCGTATGTCGAGAGGTTGTTGAGCATTTCATCCATGGGTAAATAATTCCTTTAATAGTATGTCATTCCGTACTTGATACGGAATCTAAAAAGAGATCCTGAATCGAGTTCAGGATGACGAAGGCTTTACAGTTTCCGTATCTTTGCTATTTCATCACGGAGTCGTGCCGCTTCTTCGAATTCGAGTTTTTTAGCCGCTTCTCTCATTTTGAGGTTCAACTCTTCGATCAGTTTTTTCCGCTCCGCCGGAGGGAGTGTTTTCGCTTTTTTAGAGCGGTTGTAGAGTTCGGCCGGATCTTCGAGCTTGAGATTTTCATCGAGAGAACGTTTGGTGGTCGTCGGGGTGATACCGTGCTCTTTGTTAAATGCCTCTTGAGTTTCTCGTCTTGCTGTTGTCTTGGCAATGGCGCGTTCCATGGAACCGGTTATCTTTTGCGCGTACAAAATAACTCGTCCGTGTTCATTCCGTGCGGCACGTCCGATGGTTTGAATGAGTGAGGTTTCAGAACGAAGAAATCCCTCTTTATCGGCATCCAATATAGCGACGAGGCTCACTTCGGGCAGATCCAACCCCTCACGCAGGAGATTGATCCCGATGAGAACGTCGAAATCTCCGACTCGAAGCCCGCGAATGATTTGGTTACGTTCGATTGCATCGATCTCGGAGTGCATATACTGCACCTTTATCCCCAAGTCGGCGAGGTATTTGGTGAGTGCTTCCGCCATTTTTTTGGTCAGAACCGTAACGAGAACCCGATCCCCCAGAGCGACGGTTTTTTTGATCTCATCGTGGAGATCTTCTACCTGATTTTCACTCGGTTTAATGGTGATGATCGGATCGAGCAATCCGGTAGGGCGGATAATCTGATGGGCGATGGTGGTGCTAACATCAAGCTCTTGAGCCGAAGGGGTAGCGGAGACGAACATATAGTGTGACGATTTATTCATAAACTCATCGATCATAAGGGGGCGGTTATCGAGGGCACTCGGAAGACGAAACCCGTAATCAACGAGAACCTCTTTGCGGCTTCTATCTCCGGCAAACATTCCTCGAAACTGGGGAAGACTCACATGGGACTCATCGACGATGATAAGAAATTTATCGTGATGGAGGAGAAAATAATCGAGTAAGGTATAAGGGGCTTCTCCCGGCAATTTATCAGTGAGATGGCGGGAGTAGTTTTCGATCCCCTTACACATCCCCGTTGCCTGAAGCATCTCTAGATCAAATTCACACCGTTGTTTGAGCCGCTGTGCTTCGACGATTTTCCCCTGTTTATCGAGTTCCATCAAACGCTCTCCCAGCTCATCCTCGATCCGTTTAATGGCACGTGAGAGTTTCTCCTGCCCTACGGCGAACTGACTGGTAGCATAGAGGGTGAAGGTTTCGATTTTTTCCAGTGCGGAGTTATTCAGTGGGTCAAATATAGTGAGGCGTTCCACTTCATCCCCGAAAAACTCGATCCGAAGTGCCTGATCTTGCCAATACGGAGGGAAAATGTCTACCACTTCGCCGTTCACCCGAAAGTGACCCCCCTCGAAATAGCTGTCATTGCGGGCATATCCCATCTCGACAAGGCGGAGGAGGAGTTTTTTCTGGCTGATTTCATCCCCTATGGCTAGGACTTGCACCATTTGTTCATACTCTTCCGGATCCCCGAGCCCGTAGTTGGCGGAGACGGAAGCGACGACAATAACATCATCGTAGCTGAGAAGATTGGCGGTAGCCGAGAGGCGCAGGCGCTCCAACTCATCATTGATAGAGCTGTCTTTTTCGATAAACAAATCTTGGCGGGGAATGTAGGCTTCAGGTTGATAATAATCGTAGTAGCTGATGAAATACTCGACATGGTTTTCAGGGAAGAAAGCTCTGAACTCGCTGTAGAGTTGCGCCGCCAAGGTTTTGTTGTGGGTCATGATAATCGTGGGGAGCTGAACACTCTCGATCACCTTTGCCATGGTAAAGGTCTTACCGCTCCCCGTGACCCCCTCGAGGGCTACATAACGCTCACCCCGTTTGATACCGGACGCTAGTGCTTCGATCGCGACGGGTTGATCACCGGCAGCTTGATACGGGGTATGGACTTTAAAAACTGGCAATGAGTGACCCTGAATTAGTTTCTATAATAGTTGTCGAATTATAGCGCAAATGCTGTTTCTTAAAGTGGATGACTGCCTATAGGCTGCTGAGTTAAGGTGAGTTTTTGAATGAGGTTTTTAGAAAAAATGAAAATATCAAAGTATTTTATATATCTTGATATATGTCAATTAATATATCCATTGTAATAACTATGATTCCGACGTAAATTAATACGCAAGGAAATATATGTTTTGTTATCAATGTGAGATGAGTACACCCAATGGTTGCGGCAGTACAGGTGCTAGTGTCGGTGTATGCGGAAAAGATGAAAACCTTGCGAGATTGCAAGACACCATGATTTTTGGTTTAAAAGGTTTGGCGGCATACAGAGAGCATTTAAATGAGCTAGCACCTATGCAGACAAAAATGATCGATGATGTAATGAGTGAGACCCTTTATTTTACATTGACAAATGTAAACTTTAATTTTCAGGATCATATTAAACAGCTTATGAAAGTCGGTTCTGCCGGTGTTGATGTTATGGACAAACTATCAAATGCACATACTTCTAAGTTTGGTATCCCTACGCCGGTAGTCGTTCCTCAAAATATGGTTGAAGGTAAAGCTATCCTTGTTAGTGGGCACAATTTGGAGATGTTTGAAGCGCTTTTGAAAGCTACGGAAGGCAAAGGGATAAATGTTTATACCCACTCTGAAATGCTTCCTGCACATGGATACCCTGAACTTAAAAAGTACCCCCATTTAAAAGGCAATATCGGAAAAGCTTGGTTTGATCAGGTGGAACTTATGAAAAAATTCAAAGGTACTTTTGTCGTCAATACAAATTGCATCGTACCGCCAAAAAAAGATGCGGATTATTTGGACAGAGTGTTTACGTATAAAATCGTTGGTATAGAAGGCGGAACCCCTATTGTAAATAATGATTTTAGTGAACTTATAGAGAAAACGCTTGCATGCGAAGATACAAATATGGCGGATAATCTAACATTAACCACCGGTCATCACTATAAAACGATTTTAACGTTGGCACCGCAAATCTTAGAGGCGGTACAAAGTAAAAAAATATCTCAATTTTTTGTCATTGCCGGATGTGATGCACCTGGAAACGCCGGGAATTATTACAGAGAGATGGCAGAAAGTTTGCCGAGTGATTGTGTGATTATTACTTCCAGTTGTGGAAAATTTAGATTTAACGATATAGATTTTGGCACTATTGAAGGGACACAAATACCTAGATATTTGGATTTGGGTCAATGTAATGACAGTAATGGTGCGGTAGAGATTGCAAAAGCCGTTAGTGGAGCACTCAATACACCCATTAATGATCTTCCGATTTCTATCGTTCTTAGCTGGATGGAGCAAAAAGCGGTCATTATTTTACTGGCACTGTTTAGTTTAGGCATTAAAGATATATACCTTGGACCTAAACCGCCACAATTCGTCAATGAAGATATTTTTAACTTTTTAGCAGAAAACTTCAATTTGCATCTAACCGGAAATGCAAAAGAAGATTTGGACAAACTGTTAATTAAGAAAATAGCATAATTCACGATATTGAGCCTTTTGGCTCAATAGAACTCACTCAATATATCTTCTCAATCACTGATACTTTATTCGCTTTTCCATGAGGAAGAACTGCCTATAGATCACTGCGGTAATGATTCAAAATAATCCAATATCAAGTAAATTGTAGGGAGATTCAGGAGATTGTCTTTAGAATACATTCTTAGTTTACAAAAATGGGGAATTTAGAATGAATTTTTCTATTACAGAGGGTGCTTTTGATGAAGCAAATGCCAAGATTATCAAACCGAATCCCGATTTTTTTAAAGAAGTAGGTGAAGAGCGTTTCCGTCAGCTGGTTAATGATCATTATGAGTTAATTCGTCACAGTGAGATAGCGTTTATGTTCCCGGTCGATTATGAAGAAGATTTTGCCAAAGTCAAAAAACATGCAGCCGATTTTTTGATTCAAATATGCGGCGGTCCGGACTATTACGCACAAACACGCGGGGATTCCCGTATGCTTGCCCGCCATGCGAGATTTCGAATTGATGCGAAAGGTAGACGCATCTGGCTTGAGTGTTATGCCAAGCTTCTTCCTGAACTTGAAAAAGAGGGGATCAGTCCAGAAAATATACAATCTTTTTGGGATTATCTCGATACTTTTTCCAAAATGATGGTCAATACCAAATAATTGAGATTGTTTAATTTCTGTCAGGATGGGCTATTTCTTTTGGAAGCTCGATCCAAAGGGCTTTAAGAGAGAGCTCAAGATCGTATATGAATAAAAAGAGGGATAGTATCAAGCTGATGATACTGAGGATAAATAGGGTTACGAGTAAATGGGTAATAGTTAAATGATACAAAGCGGATACAAACAGACCGATGATAAGGATCGAAACGAATAAAACGCTAAGAACGGCTAAAAAATTGCTGCTTCGAATCACTTTTGCCCTCACGGAGAGTATTTTGAGCTCCGATAAAATACGTTCTTTATCTGTCCCTGAAGAGCTACGGTATTCAACCGAGAGCTGACGTGTTCTATCGACGGTACGTCCAAAACGGTTAGTCAGACTTAAAAGGATTAAACCGACTCCGGAAATAAGGATGACGGGGCTGATAGACAATTGTAATGTACCGATAAGATCATTTAACAACATAAAATACCTCCACCCCCAACTTTCTATCAATTATAGCGGATTATCCGATCTGAAAACATCTCATCGAGAGGGTAGCGTGTTGAAACCCTTCATAGACGGTCGTTATCGATTCATCTTCTTTTTGTGACCCTAATATAGGGAGAATCGGAAGATAATGTTCCAGCGTCGGATGGGCATGATGAAAGTGGGGCAGATCATAATTAATAATTTTCTCATGATCGTCTATAAGGGCATCCGCAAAAGCGGTGTCAAACTCTTTTGCCCATGGAGCGATCGGAGCATCGTGGTTGCTATTCATATCGCCGAGATTATGGGTGACATTTCCGCTGCCGATAATCATTACCCCCTGATCCCTAAGGGTAGATAATGTTTCTCCTAGCTCATAATGCCACGATGCGGGTTGGCGCAAATCGATCGAGAGCTGAAATACGGGGACATCGTGGTTCGGAAAGAGATGGACCAACACCGACCATGCTCCATGATCGAGACCGTGGCGACGGTCAACTCTTGCATGGGTCAAATGGGCTAGCAGCATACTGGCGGATATTTCGCCGGGAGCATCGTATTTTATAGCATAGAGCGAATCCGGGAAACCGTAAAAATCATGAATCGTTTCGGGTTTATCGACAACCGATACCACCGAATCATTCGTAGCCCAATGCGCCGAGATGATGAGGATAGCTTTGGGTTTTGACAACGTTTTTCCGAGCTGTTTGAGACTGCGGGTATAGGGGTTGTCATCAATGATGTTCATTGGTGAACCGTGGCTGATAAAAAAGGCGCTCTGACGCATAATGGGTTTCCTTTCTCCGGATGCATTGGCAGCCAAAGCTGCCAAAAGGGCTAAAAATTGACGACGGTTCATGAATACATCGGCACGTCAAATAACAAGACATTGGACTCTGTAAGTGCTAATAGAGTGTATTCCTCCTCATCGGTGATTTGCAGTTCATCTCTTGCTTCAAGGATATGACCTGCTATGTCTACTTTCCCTTCAATAATAAAGATCAATCGACCGTGACCCGATGGGACAGATGGAATCGATATTGTTTTTCCTATCGTCACTTCAGCCGAATGAATAGCGGCATCTTGTTTAATGATAATGGAATCATCACGTCCGTCACCGCTGATAAGGGTGACCCATTTGTCGGTTTTATCGTGGTGGATAAAGCTACGCTGTTCGTATCGAGGAGTACCTCCGTTTTGATTGGGGTGGATCCAAATTTGAAAAATGGAGGTGTCTGAGTCATCAGTCGCATGTTCGGAGTGAAAAACGCCGCTTCCGGCACTCATGTATTGAATCTCTCCCGCATGGATGGTGCCGTGATTCCCCTCTGAGTCTTTGTGTACCAATGAACCTTTTGTCACGATAGAGACGATCTCCATATTTTTGTGAGGGTGCATTCCGAACCCGGTTCCCGCTTCGATGACATCATCATTGATGACGCGCAAAGCTCCAAATCCCATCCGTGATGGATTGTGGTATTCGGCAAATGAAAAGCTAAAGCGGCTATGAAGCCAGCCGTGTTCGGTGCTGCCGCGCTCAGCTGAGCGGTGAATGTGTAAGTGACATGATGGATCTCCTTTTTTAAAGTACTAATTAGTACTATATGGGTAAATTTTTTTATTGAGCTTTTTCTAACTTACGCAGTAGATTAGAAAGAAGTTTTATCTCATCTTCGCCCAGTGCTTTATCGTACCAGCCTGTCAGATTATCGACATGCATTTGAAATATGGATGTTATAAGTGCACTTCCCTCATCGGTTATTGCAAGGATTTTAATGCGACGATCTTCCACAGAGGGTAGTGTTTGGATTAACCCTTTTGATTGGAGGTTTTTAATAACAACCGTAATATTCCCCGGAGTACTTAACGTCAATGTCGTAATTTGGCCGACGGTGAGCTTTCCTAAGTGATAGAGTGATTCCAAAATTCCGAACTGAGGCAACGTAAGATCGTAATTTGTCAACCACACGGTCTCTTTTGTCCTGATTTTTGTAAGAGATCGCGATAGCTCAATATGGGCGCGTAAAACTATGTCAGAATGGTTGCCGTAACTTTTTGCACGTTTCATCTTGAACCTCCTATAAAATCGATACGAAAATAATACTACTAATTAGTAATAAATGTCAAGAGCCAATACTATAGATTTTCAAATTTGCTCAGTATTACTGAGTCAAACTGTGTTAAAATTATGATTATGACTTTATTACCCAAGGTAGATTATGCTGTTTAATCCCACTCCACTCGAAAAATTGACCACACTCGTGACTGATTTGATTGAAAAACAAGATGCCCTTAAAGCAGAGATTGAAACGCTTCGAGCTGAAAGTGCTTCGATCCGCGGCAACGAACAAGATAAAGATGCTGAGATTCAGCGCTTACACGGAGCCCTTGCATCGAAAGATGACGAGATTAAAATGTACAAAGAAGAACTCGCTGCCAAAGATGTTGAAATCGAAGCGATCGTCTCTAAAATCGAAAGTTTGCTTGGATGAAAACCAAAGTAACCCTCACACTCAATGCCAAACGTTATGATATTGATGTAGAGGAAGATTTTGCCCGTTTTTTAACTGAACAGATGAAACAGGATTTCGCTTATGAGGGGAATAATGACCTTAAACTCCTCCTTCAAGCGTATGTCCGAAAAAGCTTTGCTCTGTATGAACAAGAGAAAGAAATTTCAACACTGATTAATCGTATTCAAACTCTCTGATCTATTCCACAATCACTTCACAATAACTTTTTATACTGTTCTCATCAAAAGGAAATCTCGGAAGAGAATCTCCTAAAGAAGGAGTTTTAGATGAATAAGTTACTCTCATTATTGTTGGTAGCAGCACTCAGTGCTACCGTTGCTATGGCGGATGCCAAAGCGGGTCAAAAAGTGTATCTCAAAACACTCAAAGCAAAGTTCAATATGAACGGAACCAAATTCGCGGCCGAACATACGGTGGCTGAATGGGAAGATCTTTTTGCCGATGATGCAAAAGGGTTTATCAAAGAGTATGGAGAGCGTTTTCCCGCTGCGGCAGGAGTTTTGAGTAATCCGTCGATGAAAGATCAACTGCAAGAGGTAGGTGATTTTGCCAAAGAGTACGGTTCTGACAGCGGAAATGTTCCGAGTTGCGGATAAGCAAATATTAGTCATCCCCGCCTTCGCGGGAATGACATTTATAAAAAAGGATTTAGTATGAAAACGTTAATTGCAATACTTGGACTTACAGCTATGTTGAGCGCTGCTGATGGCAGTGCTTTGTTTAAAAAATGTGTAGCATGTCACGGTGCCAAAGCTGAAAAAGCTGCTTTAGGCAAATCAGAAGTGATTGCCGGTTGGAAAGCGGATAAAACACTCGATGCCCTCAAAGGGTATAAAGCGGGAACGCGCAATACAAAAGGGATGGGTGCCATCATGAAGGGGCAAACCTCAACACTCAGCGATGCCGATATGAAAACGATTGCCGATTACGTCGCAGGACTAAAATAGCACATATTCCTCGCAAATGCGGGGGATTATTCCCACTTCACACAAATCTTCGTACCCACTTTTTCTTCGGAATCTATCGTGATTTTCAGATTATACTCACGGGCAATCATCGCGACAATATGAAGACCTATTCCGAATCCTCCGACACTTTTATCGGCGCGTGTATAACGCTCAAATACTCTGGTAATCATTTCAGAAGGGATCCCGATACCGTTGTCTTCGATACAGAAAACCCCTTGAGTAAGGGTGATCGAAATTTCCCCTTCCATACGATTATATTTGATGGCATTGGAGAGAAGGTTGTCGATAAGACGGGTCGCTTTGGTGTGATCAATTATGAGCATTACATCAGAATCGACGCGTATATGCAAAATAATCTTTTTTTGCTCGATGCGGTGGCGGAAATATTCGAGCCGCTCCTGTAAAAGATGACTCAGATTGAGCTGTTCATTTTGCACTGCCAAATCGTGGTTGAGAATGAGGTAGGTAAGATCGTCATAGAGGGTTGATATGGTACGAGAGGCTATTTCGATCCTTTTTATTTTTTTTTCAATTGTTGGTGATAGCTCGCTCTCCTGCAGCGCTTCGATATTGGTCAAAATGGCACTCACAGGGGTATTGAGCTCATGGGTGGTGTCTTTGATAAAATCATCGAGGAGAGCGATTGCCTCGTTCATCGGGTGGAGAATAAGACGGGAGAGGAGAAATCCAACGCCTGAGAGGATCAAAAGTAAAACCGCTCCAAAAATAAGAGTAATTTCAAGAGCTTGTTGCCGCCATAACCCGTCGTCTTTGGTTTCAAAAATCAAATAATATTCCCCCATTCCATAAGGGGATAGGGGAACGATAAGGTAGATATGATTTTTTAAGAGATAAATATTCTCTTTAAAATGGATAATGGAGCTGTGCAGACGCGAAATAATCACTTTTTGATCGTATCCGTAGAGTGCGGTGGTATAGGCTAAATCTTTTGGGAAAGTTTTGAGATCGCGGTCATGCTCAAGCCACTGCTTGAGTTTAGGGACATAGCTTTCCGATTCCAGTTGCATAGAGAGGCGCTGAGATGAGAGCATAAGTGCTTTGGCATATTGAAAATAGAGTGTCCAAAGCAGTGCAAGGATCAAAACTGACATTATCCCATAGAGGATCAGGAAGCTTTTGAGGGTACGGTATTTAGCGAAATTGATACCCGAGGCGCTTGTGGCTGACAATGGAGTCCTTTCCGAGGAGTTTACGGAGAGTTTTGATATAGGTGCGCAAACTTCCGTCACTTGGAGACTCGTCATAGTCCCATAAATGCTCCATAATCATTTCGTGATGGAGAAGCTCATTTCTGTGCTGAATAAAGAGTTTAAGAAGTTTGTGTTCTTTGAGCTGGAGATTTTGTACTTCTCCGTCAATCATGAGGACTTGGTTGTCGATGTCATAGGTGATGTTTTCGCCGAGACTAAGCGCATCGGTCGGATTATGGTAAAAATTTCGTTTCAGAATGGTTTGAATCCGAAGAAGCAGCTCTCTGAGTGCGAAGGGTTTGCGGATGTAATCATCCCCTCCGCTCTCGAACCCCGCTTCGACGTCCTGCATCGCATTGCGTGAGGTGATAAAAATAGCGGGGGTGATATTTCCCCCTTTGCGGCTCTCTTTGAGCAACGAAAATCCGTTCCCGTTCGGAACGTTAACATCGAGGAGGAGTAGGTCGAACTTTTGCTCATACAAGGTATCTTCGGCAGAAGTTGCATCATACACACAAGTGACATGATAGCCCTGTTCTTCAAGATATTCACTAACACTTTCCGAGAGATTCGGGTCGTCTTCAAGGAGGAGAAGAGAGGCTTTTGTCATGTTAGTGCGATTCCAAATAGAATAAATAAAATGAGTGACAGTCCGGCTGCAATCAAAGCATACGGGAGCTGTGTACGGGTATGTTCTTGGACACTGCATCCGCTCGCCATCGCAGAAATAATGGTGGTATCGGAGATAGGAGAGCAATGATCCCCAAATACTCCACCCGATATGGCTGCACCCATTGCCAGAGCGATTGGAGCATCGAGACCGACAGCGAGGGGAATTGCGATAGGGAGCATGATACTAAAGGTTCCCCAGCTTGTCCCTGTCGCAAAAGCGATAATCGCCGCCAGCACAAAAATAGCACCCGCTAAATACTCAGAGGGGAGATAGTCACCGATAAATGAGGCAAGGTATTGCCCTACTTGCATATCTGAACTTACTCCGCCGATAGCAAAAGCGAATAGCAAAATAGCGGCAATCGGAGCCATCGATTTTGCTCCTTGTATCGAACTTGAAAGAAACTCGTGAGTGGTAAGTGCATTTTTAAAACGATAGTACCCCCACATCAGTATCAAGGTGATAAGGAGAGTATAAAAGATGGAGGTTGATCCGGAACCTTTGAAAATATCTCCGTTACCCGTGATAACCATGAAAAGAATGACCCCTCCGATCATCCACGCCATCGGCCATAGAAATAACCCAACATCTCCTTTGGCATCTTCGCATTCGATTTGGGGAGGGGTAAGAGCGGCATGGCGCATGGGACCGATATCGATCTCATACCATACGGCGATAAAAGTGACGATGAGAGCCATAAAGGCATAAAAATTAAAGGCGATCGATTGTGCTAACCATGAAGCACTTTCTCCTGTGATGAAACCTGCCGTAATTTGCCCCCCGATAAGTCCGAGTAAAAGTGCGCCCCAGCCATTTAGCGGTATGAGCGAGCATACGGGTGCTGAGGTGGAATCACAGACAAAGGCAAGTTTGGCACGGCTGATACCGTAGCGGTCGCAAAAAGGGCGTCCAATCGCTCCCGCAACGAGTGAAGTAATGGAGGACTCGATAAATACGATGATCCCAGCGATAAAGCTGGGCATCAGAGCACCTCGTTTGCTTTTGACCCAAGAACGTTTAACGCTGAGTTCATGAACCAAACCGTCTACTCCGCCGCTTCGTTCAATGAGTGCCATTACCGAACCGACCATGATGGCGAATGCGAGGGTCTTGAGTACCCATCCCTCACTGAGAAGTCCACCAAATCGTTCTATGATTAACATGAGCGTATGAATCGGATGAAAATCGGCGATGATAAATTCACCGACCAAAACAGCCGTTGCTAACGCGATAAAGACGGAACGGCTAAAAAATGCGAGGAGGATGGCAATAAGCGGCGGGAGTAACCCTAAAATTCCATATTCTATAGGGAGTCCTTATAATATCATTTGAAGACGCATAATTCCCGCACGGTCAAATTGCTCTTTATAGTATTCACTCCGTTTTTCATCGATCACTTCAAAACCCAGCTTTTTATAGATCATTTCATTTTCCACAGAACCGATCTCGATCGCGGTTTGAACTTTTCGGTATCCCTTGAGGCGGGCGGTGAGCATACTTTTTCCGATCAGTTCTTTAAAGATATCAAGACTTTTAAATTCCGGTTTGATGAGCATGAAGTCCAATACGAAAGTTTTGTTATCCACGTCACCCTCACACAGAAGATAAGCGGCGATCCGTTCGTGATAGGTTTCATCAAACCCGATCTCTTCGAGGGCTTTGGAAAAAATCTCATGGGTGGCGATACGGGGTTCATAGCCGCAGATGGTTCCGGCTATCGTTCCATCCGACACGGCAATAAAGAAATTGGAATAATGGCAATAACTTTTGGTACTTGTGAGGGCTAAACGTTTGAGATTGTCAAATAAAGTTTCATTCTCAGAGGTATTGAAAACCAGATCGAACAAGCCGATTTTCTTTCCTCCCCGTGAACTTTCCAGCAACGCTTGGGCAATAATGTCGATATCCGCCTCTGATGCTTTACGAACCGTTATTGCCATTATTGCCTCACTTGCCAAATTTTCTATATGCTATACTACCTAACTTTAAAACTAACTAAGAAAAATGAGATGTTGAAAATAACTTTATCCCTTACCCTTTCATCTGTTCTTTTTATGGCCTTTGCTTCAGAGCAACTTATCGTGGTACTTTCACCGGAGATTAATGCGACCAAAGCATCGATGCAGCGGTATGAGAAGCAGGAGAGGTGGGTAAAAATCGGAGAGAAAATTCCTGTTACATTGGGGCGGAGCGGTTTGGGATACGGTGCATTTAAAGAGCCTCTGAAAAAGGAGGGGGACGGACGTTCACCTGCGGGTTTATATCCGATAACATCGACGTTCGGTTACGATCAGAACACGACGTTTAAACTTCCTTACTGGTATGCGGACGAAAATCTTTATTGTGTAGATGATATCAATGATTCACGCTACAACAAAATGCTCCGTATATATGAAAAAAGCTCTCTTCCTGCAAGTTATGAAATAATGCATCGTCCTGACGGGGTTTATCGCTATGGTGCGGTGATCGGATATAACGCATCCGCTGATAGAGGCCGCGGTTCGTGTATTTTTATCCATCTCAATCATACTGATAAACGCCCTACATCGGGATGTACGGCGATGGACGAAGCACCGTTGATCGAATTGCTCCGATGGTTGGAACCTCAAAAAAATCCGCAGATACTGCAAGTGTTGAAAAGTGAATGTGGAAAATACAGAGAAGAGTTTGAAGGGATTGAGTGCGAATAGCGTCATTGCGGACTAGATCCGCAATCTAAGATCCTGAATCTACCCTAAAGGGCACGTGTAGTTCAGGATGACAAGATGTAGTTAGTTATTAACCACGTCTACTTTAGGTGTTTTTGCCGTTGCTGATGGAAGCATCGGATAGACAACCGTCGGTTTTTTACCTTCGAGTGATTTTAGGAAGGTTTGGATCGATGCTGTCTCTTCATCGCTTAGAGCAACACCGAGTTGGATACGTCCCATCTCTTTGATAGCCTCGCTAAGGGTTGCAATTTGACCGTTGTGGAAATATGGGGCGGTCTGTGTCACGTTACGCAATGTCGGTACACGAACCATCCCGTTTTTATCTCCTTTGAAATCTCCGACATTCATATATTTGTACGGAGCGACAACACCGAAAGCCTGCATCGTTCCGCCGAGTGCGATGTCGTTATGACAGGTTGTACACCCTTTGTCGATAAAAGTTTTAAGCCCTTTTTGTTCTGCTGCACTTAACGCTTTTTTGTTGCCGCTCAGGAAATCATCATAGCGCGAAGGGGTGACAAGGGTACGCTCGAATACGGCGATGGTATCGGCGATTTTAGCGAAATCAATTTTGACATCTTTACCGTATGCGCGCTGGAACATAGCGACGTATTCAGGCATTGAGTTGACTACGCCGGTGACGAAATCTTTCGGTGCTGCCATTTCAGGTCCCGCTTGGATTGGTCCTTGGGCTTGGTCTTCGAGATGAGGGGAACGTCCATCCCAGAATTGTTGAGAATAGAATACGGCGTTATAGACTGTCGGCGAACTTAAACCGTGGGGGTTAGCGGTCCATTTGTGACCGATTGCCGCGCTCATCCCGTCCGTTCCGCCGATAGCGAGATTATGGCAGGTGTTACAGCTGATTAGACCGCTTTTTGAGAGACGCGGTTCGAAATAGAGCATTTTCCCCAGTTCTACTTTAGCCGCAGTAGTCGGGTTTTTAGGATTTGAGGTGAGCTTTTCAACTGCCTTTTTGTTGGCAGGAATCGGTTTAAGACCGGCATTTTTAGCTTCATCAGCAAGTGTTGCTCCCATAACGCTTGAAGCGATAATGGCAGAGATCATGAATAGTTTCATTGTGAACCCTTTATTTATGGATTTAGAACAGTAATTGTAGCATAGGTAATATAAAGGAAAATCTTTATCATTTAGTTAACTAATTCCTGCATAACAGTGAAACGTTTGGAGTGTTCCAGTCGTCTGCACGCCGATTCGAATGCCCCTGATTCTCCTACAATAATACAATGACCTTTAGCCCGTGTAAGGGCTGTGTAGAGAAGTTTGGTGTTGAGCATTATATGGTGCGAAAAACTCATAACCATTACGACCCGTTCGTATTCCATCCCTTGAACTTTATGGACACTTAGTGCATAGGATAGATTCAAATAATCATTCATTTGATCATATTTGTACTGAACAATCAGCTCTTCATTAGGGTAGTAAACATAACAGAGTTCCTCTTCTTCATCGAGACGAAAAATAAGTCCGCACATACCGTTAAATATTCGTCTCTCAGATGCTTCGTGAGCCTCTTTAAACTCTTCGGGGGTAGTGGAGGGGAGATTTTCATTTTTAGTGTGTACCACTTTATCATGGAGCCGAAATTCCCCTTTGAACGTTTTTACTTTTTTCTTCGGATTTGGGTTGAAATAGCTTTGTAACAGGAGATTGAGATTATCCACCCCCAGCGTATTGCCTCTCATCGGTGAGATCACCTGAAAGGCACTGAGATATTCTCGAATTTGTTTAGCCTGAAGTTTTTCACGCGACTGTGGGAGATATTGGAGGGTCACATCGGCAATAGCCGCCAATGTATTGTGTGCATGGGTTTTGAGTACCTCTTCGAACTCTCCGGCAGTGAGTGAATTTTTGAGGGCATAGCGGTTTTGGATTTCAACATTGATAAATGTAAAATCTTCATAACTCTCTTGATAATTGGGGATTATCCCTTTGCGTATGTCATTGGCGATCAAGGCAATCGCTTGATCATCGCGCTGTCGATAGATTTGGGTGAGCATAACGGTAGGGGCAAGATTCAGGGCAATTGCATCACTTAGCGGGCTCCCTGCTCCGATAGGGGGGAGCTGAGCATCATCTCCGACAATGATAACCGTCGCATCGCGATCTATTTTTGCCATCAGTCTCGCAAAAAGAAGTGAATTTATCATCGAAGCTTCATCGATCAGAATCACTTTATAAGGCATGGTATCGTGTGATTCGAATCGTACCAGAAGACTTTGAATAGTGGCACTTTGATAGCCGCTGCGTTCCCGTATCCGTTGAGAGGCGATGCCGCTGAGAGCACAGGTCATAATAAGGCTCGGTTCATGACGGGATGATAAAAGATCAAGCAGTGCTTTGGCGGTCGTACTTTTCCCCGTTCCGGCATACCCTACGAGAAAAATAAGACCGCATCCCTGATTGATCAATTTCACCGCTTCGTATTGCTGTTCTCCCAAATTCAACGAGTGGTTTTTTAAAAACGGCTCCAGTTCATCGACAAGAGGCTCATGGCTGTTTTTTCCTCGACGTTTGAACTCGGTGATCAACAGTGTTTCTGCTTCATAAATGCGGGTAGGGGAGAGCTTGGAACTGGGGAGCAAGGTAATACTCCCCTCGCGCAGACGATCATCCAACGCCTCTTCATAGACTCGGTAATCTCCTAATGCCAAGAGTAAATCGAGTTTACTAAAGAGGGCATTCTTTTCGATACAGCTGTTTCCCTCAGAATCACAGTATTCGCTGAGAGTGTACTCCATTGCCGCTTGGACACGCCGTTCATCATCGCGCTCCAAACCCATATTCAGTGCGATCTCATCGGCTTTTTTGAATCCGATCCCGTTGATCCGCATCAAGCTATACGGATTGTTTTTGATCGCTTCGATGGGGTCTTTGACCTCTTTCATCGCCCCCGCTATGAGGCGAAGAAGTGCGGGTGTGACACCGAATGGTGCCAAAAATTCTCCCAAAAGACGCATAGAGCGAAACTGTTTCCATCCGCTTGAGAGTTTGAGGAGACGTTTTTCATTCATCCCTTTCATCTCCATCAATCTCTCAACATCGTTGTCTAAAATATCGATCAATCCATCAGTCCCATATTTTTCAATCAGCTCGGCGGTCAGTTTTTTGGTAAATCCTTTGACGACACGGTTGAGAAAAAAGAAGAGTTCATTTTGATTGACGATGAGGCTCTGGGCTTTAAACGTCCGCCCGTGTTGAGCGTGTTCTTCCCATGAACCTTTGAGGGTGATTGCGGCGTCTTTGAGATTATCGACGTCGCTCTCAAAGTAGTGGGCGCTGATTTTATCCCCACCTTTAAGTGCCGCGATAAAAAAGCCGTTGTTTTGGTAGATGATCCGATCAATCTGACCGATAAGGGTTTGCATTATGCCCTAACGCGGAGGTTTCTTTCCTCTTCTTGCGCTTTATAAAGCTCCGCACACCCACGGGAGAGTTCACGGATTTTGAGGATATAGTTAGCCCGTTCGGTGACGGAGATCGCTTTGCGTGCATCGAGGGTATTAAACGTATGCGATGCCATCATACACAGATCGTACGCGGGGAGCGGGAGCTCGGCATCGAGGCACCGTTTGCACTCTTGAGCTTTAGCTTCAAACTCATGAAAGAGCATTGCCGTATCGGCGATTTCGAAATTGTATTTTGAAAACTCGATCTCACCCTCTTTATGGATGTCGCGGTAGAGGGTTTTTCCGAATTTATTTTCGCTCCAAACGATGTCAAACACCGTATCGACCCCTTGCAGATACATCGCCAGACGCTCCGTACCGTAAGTGATTTCAACGGCGACCGGATCACACGCCACACCGCCTACTTGCTGAAAGTAGGTGAATTGGGTTACTTCCATACCGTTGAGCCACACTTCCCAACCCAGACCCCATGCCCCGAGTGTCGGGGATTCCCAGTTATCTTCGACAAAACGGATATCGTGGTCTTTGAGGTTTAGCCCGAGATACTCCAAACTTTTGAGGTAAAGTTCCTGGATATTCTCTGGGCTTGGTTTGATCAATACTTGAAACTGATAGTAGCTTCCCAAACGGTTCGGGTTCTCGCCGTAGCGCCCGTCTGTCGGTCTGCGGCTTGGTGCGACATAGGCAACCGACCACGGTTTTGAATCGAGCGATCGTAGGAAAGTAGCGGGGTGAAAAGTCCCTGCACCAGCAGCAATATCATAAGGCTGTACTATGGCACACCCTTGGTCGTTCCAAAATTGTTGAAGTTTTAAAAGCATATCACCGAACGTAATCATAACTGTCCCATTAAAATAAAGTGCGCTATTATACCAAAAAAGCGGTACTCAAAGGGTTTCTTAAAGTAATTCTCTCTATGATAAGAGTATATTTATAAAGGTTTATGATGAAACATTATTTATTTATGTTATTTTTTTGTTTCTCAGCTCTTTATGCCGAACCACCAATGGAAAAAGTATCCGTCAAATTGCAGTGGGCGGATCAGTTTCAATTTGCAGGATACTATGTCGCCAAAGAGAAAGGGTTTTACCGTGATGCGGGGCTGGATGTTACTATTCAAAAATTCGATCCTAAAAAACTAGCTGTCGATGAGGTGATATCTGGCCGCAGTACTTATGGGATCGGACGCTCTTCCCTTTTAGTCGATCGGATGGAGGGGAAAAATGTTGTTGCACTGGCCGCTATTTTTCAAACATCCCCGTTTGTTCTCCTCTCTAAAAAGTCGGCTGATATTCAAACTCCTCGAGATCTTGTCGGAAAACGGGTCATGATGACGCAGGATTTTCAGGATACGATTTCAATCCGGGCAATGCTCAGCTCACAAGATATCCGTATGGATCAAATCAAATTTTTAGAACACAGTTACAACCCGATGGATATCGCCAACGGAAAGACCGATGTGATGGCATGCTATATTTCAAATGAGCCGTTTGTTTTAAAGGAAAAAGGGGTAGAGACCAACGCTATCAATCCTGAAGCATACGGGTTTGATTTTTACAGTGATATTCTATTTACTACCGAAACTGAAGTGCAAAAACATCCTAAAAGGGTACGAGCATTCGTCGATGCGACACTAAAAGGGTGGGAATACGCTTTTGCACATATCCCTGAAACGGCACAACTTATTCGTGAGCGTTACAACGCCCAAAATAAGTCGTTACAAAGTCTTGTGTATGAGGGAGAAGTTCTCAAATCGTTAGCGTATAAAGGAAATCTACCTCTTGGAGCAATCAGTGCTGAGAAATTTCACCGTATTTCAGATATATACCGAATAATGGGGATTAAACAGGATGAAAAGCGGTTAGATGGATTTGTATATGATGATGTCTCTCATCAAACGGTATCGTTGAGCGTCGATGAGCGCTCTTTTTTGCATATGAATACGATTCGCGCCGTTTCAACAACACTTTGGCCCCCTTTTAATTTTTATGC
The DNA here is from genome assembly GCA_963845295.1 of Sulfurimonadaceae bacterium. Classification (GTDB taxonomy): domain Bacteria; phylum Campylobacterota; class Campylobacteria; order Campylobacterales; family Sulfurimonadaceae; genus Sulfuricurvum. The sequence continues at coordinate 489 of CAWJRP010000016.1, read as the reverse complement.
AGAGGGTAATCCTCCGAAATTGCAGGGAATCGCCGCTGATTTTTGGAAACTGATTGTTGAGCGAACCGGTATGAACAGCTCTTTTATCCCATCCTCTACCTGGGGCGGAGTGCTCGAAGCGATCAAAACGAAAGAGGCTGATGTGACATTGGGGACATCTTTTTCGAAGAAAACTCGACAGCTTTGGACAAGTCGCCTTTTTTCCCGCCGAACCTCTGGGTCAGTTTTGAATCTTAGTTGCTTCTCCAGCGCATCCGAGAGCCCCACACTGATTAGACCAAATTTAATCGCCTAATATAGTTAGAGTTTTGTTGCACGATTCCACGTGTCAAGCATTCTTCCAATAAGCGAACTGCCAAACACTAATTCTATTCCTGTTTTCGTTATCATTTTTTCGTTCACTCCAATTCGCTTATCAGCTTATCAGCATAAATCATTATACGCTTACGTGCTTATATGTGTATTGGTTTAAATGATTTTAACACCTAA
>CAWJRP010000015.1:0-9329 GCA_963845295.1 Sulfurimonadaceae bacterium | reverse complement strand
TCAAATCGCCGTTTACCGGAGTTGCTCCCATCATCGGGGGGTTAGCGGAGCATCTCATACTCGAATCTGGGTTCGACCGGTACAATCCGGCCCCTCTGAGCGGATCGGCATTACACACTAAATCCCCCGCACTAACATTAAGAGGACTAAAGTCAGGGGCACTCGAGTTTCGATCCCACCGTGCCTGAGAGACTTTGGTAATCTCCCCCATCATCCGCTTGAGTATATCTTCATCGACGATCATCCCTTTAGATGCATTGCCCGCTACACTCATCATTGAGGGGATCGTAATCACACTGATCGCGATAATAACAATCGCAAATATAACCTCTATCATTGCCATCGCTGAGCGCATTGCCATCCCTTTCATCATCGAGTAGCCGGAGTATAATCGTAAGTAACTCCAGTTCCTGTTTTCGTGGCTTTGTTCGCTTTATCCCCTCTAAGCCCTGTGTTCGTCGCACTTCCGGCTCTTCCGACGTCAGGGACGACATTGATATTAAAACATGGATGGGTCAAACATGCTACTTCCGTATTACCGGTCACTGGGTCTGCATAGTCTGACGCATTTGCACCATACCACAGCCACGGGTCAGTGTCAATATGAGCTTTATAGCTACCAATATTACGATGACCAAAGTTATACGTTTCCACTCCCGACACTGATGCTCCGCCCACTAGTGGAACTAATGCCGCTGAAGCTGCACCGTTGGTTTGGAGCTGTGTTACATTCCCGTCCCCGTATATCAGATCATTATGCACTATATTGGTAAACCATTGTGGCGTGTTACGGCTAGGTGGCAGTGCTGTTACTCCTAATATCGGTGCATTGAAAACTTCATACCATGCACTTGCAATTGCATCTATTGTTGTTCCAAAAACCCGCACATCTCGAGGGATGATCCGACCGTAAGCATAGGTAACGTTGAAATCCATAGCTCTAGTCCCTACTGTTTTATGCAAAGCACTTAAATCGGCTTGCATTGTACACTCAGATGACAAAATACATTTCACATCGAGCTCTGATAACTGTGCCTTAATAGGAGTTAACGGAACAGTCACATTGCGATCATAATTCAACCGATTAACCGTATAGAGTGAGCCGGCTGTACTTTTGACGAAATTTCCATTCGCTATTGTAGTTAATTTCATTGTCAATTTTGATGTATCGATATCGAGAGCGTTGCTATCATAAATCAAGTTCGTCGAATTCGTATCTGAACTATTATAATCCATAAAACGAACTTGATATTTAGCCTTCTGCGGATGCGTCAGGTTATTATCGCTTATCATGGATAAATTCAAATCTTTGGCATAGCAATTAGAAACGAAGTTTGTATTTACTATATTGTTATAACCCGATGCTTTGATACTTCCGGTCGCGCGTAATGACATATTCATACTGTCGTCTCTGCTGATATCGGACATGTACGCAAACCCATTTCCTCCAGATGTAATCGTGCTTGGTAATGTACCAATACCAAATTCTATGGTGCTCATATCAAATTTATACGGATGAAACGTTAACAAATAGTCTCTGTATTTGAGGCTATTCTCGATATTGTCATGTGTGCTACTTATATCACATCCTACAAGATTGTTTAGTGTAGTTCCAGTTAACCCTACAACATTAGCTTGCATAGGGACATCACTACTGTTAGGAGTACATTCGGCACCTGAGAGGAAATGGGTTCCGGTCTGATGCGTTTGCTTTGTAGAATCCCAATCAACTGCCGTCCATGTTTTATCGATAATATTAAAACGATATTCTCCCACCTGTGAAAGGTTCCCATCTGATGAGACAATACCGTCGATCATATTGAAACTTTGCGGTTTACTATCAGTATCGTTACATCCGGTTTTTGGACTCACAGGTTCCCAAACAAGGGTAATATTATAATCTTCTCCGCCGGTTCCGAAATAACGGGTGTATCCCGGAGTAGCCGTATTGTCGATATGGTTGGTCGCATTGATATCATAGCGGTAACTGTATCCGCTGGCAACATTAACACGTTCGGTATTCGGCGTAGCTACTCCCGTATGCCCGGGCGCAAAGAGCTGGGTTACGGCATGATTAGTTTGATTCACATCCCGCAGAGTCACAGTATAGCTTTCCGGACGGATAGCAAAGTTATCACGAGAACATAGTACTTGTGTTCTCGCCCCATACAAACACTCCATACAGATCGCGACATCCTTGTAAGTGCTGTGATTTCCGTTATCCGAACAAGCGACAGAAGTGATATTTGTAGTATCGTTATTATTTGGATTAATAACAAACTGTTTACAGTGAGGGTAAACCTGATGAATATTTGAAAAGTTATCGATTCGTATTCCGCTTGAAGTTTGCTGGATATGAATCAAGGAGTCGTTTTGGTCTGCTAATGTGTTAAATGTTACCCTGAATGCAGCATTCGGTGTCGCTGTTTTAAAAAAATCAGTTGCTAAAGTAATCGGAGAAGGTTGTCCGGTAATGACATCCGATACCATACCGTTATTGATCGCATTTTGTATCGTCGCGGCATTAAAATTGATCTGGGAAACATTATTTTCAAATCCCATCCAAACACGAGGAGTAATCGCACTTGATGGTTCTCGACATGCAGCATCAACATCATGAAACTGGCTCGCATCGATCATCTCTACCGCTACGATAGTAGTAACTGCTTTTGGTGTATCCAAACTCGCCGGATCAAAAGATGCCACCCGGAAATTTCCAGGTCTTTTGGCTACTTGCGTCGTCAAATCATAATAGCGCTTCGTTGCACTTGACGAATCGTACAGTCCCGCATCAACAACACTAAAAATACCCCATTCCGGTGTATAGCTGAAATTATCTGCTGAACACATCGGCAGACCACCCCCCCCGATCGTGGAATTATATGGCAATGTATAACTTGTTCCACCCGGTAATGGAACAACCAAATTGTATGAAAATGTGCCGTTTATAGGAATATGTATATTTCCGATATTTTGCGGTGTCAACGCATAATAGGCATACGCATATTCTCTCCCTCCCATATTCCCCAACGGAATGTTGTGAATATCCGTATCACTGACACTAAGAGGCCATGCCGCATCGGTTTTATACGTAGGTGTATATTGAGTTGGATACGTTACACCGACACTATTACGTTTATAAATCGCCTCTGAGCTATTAATATCTAAAATATCAAGCATAATATTATTTGCTTGCACATCCGAATTTTCCTGATTTCGAATATAGATACTTACATTGATATCGGATGTATTGGGTAAAACTCCGGTGATATACGGCATCACTGTACCGGTATTCTCTTCCGTAAACGGAAGACCGTTTTGCTGATACCCATAGTCATAGCAGAATTTAGGAACATACAGTTCCGTGGAAAAAGCAAATACGCCAGGGAAATAAGCCTCCCCAGCGCTTCCCAGCGTTACCGTTGTCGACGTTTGGTTATTTTTTATAATATTCTGACCGGTTGATCCGACATCAAAGGTATCCAGATCAATCCCTATGTAGTTATCAGAAACACACGATGGATTCATCGTAGTAACTTTTGCACCGTTTAAAGAGATCGTCGAATTAAAAATATCGTCTACCGGATTCTCCGCATTTGTCAGCTTTATCGTACTAGTCGAGTTGGATAAACTGACAAAATCACCAGTGCTCCCTACATCCCCTTCTCCTCCGAAGATAGAGAAAAATGAGTTAACCGCACCGCTTTTCGGTGTAAGAAAGCCGGATAATGTCATCGATGTTCCGTTATAAACACCGTTCCATCCCAAATCTGCTGCAACTCCTGAAACACCGATATACCCATCATATACCGTAAGGTTTTTAAACGATGCAGAAGTATCACTGTAAATAACCACTAACGACCAAGCCCCGTATTGTCCGCCGTCATTTTGCCCAATATCCGTTACCAAATTGGCAACCCCATATGTACCGCCCAAGCCTGCTTTTACAGCAGCGGTAACATCCGCCACCCCTTGATAGTAAAAACGGTCTTTTCCTGTACTGTTTTCTTTTAAATATACCCAGTTGAATTTGTTACTTTGGCTATTATATTCGGTGTAAGACGCTGTCGGAGTTTTGAACTGAATTTTCTTTGCAGCCTCTTTAATCGAATCGGTGTTATTGAACAAATATCCCTGCCAATAAAGCCCTGCCCATAAAATATTGGTCGCCTTTGACCCAGTGGGAAGAGTGAGGTTAGCTGTTGTCGAGTTATCGTATGTAGTCGTGCCGCTCGCAACATCTACATCCCAGAATTCTGTATTAATACTATTGTTCTTCACTCCTGTTGCTGCACATGCATGAGTAGCAGCATCTCGCATGACCGAGTTACCGATCATTTTCATGTCACCGCGCATGTTAAAGCTTACGGTTTGCGTAAAGGGACGATGATGTCCGGTCGGAAAAGATGTCACAGCATTATCATCATCCACTATCGTTGAGAGAGCCGTAGCAGTTGTTATCGTCGCACCATTTGTCGCACCCGATAACTGAGTCGTAAATGTTTCGTCTAACTCCGGAGCAATATCGCTGCGTATTGCAACGTTAAATGACTGACTGGCAGAACCGTTATTACTGATTGCGACAGATGGTATTCCACTCGAAAAAGTGACTGTACATGAACCAGGACTACCGACTTTCGTTGCAACATTATATGTCAATGTGCCGGATGCATCATTATAATCCGCCCCTTTGATCGCCGTATCAGTAGAAGGGGCGGGGGTAGAATAAGAAACAGAGAAAGTATGAGTAGTCGCATCACATGGAATATTTGAGAGGGTTACAGGAATCGCAATGTTTTTTGTCACTCCGCTAATGCTATTCCCCTCCGTCGTTGAAGCACTTCCAACGGAAAATCCTGGCACTGCCGCCCATCCACTCAGCGGAATAATTATCAATCCAAAAATCGTTACCCATCGTAAAAAAAGTTTATTCAAATTCATCTCATACTCCTCTATATTTAAGGCACACACAAAAAGGGCTCGGTAGCAGTTATCCATATACCCAATTTACCTAATCGGTTACTATCGACACTTGCCCCTCTTTCCTAAAGTTTTTGAAGAGGAGCGCTATGTTTTGATTGTAGTGCTATGTTGATTAAATGACGATTAAAATGTGTTAATAATTATTTTTGCTCCCTTAATCTAGTTTTTGTCTAAAACTTTTGATGTTTGATTTTTGTGTGTTATAATCGAAATTCCCTCTATATTACACTAAGGTGGTACCATTATGAATCTCTCTCTCGTCGGACGCCACATCGAGCTCAGCGATGCTATAAAAGAACATCTGATGCACTCTATCGATACACTATCCAAATATCATCTCGACCTTATCAGTGTCAGTGCAGTCGCTTCTGCTAATGAGCGAAAAAAAGGGGTGAGCATTGAATTTACGATCAATGTTGCCGGAAAAAATACTATTGTAATCACTCAACGTGACGATGATCTTTACGCCGCTATCGACATTGCGATCGATCGTGCCCAAAAAGCACTCCGTCGTTTACACGATCGACTCTCGGATCACAAAAATGAAGGGTTGAATGAAGCTAAATTAGCGGCATCACACTCGATCGATCTTCATGCCGCAAACGAAGCGATGGAAGATGAGATTGTTCCGGCTGAGCCGATACTCTTCAAACCCCAAGAAGTAGCCGAAGTATTAGAGAAACTAAAAGAGAGTGGTAAAGTATTTGACGTCTTTTATGACATTGACGGAAAAATGAGAGTTCTGTATAAACGCAGTGACGGACGTTTCGGGTTGTACTAATTTTGAAGGTCAAGATAATTCTTGACCTCCTTCACAATTTCCTCATCCTCAGCAATATCTGCCCATCTAAATTTTTTACCGCTTTGTATACTCCCCTCCAACAGATCACCGCTGGAACGAAATTTCAAATCCAATGCCGCAATCTCAAAACCGCTCGTACAGCTGCTAAACGACTCTAGCCGCTCATTCTTGCCGCTTCTGTTTGTATAGAGATAACAATATCCCTGCAGTCCCGTACGGCTTACCCGACCGCGCAGCTGATGAAGTGTCGAGAGCCCTAACCGTTCCGCTCCGACGATGACGACGGTAGAGAGTCGCGGAAGTGAGATCCCCACTTCAACGACCGTTGTCGCAAGGAGAATATTGCCATTCTCGCGAAACGCCATCAACACCGCCTCTTTCTCTTTGTCTTTTCCATGCGTTACATAAACATTCTCAAAATTCTTTTCCCAATATCCCCGCGCTTCGTCGATGCTTTGGTAGTTAATCGTCTCGCTCTGTTCGACGAGGGGATAGACTATCAATACTTGGTGATTTTGTCCGATCTCGGAACGGATATGATCCAAAAGAGGGGGGAAATCGCTTTTGGCGATAATCCGGGTAGCGATATTTTTCGTAAAAGGGGTTTGAACAATCAAGCTCACATCAATATGAGCTGAATCGATCATCGCCTGCGTACGGGGGATGGGTGTAGCGGAGAATTGCAGATAGTGCGGCGAAGTATCATTATCGGTTAGTTTGGTAAGGGAATGACGCTGAGCGGTGCCGAAACGATGTTGTTCATCCACCATCACCAGCCCCGCTTCTGGCAGCGGTCGATGGAGAAGCGCGTGGGTTCCTATAATGAAATCGTACTCCTCTAACGATCCCTTTTTAGTGGCATTGGTGACGAGGGCGATGCGCAGGTGGGGGAGAAATTTTTGAGCTTCTTCATAAAGTTGTGCGGCAAGGATAGTGGTAGGTGCCATCAAAATGGATCGATGCGGCTGCATCAAAATAACAGAAGCTAAAATCACCATCGTCTTGCCCGATCCGACATCCCCGACAATCATTCGGCGGGATGCGTATTTCCCTCTTAAGTCACCCTCGATCTCGGCTATTGCGCATTTTTGATCCGGAGTCAATTCAAACGGGAGAGTCTTCATCCATCCACCAACATCTCCCGAGGCACGATACGAGGTTTTATGGTAACGACGTTTGAGACGTAAACGCCTCATATATTCAAAGAGTTCACCAAATTTAAGGGGATGAAGTTGCGATTCACTCAAGGGCTTCGGAAGTTCTGGAAAATGGATACCAAAAAGTTCACGAGCTATTTTTTCGGGTAATCCATCTGAAATGAGATTTCCAATCGTAATGTATTTCTCTACTAAACGGCGCATCACATCGACGCGTAGGGGCGTTTTGTAGATGGGGACGAGTGAGCCAACCGCACTTATTTTAAGAGGCTGAATGATCTGCCATTTTCCCAATTCCAATACAGCTTTACCGCTGAAAAAGGCACGTTCTTCTTTGATAAATTGATGAATCATATAGGGTTTTGGATGGAAAATTACCCCCTCAATCACACAATCAAGGTTGTGGGCAAAAAAGGTAATTTTGAGGGTTTTAGGGGTGCGTACGACATGTTCGACCGTTGCATCGATAACACAAGCGGAGTTATGAAATAGCTCACTGCTTAGACGGCGATCTTCGAAGGAAGTGGGGGCGATCAGAGAGAGTGCCGTGATACTCCCTACCCCTAGACGGTGAAATTTTTCACTATCCTCACTTAGTAACGATAGCATAACTGAGGTTTTTAATTTCGCCGTGACGTTTAATAAAATCGTTTAATTCATCCAAAGTAAGTGTACGGATCAGTTCTAACTCTTGTAGGCTTGACCCAAGGGGTTTGCCGGAGTAATACTCACTAAATGTTCTACCCAAACGCTGAGAAAGTGTTTCCACTCTCAGAGGCTCAGAACCAAGCAAAAATTTACGCGCTTGATCGAGTTCACCTTGTGTTACCCCATCGCGGACAAACGTATCGATGACCTCGACTACTGTTTTTTTTGCTTCTGCTTGTGATTCAAGCTTGGTTTGCAGATAGCCGCTGAAATAGGTGTTGGTTTTCGCCACCGAAAGACGTGAGTAGGCCGAATAGGCAAGACCCCGCTTAACACGGATCTCCTCCATCAAACGGCTCCCAAAACCGCTGCTTCCTAAAATAAACATCGCAACACGTGCTTTATAAAATTCCGGGTCACCTTCGCGCATCGCAAAAGGGGATGCAAAATAGAGATAAGCCTGTTGTGTTTGAGCACGCATTAGAATGGACTCTTTCGGTATTTTACGCGATTCATAATAACGTTCATTACCAACTTTACCCGTGCTTAAAGTGCTTATGAGAGCTTTTGCTTTTACTTTTGCATCGCTAAGCGAAATATCCCCTCCCATAACGATAAGCGCGTTAGAGAGGACGAGATGATCTTTTTTAAAACCTTCGACATCACTAAGCTTGATCGCTTTAATGCTATCTTTGGTTCCTATATTGGGAACTGCCATAGGAGTCCCCTCAAACAGAACCGCTTTGAGTTCATCAGCAGCTACCGTATCAAAATCGGCCTCTTTACGAGCGATATCACTGAGTGCCATCGTTTTTACTTTATCGAGCGATTTGACGGTGAAGTTCGGTTCGTTTAACTGTTCACTCAAAAGAGAAAGTCCGGTATCAAACTCCTCTTTGAGACTTCCCAGTTCAATCACGAAAGTCTCATTTCCCGCTGAAGCGCTGAGTTGAATCGCCCGAGCATCAAGGGCATCGGCAAAACCGACTGAACCCCGTTTTAACGACCCCTCATTTAACATTTTTCCTGCTATACGTGCCAAACCGTAATGTTTACCTTCATCGATACTGCCGCTGTGGGTGAAAACGATCTGCATGGAGACAATCGGAAGACGCTTATCTTCTTCAAAAATAAAGGGGACTTTTACCCCGTGAACTTCAATAAAATCCAATGTGCTTGCCATAAGTGCTTGCCCTAATAGTAAAATCGTTAAAAATAAACGTATCACTCGAATGTTTCCAGTATCTCATACGCCGTGTTACGGATCGCCGGAGTTTCACCGATATCACGAATAAGATGAACCATCTCATCTTTTGCCATTCTGAAGCCTGCTCCCGCACTGCGGACGACATTCTCTTCCATCATCGTCGAACCCAAGTCGTTGGCACCGAACAAAAGTGCCATTTGTCCGATATAAGGTCCCTGCGTCACCCAAGAGCTCTGAATATTGGGGAAATTATCCAAAAAGAGACGAGATACCGCTAACAACCTGAGATAGCGATTGCTGGATTGTTTCTCGATTTCAGGATGTTCCTCCATCAACTGGGTATTTTGCCCCTGAAACGACCACATAATAAATGCTCTAAATCCGTGAGTTTCATCTTGAAGATCGCGAATCAAGTTCCAATGCTCAATAATCTCTTCATCGGTCTCAACAGTGCCGTACATCATCGTCGCCGTCGACATAATTCCCAGTTTGTGCGCTTCTCGGTGAACATTTACCCAATCTAGCGAATCCA
>CAWJRP010000014.1:0-70833 GCA_963845295.1 Sulfurimonadaceae bacterium | reverse complement strand
CGGAGTTTTTACATTTTCGACGCAATCGCTCGTGAACTGTTCGGTAAAGCAACCCTAATCAGTGTCGGCGGTATCAATTCTCCCGAAGAGGCGTACCGTCGTATTCGTGCGGGTGCTTCTCTGGTGCAAATTTATACGTCACTCATCTTCAAAGGACCTGAAGTGGTCGAAGAGATCAACAGCGGTTTAATCGACCTTTTGGCATCTGACGGGTTCACCTCCATTACCGAAGCGATCGGTGCAGATCGGCAATGAAAATTTTCATTGCACTAATTTTGTCTCTAGGAACCCTTATGGCCTCATCACTTCCTCATTTTGAAACCAAAACCCTCTCCAACGGGCTGCAAGTGGTTGCTATACCTATGGATAACGGCTCATCTGTTATCTCTAGCGATATCTTTTATCAAGTGGGAAGCCGCAATGAAGTGATGGGAAAAAGCGGTATCGCCCATATGCTGGAGCACATGAACTTCAAATCGACCAAAAATCTCAAAGCAGGTGAATTTGACGAAGAGGTAAAAAGCATCGGCGGGATGAATAACGCTTCAACCGGATTTGATTTTACCCATTACTATATCAAATCAAGCAGCGAAAATCTCCCAAAATCTCTCTCCCTTTTTGCAGAATTGATGCAAAATCTTAATCTCAAAGATGATGAGTTTCAGCCTGAGCGAAACGTCGTTGCCGAAGAGCGTCGCTGGAGAACCGATAACAATCCGATGGGATACCTCTATTTTCGCCTCTTTAACAGCGCTTATATCTATCATCCCTACCACTGGACACCGATCGGTTTTATGAACGATATTCAGACATGGTCACTCGAAGATATCCGCAGTTTTCATGCTACTTATTATCAACCAAAAAATGCGATTTTGATCGTAACAGGGGATATTAAACCAGCAACCGTTTTCGAGGAAGCAGAAAAGAATTTCGGATCTATTACCAATTCTTTCGATATTCCAAAAGTCAAAACAATCGAACCCGAACAAGACGGTGCACGCCGTGTTGAAGTCAACAAAGAGAGCGAAGTTGAGATGATCGCTATCAGCTTCCCGATCCCGAATTTTCAACATCCCGATCAACCGAAGCTCTCAGCTTTGAGTGAAATGCTCAGTTCAGGAAAAAGCTCGCGATTAAACCGTGTTTTAGTCGATGAAAAACGGCTAGTCAACCAAATTTATGCTTATAATATGGAAAACATCGATCCGGGAACCTTTCTCTTTTTAGCGGTTTGCAACAACGGTATTAAAGCCGAAGAGGTGGAAAAAGAGATTTGGAATGTTATCCATACCCTCCAAACTGCACCGGTTGAAAAAGCAGAACTTGATAAAATCAAAATCAATACAAAATCTGACTTTATCTACTCTTTAGAGAGTTCAACATCCGTTGCAGAATTATTTGGAAGCTATCTTGCTCGTGGGGATATTAGTCCACTCTTAAACTATGAAAATACAATCGAAGCACTCACCCCTATTGATATCAAAAACATCGCTAAAACCTACTTGGTTCCAGAAAAATCGACAACGCTAATCCTACGAAAAGGTAAAAAATGAATCTCGTTACCGGTTCAACAACTGCTATTATAACCCCTTTTAAAAACGGAAAATTAGATGAGCAAAAGTATGCCGATCTCATTCGACGTCAAATCAAAAACGGGATTGATGCCGTCTGTCCGGTAGGGACGACAGGGGAAAGTGCAACTCTCAGTTATGATGAAGACCGTATCTGTATGGAGATTGCAGTGAGCGTGTGTAAAGGGACTTCGACAAAAGTGTTGGCGGGGGCAGGAAGCAACTCAACCGCCGAAGCGATCGAAGCGGCTAATACGGCTCAAAAATGCGGTGTTGATGCTATCTTCTCCGTCGCTCCGTACTACAATAAACCTTCTCAAGAGGGGCTTTATCAGCATTACAAAGCGATCGCCGAATCGGTTAGCGAAATGCCGTTTATGCTTTATAACGTTCCGGGGCGAACCATGGTCGATATCAGTGCCGATACCGTTATCCGCCTATTTGACGATGTACAAAATATCTACGGTATCAAAGAGGCGACGGGGAGTATCGAGCGCAGTATCGAACTCCTCTCACGCCGCCCTGAATTGAAAGTATTCAGCGGTGATGATGCGATCGACTACGCAATTCTCGCCTGTGGGGGAGCGGGTATTACTTCCGTTACCTCTAACCTCCTCCCCGATCTAAAAAGTCAACTCGTAACTTGTGCACTGAGCGGTGATATGAGCGGAGCCAAAGCACTGAATGATCAGCTTTTTCCGATTAACAAAGCCCTCTTTTTAGAATCCAATCCGGTGATGATTAAAGCGGCAATGTACATTGCAGGACTGCTCGATACGTTAGAATATCGTCTCCCTCTCGTTGCACCAAGTAATGAGAATATGAAAAAACTCGAAACCATCCTTAAAAATTACAACATCGTAGGAGTATGAATATGTCAAATATGAAGGGTAAAACACTTGTTATCACCGGAGCTACCAAAGGGATCGGTCAAGCGATCGCTGAAAAATTTGCACAGCAGGGTGTAAACATCGCATTTACCTACAATTCCAATGGTGAAACAGCGGCTATTTTAGCCCAAGAGTGGGAGAGTAAATATGGGGTAAAAGCCCGTGCCTATCCTCTTAACATTTTAGAACCCGATGAGTTTAAGCCTCTCTTTGAAGCGATTGACGCCGATTTCGACCGTGTCGACTTTTTCGTCAGCAATGCAATGATCTACGGCCGTCCTGTTGTCGGCGGATACGGTAAATTCATGCGTCTTAAACCGCGCGGTCTCAATAACATCTACACCGCAACCGTAAATGCGTTTGTCGTCGGAACCCAAGAAGCGGCAAAACGGATGGAAAAAGTGGGCGGCGGCGCGGTCGTTACGATGTCAAGTACCGGAAACCTGATCTATATCGAAAACTATGCGGGTCACGGAACCAATAAAGCGGCCGTCGAAGCAATGAGCCGCTATGCGGCAGTAGAGCTTGGAGAGATGAATATCCGTGTCAATGCCGTCTCAGGCGGTCCAATCGATACCGATGCACTCAAAGCATTCACCAACTATGAAGAGGTCAAAGCAGAAACGATCAAACGCTCAGCACTCAACCGTATGGGAAGCCCTGATGATATCGCGGGTGCAGTTTATTTCCTCTGCACTGAAGAAGCGAGCTGGATCACCGGTCAAACGATTATTGTTGACGGTGGCACCACGTTTAGATGATTAACATCCCCAATATTTTAGCATTTATCCGCCTTCTCATCGCCCCGGTGATGTTTTGGATCATCCTCAATCCCCAAATTTTTACCGATATGGGATGGCATGTCAGTTGGAGCTATTATATGGCTTCGCTGCTGTTTGTTATTGCCAGTACAACCGATTTCTTTGACGGATATGTTGCCCGCTCCCTCGATCAAATCACCATTGTCGGACAGATTCTCGATCCTCTTGCCGATAAGATGCTCACCCTTGCCGCGTTTTTGGGGCTTATGATGAGCGGTGCCGCGTCGGCGTGGGCGATCTATATCATCATTGTTCGTGAGCTGTTCATCACTGGGCTTCGTACCCTCTCCCTCTCTGAGGGGATCGATGTCAGTGCTTCGATGGCGGGAAAAGTGAAAACCGTAGCACAAATGATCGCTATCGGATTTTTACTGATGCATTGGCCATTTGGGGATATGCTCCTCTGGATCGCAGTTGCCCTAACCGTCTATTCCGGAGCCGAATACGTGATCGGCTTTAGCAAAGCCTATAAAGGGAAAATGTAATATGTCTTGGATCGTCGCCCTTCTCGTCCTCTCCGCTCTCATTTTCTTTCATGAGCTGGGTCACTTCAGTGCAGCACGCTTTTTCGGCGTTTACGTCGAAGTGTTCAGTATCGGTTTTGGGAAAAAAATCGCCTCATTTCAGTGGATCGGTACACAGTGGCAAATTTCCGCCATCCCTTTAGGCGGATATGTCAAAATGAAAGGGCAGGATGATCTTGATCCTACTTCATCAAGCAGCGATAATGACAGCTATAACTCTAAAAAACCGTGGCAGCGGATTATCATCCTCCTCGCAGGTCCGCTGTCGAATTTCATCCTTGCCTGGTTCTTTTTTTATGCCATCGCATTAGGCGGTCCGAAAGCACTCTCCCCTATTATCGGCAATGTTCTCAAAGATTCCCCCGCACAAATGGCGGGATTACAAAAAGGGGACATCGTCCTCAAAATCAACGGGGAGAGTATCCAAGAATGGAATGAACTCTCTGATATCATCAAATCTTCTCTCCGTCCCGTTACCTTCAACATCGAACGCAACCATGCTCTGTTGAACATTACCGTTAACCCTAAAGTGACCCAGACCCACAATATTTTTAAAGAGGCGATCTATCAACCGATGGTAGGGATTGCCCCATCCGGTGATCTTCATACCTTGGAACTCAATCCCATAACGGCTCTTAGCTACGCCACAAACGAAACCTATAACTCCTCTTTACTCATTTTTCAAAGTGTTGAAAAACTCCTCACCGGCGTTGTACCGGCCAAAGAGGTGGGGGGAGTCGTCAGTATTGCCAAAATCACAGCCGATGCGGCAGCGTACGGATGGATGAGTCTGTTCTTTTTCTCAGCCCTTATCTCCGTCAACCTCGGCGTTCTCAATATCCTACCGATTCCCGCACTCGATGGGGGGCATATCATGTTTAACCTCTATGAGATGATCCGACGACGTGCCCCGAGCGAAGAGGTGATAACGCAGCTCACCATCGGCGGATGGGTACTTCTTCTGGGATTGATGAGTTTAGGGCTCTATAACGATATCACGAGGTTAATACAATGACTACGCTGGAACAAAAACGTCACTTTGACACCATCATTGAGAAGGTTGAAAAGGCTCGCTTACGCCTCAGTGATCACCACATCGTAAAAATTGTGGCAGCAAGCAAATACGTCGATGCGGAAGCAATCAAAGCACTCTATGCTATCGGTCAACGTGCGTTCGGTGAAAATAAAGTACAGGACTTGATTAGCAAAAGCGAAGCACTGGACGATTTGCCGATTGAATGGCATTTCATCGGAACATTGCAAAAAAACAAGATCAACCACCTCTTAAGTGTCCGCCCCCATCTTGTACACTCTATTGATTCATTGGAACTTGCTCATGCACTCAATGAGCGCTTAGAGCGTGAGAATATGATTTTACGGGCGTTGGTTCAAATCAACTCTGCCTACGAAGAGTCCAAAAGCGGCTTCATGCCCGAAGAGATCAATGAAAAATATGCTCAAATTATGCAAGAGTGCCCGCGACTGCAGCTGCAAGGGGTCATGTCTATCGGAGCGCATGTAGATGATCCTGCCGTTATCAAAAAAAGCTTCGAAACAACCCGCCGTATTTTCGAAACCCTGCCGAATGCAACGGTCTGTTCTATGGGGATGAGCAGTGATTTCGAGCTTGCCATCGAGTGCGGTTCCACCATGATACGTTTAGGATCAATTCTCTTTCCAAAACAGTAATATTATTAACTATTTTAAATGTTTTTTTTTACAAATCCCTTTTTCCTATGCTATAATCGTCATGATTTACGATAAAGAGAGAATGAGTGAATAAAATAAAATTACGTGCAACCCTTTATTCCCTTCATTCTTATTGTAATACTTATCGCTATTTTTATTTTTACTATCATCCAAGATAAAAAACATGTTTTGGATGAAAAAACCTCTGCACATCGTGCCCTTCTACGAAACTCCTTTGATTTAGCAATGCTCGACACCCAAAAAGGGCTCAGTGAACTTGCTTGCAGGATTGCCGGAAATCGCGACATTGTCGATGCATTTGCCGCACGTGATCGGGAAAAACTCTATCAACTTACCCATCCCTTATTTTAATGAGGCAAAAGCTCGCGGTGAAGTAGACATGAGCGGATTTGTCGGAGCTGACGGTGCCCATTTTCTTCGCCTTCAAGAACCGGAAAAATACGGGGACAATATCCTCAAAAAACGACCTGTTTTAGCCTATGCGATCAACAATCGTAAAAGTGTCACTACCTTGGATGTTACCATCTATGATGTCTCCGTTATCACGATTATCCCTATCTTTAAAAATCAAACATTTATCGGTATTATCCAAACCGTTGCCAAAATTAATCGTGTCCAAAAACGGCTTGATGCCCATTCGGGGATCAAAAGTGCCATTGCCTTTGATACGAAAAAATTGAAAAATTTATTACCCGATTCTAACAATAAAACCTATGAAAATTACTCTATCGTCTCTTCAAACGACCCATTATTTGAAAACTTGCCCACTACCTTCACCTTTAATGACGCTAAGCGCTATGAAATCGATGGGCTCGATTATGTCATAGCTTCCCGTTCGCTTACCAATTACAATAATGACACTATTGCTATGATGACGTGCGCCTTCGATATAACTGAAGATGTCAACGAATACAATACCGAAATACGCAATCTTATCCTGATCAGTTTAGTTCTCGTCACCATCATTGCCATCATCCTTCACTACGGATTTCGCATCCTTATCCGACGAATCGATCGTGATACCCAAATCACTCGAGAATTGAATATAAAGCTTGAGCATCAGCTCAATACCGATCATCTCACCTCTCTTCCAAACCGTAATGCCCTAATTCATGATATTGATAAAAAACGTTTTTATGCCCTCATTCTCTTAAATATTGACAATTTTAAAGAGATCAATGACTTTTACGGCCATGCTATCGGAGATGAAACACTCTTAGCACTGGCACTATCGATTGAAGAAGCGATCAGCCCATTTCCGATGCAACTGTACAAAATGCCATCTGATGAGTACGCAATCGCCCTTAATCAATCTATGAGTTCTTCGCAGCTTGAAGCTGCAAGAATTTCAATCATCCATCATCTTCAATCTCAATATTATGATCTTCACGGAGCAAGTATTTACGTAACGCTCACCATGGGGATGGATATTGCCTTACGTGGCAAAAATAAATCGGTTGATCTCCTTGTCAATGCCGATATGGCATTAAAAACAGCAAAAAAACGGCACCTTAGCTATCAACTCTATGATGAGACCATGCAGATCAAACAAGAGTATCAGCACAATATCTTATGGAATAAAAAGCTTAAAGAGGCGATCGAAGAGAAAAAATTCTGTCTTTATTATCAACCGATCTATGATGCAAAAGACGGGACAATTGTCGAGTACGAAGCGCTAATCCGTATGATTGATAATAACGGTGCTATTGTCTCTCCGGGCTATTTTCTCCCGGCAGCACGACAATCACGTCTTTATCCGTTGCTCTCTCATTTCGTTATTGAAGAAGTATTTAAAATGTTAGAGACGACACCGCATGTATACTCCATTAACCTCTCAGTCGATGATATTATCGACAAACCGACGAAAGAGTTCTTACTCCATAAACTAAGCTCAACAAAACATGCACATCGGCTTATTTTTGAACTTTTAGAGAGTGAGGGGATTGAAAACTATCACGAGGTCTCCACCTTTATCGCTGAAGTAAAACAGTTCGGATCCCGTATCGCCATCGATGATTTCGGGACAGGGTATTCAAACTTTGCCCATATTCTCAAACTGGATGTCGATATTCTCAAGATTGACGGTTCACTGATCCGAAATCTTGATACCGATGAAAATGCACAAACGATCTTGATAGCGGTTGCAGAGTTTTCAAAACATTTAGGGCTCAAAACCATTGCTGAATTTGTCCATTCCGAAGCGGTTTATAACAAATGTAAAGAGTTAGGGGTAGATTATCTCCAAGGATACTATCTCAGTGAGCCTAAGCCTCTTTAAGAGGCGAGAGTGAAACGGAACCCTTTACGATCCCCTTCGCACAAAGCGATCTCACCTCCGTGAGACTCGGCAATATTTTTAGCCAATACCAACCCTAACCCATTCCCCCGCTCTTTAGTACTTTTAAACGCTTCAAAGAGCCATTTTTTGTTCTCTATCGGGATTCCGTTGTCGTAAATCTCAAACGTATGGTGTGATCCCTCTTGGAAGTGGAGTATTTCGATCATCCCATCTTCCTCTTCGTCGAGTTCAATGGCATCGATAGCATTAAAAACAAAATTGGTAAAGAGCATGGTGAGCAGATCCAAATCACCTTCAAGTTCAAAATCTTCTTCAGGAAACCGAAATTCGATCGGTTTGGCATAACTGTAGTAACCGATAGCACTGTTGAGGGCATCACGAATTTGAGACCACCGCAGCGGATGTTTTTGAGCACTTACCCCTTTGGAAAACATCAATGTCGCTTTGATGATACGCTCGATCCGATAGAGTGATTTTTGGATCTCGGTAACGATCGGCTTGTTCTCCTCTTTTACCCGTTTCATCAGTGTCGAGGCAAGCAGTGCAATGGAACCGATAGGGTTACGGATCTCATGGCTCAGGTGTGCCGCCATCTGCCCCATCGTGGCGAGATTTTCTTTCCGTTTTTGCTCCGTTATATCGGTAGCACTGAGCAACCGTTTTTCGTTATGCTGTGCCGATTTAATGAGATACGAGCGTTCCTTGAACGTCATCTCATAATCTTCCCCTTCTAAATGAAGCGTATCAAACAGCTTCCCTAACGCCTTTGCTTGCGAATTTTGCAAAAAGATTGATCCGTCCGTATCGACAATCCAGATTGCATTGGGGAGAAACTCGATCACCTGCTCGATCGTTGATTGCAGATACGCATACGATTGACGAAGGGCTACATACTCCTCTTCTACCTTGTACGTCTGATCAATAAGGGCTTTGAGTTCTATCGGAGAGATCATATCGGTCATCAAAAGTCACCCAAATGGATTAAAATACGGCAAAGTCCATACGCATCATCCACCCCAGAGAGTTCACGGATCGAGTGCATAGCGAGCGTCGGAACTCCTACATCGATCGTCTCAATCCCCAGTCGTGTTGCGCTGATCGGACCGATGGTAGATCCGCATCCCATATCACTGCGGGTCACAAAGGTTTGAATCGGGACATGGAGCGCTCGGGCACATTGTACAAATCGCCCTTGCGTCCGAGCACTGGTCGCGTACCGTTGATTGGAGTTGATTTTGATCGCAACCCCTTTATTCAAAATTGGGGCATGTTCGCTCTCATGTTTACTCGGGAAATTGGGATGCTGTGCATGGGCATTGTCACAAGACACCATGAGTGAACGGCGCATAATGGTACTAAATTCATCTCCCGTAATACGGCGTAGGGTCTCTTCCACAAACGTCCCCCCTGCCCCGACATGAGACTCGCTTCCCACCTCTTCATGATCCATAAATGCACCCATCATCGGATAAGAGCTCTCCAGTAACGCTTGCAATCCCACATAACAGCTGAGGAGGTTATCCAAACGGGCCGACGTAATAAATTCGCTCTCGATCCCGACGAAGGAACCCTTTCTGAATATCGTAAAAACTGAGTTCGTGTGCCAAAAGGGTCAATTCACTGATATCCTCTTGGATTTGGGAGAGGATAAAATTCTCAAACTCGACCTCCCCCGTCGCGATGATGGGGACAATATCAGTCTGGGCATTGATGGAGTGGGAGCTATTGGCGTCACGGTCGAGATGGATGGCGAGAGAGGGGATCACAGCGATAGGACGGTTGATATTGATAAGGGCTTCACGACGCACTTCCCCCTCCAGATAGACAACACGTCCCGCCAGTGCCAAATCGCGATCAAACCACGGGTTCAGCAGTACTCCGCCATATGGCTCTACGCCGAACCGTTTTACCCCTGCCGAAGTGGTCAGTGGGCTCGGTTTGAGGCGTAAATGAGGAGAGTCGGTATGAGCACCGACGATGGTGTACCCTTTCTCAGCGCACGGCGGATAGGTAAAAGCGATGATGGATGAGTCGTTGCGGGTTACGTAGTAATCTTGCCCCTCTTCAAGTTCCCATTTCTCCGTTTCTTCGAGACGGGTAAACCCTCGACACTCCAGTGTTTTAGCCATCCATTCCACCGCATGAAACGGGGTCGGGGAAGCGTCGATAAAGTTTAAAAGTTCTTCGTTAAATTCTCTCATTGATGATCCTAAAGCTATGTTATCGACGTATTCTATCCATTTTTAAACGGCCATGAGAGCCTGAGCCAAAAATTCCTGCGGTTTTTCAGTCTGCACAGAAGTTTTTTGCTTGCAGAAATCAAGCTGGGCAATCGTACCGGCCCCTCCATTCTCACCCAAATATACGCCGCTGGTACGTACGCGCCCGAGTGTCTGATTCTCCTCATCCGTAAACCAAAATGGCGATGCCGTCTGTCCTAGATAGATTGCCCCGATCCCGGCTTCTGCGAGAGTGACCAGGCGATCTTCCTTCCCACTCTTCATCCAGATACGGAGTTTATCCATGATCGGATCGTTGGCATCGATCCAGCCGTTGTTGTCGCTGTCGTATTCAACCAGTTCTGCAAAACCGTTGCCGCTTTTCGCACCGAAAAGCTCTTTACCATTATCGATCTTTCCGTTTCCGTTTTTATCCAATGCCAAAAATCCGTTCCCCTCGACAAGACGTGATATCTGATCCGCTTCTCCGTCACTGTCGATATCAAAACAAAACGTACCGGAGTCAAATTTAGGCAGTTCCCCTTTGAAGTTGAAGACAAGAGGATCGATTAAATCACCCTGTGCGAGCTGCTTGGTCTGGACAAACGAGCGTGAAAGCGACAAAGCAATATCCAAGTCGATCGTCCCTTTATCGGTTTTGACATGACCTTTCATCGAGACTTCGAGTTTTTCATAAACACTTTTCGTCTGGGTGATGTTTACCTTTTCACGGCGTAGCTGTACAGGTGCGTCATACGTAGACATCTCCTCTTGCATGGGTTCAAACTCCGGCTGCTTCTTACACGTGCACTGTTGCAGCATCTCCAGAAGCTGCCGGATCAGGGCAAAATGAAACCGGTCCAGAAGCTCAGCTTCGTTTATCTTTTTCTGTGTTTTGACCGGTGCCGGAGCACCGGATTCGAGAAGCGACTCGAAGCTCATCGAGCTCTTTTGTTTCAACTCATGTTCGGACTGCATCGCGATGCAACTGCTTTCGACTTTCACGGTTCACCTCCGTATTCAGTTGAAAAAAGCAAGCAAAAAATATTCCTTATTATCTACTACTAAGAAATAATTTCCTCATACAAAATTAGCAATTGGATACTTTCTAAAGTACATCCACCTCTTCGAGTCCTGCCAAATCTTCAATCACCTTATTATCGACCCGTATCGCCGAATCGATGACGACATCGGCGAGTTTCGAGACAATGGTGAGTTTGATCTCACGGCGTCCCGGATGACGACGGACGAGAGTGTAGAGTTTCTCTAACGTCTCAAGGTTGTCACTGAGGCGGATACGCAACAGCAACGGCTCCTGCGGAGGGAGGTTTTCGACGATCTTCGTCTCCACCTTTTTCGCCTCTTTTTTCGCTTCGGCGAGGGTCATGATTTTCGTGACGCTGATTCGGGTGAACATCTCGGTGTGGGTCACTTTGACCTTGAACGCGATCGGCTCATCGAGATCCATGGCTTCGAGCTGATCGACCCTGTCGCTGAAGAGCATCACTTCGATATTGCCGTGGAAGTCCATCAGACTTACCAGTCCGAACATAGACCCTTTTTTCGACATCTTTTTCGTGATCGTTTCGACTTTACCGATGAAGATAGCACTCGAACCGTCGGCGATATTTTCAACCTCGCTGGAGAGGGTATAGTTGATCGCGTCGATCTGATCGCGGAAGTTGTCGAGCGGATGACCGGAGACGTAGAAGCCGAGGGTATCTTTCTCGAAATCGAGAAGTGTTTTGAGATCAAACTCATCCATATTTTTGAGGCTCAGTTCGACTGCCGTCACCTCTTCATCATCCCCGAAAAGGCTGAATTGGGCATCTTTTTTCAAAGATGAGCCTTTTTTCGCCGTCTCGACGAGAGTTTCGACCTGCTCCAACAACGCACGACGTGAATAGCCGAAATGATCCAATCCCCCCGCTTTGATGATGCACTCGATCACCCGTTTGTTCACTTTTTGAGGTTCGATACGGTTGGTGAAATCTTGGATATCTTTGAACTCACCCTCAGCTCCGTGCTTCGAGGATCGACTCGACCGCCGCTTCCCCGACCCCTTTGATCGCCCCCAGACCGAAGAGAATTTGATCCTGATCGTCTTTGTTGATCGCGGAGAATTCGAGCTGTGAGTGGTTGATGTCGGGAGCACCGAGGAAGATTTTCATCCGTTTGGCTTCGTCGATGTATTTGACCACCTTGTCGGTGTTGTCTTTCTCCGAAGTGAGCAATGCCGCCATAAACTCCTGTGGATAGTAGGTTTTGAGCCACGCCGTCTGGAAGGTGACCATCGCGTACGCCGCCGAGTGGGATTTGTTGAACCCGTATCCGGCAAATTTTTCGATCAGGTCGAAGAGCTCCGAGGCTTTTTGGTAATCCAGCCCCTGTTTCTGCGCCCCTTGCGACTGAACTCTTGGTTGTACTTTTGCATCTCTTCGAGTTTTTTCTTACCCATAGCACGACGAACGATGTCCGCACCGCCGAGACTCATCCCCCCGATGGTTTGTACGATCTGCATAACCTGCTCTTGGTAAACGATAACCCCATAGGTCGGTTTTAGAATCGGCTCAAGGGCAGGAAAAACATAGGTAATCGCCTGACGTCCGTGTTTACGTTCGATAAAGTCATCGAGCATCCCTGACTCCATCGGTCCCGGACGATAGAGGGCGAGTACCGCAATCAAGTCCTCGAACACGCTGGGTTTAAGCCGTTTGTTCAAATCCTGCATCCCCGAACTCTCGATCTGGAACATCCCGATCGTATCACCGCTTTGGATAATCTCGTACACTTTCGGATCGTTCTCGTCGATCGTGTGCCAGTTGACCGTCTACGTCGTACCGTTTTTTGATCAGTTTGATCGCGTTATCGATAACATCAAGCGTTTTAAGTCCCAAGAAGTCGAATTTGATCAGGTCGATATCTTCGAGGTAGTTGAGAGAGTACTGGGTGACAAACGTCTCCTCCCCCGAGGGTTTGTAGATAGGTGTCTTCTTCCATAACGGCTCGTTAGAGATAACGACTCCCGCCGCGTGCATCCCCGCATTGCGTTTGAGCCCTTCGAGTTTTTTACTGAACTCCCATACCCGCATTGCTGCCGCATCATTTTCAATCAACTCTTGAATCTTCGGCTCTTTTTGGAAGGCTCCGGGTTTGAATTCTCCCCCTTTGGTTTTACCGTTCAGGGTGATCCCCAGTTCATCGGGGATCAGTTTTGCCATCATGTCGGCTTGGGAGAGAGGCATCTCCAAAACACGCGCAACGTCGCGGATAACCCCTTTGGCTAAGCAGCGAACCAAACGTGATGATCTGCGCCACCTGCTCCCGCCCGTATTTGCGAACGACGTAATCGATGATCTCCCCGCGTCGCGCCTGCATAAAGTCCATATCGATATCGGGCATCGATACCCGTCTCCGGATTGAGAAAACGCTCGAAAAGGAGATCGTATTTCATCGGGTCGATATCGGTAATCTCCAAGCTGTAGGCAACGAGACTCCCCGCCGCCGAACCCCGTCCCGGTCCTACGGCGATCCCCATCCGTTTGGCTTCGCGGACGAAATCCCAAACGATGAGCATATAGCCGGGGAATTTCATCTGGTTAATAACCTGCATCTCAAATTCGAGACGATCTCGATACTCTTGGTGGCGTTCAGAGGGAACATGGATCAGACGCTCTTCCAAACCGATACGGCATCGGTGGATAAAGTACTCCGAATCTTCCTCGATAGTGAGCCCCTCTTCGAGGGCATATTCGGTCGTAAATTTGAAATTCGGCGGTGTCGGGTTTCCGAGTTTGAGTTCCAACTGACACTTATCGACGATCTCCTGCGTGTTATAAAGTGCCTCGGGGATATCGGCAAACAACCGTGCCATCTGCTCTGGTGATTTGATGTAAAACTCATGGACGGAGTGACGCATCCGCTTGGGGTCATCGTAGAGTTTATTCATCCCGATACACATAAATGCTTCATGATACTGCGCATCATCGGCATAAGTGTAGTGGGTATCGTTAGTAGCGACGAGTTTGATCTGCGTCTCCTGCGAGATACGGATCACCTGCTCGTCGATAAAGAGCTGATCGGCGATCCCGTGGCGCATGATCTCCATGTAAAAATCATCCCCGAATATCTCTTTGTACTCCAACGCGATCCGCTTCGCTTCGTCATACCCTAACGCCCCGTTTTTGACGTTACGTTCGCTGTTGGTATTGAGATGCCAGTTCACCTCCCCCTGCAAACACGCCGAGGTACAGATGATCCCCTCGCTGTTCTCCCGAAGAAGCTGTTTGTTAATGCGGGGAAAGTAGTAAAAACCGTTGATATAGGCTTGAGACGAGAGATACATCAGGTTTTTATAACCCGCTTCGTTTTTGGCAAACAAACAAACGTGAAAACGCTGTTTGATCGTTTTATCCCCCAAATCTTCCCCGTTATGGATATAGGCTTCCATCCCGATGATCGGTTTGAGTCCCGCTCCGCGCATCTGCTGATAAAAATCGATCGCCCCGAACATATTCCCGTGATCGCTCATCGCCACCGAGGTCATCCCGAGCTCTTTTACCCGTGCCGCTAACGCGGAAATTTTGTTTGCACCGTCAAGTAGTGAGTATTCGGTATGGAGATGCAAATGGGTAAACGGGGGGACTGTGCTCATAAAAAATTGCCTTGAAAAAAAGTATAAAGATTATAATGACTTAAGGGTAAAGGGGAGCTTTTAAAACCGTTTTGAGAGTACTTTATTTAACCCGTCCGCAAACGCTCTAACCGTTTTTTCTCCGATTGCAGCGGGACCGCCGGTGATCTCTCCGTTATTACGGAGCTCTTCCATCAGATTACGCATGGCTAGGAGATGCTTGATGTTATTCTCATCATAAATCGTCCCCCGAGGATCAAGTCCGACAGCACCTTTAGTGACGATACGATCCGCCAATGGAATATCAGCCGTAATGACCAAATCAGATGATTCACACAATTCGGCAATACGGTGATCGGCTTCATCGGGACCAAGTGCTACCACCTCCATCGAGACATGGGTGACATCGGGGATACCGATTCGCTTATTGGCAATAAAAACAGTAGTGATTTCCCGTTTCAAAACCGCTCGAAGGAGTATCTCTTTAAGGGCATTGGGGAAGGCATCGGCATCAACGAGAATTTTCACTAACTAAACCTTTTTTATCAATCTATCGTGGAAATGCGAGAAAAAAACGATAGCAACACTACTCCCGATCAGAGCAAAAAACATATCTGATTGGGTATCCCAAATATCCCCCTGCGTTCCTAAAAACTCATCCGCCCCCTGCCCCATCCAAAGCGCTGCACCCCACTCGATAAGCTCATACGATGCGCTGATCGCCAAAACGATACAGATGACGATAAAGTTCAACATTCGACGGCCGTTTACATAGTTCCCTCGAATCAAAATCTCCCGCGCGATCAGTGCCGGAGCAAACCCCTGCATAAAATGACCGATCTTGTCATAAGGATTTCGAGTAAGATCGAACCACTGTGCGATCTCAAACCCGAGCGGCACTCGAGCATAGGTATACATCCCCCCAAAAATCAAAACGATGGAATGGACAAAAATAGCCAAATAGAGCAGTGACGTGAGCGGAAAAGAACGATAAGTGGTCACTAAAATGGGTAATGCGATCATGACGGGGAGAGTTTCCATCAACCACGTCAGAGTATCATACGAATGAATTCCGGAATAAACCAACATAGCGATGAGTATTACACCCCCTACAAGGGTAATCTTTATGGTAGAGAGAGTCGGTTCCGAAGGAGACATTAGTGACCTTTGGTAAAAATATACGATTATTCTACACAAAAATTGCTTTAGTTATCTTCCGCTTCAAGATAGCGAAATGGTACCAGGATACTTTCACAAACGTTAGAAAATGAGAGTGAAATGTTAGAAAAAAATTATATATAATGCTACGTAAAATAATTTACTTTAACAGAATTAATTAGAAAAAGGGGTGTGATGATCATTACCAGCCTAGATAGCGATTCTCTACATTCAAGTGATTTTATCTCTATTGATGTATCCAATCCACTCTATCCTAACCGAATTTTAGATATCTATGGACGATTCAATCACTCGACCAATGAGTACGAATACTCTATCCATGCACAATGGATAAAAGAGGAAACACCGATTCTCACGATAAATGAAAAACTCTTCCTCGATTTTGCAGAAGCGATCCAGAAAACCGCTACAAAAATTCTAACCCGATAACATCAGGTTACTTCTTCAGTATGTACCCTGTCCCGTAGATATTTTCGATAAATAAACCATCTACTTTTTTCCGAATACGGTTGATCAATTCACGTATCGTTGAATCTCCGATACTCTTCTCTCCCCAGATGGCACAACGGAGTTCTTCCAGAGTAATCGGCACTTCAGGTTTACTCAAAAAAAGTTTCAATGCATACGTCTCATTTTTACTTAATTCAATAATTTGCGAATACCAGTGCAATCGATTGTTCTCCTCATCCAACCAACACTCGGAAAATTGTTTTGTTACTTCAAGAGTGTTTTTAACATCAATCTGCTCTTTTTTCACTCTCGAAACCGCTAACACCAATGCGGCAATCAAATCCGTTTCCTTAAAAGGTTTTACTAAAAAACCGTACGGAACTATAGCTGCCGCCTCATGCAACGTCTGAGAATCACTGTAAGCACTGATAAAAATAACCGCTACTTTGTCATTTAAACTCCGTGCGAGTTGAATACCGTCTTCAGCACCTTGGATATTGATGTCCATTATGGCGATATCAATACGGCTTTCGGCTAAAATTTTTCGTGCTTCTGTGGCACTTCTAACGCTCCCTGCAACTTCATACCCCTGATCTTCAATAATCTCTCGGATAAAACGAGAAGTTATCGGTTCATCTTCAACGATCAGAAATATTGGTTTCATTTAAAAACTCCAATCTAAAATAGGTACCGTGCCATTTTTTATACAAAATCTCGGCTTCCGGTAATTTTTCTGCTAATGCCTGTATCAACATAACGCCGATATTTTTTTTATTTATCGCAAATCCTTCAAATCCTATACCGTTATCTTTGATCCGAAGAGTGATACGCTCACCATGCTGTTCACACCGAACGATGAGTCTATTCCCGGTCTCATATCCTTTAAAGGCATGTTTAAATACATTACTCAACACCTCATTGCAAATCAGTCCCACAGTAACCGCCGTATCCATATTGATCTGTATCGGTTGAAATTCAGACACTATTGCAACCCCTTCACCCAACATATTTCGTCGACAAAGATTCACCAGCGATTGCAAATACTCTTGTAAATTAACCATCGTTATATCATTGCTTTGATAGAGCATCTCATGAATGACCGCCATACTCTGTAAACGGGCGGTACTGTCATCAATCAACGTATGTACCGCCTCATTTGCAGTCCGACGGCGTTGAAGCCACATCATCGAAATAATGACCTGTAAATTGTTTTTTACCCGGTGGTGCACCTCTTTTAGAAGTGCCTCTTTCATGGATATATTTTTATGCAACTCTTGATTGGCTGCGTAGAGTTCAACCGTACGCTCTTTTACCTCTCGCTCAAGCTCCACTTTTGATTGTTGCAATACAGCCGCCAAAGCTTTTGCTTTGAGTGTCGCCTCTTCTTGTAAATGATCTTTTTGAGCACGGATAACGTTAATACGATCCGCCAAACCGAATGAAAGGAGCAGCAGTTCAAAAAAGACCCCGATTTGAGTAGCCCATATCGTCAAAAAATTGATCGGCAAAAGACCGATATTTTTCATCCCCGTCAACGTCGTACCGACAATCAAAAATATCCAGGCAATCAGATAAAATTTAGAGGCTCTAACGCTATAACGAAAATAAGCGATCAATCCCACCGACACTAAACTGAACGTCGTTACAAAAAGGACAACAACCGATAAAAGTATCCCATCATGATAGTTAAGTACAGCGGTAAGAAAGAGAGCGACTATCGCAAAAAATAAAATCCAAAGCAAAACTTTGTCAAGTTTCGGAAGTAATGATTTGGTATCCAGGAAAGAGCGGCTAAAGACTATGGCAAGAGTATGAGCAGCGACAATTAAAAAAGGGATAATAGTATTGTTGATTTCAGGTATAGAGGGCCACAAGTACCTAAAAGCAACCCCGCTCAGGGCAAGAAGCGTTAAAATATTTACAACTTGGAAAACAACATAATAAAAATAACTCTTTTCTCGGATCGAAAGAAAGAGAAAAAAATTATACAAAATCATAATAGCCGCACCGCCGTAAAAAATACCCAAAAGTGCCGTTTTAGTGATCTCTGTATTGTAATATTGATCATCATCCATTACATAAAGCTGCAAATCCATCGAACTGCTCGAGCAAATATGAAAATAGAGTATCTCTTTTGTTTGAGGCTGCATCGTGAGTGAAAAAACAATATTCTCATCTTTTTTTTCATGTTCTGCAACACCAATCGAATCACCGCTTATTTTTGCGCTATAGCCCCCTAGAGAATTTTTTCGGTAAAAAATGACCTCATCCAAAAGGGGATAATCGAATTTCAATAATTTTTTGATGGGATATTGCTGAGAATTTTCGACGGAAAGTTTGATCCAGAAATCGGATTTGCTTAGTCCAAATCCGGCAGAACGACCGTTTAAGCGATGGAACCTTTTTTGGGTATTACTTTCTAAAACATCCCCAAGTCTTAATTCTCTGCTTGTATCTTCCAAATAAAGATAATGTTGATGTAAAGAGTCACTATGTGAGTTTGATATATCGTAATATTCGTCGGCGTAAAGAAAACAGATGAGTAATGAAAAAATTAGAACAATACGCATCTCTTCTCTTTGTCACGATTAGTTAGGTTTTTTAAAGTACAAATTATAAGAATATATTTTCTAACAATTCACTATTTTTTCTAACGATAGAGTACTATAATATTGCTAATAATTTTATTTTGTTAGGAATAATGCAATATGGATGCCATTAGCTCTCATTCTCTTGGATCAATGTTTGACACAACAAAACACTCATCAGAAGTTAAAGCTGCTTCACCGCATAAAAGTACCACAAATGACAAAACCAACTCTCTCGAAAAAGTTACTACTATTGTAGATGATCTTAATCACTCTCTTAATCAATTAAATACAACATTGCGTTTTAGTGTCGATAACGAATCCAATGTATTCTACGTCGCGGTGATCGATACGAAAACAAAAGAGATATTGCGTCGTTTCCCTGCAGAAGAATTACCTAATTCAACAACGATACTGCATAAACCATCCGGAGTATTTCTCAATACAAAAGGTTAACAGTTACAACGACATACAATAATCGGCCAACAGTCCGCCGCGAAGTTTTTCATAACTCTCATTTCCCCTAAGCTTTTTGACGATGGCCAGAGCGAAACAGATCGCAGTACCGGGACCGCGAGACGTCATCACATTGCCGCTCTCGACAACGGCGTGCGTATCACCGACAAATCCGCCTGTTTTGAGTTCATCTTCGATACCGGGATAGCAGGTGTACCCCTCTTTGAGTACTCCTGCCGCTTCAAGTGCATACGGAGCGGCACAAATCGCACCGATGGCTTTGCCTTTTGCATCCATTGCTTTGAGGAGGTTTTGGACATTCACGTCCGCTGCAAGGGCTTTTGTTCCGCGCCATCCACCGGGGAGAACGATCATATCGAGTTCATCGACACTCAACCCTTTGACCGGACGATCTGCATGAATCGTAATCCCATGCGCCCCATTCACCATGAGATGTTCGTTCAATGTCCCCATGATTACTTCGATATCCGCACGACGTAAAACATCGATGATACTGATCGCTTCGATCTCTTCAAAACCCTCTGCGATAGGGACTAAAATACATGGCATAGACTTTCCTTTGTATTAATACAAATAGATTGTATTATTATGCTGTTATTGTACACTGTATTGAAAAATTATTGACCTTCATTGTACCCAATCGCTTGGAAAGGGGAGAAACTTATCCCTTACTTTTTCGGCGGTAAAAAATTCTCACCCGTAACAACACTTTTACCCGTCTTGTCTTCGAGCTCGAGACGCGCTTTTTTAGCTATCGCACCACCCTTTTTACTCGCTTTTGCATTTTCTTGCACTCCTATTGCTTCATCAGCTTGAGCAATATGTCGCGTTGAAAGTTCTGCCAATGCGGTAAAAATTAGTTCTGCTTCGCTCATATGATCGCGTAGATTTTGAGATTTTAACCCTTTGATGCTTTTGTGTTCTTTGACACTGATACCACTCCATTCTTGATGGATGATACTTGGTGAGCATCGCGAATTCATCCCCTTTTTTGACACCACTCTCGCTCCAATAGTCGGTAAGCTTATTTCGGGTTTCCTGCCCCATCATCCGCTGTTGAATCCACTTCTCGCTTCGCCCCTGCTGTTGCCAGTATTCACGAGCGCGATCTACGCTTTGAGCGGGATCAGACATATCTTGGAGGCGTTCATGTCCCACTTTTGCCAACCAGAGTTTAAACGGTTCTGCTTTAGGAGATGGGATTGAAAATTAGACAAAAGAAGTAAAAAAGAGGTCTGCGGAAAAAATCCGCAAGGAGCGTGAATTACTTCACTTTCTCCATGTATTCACCCTCAACGGTGTTAACACGAATGATATCACCTTCAAGAACATGGTAAGGGACTTGAACCACTGCACCGGTTTCAAGTGTAGCCGGTTTTTTAGAACCGCTTGACGTATCCCCTTTGAAGTTCGGCGGAGTTTCAACGATTTTAAGTTCCATGATTTCCGGTGCTTCAACGCTGATCGCATTGCCGTTGTGAAAGATCATTTGAACGCTGGTACCGTCTTTGATCCATTTCATTGCATCTTCACATTGATCATAGGTCAAACCAAGCTGCTCATAGCTCTCGTTATCCATAAACTGAAGCATTTCGCCATCGTCATACAAAAACTGCATCGTTGTATGGACAAGATTCGGTACTTCGAATTTATCACCCGCATGGATCGTTTTTTCGATCACTTTACCGTTCAAAAAACTCTTTACTTTACAACGGACAAATGCCGCCCCTTTGCCCGGTTTAACGTGTTGGAACTCAACTACTTTATACGGAACACCCGTAATCTCCAAACGTACACCTTTTTTGATATCACCCATACCGATTGTTGCCATCAGGAAACCTTTTTAAATCATTATTTACCGGAATTTTACCCGAAAGTGGAACGAATTTCAAACTTGCTGTAACTTATGGTATGATCTTAGACAGTTTAACCATCTTGATTTTTACCCTTTTTAGCTCTATTAAACCCGTTAATGTGTATAATAATCCTTATACGATTGATTATAATCACAAATACATCACAAGGAAATCTGTTTATGACAACCCTTTCACGTATTTTCAGTGCATCGCTCCTCATCGGTTCATGTCATCTCATGGGAGCGGGGCTTTCGCTCCCTGCTGCACTGGAAATTTTGGAAAATAACAACCTTGAAATCAAAACGGCGTCTCTCGATGTCCAAAGCGCCCAAAACGATACGTCAATCGCCAAAGGGTACAACTTCGGCTCGCTCGATTTGACCCAAAGTGCTATGCGCTCAAACGAAGCCGGAAATGTATTCGGTTTTAAACTCAGCTCACGACAAGCAAGTTTTGGAGATTTCGGATTTGCAGAATTTGATGATACCAATCCCAATATCCTTAAGTTCAGCCAAAAGATCTTAACTATCCCGGCTACCAAAACTACTACCAAACCAAACTCACCTATATGCTCCCTCTCTTTACCGGCGGCAAACTGAGTGCATACGGTGATATCAGTGAGCGGATGGAAGAGATCAAAAAACTTGATTCCGAGCATATGAAAACCGAAAAAAGGTACGAACTGCGCAAAAGCTATTACGATATGGCACTGTTGCAAAATTCAATCGATCATATGCAAACGATTCATAAAAATATCTCGACGTTAGAACATACAACAGAGATGATGGTTCAAGAGGGGTATGCGAAAAAAGTAGATTTCCTCGAAGTCGAAGCCCGCAAAGCAAACGTCGAGCGAAGCCTCACCGAGATGGAAGCAAACAAAAAACTTCTTTATCACTATATTAGTTTTTTACTCAATACTCCGGTTAGCGAAATCGAACTTCCGACGCGTGATTATCCCGCATCGGCAGTCAGTGAAACCGATGTGTTAGCCAACAACACCGATCTCAAAAAAGCATCCCAAGGATTGGAAATTCGCGACCGCATGGTGGATGTCGCTTATGCGCCGTTTCTCCCGCAAGTCGGAGCCTTTGCCGAAGCCAGCAGTGCCGATGATACCTTTTTAGGTAATTTTAACGATCACAAAGCCTATACGATCGGTGCAAAACTCAGCTGGAACCTCTTTAACGGCGGAGTCGATAAAAACACCCTTGAAAAAGCTCGTATCGAGAAGATAAAAACAACGACCGAAGTTGAATTGGCCAAAAAAGGGATCGCCCTTCAATACGATAAAATCCGTACCGAAATAGAGAGTTTAAATTCTCAAGTCAACAGTCTCGAAAAAGAGCTGGAGCTAGCCGATCAAATCTATAAAAACTACGAAGGTCGTTATCACGAACATCTCGTATCGATGTCGGATGTTATTATCAAACAATCGCAACAAATTGAAAAAGTTCTCAATCTTCAAATGGTTAAAAATCAACGAAATGAGCGTATTTTTGCCCTCGAAAAACTTAGTAACGGAGTTAAATAATGAAATTTTTCCTCACCTCTCTCGCCCTCGCTTCAACTCTCAGTGCTGCGGGACTTAGCCTCTCAGGAAGCGTTATCAGCGATAACCAAAAAATGATCACCAGCCGTAACATGGGATTTGTCACCAGCGTCAACGTTTCTGAGGGTTCACGTGTCTCTAAAGGTCAACTCCTTTATACGATTGACTCCAAAGAGATCGATTCGGCTAAAACCCAAGTAGAGCTCGGAATTGCTCAAGCCGAACTTTCACTCCAAATGTACCAAAACCAATATGCCAATCTGGAACTGAACTTAGAGCGAAACAAACGTCTTTTAGCCCAAGACATGGTAAGCAAATTTGAAGTGGAAAATCTCGAACTCTCTCGTAAAAACCTTCAAAACATGATTGATATCGGAGAGCGTCAAGTCAAGCAAGCCCAAGCCCGTCTTCAAGAAGTAAACAATCAGTACAACTACCTGAGTATCACAGCCCCAAACAGCGGTGTCGTCGTCGCTAAAAACATCAAAGTAGGTGAAATGGCGATGCCGGGAATGCCTGCAATCGTGTTATCCGATTTGAACGCTTTGAAAATCGAAGTAGAAGTGGCAGAGAATAATCTCAAACTTGTCCCTGTGGGGAAACAGGTCAAAATTTCTATCCCCTCTGTCGGATATATTGGAATCGGAAAAGTAAGTGCAATTATCCCAAGTTCCAATCCAATGACCCATACCTTTAGAATCAAAGTATCATTCAGCGCCAAACAAACCGTGTATCCCGGAATGTACGCAACCGTTGAAATCGAATAGGAGCACTGATGCACGTCCCCCATTCCTATCAGCCCAAAGACTCCGCAGGCAAGTTGGCCAAGGGTTTTTTACGTAATCCCCTCACCCCGATTCTGGGAGTTTTTCTCCTTTTAATCGGATATATGGCTCTTATGCTTATGCCGCGTGAAGAGAATCCTCAAATGGTCGTCAGCGGTTCTACCGTCATCATCGCCCTCCCCGGAGCCACTGCCAGTGAAGTAGAAAACGTCATTGTAAAACCTCTTGAGCGTAAACTCAAAGAGATCAAAGGGATCGAACATATCCACGGTATGGCAATGGATAATGTTGCCGTACTCAATGCCGCATTTTTCATCGGTGAAGCCAAAGAGGACTCGAATCTCAAAATCTACGACAAAATTATGCAAAATATGAGCATCCTCCCAAAAGGGGCCATGCAGCCGATTATCAAACCGCTCGATATCGACATCGATATCCCTATCGTCTCCGTCGCTTTTTATTCCAATAATCCCAAAATGGATCCGACCCTCCTCTACGATCACGTCAAAGAGATTCAACACCATATCAACGGTCTTCCAAATGTCGCCGTAACGGATATCAAGGGGGCTAAAAAACATCAGTACAATGTATTGGTCGATATGAACCGCCTCTCCGGATACAACCTCTCTCTCGGACAAATCGTCCAAGCTACCCAATCACTTGCCTACAACGTCCCTGAAATCAAAGGGAAAACCCAAGACAATCAAATCGTCATGATCGGTGTACGAAATGCCATAGAGAGTATCGAAGATGTCGGCAATATCATTGTTGCTCAATACGGCGGTTCTGCCATCTACCTGCGAGACGTTGCGACCATCAGTGCGGGTCAAGATATTCAAAACTTCAAATCGGCACTCGTCACGGTAAAAGGGGAAGACGGAAAATTTTCACCGCTTAAAGATCAAATCACCCTCACCGTTTCCAAACTCCAAGGGACTAATGCCGTCAATATCGCCGAAGAGGTCAAAGAAGAGCTTTTAAAATACAAAGAGCAGATGAAAGCGCAGGGGATTAACTATGTCATCACCCGAAATGACGGTGAACGTGCCAATGAAGCGGTTAATGAACTCGTATTTCACCTCCTTCTCTCGATCGTTATTATCGCTATATTGCTCATCTTTGTTTTGGGCTGGCGTGAGTCACTGATCGTTACCTTCACCGTTCCGGCGATTTTGGCGATTACCCTCTTTATCGCCTATATCACAGGACAAACGGTAAACCGTATCACCCTCTTTGCATTCTTGCTCAGCCTCGGTCTTTTGGTCGATGCGGCGATCATCGTTATCGAAAATATTCATCGCCACTTTCATGCTCCGGGTGCTGCAGATATGGATGCCGATGAGCTGATGATCGAAGCGACCGATGAGATCGGTGCACCGACCAATATCGCGACACTTGCCATTATCCTCACCATGGTTCCGATGGCGTTTGTCGGACAGATGATGGGACAATTTATGAAACCGATCCCTGCCAATGTCCCCGTTGCACTCGTAGCATCGCTGTTTGTTGCCTATATCTTTACCCCCTATTTGGCAGTACGACTTTTGAAAAAACCCGAACACCACGGAGAATCTCACTGATGTATAAAAAATTTGAAAACTATTTACTTGATCTTTTAGCCTCACCATCGAAAAAAAAGAAAGTGTTATTGGGAACCCTCATCGCCTTTGTGTTTGCCGTTGCCCTCATTCCGACCAAACTGGTTTTAGCCAAAATGTTACCGGGAAAAAACAACGATACCTACAGCGTTTACATCGATTTAGCGAATGGCAGTTCGATTGAACAGACACGTCAAGTAAGCGAATGTGTCGTCAATATTTTACAGCATGAATCAGAAATGCTCGATGCAGAAGTTTTTCTAGGAACAGGTTCACCACTGGATTTTGCAGGTCTTATCAAAGGGTCCCACTTTAAAAACAATGAAAATGTTGCCGAAGTAGTCGTTAATCTCACCAAAAAACATAACCGTGACGAACCTTCGTACATGATGGTTCAACGTCTCCGTCCGCTAATCCAAAAAAAGTGCGGAAGCATCTATCCTCAAACCAATATCAAATTTGTCGAACCCCCTGCAGGTCCTCCGACAATGGCGGCGATTGTTGCTGAAGTATACGGAAATACACCAGAGGGAATTCGTCATCTCAGTAACCGTATCGAAGGTGTATTTCAAAAAACTGCCGGACTTGTCGATATAGATATCATGCAAGATGAAATCTATGATAAATTTGAAGTACGTGTCAACACCGATAAAATTACGAAATCGGGATTGAATGTCAAACAGGTCAATGATATTTTATACCTAGCCTTCGAGGGGATGGGTGTAGCGGTCAAAAACTCCCAAAATGCAACGGAGCAAATCCCTATTTTCCTTACGTTGACACCTGAGGGGAAAAAATTTGCTTCACGAGATAAACAAGCGATTGAATACAAACTCGCAAGCTTAACACTGATGAATCAAATGGGGATGATGGTGCCGATCACCGAGGTTGTCGATATTGTTCCGGTTAAGTCCAATCCGATGATTCTCTCAAAAGATCTTCACCAAATGACCAATGTCCTTGCCGAAACCGATATGGTTTCTCAAGTCTATCCGTTGATGGCGGCTCGCAATATGATTCTTGACACGTTTGGTGACGAATACGAAATCAATAAAATCGGTCTCTTTAATCTCGAATTGATCGATAAAAAAAGCCATGAACGTTATGAACTTTTATGGGACGGTGAGATGAAAGTAACACTTGATACCTTTCGTGATCTGGGCGGTGCATTTATTGCTGCACTCATCCTTATTTTCCTTCTCATGGTCATCTATTATAAAAGCTTTATCCTCAGCGGTATCGTATTGCTCGGAAGTTTTCTCTCCATCATCGGAGTTCTTTTCGGACATTTGATTATGGATATATTTACCGCTGATACTTTCTTTCTAACGGCAACTTCTTTGATCGGGTTCATCGCCCTCATCGGTATCAGTTCACGTAACTCACTGCTGTTGATCGATTTTACCAAATCCCTGATGCTCGATAAAGGGATGCATAAAAAAGAGGCGATTGCTTATGCTACCGCTACCCGTGCAAAGCCTATTTTTCTCACCGCAGCGGCAATTATCCTCGCTTCAACTCTCTTGGCGAGTGATGCTGTATTCGGAGGGCTTGGAGTATCGCTTATTTTCGGTACAATAGCAGCAGTCATCGCGTCGCTCGTAGTTGTTCCCGTTCTTCTTCATAATTCTGATTTAGAACGTCATTTCAACTTTCACGAGCGTAAAGCAGTATCGATAATGGAGCCTTAAAGAAAATGTCTACTTTTACCCCGATCACTATCCTCTCAACCAATGTGATGCAAGATTTGCAAAAAGCAGCACGGGATCAAAGGGTATCGGTAGACAATCTTGATTTCGATCTTCTCTCCTATGAAACTTCTTATCAAGGGACGACGGATCAAGAGTGGATAGTGTTAAAAGGGAATGATCTTCTCGCTCAGACAACGGAGAATGAAATACGTTCACCCAATTTTTTGCTTCAACAAGAGTATCAAATACAAATTCGTCCTCTCAAACCCCACCGTTATCTCAATTTAAAGTTTAGTATTGCAACCGATAAAACCAAAAGTAAAGTAATTGCGATCATTGATCCTACTTCCAAAATTCCTCTTAAAAAAGGGGTTCAAGAGTGGATCAAAGAAACATTAACCAATAAAATGCTCCGACACGGACTTTTGATCGGTCTTTATGACCAAGATCTTGATCGAGAAATCAACCGTCTCATCGCTAAAATTCAAAAAGAGGGACCTCTCGCATTTTTATACCGCCTCCCAATCGGAGAATTTTTTCTTCCGACATTACCTGTCAATGATAAAATCATTCTCCACTACAAAGAGATGAATAAAACGAACAGTATGGTTGAGGGGGTACATCCCGGAGATATGATTCTTGAATATATCCTTCCCAAAGCGGGACGCGATGGACGATCCTGCAATGGGGATCATATCAGTGTCCCTGAGCCGGTTGTTAAATTTGCCTCCTACATCGTCGTCGATCCCGAAACGATCAGAAGTGAAGAAGATGAAGAGAGTACCCGATTTTATGCTTCGGTATCCGGCTACGTTGAACGAAGACAAGGGATATTTTATATCTCTCAAGAGCTACAAATTGAAAATGCAAGTTTGAAAAAAACAGGCTCTATTGAAACCGGTTTAGATAGAGATGTATCCCTAAAAATCAATAGAAAAGTTGACAACGAAGATGCGGTTGGTATGGGTGTCAATATCGACGTCCAAAAGCTTGATGTCAGCGGAACCGTCGGTGGAAATTCAACAATTCAAGCCATTGAAGTCAATATCGGAGCCCAAACCCATCGTAAATCACAGATCAATGTTTCCGAAATCGCCACCATTCATCTCCACCGCGGTGATCTCAAAGCCAAAGAAGCCAAAATTTCTATTTTAGAAGCAGGAAAAGTGGAAGCTGACATCGTCCATGTCAAAAAAATGGTTGGGGGGGAGATAATCGCACGAGAAGTACATGTCGATACTCTTTATTCCAATGCACGTATCACGGCACTTGAATCGATTACCATCAAAAAAATCGAGGGTAATGGAAACAACCTTGTTATCGATCCGCATGCAATTGAGAGCTATCATCAAAAGATTGTCGATTTAGAGGATGAAATTAAAGAAAAAAATGCTCAGTTACAACTGGAGTCAAAAGAGCTAACGGAACGAAAAGCTGCTTTCAGTGAAAAGAACCCCCGCACCAAAGAGATCCAAGCACGTGTTCTTGCGAAACAGAAGCGTGGGGAGATACCGATGAAAGCAGATATGGTTCGACTCCAACAGTACAAAATCGAAAGAGAATCCCTTCAGCAAGCTGCGGATGATCTCACCGAATCTGTATCGGCACTTCAAACCCTGCAAGAGTCATTAGATAAACTTTATGAATCCGATCTTCATGCCGTCGTAACTCATAAGGGTATTTATAACGGACAAACCCGTATTCTTTTTATTGACCCTAAAAATCGTAGAGAATACGGTATTTCTCCAGAGGGAAGAGTGACTCACATCCGATTGCAAAAAGTTGAGGATGAGAAAAGCATAATACTGGAATCCTAAAAGAATCAAGCTCCTTTTATAACCTAAAACTCAGTTGCTCTTCTTAAAGAGTTTCTCATTCCTCCATACTGAGAATTAATTAATCATAAATAGAAATAAAATATCAATAATTTAAAATTCTGATTATTTTTTAAACAAAGTACCATCTATATTTTCTCACTTTTTTATTACAATGTGACCATTATTTAACCTTATATCTTATGTGCAGGAACACTTATGCAACGCAATCACCTCATCAACTATATGCCAGACGTTCAAAATTTTGAAAAGAATATGAATATGCTCTCAGGAAAATGGGATTTATTAACCCTTCTTGGTTCCATGTCCAATATCGGTATGGATACCAGTGAAACCCGAAAAGCGTTTGAAGATTTGCTGGATGAACCTCTGAAGCGCCTTATAGAAGAGACATTTAACAAAAGTCTTAATGAACTCGAATCCAAAGCCCAAACGGCGATCGATATCTTGATCCGCAACCTTTTCGAACGTACCGCAGATATCGGATTTCTTGCAACCGACGATGATATACGTGACTATCTCCTCTTTTTACATACTGCTGATATGTCCACATCAGAGGAAATACGCGAAATAAAAGTCCAGAAAAAGCATGCCCTCACTGAGCGGTTTAGAGAGTATGTTGCCAAATACAGTGTTTATGAAAATATTATTCTTCTCGATACCAAGGGTAAAGTGCTCGTACAGCTTGACCAGAGCAATCCGATCACATTTTCCAAAGATCCGCTGATCCAAGAATCACTTCGGACGTACGAAGGGTATGTTGAAAACTTTTCGCCCAGCGATCTAAACCACAATAAACCTTCTTTGATCTACTCTTATCGTGTCAGTAAAGCGCAAACCGAAGAACCTCTCGGAGTACTCTGCCTTATTTTTCGATTTGAAAATGAACTGCAAAGTATCTTTAGAAAACTCACCCGTGAAAATCCCTACATTGCCCTTGAGATGCTCAGTTCAGACGGGAGTGTTATCGCCTCTTCTTCAGGACACCATGTTCCGGTCGGATCGTATTTAAACCCGCGCAATAACGAAGATCAGCAAACCTATTATGCCGGTTTCGAATATCTCTATAAAGCTGTAAAAACGAACGGCTATCAGGGGTACAACGGATCAGGATGGGTCTCTCATGCAATGGTACCGATTCATCTGGCATTCCGTTCCTCCTCACGCCCATCCTTTCAAAAAAATACCCTCTTTGATGCGGTTGCAACCGGAGAGGCTTACTATCCGCAAGAGCTCAAAGATATTTTGAACAAAGCGAAAAAAATCCAAGCCGAACTCGATATCACCGTCTGGAACGGGAATGTCCAAATTGCGAATTCAGTCGGACATGAAAGCCCTTTTACCAAAGCACTCCTGAGTGAAATATCCAAAACAGGAGAAGATACCAAACGAATTTTCGATCATACGGTCGCCAATCTCAATTCGGCAATGATGATTCAATATCTGGAAGATTTAAAATTTCAATCTTCTCTAGCGATTGATATCATGGATCGTAACCTTTATGAACGTGCAAACGACTGCCGATGGTGGGCTCTGACAACAACATTCCGCGAATGCTTGACACACATCCACGTCAGTGACGCGTATCGGGAAAAAATGAGTTCAATATTGAGTTACATCAACAATCTCTATACCGTTTACAGCGCCATGTTCATTTATGATAGAGAGGGGACGATTGTAGCGGTCTCAAAAGAGTCGGACAATGCCCTACTCGGAAAAAAAGTAGGATACTCATGGGCTATGGAGACGTTGGATTTGAAAACTACTCAAGAGTATGTTGTATCAACATTCGAACCAAGCCCCTATTATGCCGATCGTTCTACCTATATCTACAATGCGTGCATACGTAATTTTGATGAAGAAAATGTAGGTGGGATCGGTATTGTCTTCGATGCGGAATCTGAATTTGAAGCGATGCTTCACGATACCCTTCCTAAAGATGAAAATCATGCCGTTCCCGATGGGATGTTTGCCCTCTTTATCGATCGCAGCGGCCGTGTCATCTCTACAACTACCTCGATCATCAGCGTAGGAGAGGTTCTCACCCTCCCCGTATCGATCTTGGAACTCACACCCGGACAAAGCGATGCTCAAATTCTCCCACATGAGGGTGTTTATTATGCACTCGGTGCGACCTGCTCCAACGGGTATCGAGAGTACAAACAAAGCGACGGGTACGATAATGATATTATTGCCCTCCTATACCGCCCTATCGGAGAGATTCAAACTCTTGAAAATGAGGCTCCGGCACGCCGAGTTTATACCTATCCAAAAGCTAACGGAACGGAAGAGACAAGTGAGATTTCAACCTTCTTTGTCGGCGGGTCACTCTTCGCGATCGAATCGAAAAACGTCGTCTGCTCCCTCGCCCATCAAGAACTTACCTCAATACTCCATGCCAGCGAATACAATCTCGGGGTCATCAGCTATGAGAAACGGATGGTGAGTGTCATTTCTCTATCCAAATTACTCGGAGTTGAAAAGCCATACAATAAAGAGCGTGATACGATTATTCTTGTCAAAGCGGTTATAGAAAAACAGGTAGTTTATCTCGGCATTGCGGTCGATGCTATCTACAGCAGTCCCGAAATCCCGCTCCGCTCGATCAGCCACTACAGCAATGTATTGAAGAATGAAAACTCACTGACCAAAGCGGTCATTATCCCCGATAATCCGGAAGATTTCGCCAACGAGATGATCTCGATTCTCGATGTACCGAAAATATACGGACAGCTTATCCAGCCTTACGCCCGACCGCTTCACAAAGTGATGGCGTAAAGCTACTGCTCTGCGTTCTCGCTGTAACTGAGCCGTAAACCGTCCTCGCTCATCACGAATCCGTGGATGGCGATTTTCCCCTCATGGACGAGGCGGTGATGTTTGTGCACAAAGCGGAATGAGGTTGTAGCGGTGATTCATCCCGTAATGACCGATCGAGCCGCCATCATCGGCATTCGCCTGAGGGACGATATGGTGTACTTCATCCACCGCTTCGTCGCACAATGCACATTTGGTCAAGAAAGAGTTTCGTGTTATAACGGCTCTTTTTCTCTCTCTTCAACATTGAAGCCTCATGGGTTTTATCGGTGATACGCCCTCGAATCTCATACGCCTTTTTCAAAAAGGTCTCATCCATGTGGAGCGATTTGGCAAACTCTAACCCGTACAACGTCGAACCGCTGCCGCTTTTGAGCTTACGATCATACACGAGCTTATCACTCGCCTCATCGTAATAGACTCCCAAATGGAGTAATACGATCTCACGAGCTTTTTGGATTTCAGCTAAGGATGAGAGTTGATGCAGGTGAGTAGCAAAGATAAACATACTCCCGATCTCACGGAGTTTTAGGATCGCGCTAGCGACAATGGCGAGCGCTGATTCGGTTTCCGTTCCATGGCTGATCTCATCTCCGAGAATAAGGGTATTTTCCGTCGCACGATTGAAGATATTACGCAATTCCAACATCTCCACCGCAAAGGTCGATAACCCTTTATAGAGGTTATCTTTGGAGACGATGCGGGTGAGGAGCTTATCGACGGGGGCGAATCGCATAGCGGCACACGGAACAAAAAATCCCCCCTGCGCCATCACGACAGAGAGACCGATACTCTTCATCAAGGATGACTTCCCGCTGGAGTTAATCCCATACAGAAGCACCCCTTTGACATCCTCATTGTTCTCTATCGTCGGATGTTCCTCAAAAGTGTGCTGATCGAGCGAGCCTAAAAAAAGATCGTTCGGTACAAAAATACCGTTCTCTTCACGTGACTCGATGAGGGGATGGCGAAGCCCGACTGTTTCGATAAACGCCTTTGGTGATGGAACAATCGTCGGTCTGACGTAGCGGTACTGCTTGGCGCACTTCGCACCGCTGAGACTCACATCCACCACGGCGAGAAAAGAGATCAGATGTTCTATCGCGTGGGAAAAGCGCCGTTCGATCTCTTCGAGATGTTCGCGGTAGCGCTCTTTCACCTGTGCGATCATCCGTGATTTGGCCCCCGCATTTTCGATGGAGAGTTCATCCAGCAGTGTCGAGGAGAGCTTCACCGCCGTTTTCAGTTTACGGACCTGAAAATCGCGGAAAAAGTAATGCTGATTGTCCAACGTAAAAAAGCTGTTGTGAAGCGCCTCTTCGACACTCACATAGCGGTTACGGGTCATGAGAAGATGATACCCCTCGCTCTCCAGCCATCCGATGGAAGCATACGATCCCCCTGATTCGAAAAAAGTATCGATATGAGAGATAATAGCGTTCAATTTCGAGAGGTTGTTGTTTTGAAGCGCTTCGAGTGCATCGATAGAGGGATCAATCCCTTCGTTGAAAAGATTTTGGTCTACCTGATCGCGTCTAAATTTGGCGCACGCTTCAATATTAAAGATGCGACGCAACTCCGAGGCACAATGAACGCACTCCTGCGCACTCGATTTATCATACGCAACTTTGAGACGGTCGGCATCTTCGAACAGAGACTCCGCTGCACTCAGCGATGCGTAAAAATAAGCGAGTTCAAACGGGTGGAGTTTACCGAGTTTTAAACGACGAAGTATCCGCTCCAGATCGTACACCTCTTTGAGCTTTCGTCTCCAACGGGGCGATATGCTCTCCCATTTTGTCGATCAAATCGTATCGCTCTTCGAGGAGTTTGACATCACAAATCGGGTTCAGCAATCGCTCACGCAATAGCCGTTTTCCCATCGCCGTAGAGGTTTTATCGATCAGTTTAAGGAGTGTCATC
This sequence comes from Sulfurimonadaceae bacterium, assembly GCA_963845295.1. Taxonomy (GTDB): domain Bacteria; phylum Campylobacterota; class Campylobacteria; order Campylobacterales; family Sulfurimonadaceae; genus Sulfuricurvum. Next base: position 37,415 of record CAWJRP010000014.1, on the reverse strand, counting down.
TCATCAGATCACGAGAAATGATCCCCAACTGCTCCGCCGCATTATTCCCCAGATACATATAGCGATTGGTTCCCAAAAACGTCGGACGGTTCATCTTCTCGATGATTCCCGCATCGTGATCGATAATGACGTTGATAAGGACGCAAAGTGACTCCGAAGCATAAGGGATACCGCTCCAAATCAAGATACTCGATCGGGCTGAGAAGAGAGCGGATCTGATAGATACGTTCAAACAGTTCGTTTTGGTAATCTATCCGCAGGCGCTTCTCGTTCATCGAGGTGCGGTGGTGATTTTTGATCTCCAGATAACGGCTCACTTCGTCTCGGTCGATGTCCCCCGCACAAAACGTCACCACCACTTCGGAAGTCTGATAGCTTTGAAGCAATGTAAACACTTCATCGAGGGCATACGTTTTGTCTTCACGGGTTCCGTGGATTTCGTTGATCAGTGTTTTCCCCGTCCCCACATCGATCGCGGAATAGCCGATAGAATAAACTCCGTTATTTTGATCGATCAATAGCGAGGCGATATAGTTCTCGCTCGCTTCGGCGATGTAGTCAAAATTCGTCCCCGGAGAGATGATATTAGAGATATAGCGGCGAATATGGGGAACTTCACCCTGTTGACGTACGAGGACGATGGTGTATTTTTTCGACTGTACCAAACGGCTGAGATACCGCTCGATGGAGACCGTCGGAACACCGGCAAGGAGAGGGTTTTGGATCGAGTTTTCGAGTATTGTTTTATTTTTACGGGTTAGCTGGATGTTGAGAAATTCGGCGACTTCTTTCGCCTTACCGATCTTCATCTCTTCGTTGTTGACTTCATAGACCTCAAAAAATGAGCCCACTTCGATAATGACGAGGGTATCGGGACCGTATTTCTCCTCGCACGCAGCTTGAAGCTCGAAGTAGATTTCGGAGAGGAGCTTGGATTTATCGCTTAGTAGTGCCCCTATCTCTTCCGTACTCATTAACGCTCCGCATCTTTAAAAGTATTAGATTATAGCAAAGAGGGGCTAAAACAAAAATGGAGTAGTATCAAATCTTCGCTCGACGTGCAACCCCGATAAGTTTTTCATGCGGAAAATTGTAAAAACTTACAAAGTTCGGTGACAGGTCTTTGATCATGGCAAATATTTTCCATAGGAAATTGTCTGAAACAATCTCCTCATCGCCGTAAAAAATAGAGCGTTCATTGATATTCCGCTCCCGCAGCAGTTTTTCGACATTAAGTTTTTCCATGTACCCCGAATGTATGACCAAAAGATCAAGCGCTTCGCCCAATGGGGAAAGTTTGCTGAAAACACCGTGAGGTTCATGCGTCGTTTTAATGATAACAATAATATTGTAATCATAAATAATGCCGTTTTGGAACATCGTTTTAGCTATATACGCAGGAATTGCTTCGGCATTGCGGGCAAAAAAGAGAGCCGTACCGCTTACATGCTGTCCAAGTTTATATCGCGAAGAATATTCCTCCAAAAAAGCGTCTTTATCAACAGGGATCAAAGAGGCATAAAGCCTTTTTTGCCCTTGGGTATAAAGGATAATAATAAAAAGAGGAACCGATGCGATAATGAGTGACCAATACCCCCCATGCGGAATCTTCATCCAACTGGAGATAAAAAAGGTCAAACTCATCAACCCGGCAAACATCGCTATACCCATTTTAAAATACTCTTGTTTATACATAAAGATCATACTCATAAGGACACCGGTAATACTCATCGCCCCCGCGACCGAAAGGCCGTATGCAGCGGCTAATTTGGCCGATTCACCGAAATCAAAAAGAATAGCAATGACACAAACGAATAAGAACCAATTGACCGAACCGACATAGATCTGACTGCGAAGCTCATCAGAGGTATAATCAACATTGAAATGGGGGAAAATGCGGGTTGTCATCGCCTGATACAATACGGAAAAAACACCGCTGATCATCGCCTGCGACGCAATAACCGTAGCAAAAATAGCCAAGACGACCAATGGTATATAAAGTGTCGGAGCAAAAGCATGGAACATTTCAAAAAATGGACTTTTTAGCGCGTCCGGATGAGATAGTAAAAAGGCCCCTTGACCGTAATAACACAAAATTAATGCTACGGAAGCGAAAAGCCATCCTTTAAGAATCGGTAGGCGACCCAAATGCCCCATATCGGCATATAACGCTTCACCTCCCGTTGCACAAAGCAAGACATCGGCTAAAACCACAAACGCGATAAACGGATGCTGGACAACAAATTCCACTGCATAAAACGGCGAGAGGGCATGAAGTACTTCAGGACTTTGGAGTACGTTATACCCCCCCACAATGCCAAGAGCGAAAAACCAAATCACCATGATCGGACCGAATGCACTGGCAACCTTTTCGACCCCGTGTTTCTGAACGGCAAATAGGGCAAACGCGATCCCTGCGGCAATAAGGAGTAATACGAATTTCGGGGTAGTTTCATGCCCGGGGATCAGCATAATCCCCTCTACGGCACTGAGAATACTGATCGCGGGGGTAATAACCCCATCTCCGATCATCAGCGAGATTCCGAGAAACCCCAACACCGTAACGAGTGCGGCCAATCGCATCCCCTTAAGATAAGGGAGCAAAATTTGTACGAGCACGACCGTACCCCCTTCACCCCGTTTGGAGAGGCTGGTAGCGAGCCATGCGTACTGGACGGTAACGAGCATGGTGAGTGTCCAAACGATCATGGAGAGGATTTGAAAAATAGTCTCTTTCGTCGGTTGTACGAGGAGTAAGATAACAGCGAAAGTATAGATAGGACTGGTTCCGATGTCGCCGTAAACAACCCCCAGTGATTTGATCACCATCATTTCACTTTTGATGCGTTCTTTTAATGTCATAGTTATCCTTGAAAAGCAAGCATTATATTATAAGTTCAATCATATAAGCATCATATTAACGCTTTATGACTAAAAAATTACCCCACAAAACGATACCCTATACCCGTCTCGGTGATAATCCGCTTGGGACGGGTTGAATCAATTTCGATCTTTTGACGGAGCTGATTGATAAAAACCCGTAAATAGTGGGTCTCATTTTGATACCCGATCCCCCATATCTCTTTGAGCAGCCATGCATGGATGAGTACCTTTCCGCTGTTTTGCATCAGGATTTTGAGGAGATCAAACTCTTTGGGTGTCAGTTTTAACTCTTGATTCTCCAGCATCACCGTATGTGACACAATATCTAAGGAGAGATTATCGCTTATAAGAGCGGAAGAAGAATCTCCGCCGTTACCGCCGCGTCGACGGAGTGCCGCTTTGATGCGAGCAAGTAGCTCTCCCGTGCCAAAGGGCTTGGTAAGATAATCATCACATCCCCCCTCCAGCGCGGCTATTTTTTCGCTTTCATTTGAGCGGGCAGAGAGGACAATTACGGGGGATTGGCTCCATTCTCGAAATCGCATCAGAAACTCTTTGCCGTCCATATCGGGTAATCCTAAATCGAGCAATACCAGCGCGGGGGCTTCAATCGCCGCACGATTCAGCCCCTCTTTGCCCGTCGCAATCGTTATCGCGTGATACCCTGCCGCGCTAAGTGCCACTTCGAGCAGTTTGCGAATGGCACTGTCATCATCGATGATTAAAATCGGCTCTTTCATTCCTCACCTCTCAGCGGAAGTCGCATCGTTGCGCAAAATTGTACCCCGTCACTCATCGTCTCCACACTTCCTCCATGCATTTCGGCGATTCGATACGCTACATACAGCCCCAGTCCGATCCCCTCAACGCCACGAACATTGCTAAGCCTCGAAAACGCTCTCCATGCCATGGAAGCTTCATGTGCCGGTGGAATTGAGCCGGTATTGCAGATTCGGATCATTACCCCTTGCGGATCGTGTTCTACCGAAACATTGACCGCATCCCCATATTTGAAGGCATTTTCCAGCAAGTTAAAAAGTGCCTGTTCGATTAAAATAGCGTCTCCTTGAACCGAGCCAACGGTCTCACTCATCGTTAGCGTTGCGGGAAACGTATGTTCTGTTTTCGATAACGCACTCCCTAAAAGTTCACGCACATCGCACTCTTGCAGTTTGAGTTTTAACATACCGCTTTGGAGACGGGCGGTATCGAGGAGATTATCGATCAGCCGCTGCATCCGAAAAGCACCGTTATCAATCGTACGGTACAGCTCCTTTTTTTGATCCGTGCTCAAATCGAGCTCTTCGGTGAGCAACCCCGATGATGCTCCCATGATTGCGGCAAGAGGCGTACGCAGTTCATGCGACAACGATCCCAGAAGGGTCTCTTGAAGCTTCTCGGACGTTTCCAACTCTTTGGCAACGGCTGCCCGTGCACTCAGCCATGAAACGATTTGTCCTACCACAATCATAATCGCAAAACTGAAGACATAACGGACATCATGTACCGTAAATGTAAAGGTTGGCGGGATAAAAAAGAAATCAAATGAGAGTACGGAAGCCAATGAAATGATCAATGTATCTCTACGCCCTAATCGCATCGCAGCATAGAGGATGGGGATAAGGTGGATCATCCCGATATTGACCAGTTGAAGCTCCTCGCTAAAGAGTTTGGAGATCAGGGATAGAGCTATCAGGAGCAAAAAGGGCAGTATTATCGGGTACATAGTTGAATTATATTCTATTTCGTCTTGCGGACACATCGAATAAAGCATGAATGATTTATCCCTATGACATTCATCGCTTTACCTGTTGCAAAATCGATAAAGCTTACACGGTTATTTTGATCTTTCGACATGGTCCAATAACACTCCGTTGCCGTATGGGCAAAAACCGGAAAAATTGTCGGTGTACGCTGTGTATCAACAATCCGCATTAACTCTGATCGAGTCGGCATACGCCAATCGGTCATATCACCTAGTCCGAGCGATTCGCAATAACTTAGAGCACTTTTATAACTCATCTTTTGCTCCGAAACCTGTTCATCGTCCTGCCACATCAAAGATTCAGGCGTTTGAGTTACCGTTTGCATTTGCCGATCAGGGACAAAATCCGATCCAAAAAGCGACATACCCAAAAGAATACAAGCCAATATTTTCATCGTTAAATCTCCGCTCTGCGGGCTACTCCGATCAATTTCTCATGCGGGAAATGGTAGAAGCTGACAAAATTAGGGGAGACATCTTTGATAAAGGCAAAAATCTTCCATAGTAAGCTTTCGGACACTATCTCCTCATCACCGTAAAAAATCGTTCGCTCATCGATATTTTTTTCACGTAAAAGGGCTTCAACATTCAGCGTCTCCATGTATCCCGGTCGGATAGTGAGAAGATCAAGCCCTTCTCCTATCGGTGAGAGTTCGCTGATAACCCCATGAGGTTCATAGGAGGGGTGAACCGTCACGATGATATTGCGCTCATACATGATCCCGTTTTGAAACATCGTTTTCGAGATATAAGCGGGGATCGCATCGGCATTGCGGGCAAAAAACAGAGCCGTCCCCTCGACGTGGAACCCTTGCGCATAGCGTTTAAGATACTCGCTCAAAAAGAGCTCTTTGTCAATCGGTACAAATGAGGCATAGAGCCGTTTTTGCCCTTGGGTATAGAGGATTACGATAAAGAGGGGAACCGATGCGATGACAAGAGACCAGTACCCGCCGTGTGGAATTTTGAGCCAGCATGAGACGAAGAACACTAAGCTCGTGAGTCCCGCGATGATGGAAACCGCCATTTTGAAATATTGGCGTTTATACATGAAAATCATACTCATCAGCACCCCCGTGATACTCATCGCCCCCGCAACCGAGAGTCCGTATGCCGCCGCCAGTTTCCCCGATTCGCCGAAGATAAAGAGCATCGCGACGACACAGATAAATAAAAACCAGTTGATAGAGCCGACATAAATTTGACTGCGCAGTTCATTGGAGGTGTAGTTGACATTAAAATGGGGAAAAATACGGGTTGTCATCGCCTGATAGAGAACGGAGAAAATACCGCTGATCATCGCCTGCGAGGCGATAACCGTCGCGATAACGCTCAACAATACCAACGGAACGTATAAACTCGGAACGAGTGTATGATAAAGTTCAAAAAACGGCGCTTTCGCCGATTCGGGATGGGAAAGCAAAAATGCCCCTTGTCCGTAATAGGAGATGAGCAGTGCTATCGAGGCGAACAACCACCCCTTGAGAATCGGAAGACGCCCTAAATGTCCCATATCGGCATACAACGCCTCACCTCCCGTCGCACATAAGAGGACATCGGCCAAAACCACAAAAGCGATATAGGGGTGTTGAAGAATAAATTCAAGCGCGTAGAGCGGTGAAATCGCTTTTAATACTTCAGGGGATTGAAGGAGATAATAGCCGCCTCCCAAAGCAAGGACAAAAAACCACACGACCATGATTGGACCGAATGCACTGGCAACTTTTTCGACCCCTTTTTTCTGAACGGCAAAGAGGGCAAACGCAATCCCTGCTGCAATGAAGAGTAAAATCAGTTTTGGAGTATCCTCATAACCGGGGATCAATGCGATCCCCTCAACGGAGCTCAGAATACTGATAGCAGGGGTGATAACCCCATCCCCGATCATGAGTGATATACCGAGGAAACCCAATGCACCTACCAAAGCGGTAATGCGTGCCCCTTTGAGATAGGGTAGTAACAACTGCACTAATACAACCGTTCCCCCCTCACCGCGCTTGGAGAGGCTGGTAGCCAACCATGCGTATTGGACAGTAACCAACATCAGCATCGTCCAAAAGACCATTGATAAGATTTGGAAGATGGTCTCGGTTGTCGGTTGAACCAACAGCAAAATTACGGCAAAGGTGTAAATAGGGCTGGTTCCAATGTCACCATAGACAACCCCCAGCGATTTGATCACCATCATCTCGTTTTTGATACGTTCTCGTAACGTCATAACGTCCCTTTAGTATAGGATTTTGTGACGTATAGTATAGAGCTTATCGTATCAAGCGAGTATCAGGATCGTACCAATAAGTATAAAGAAAGTATCAAGAGAAGGGATCCCCGAGGGGAAAGAGGTTAAATGCGGGCGTAAGAGACGCTAATGCAGGCTTTTAGATTCGAAAGTTCTTTAAGAGTTTTGTCGTTGACAGATGAATCGACAATGATAACAGCTAGCGCTTCACCGCTTTTATTGCGACCCAAACGGAAATCGGCAATGTTAACATCATGTGCCGCAAGCAATGTACCCACTTGACCGATAACACCCGGCACATCGGTATTTTTGAAAAGGATCATGTTCCCTTTCGGTTCAACGTCAACCCCAAAACCGTTGATGTCAACGATACGCTGAACATCATCACCGAACATCGTCGCACTGATTTCGATGACATTTTTATCCGTTGTCAGCTTGACGGTAACAAGGTTTTTATAAACCGGGCTTGCAGGAAGTTCTTCCGTCTCAACCTTGATACCGCGCTCTTTAGCAACGAAATCAGCATTAACGTAATTGATCGTATCGCCTGAGATATCGGCTAACGAGCCAACCGTAACGAAGGTTGCCAAAGAGTTAACGTATTCGGCGATATCACCGCGACCGCTCACTTTGATCGATACAATCGGCGCTTTATTCATTTGAGATGCCAAGAAACCGATTTTTTGTCCCATTTCCAAGAACGGCTTAACAAATGATGGAATTTTGGTCTCATCGATCGGCAAATTCAACGCATGAGGATAGGCAATCCCTTTTGCTGCTTCGATCGCTTGCTGCGCCGCTTCAAGAGCGATACCGAGCTGTGATTCAAACGTATTGGCACCCAAGTGCGGAGAGACACAAATATTATCAAGATCAAGAAGTTTGTTATCTGTAGCCGGTTCTTTGTTAAATACGTCAATCCCAGCAAAACGGATTTTTCCTGATTTTAGACCGTCATAGAGAGCGTCTTCATCGTACAATCCGCCACGTGCACAGTTGATTAGAACTACACCGTCTTTCATTTTTGTGATTTGATCGCTTCCGATCATTCCGACCGTCTCTTTGTTTTTCGGAGTATGGATAGTGATAATGTCACATGAGAGAATATCGTCGAAATTAGTCGTATATTTTACACCGAGATCGGTTGCTTTTGACGGGTGAATATACGGGTCATACGCGATTACGTCCATCTCGAACGCTTTAGAGCGGATACCGACACGGCTTCCGATATTCCCGAATCCGATAACACCGAGTTTTTTCCCCTTAAGCTCGTATCCGTACCATTTTTCACGTTTCCAGATACGTTGGTTTTTCAAATGATCGTGAGAATACGGGAACATACGCATACAAGAGAGCATGTGGGTCATCGTGAGTTCAACCGCAGCAATGGTATTTGCCGTCGGGACGTTCATAACGATGATCCCCTCTTTAGAGCATCCCGGAATATCGACGTTATCAACCCCGACACCGGCACGAACGACCGCTTTGAGTTTCCCTTTTACCGCATTGATAAATTTGTCATCAACATCAGTAGAGCTACGGGTAATCGCCACATCAGCATCTTTAATCACATCCAAAAGCGCTGTTTTATCCATATCAGCGGCAAAAATCATCTCGATTTTGTCATCACGGCGAAGAAGATTAAGACCCTCTTCATGGATATGATCACATACGACAATTTTAAATTTTTCCATTATTTTTCCTCTGTGTATGGCGACACCGTCGCCGTGATTTGGTAGGTTTTTAGTTTTGTTACAAGAGATTGTAGTTGAGATTGATCAGGTGAATCAATGGTCAGGACTTTTAAATCCTCTTCATTTTGCATCACATAAGGGAGATCGGTTTTTTTCAACTCTTCTTTACACTGCAAGAGCTCTTCCGAACTCTTCGGTTTTATCGTGAGTCGGTATAACTCTAACGCGTTATTTTTATCCCCCATATCGAGTTTCAATGTCACTTCATTGACAGGGTAAAAATAATCGCTCTCTCCGATTTTGGCAAAATGGCTGATCCAATCACCGATTTGATCTTTTAGCCCGATAGAAGGTGCAGTTCCATCCCTATTATCTATAGAATGAACTTTTGGTGCTTTAGGGTTTATCTCAACCAAAAAAAGACCAATGAAGAGTGCTACGCCAAAGGCTATAAGGGGAACCAGCCAATAAGCAGCACGTCGCATTGATTTATTTCAATTGATCTTTAATCAAATCACCAAGGCTATGGGCATCGTTGTCATTGATTTCATCTAACATTTTTTGATCATTTAGGCGTTCCAATTTTTTTACCGAAAGGCGGATACGGTCACGTTTAGCATCGATAACTAAAATAGCCGCTTCAATCGTTTGACCGATTTCAAGCTCTTCAGGGATTAGCGGATAAAGATCTTCATTACGGATGAGTGCATCAACGCCCCCCTCCAATGAAACGAATACACCGAAATCTTTGACATCACGAACGGTTGCTTTTACCACTTCGTTCATTTTGTGATTCGTTGCAAATAGATCGATCGGAGACTCTTCAAGTGATTTACGGTTCAATGAGATTTTTTCATCTTCAACATTGATTTTCGCGATTTTCACTTCAATCTCTTCACCCACTTTGAGAGTCTCTTTACATTTGACATTTTTGTCCCATGAAAGATCTTGATTGTGCAATAAACCCTCTACTCCGCCAACTTTTACGAATGCACCGAAATCGGTCAATGAAGTAACGGTACCGGTAACGATATCGCCCTCTTTGCATTTTTTGGTGAACTCTTCAAACGGTTTCGGTTGAAGACGTTTGTATGACACACGCAATTTATGTGTTTTAGAGTTGATTTCGATAACTTCAACATCGATCTCTTGACCGACAGTGAGATAATCTTTAGGGTGTTTGATATTTTTATCCCATGTGATTTCAGAGATGTGGAGGAAACCTTCAATATCATTACCGAGATCAACAAAAATACCGTACGGTTCGATGTTGCTGACAGTAACGGTGATAGTATCACCCTCTTCCAACGCCTCTTCAACCTCTTGCCACGGATCCGATTGAACCGCTTTGATTGAGAGTGAAAGGTGACGTTTGTCTTTATCGTATGCAATCGCTTTTACGTTAACGACATCACCCTCTTTGTAAAGTTTTGATGGGTTAACAGGCCCTTTGTAGCTGATTTCATTGTAATGAACCAACCCGTCAATTCCGCCGACATCAACGAACATTCCGTAGCTGGTGATTTTTTTGACGGTACCTTGGATAACTTTATCCTCTTCCATCAATGCATCAATTACTTCTTTTTTACGTTTACGCTCATCATTGAAAAGCTTGCGGCGAGAAACTACGATTGAAGCTTCTGCAGGATCTACTTTTACCACTTGTGCTTTGATCGTTTTACCGACCACTTGATCGGTCTCTTTGAACGCTGCGAGTGAACGAGGAAGGAAGAAATGGACATCGTCCGCTTCCAAAAGATATCCACCTTTATTTTTCTTCGTAACCAATGCTTCGATCACAACCGATTCAAAATCTTCTTTGTGTGCATTGATAAATGCGAGCGTTTTTTCCTGCTCAAGCACTTTTTTGTACGAAATTTTTGGGCGCTCATTGTAGTGACCCATTACCATAACCATAATTTTATCGCCGACATTGAACAAAAGTTTGCCCTCTGCATCGCGAATTTCATCCAGTGAAAGGATCCCTTCGAGTTTCTCACCGACGCCTACCAACGCGCGGTTGTCACTCTCTTGGATCTCTACTACTTCACCTTCTGTAATGCGTGTAGATTCTTGCTCTTTGAAAGATGCCTCTAACATCTCAGCAAAATTTTCTTCTTCGAACGATTCGTTATCGAAAGCCATGCCTATCCCTTGTAACTAAAAATTGGCTGATTATAGCGAAAAAATGCTTGTTTTAAGTTTAGAAGAGTGTAATTTAGGAGTTTTTAAGCGCGTTTATTTTTGTAATAACATCGTCAATAATCCAATCGGGAGTAGAGGCTCCGGCGCTGATACCGCAAAATTGTTTGCCGCTAAACCATGTAGAGTCTAAATCATCCTGACTTTCGATATGATAACTGTCAGGACAATACTCTTTGGCTATGGAGTGCAGTTGTTTCGTATTAGAAGAGTTTTTACCGCCGATAACGATCATAACATCGGCTTTTTGAGCCAAATCTCTGACTGCGTCTTGGTTATCGAAGGTCGCATTGCATATTGTATTAAAAACGCGAACTTCTTTGTGTGAAGACATCAATTTCGCAACAATTTGTTGATAATCTTCGATCTTTCGGGTCGTTTGAGCTACAGTGGCTACTTTGTCGCGAAGTTTCAGTGAGTCAACTTCATCGGGGCTGTTAACGACAAAAACATTTCCTATAGCGTAGCTTTTGACCCCTTTGATCTCGGGGTGAGTCTCATCACCAAATATGACGATATCATACCCCTGAGCCGACATCTCTTCGCATATCTGCTGTGGTTTGGTCACATAGGGGCATGTTGCGTCAACAACATTAATGTTTCTTTCATGTAAAGTAGAAAGCTCTTGTTTTGGGATACCGTGGGTACGAATGACCGCTGTGTCACCCGCTTTAAAGGAGTCGAGATTTTCGCTCAACGCCACATTAAAATCATTTTTAAGTCGATCAATCTCATTGGCATTATGGATAAGAGGGCCGTAGGTAGCCGAATTTCGGTTCTCTTCGGCGATTTTAATCGCCCGTTTTACTCCGAAACAAAAGCCATAACTCTCCGCTAAGACGATTTTCATTTCTCAACCTTGCTACACATCCCTAAAAGTTCAAAAAAGTTTGGAAAAGAGGTGTTAATACACTCGATATCTTCCACTTCCATACCGCATTTAAGCCCAGCGATCAAAAAGCTCATCGCAATACGATGATCGCCGTAACTGTTAACACGGGCACTTTTGAGTTCTCCGCCGAGTACCGCATAGCCGTCAGGATACTCTTCCGTTTCAATACCGCAAAGGTTCAGATTATCGACCACCGTTTTAATCCGGTCAGACTCTTTGACCCGCAGCTCTTCGGCATTTTTGATGATACTTTTCCCCTCTGCACACGCCATTGCGATAGAGAGTGCCGGAAGTTCATCGATAAGCCAAGCGATATTATCTTCTACCGTAACAGCGTGAAGAGGTGCATATTCAACTTTAATAGTTCCAATCGGTTCATACCGCTCGTCATTGAGGGCATAAGTGATCTTTGCCCCCATCCGTTCCAACACTTTAAACGCTTCGATACGGGTCGGATTGAGTGTAACCCCTTCGATAACAGCAAACGAATTGGGAGTAATAGCTGCCGCTACCGCAAAGAAAAAGGCACTGGATGGATCGGCGGGGACACGAATATTGAGCGGCTTAAGAGGGTGTTCAAGCGGCCAAATTTTTGTCTCAAGACCATCAACCTCTACACGTGCTCCCATACCTCTGAGCATCCGTTCCGTATGGTCACGACTAAGCTCCGGTTCACGAAACGTACATACTCCATCGGAACGGAGAGCTGCAAGCATCATCGCGCTTTTCACTTGAGCCGAAGCGACAGGCGAGACATAATCAAAGGCTTTGAGCGATGCTCCGCGTATGGAAAGGGGAGCCAAATCACCGTTATTACGCCCATCAAGTCTTGCTCCGATGGAACGAAGAGGCTGTGTTACCCGCTTCATCGGACGGCGTTTGAGGTACTCATCTCCGCTAAGGACAAAATGTCCCTCAGCAGAGCTGAGAAGTCCGCAAAACAGTCTCATCCCCGTCCCCGAATTACCGCAATCGAGAATTTCTGAGCTCTCTTTGATCCCGTTGGAAGAGATGGTAATTGTTTTCCCATCATCGATAATCTCTGCTCCGAGATGCTCTACGATTTTAAGGGTATTGAGGGTATCTTCCGCGCGGAGAAAATTCTCAATTTTACTTTCCCCCTCCGCTAAAACAGCAAACATCGCACAACGATGCGAAATCGATTTATCGGGTGCAATCGCATCACTTTTAAACGCAAACGATTGAGCGGGGAAAACCTTGGCAGAGGTCATCTCAGGCCTGCCCCAAGCTCATCGCGCAATCCGCCGAGAATCCACTCCATAGCGGCATTGATATCCTCTTCTTCAAGTGTTTTTTCATCCGATTGAAGGACAAAACGGAGCGTCAAACTCATTTGTTCCCCTAAGCTTTCAGAAACATAACGATCCACCGGATAAAAACGGCGGATTTGAGGTGATGCGTGTTTTGCAATGACCGATTTAATCGTTTCATAAGTCACCGCTTTGGAGATGAGAACACTGAGATCGCGATACGATGCTTGATATTTTGAATACGGTTGTGCCTCAATCAGAGCGTACGGAAGTGCATCGACGTTAAGCTCACACATAAACGTTTGGGCAAGGTCGAATTCCTCTTCTATCTGAGGATGTACTCTAAAAAGTTCCCCCGCATCGACGCCGTTGATAAGTACTTTTGCACACACAAACGGATGAGCTAATGAATGACTCGGAGTATGAGCCACCAACTCAAATGAACCCGTCACATCGGCAATCAGCTTCGTAAATGCAGCAAAGTCGATAACAGCAGGTTTACCCGCATTCGCAATTTTATCGCTCTCCAACGACCCTGACACGATAAACCCGATACGCTTAGATTCATGACGATTTGGATCAAAAACCATTCCAGATTCAAACAGAGCAATCTTTTTTTGGTTCACTTTGACATTAGCAGAAGCGGAGTTCAAAAGTCCCACCAACAATGTCGGACGCAATGTATCAAACGTCGCAGTAATCGGATTTAAGAGCTCTTTTGAGCTCTCCGTGCAAACAAATCCATATTTTTCCACTTGAATACGTTCATTAAAGACAAAATGTACCGATTCGTAAAACCCGCTTTGTGCGGCGCGGTGACGGAAAGCCCGTGTTTTTTTATACGCGCTCAAGTCATCGCTCATTTGATTCGTTTCGGCAAAAACGAGCGGTTTAGACGGGATATTATCGATTCCGACAATACGTACAATCTCTTCGATAATATCTTGTTTATTTACAATATCATGACGAAATTTAGGGACAGAAATCGCGAATGTCGACCCCTTCGGCTTCCCGATATCGAGTCCGAGATTTTTAAAAATCTGAGTAATACGCGTTTTATCAATTTTTAGACCGATAAACGATTCAAATTCGGCTTCAACCATACTGATGAGACGCGGCTCATACGGAGTGCTTAATTCAATATTTCCGCCGTACACTTGTGAAGCGGAATATTTTTCAAACAATTTTGCTGCATATCGGATACCGATACTGATTGTCGGCTCACTTCCGCGGGAAGTACGATAAAAATGGGGACAACTCGGAACTTTTTTCTCCCCCATTTTTTGCGAAATTACTTCAGGGGCGATATAACTCGCTTCAATAACCGCTAAACCATCTTGAGCGGTAAAACGAGCCTCTTGTTCTTGAGAAACACCGATTACAGATACTTTCTCTTTCCCGTACAATGCCGCATAACCATTTTCATCACTCTTGAGGGTAATGAGACCCTTATTTTCGGTATCACCGAATTTTTCAAACGGATAGGCTCGTAAAATAACCCCTGTGCTGTGGGTAGCGTATACCAACAAAGCATCAACAGCCGTTGTATAGATTGCGTCAATAATGGCTAGACGGAGTAAAATAATAAACGGAACTTGTAGATTTTTAACCTCTACCGCTCCGAATAAAAGATCACTGCTAAACGTTTCGGTATGTTGCAGCTGTAAAATACGCCCGATTCCCAAACGGTTCTCTTGTTCATCTTTGGTATTTTTCTCTCTTAACGGTCGTGACAATGCCGCACGTAAATCACGTGCAATACCGTGAATGCTGAGGCAATCACCCCGATTAGCGGTAAGTTCAATCTCGATGATATCGTCATTAAAGATAGCAAATTCATTAAGATTTTTTCCTAATACCAACTCGCCGATACTCTCATCGAGAATCATAATCCCCTCACCCATAGGTGGGAGACCGATCTCTTTGGCTGAGCAGATCATGCCGTGAGAATCAACACCGCGCAGCGCAGCCTCTTTGATTTTCAAACCGCCAGGCAGTTCCGCACCCACCGTCGCCAATGCAATATGTATCCCAGCACGGACATTCGACGCACCGCATACAATTTGGCGTACTTCAGTACCGACATTGACCTGACATACATTGAGCTTATCGGCATCAGGGTGCTTTTCACATTTTTCGACATACCCGACAACAACACCGTTCGCAACACGAATCACGTCATGAGCATCAACTTCCAATCCGATCGCATTAAAAGTTTTACACAACTCTTCCGCACTGATGCCGTCCAGATCGATCCACTCGTTTAACCAATTTTTTGTAACGATCATCTAAACTGCTCCAATAATCTCGTATCACCCTCAAACAATGAGCGTAAATCACCAATTCGGTGAATCAACATCGCAAAACGCTCAACCCCAAGACCGAATGCATATCCACTGACATTCTCATATCCGACCGCTTTGAAAACATTCGGATCGACAATGCCGCATCCGAGTACTTCGAGCCAGCCTGTTTTAGAACAAACACGACACCCTTCACCGCCGCAGAAGATACAACTAATATCCACTTCCGCAGACGGTTCCGTAAACGGAAAGAAACTCGGTCGGAAACGAACTTCGACATCTCCGAACATCGTTTTTAGAAAGTCTTCGAGGATAAATTTGAGATTGGCAAACGACACTTTCCCCGCCTCTTCAACCACTAACCCCTCAACCTGATGAAACATCGGTGTATGGGTGATATCGTAGTCGCGACGAAAAACAGCACCCGGTGCAATCATCCGAATCGGAGGTTGAGTTGAGAGCATAGTGCGAATTTGTACCGGAGAAGTATGAGTACGCAGCAGCATCGAATCTTTAAAATAAAACGTATCCTGCATATCGCGCGCCGGGTGGTATTTAGGGAGGTTAAGCGCCTCAAAATTATGAAAATCATCTTCCACCATCGGTCCCGTTTGCACCGAAAAATTCATCGCCACAAAATACTCCACGATTCGATCCATTGTCTCCATTACTGGGTGCAATGAACCGCGTTCGCTCAAAGCGGAATAGAGACTGACATCAATCGCCTCGGCTTTCATAGACGCTTGTAGATGTTCCATCGCCAAAAAGAGTTTGCGATCAACCAACAAAGCGTTCAATCCCTCTTTGTGGATATTTAATTCTTTGGCAAACGTCCCTTTTTCCGCATCGGGAATATCTTTCATACGGGCGAACTCAGCGTTCATTATCCCTTTTTTTCCGAAAATAGCGATTCGGATCTCTTCGATTTTATCAATCGAGTCGGCCGATTTTATAGCGTCATACCACTCTTGCAAAATAGAGTCTCCATTGTGATTTTCTGAAAGCTTTAAATATATATCTTTACAATTTATGAAAGGGCTTTCAATTTAGGGGATATTGTAGTCAAATCTCTTTTATAAATAGCTTCAAGGGATAAACCATATGCTACAATAACACAAAAAAAAAGGTTTAAAATGTGCATTTTCTGCAAAATAATCAATAAAGAAATCCCTTCAAACACCGTAGCTGAAAACAACGAATTTTATGCGTTTCACGATATCAATCCCAAAGCTCCTGTTCACGTTTTAGCCATACCGAAAGCTCACTATAACAGTTTTAATGACATTCCCGGAGATGTAATGGGTCGAATGGCGACGTTTATGCAAGAAGTTGCAAAAGCGTGTGGAATCGATGAGAGCGGTTATCGTATTATCAGCAATATCGGGGAAAACGGAGGGCAAGAGGTAGGACATCTGCACTTCCACATTGTTGGTGGTGCAAAACTTCACTGGGGACATTTTGCCGATGCCGACCCGAAAGACTTTTTTTAATTTTAACGAATTAAGATCCTGAATCTAGTTCAGGATGACAATATTTCGTCATTCCGTGCTTGACACGGAATCTTAAACAAATTCAATCACAAATTTACGCGTTACACCCTTGCAAATTACCAAAATCGACGGCACTTCCACCACCGCTGATCATTGCTTCATTTTCACGAATCACACTGCCGTTATGGATAATCGTATAAGTAATTTTTGTCGTATCACGGATCGTATTGATTGTTGAGCAATAAGTCTCAACACTTGCCATTACCCAACGTGCCGCCAATGTATCATCCGCATTGGAATCAAACGTGTATTGCAGATGGAGAGTGTTGAATTTACGAGGTGCGCTCTCGTTTCGGACGACTTCCCCCGAAACTTCCAAATTTTTGACTTCATACCCCTGTTTTTGAGGAAGCATCACGATATCGGTCGCAGTACACCCGATCAGACCGCTTAGAAAATACTCGATCGGAGAGATTTGAGGGCAATCAATGATAAAACTGCTCTTCTCTGTTTTAGCTTCAAAACGCATGGCATCCTGATGTGAGACAGTTATTTTCATTTGATATCCTTCAAATAATGGTCAAAATAGATAATTTGCTCCAACGTACGGATTTCAGCCGTTCCCCCTTGCGACACACGTGCATTCATGGAGTGCTCAATCGCTAAATAAGCGATTACATCCTCTTTGATACGGCTGTCAATCGCGTGGAGTTCTGCATACTCGATATCACTAAGATCAATCCCCAGCACTTCGGCACGGGCAACAGCACGACCGGTAATATGGTGCGCTTCACGAAAAGGGACGTCACAATGCTCAACCAGATAATCGGCTAAATCGGTCGCACTAAGATGACCGAGTTTGCATGCTTTTAGCATATTATCTGGTTTAATTGTCATTGTTTTAAGGGCTTCACGGAGGATTTCGAGTGAAATTTCAGCCGTTTCAACGCTGTCAAATACTCCCTCCTTATCCTCTTGGGTATCTTTATTATACGCAAGCGGCAACCCTTTCATCACGGTCAAAAGTCCCATCAAATTTCCGAAAACACGCCCTGTTTTACCGCGAAGAAGTTCAGGTACATCGGGATTTTTCTTTTGCGGCATAATAGAACTACCGGTCGAATACTGATCGGAAAGTTCGACAAAACGGAACTCATAGCTCGACCACAAAATAATCTCTTCCGCCAATCGGGAAATATGCATCATCAACGTCGAAATATTAAACAAAATCTCCAATGCGAAATCGCGGTCACTCACCGTATCGAGACAGTTAAGACTAACCGAATCAAATCCAAGCTCCTGAGCCGTCATTTCACGGTTAATATTGTGCGGTGTTCCGGCTAACGCGGCACATCCGATCGGAGAGATATTATTACGCGTCGCAGAACTCTCAAAACGCTCTACGTCCCGTTTAAACATCGAAACATAAGCTAATAGATGAAATGCAAAATTGATCGGCTGAGCATGTTGCAAATGGGTCATACCCGGAAGCAACGTAGAGGTATGATCTCGTGAAATATCAAGGATAGCCGCCATAAGTGCTTTGATTTGCTCAACAATTTCACGATTTTTACGGATTACATATCGGCGAAAATCGAGGGCAACCTGATCGTTACGGCTGCGGGCGGTATGCAGTTTTTTCCCCGCATCGCCGATAATGGCCGTAAGTCGTTTTTCAATCGCCATATGTAAATCTTCATCACCGATTTTCCACTCAAACACACCCGATTCGATTTCACTCAAGACCTGTCCCATTCCCGATTCGATCAATTGTGCCTCATCATGAGTTAGAATCCCTTGATGGGCCAACATTTTGGCATGGGCAATAGACCCTTCGATATCTTCTCGGTAAAGTTTTTGATCAAACATGATCGAGGCGTTAAATTTTTCCAAAAGGGTTGACGCATCTTGCGTGAAACGTCCGGACCACATCTTTTCCATGGTATCTCCGAGTATTAATTAGTTAGGGGATTTTAGCGAAGTTTGGTTTAGAAAACATTACCGTTTATCGAGAACAAACATTCTGCCTCTTCAGGGCAAGCTTCAGTGCCAAGCGGCTAGCGTAGCCAAGGACTCCGAGGCTTAAAAAATTTAATTACAGGCAGGGACGTTACCGCTGTCTTTAGCATATTCGACTAAAAAATCTTCAATATGTTTCGCATTTTTGATATAAGTACGATTACTAAAATAGGGCCATGAAGGCTCTGCTTTTTTGGAATCCAAATGGATTTGAGCCAATTTCTCCCCATTGTTATCCATTACTTTTTTCCATTCACGCTGTTTTTTAGATGCGGCCAGTGCTTGACCCCCGCCGTGGCACTCTTTACAGGTCTCGATATAAATCTTTTGCCCTTTATACGTGGCCGCGTTAAGAATGGAACCGGCTAAAAGTGTAATTGCTACTGTAGCATAAAAGGTGCGCATGGGACTCTATTTCCTATTTTATCTTATAAATTTATACTACATTAGTAATTATAATAAATTGCTTAATCTATACTACCCGGAAAAAGCAAATATTACGAATTAAAGGTGGTATTTTTTCTCTATTTTTTGATCTAAATCCCAAATTCCAAGGCCCTTAAGACGTTCAACGACAGAAGCGGTACACTCTACATCTCCCGGCCATTCACGTTCATATCCGTCTACTGATGTTTTCATCGTACCATCAATCGCTACTATCGACTCTGATCGATAGATATCCCTAGCTGCATCAATATTGTTAGTAACACGCCATATCAGCATATACGGGTTGTGGATATCGTTTTTTTCTTCATCCACAAAAACAGCAATGCGAACAAATGATTTTAACTCTTCTAATGCACTCATGGCATTTTTCAACGAACGAGTTTTATTCACACTAATAACCGTAATCGGATTAGCGGTATGACGCATATACTGAGTCGCACCGGTTATTTCAGGAATAAGTGAACGCAATCGCTCTAATAAAATAGAACTGTCGATGGACTCAGGAGCAAGCGGAGAATACGATGCGGTAAAGTCGATCCCCAGTTTTCCGCCGACTAACGATTCCGGGCTGGAATGATCCAACGCATCGGTTATCCCCTCGGAAATAAATAGACATTTCGGGATAAATCGGTTTAGAGCATAAGTAACAAGAGCTTCATAATTTGTCAATTTTGGAGCATCTTCACCAAAAAACAGAGCATGTTTGACAAAACTCATCTGCCCTGAACCCCAAAAAATATGCATAAACTGCTTTGCATGCCCTTTGTAGAGAGGTTTCATTTTAGCCAAAATAAGATTATGGAAAACCCCGTTTTCCGGCATATGATAATCGATCAAATCAGCTGCATTGGTTTTCAACAGAGGTAAAAATACCCTCTCTGTCGCCCATCCCATATATTTATCTTCCAACGGCGGTTTACCGACGACAGTTGCTAAATAATAGGGATCTTTGCGATGCGTTATCGCACTCACTTCGAGTTCCGGATAAAACTCTTTAAGGGTGTAATACCCCGTATGATCTCCAAAAGGGCCCTCTTCTCGTAATTTTGCGGTATCTACCCACCCCTCAATGACGAAATCGACATCTTCAGGGATATAGAGCGGCGTCGTAAGTGATGCAACGAGCTTTGGAGATTCTTTTTTTATCAATCCGTATAGGAGAAGTTCATTAACCCCATACGGTAACGGAGCGGTAGCACACCAGGTATAGAGTGGATCACCTCCGATAGCAATGGTGACGGGCATTTTTTTACCTTCACGCTGATACTGATCAAAAAAGTGGGAAGAGTCTTTATGGATCTGCCAATGCATCCCCAAATGATTTTTATCATATACCTGTAAACGATACATTCCCAAGTTAACCAACTCTCCATTAAGACTTTGGGTGTAAACCTGCCCCATAGTAATAAACGGTCCACCGTCTTCTTCCCATGTTGTAAGGATCGGCAAATCGTAGAGATTAACTTCATCACCTTGTTTAACAATTTCTTGGCAGCTTCCGCGCGTTTTCAGTTTTTTCGGAAACATATCTTTCATCGCAAACAAATCGCCAAGCATCCCAATTTTTTCTTTGAATCCTTGAGGCGGTTTCATGTGAAGAAGTTTTTCGATTTCAGCCGCTATCCCTTCTACCTCACGTCCGAAAAGAAGCTCGGTACGACGGTAAGAACCGAATAGATTCATCACGACCGGGATATCAAATTTTTGACCCGTACTACTATCAATCGGATGGGTAAATAAAAGAGCTTTCCCCCCGTCAGGTTTTTTCACTTCGGCATACGCCACGTGAGGAATTTCGAGTTTAATATCCAACGGGGTTTCGATAATACGAAGTTCCCCCTTACTCTGGAGTAAATCTATCGTTTTTTGCAATGTCACAGTTTAACCCTTATTTGCCATGATTTCAGCACGATGCAATAATTCCATTGCCCCCTGTGCGATCAAACGCTCCGCCATAGCTTCACCGACACCATCGGTTTGCTCTTTTGAAATAATGATTTCATCCCCCATTACTTCAGATCCGTCCGGCATCCCAAGCAGTGATCGGACAATGACCTGACCGTTTGGCTGAACCCGCGCACTCACACCGATCGGAACCTGACATCCACCCTGCAACGTATCGACAAAACCTCGCTCGATTGTTGTCTCAATGCGGCTATTTTCATCTTCTAAAAATTTGGCGATCTCTAAAACCCACGGCTCATTCACCGTCTCAATTCCCAAAGCACCCTGCCCCATAGCCGGAAGCATCTCATCCAAAGAGATCGGATAAAAATACGTTACCAAATCACGAAAACCCAAACGGTTGATCCCGGCAGCTGCCAGAATAATCGCATCAAATTCCCCCTCTTTGAGTTTACGAATACGGGTATCGACATTACCGCGCAAATCTTTGATCACTAAATCGGGACGCTCTTTTACCAACTGCATACGGCGGCGTAATGAAGAAGTACCGACAACGGCACCCTGCGGAAGTGAGTTGATGTCAGGATATTTCTGACTTAGCATTGCATCACGGACATCTTCGCGCAGAGTGATCGCCGAGAGCAATAACCCCTCAGGCATGACCGTCGGAACATCTTTAAGCGAATGTACCGCCATCTGTGCCTCACCGCGAAGCATAGACTCCTCGATCTCTTTTAGAAACAACCCTTTTCCGCCGATTTTTGCCAAAGGGACATCCAAAATCTTATCCCCTGAGGTAATAATAATCTTGAGTTCCACTTCGACATCGCTAAAATTCGATTCAATGACCGATTTGATATGATTGGATTGCCAAAGAGCAAGTTTGCTTCCCCGCGTTGCAATGGTGAGTTTTTTCATCAATTACTTAACCTTTACTTCTTTATATTTTGTTTTTGAAGGATCTTTTTGTCCGTTGAAAAAAACAGTCGGCGTTCCGGCAACCATCATTGCTTCTACTGCTTTTTGATCAGATTCAAACTGTTTTACGACAGAAGGCTGCCGAATGTCATTAGAATTTACTTTTGTTCCGAACGTTTTATTAAATGCGCTCAGAATTTTCTGTTCATCTTTCTCATTTGGATTAATATCTACTTTGTAAAGACCCAAAATACCATTCTCCGTCCCATTTTGTTCTGCTACAATCGCCGCTTTTGTCAAAGTAACCGATGCCGGGTGCAGCCCAGCTAGCGGAAAATGATAATAATAGACGGCAAATACTTTAGGATATTTCATCATATAGGCCAACGCTTCGGGAACATAACGGCGGCAAAATGGGCATAATGGATCGGAAAAAATAGCTACTTTGTTAGTTGCATCCGCTTCACCGCTGATACGATTGCTTTTGGTGTAAAAAGCACTGTTAAAATCGGGAGCAACGGTATCGTTATAACGCTCACCGGTTTTTACATTGATGAGTTCAGGAGCGATAACATTTCCGTTGACAAAATAGGTTCCGTTTTGATTGATATGACGGCTATCGTTTCCTTGTTTGACATCCGCTTCAATGTTCATAAAATAGGCTTGCCACCCTTTCATATCGGGCAGATTTTTCTTACCGCTCACCTCTATTTGCAAATTAGAAATATTCGGATTGCCTCCAATCCCTTTTTTTAAAAACGAAATTACTTCAGCATCGGTTGCAGCAAGAAGGCTAGCGGAGAGCAGGAGTATCGTCGATAATTTCGGCATCAATGACATGGTCATCCTTTCGTGTGGTTTGTGTATGAAAATTATCTGCAGGATATTTTCGCGTAAAACGGTTAATGATCAGTGTTCCTAAAAGTAAAAACAACATTAATATGCCGATCATATCGGTTAAAAATCCGGGAAGTATCAAGAGGATTGATCCTATTAGTCCCATCATGTTTCGATTCGAAAATCCTTGCATATCAATTTGACGTGTACGCAAAGCATCCAAATTTTCTGCCAACGCATGACGAAAATTCATCAAAATAAAAACGCCTAAAAATGCACTTCCGATAATCTCTGCAAAAGTGGCTAATCCGCCGATTTTCGAAGCAATCTCAACGGTAAGAGTAACTTCTAAAAAAAGGTAGATCAAAAAATAGATCATTTCGAGAGCTCCTCGATTTTGCTTAATACATCCGATGCATTAACAGTGATAATTTCACGAGTGGCGCGTATCATAATTTGTACCAGAGCGTTATCAAGTTCTTTTCCAACAATGACGGTGAAAGGGAACCCGATCAATTCGGCATCTGACATCTTAAATCCAAAGCGCTCTTTACGATCATCCAACATCGCCTCGATACCACTTTTTTGTAAAGAGGCATATAGCTCTTCGGCATACGCCATGTGGGACTCTTCTTTAATATTTGAGACCATAACATTGACAAAATACGGTGCAGTCGCATGGGTCCAGATACACCCTTTTTCATCGTGATGCTGCTCAATAACCGCAGCAACGAGGCGACTAACCCCCATACCGTACGTTCCCATGATAAAAGGCTGACTTCGACCGTTTTCATCCAAGAACTCCGCTTTCAACGGTGCTGAGTAAACGGTCCCCAGCTTAAAAATATGCCCAACTTCGATCCCTTTGGTATGGAGAATTTTACCACTACAGTGCGGACATCCATCACCTTCTTGGACACTGACGAGATCAGCGAAATGAGCTTCATTCATAACGCTCAAATCAACGCCGACGAAATGATAATCGACTTCGTTTGCACCGCAAATCATTGATGTTGCACACTTAGTATCATTATCCATCACGATACGGATCTTATCCTGATCGAGCGGTCCGATAAATCCCGGAACCAATCCGATTTCGCTGAGTTCTGCTTCCGTCGCATCGACCAAATCGATCGCTCCGACACTGTTACGCGCTTTTACCTCTTGAAGCTCGTCGCATCCGCGGATAAAAAAACAAACCAGTTCGCTCCCCTCCGTATAAACGGCACGCTGAACCACCGCTTTGAGCGTATAGTACGGATCTACATGGAAAAAATTGCTCAAATCCTCAATCGATTTCACATTCGGCGTTTTAAAACGGGCAAAATCGGCACTCGGCGCTTCAGGGATAACACATCGAGGTGCTCGGCGTGCCGCTTCGACATTCGCACCGTATTCGCATGTGTCACATACCGCTAAGGTATCTTCACCGCTTCCGGCTAATACCATCAGCTCTTTTGAACCCGTACCGCCGATGGCACCGCTATCGGCTTCAACGATACGAAATTCCAGACCCAAACGCTCTAAAATACGTTTATATGCCGCTTCCATCGCATCAAACTCACGATCCAAATCCTCGGTAGTGGAGTGAAAGCTGTAGCCGTCTTTCATCACAAACTCACGCCCGCGCATAAGACCGAATCTCGGACGCGCTTCATCACGGAATTTGGTTTTAATCTGATAGAGATTAATCGGGAGTTGTTTATAGCTCGTAACTCGGTTTCGAACGATGTTTACCATCATCTCCTCATGGGTAGGCCCGAGGACGAAAAGGTTATCTTTACGATCACGAAAACGGAGAAGCTCTTTGCCGAATTTCTCAATCCGCCCACTCTCTTGCCACAGTTCAGCAGGGGTAACGAAACTAAGATCAACCTCTTGGGCATCACATGCCGCCATCTCTTCATTGATAATATTTTCGATCTTACGCAATACCCGTTTGCCCATCGGTAAAAAATTATAGAGTCCCGCTGCTACCTGTGTCACAAATCCGGCACGTGAAAGAAAAATATGACTCGGGAGCTGAGCATCTTTCGGAGCTTCTTTGGTAGTCGGGATATAGGCTTTACTAAAACGCATTATTTTCCTTTAGGGTAATAGATACAAGAAGTTTGAGACAAATCATCCCCCTCTTCCTGATTCATTAAAAAACTCATCGATTCGATCAGCGTATCAACACGCATCGGATCCGAACCGTCACGCATCCGCTCGGCAAAAGGGTGCAAAAACCGCTTAAGTGCTTGGAGGGTAGCTTTGTGTACAGCATGTTCATACTCTTTTGGGATATAGCCGTTTTCTATGACACGAGCAGCTTCTTGGAGTGCGGCGTCGGAAGCTTTAAGATACATATTCTTAATCAGCGGTTCAACCGATTGGGTTTTAAGCCATTCAAAAAAGCCGACAACATGGCGGCGGATAATTACATACGAGAGCTTGGCTTCATCTTCACGCAGGGCAATATTTTCAGAGACAATCTCTTTGAGATCATCGACATAAAATAGTTTAATCGACCAAAGAGCCGCATCGCATTCGATGTCTCGCGGAACCGCCATATCAAACCAATACCGATCAAACGTAGTGGGTTTGATCATCTCCTCAGTGATAATCGGAGTCAATGACCCTGTCGCGGTAAAGAGGAGTTCATTTTCATTGATCGCATAGGAGATCTCTTCAAACGATCTTACCCGTGCGTTGCACTCTCTTGCAATCGCTTCAGCTTTTTCGAATGTTCGGTTCATCACCGTCACATCCACCCCTTGGGCACTGAGATGCTTACAGGTAATGACCGACATCTCACCCGAACCGATTACCAGCGCTTTTTTGCCGCTCACATCTCCGGCTGACTCTTTGACTTTTGCGATTGCGACGCTTGCAACAGAGACCGGTTTGGAAGAGATATTAGTCGCATTACGTACCTCGGCGGCACATTTGAGGGCATAGTTCATCGCACGAGAAATTTTTTGGGCTGAAAAACCGTTCTCTTGAGAAAGTTTGAACGCATCTTTGAGCTGACCGGAGATCTGCGTCTCACCGACAACCATCGAATCAAGCGAACTTGCCACACTAAAGAGGTGATGAATCCCCCCCTCATCGTCAAAAATATCGGCACGTGAATAGAGTTCTGTATGACTCAGCCCTGAGTGTCTTGTCAAAAGTAAAAAGAGTTCATCTTTCGCCGACTCGGTATCATTGCAACTGCAGAAAATTTCGACACGATTACAGGTAGAAAGAACCATTGACTCACTGATATGAGGGCTGGAATTTAACATTTCCATCGCACGAAGCTGCGCTGTTTCATCCACAAACGCAAGTTTTTCCCGTATTGCCAATGTCGAGTTTTTATGTGAAAAACTAACAATTAAATAGTGCATTAATGGCTTCTTTTAATCACTGTTTCAATGATAGAGCGCAAAGCCATATCATCACCGATCACAGCGATCGCTTCATCGCACAAAGCTCTTGCATGTTCATAGGAGCGCTCGATGATATGAAACTCATCCATTTTGGAGAGAATCCACCCTTTTTCCTCTTCATCCAGTAGCTGCGCATGGGATTTTACCAAACGCTCTTTGAGGGGTTCATCGAGTCTCTCATACAAATCGATATACGGCAACGTCACTTTCCCCTCAGAGAAATCATTTAGCGAAGGTTTCCCCAGTGTTGCCTCATCAGCAGTAATGTCGAGAATATCATCGACAATTTGAAATGCCAATCCTAAATTTTTTCCATACGTTGCATATGCCTGTTCGTCTTTATTTGACAAAATAGCAGCGCTATAAGCACACGCTTCGATCAAGGTAGCCGTTTTAAGATAGAGCATTTTGAGATAGAGATCACGGGAAGTATTGAAACTCTCCGCCATTCCCACATCCATCATCTCTCCGACGGAGAGACGGGTAACCGATTCCGCCACAGAGCGGGCAATGCGCGGATCAAAGGATGTGAGTTCACTAAAGGCTTTAGAGTAGAGGATATCACCGAGCATAATCGCTGTTTTTGATCCCTCTGTCGCATTAACCGACGGTACCCCGCGACGCAACCCGGCTTCATCGATTACATCATCATGGAGCAGACTCGCCGCATGGATCAGCTCTACAATCGCTCCCAGTAAAGGGGCACGTTCATCTTTAGGAGCGATGGTCAAGACAAGACGAGCGCGCAGCCGCTTTCCACCGGAAAGTTTTTTAAAAAGGTCTGCGGCATGAGGATAATCAACCTCATCGATCAATTTGGCAATAAGAGTTTCTACAGTTTCCAACATACCTATCATCACTTGTTTGTTAAATAATCCAACACGATTCGGCTCTCTCTATCAAATAAAAAAAGATCCATCTGTGCTGTATTGTTGCCTTCATCAAATTTTTTAAACACAACGGTAACGTATGGGACGTCCCTAGGGCTTTTTTCCGCGCTTAAAAGGACTTTACGAAAACTTTGGTTGGTATAACCGGCATACAAAATATGCTGTCCGACAAACCGATCAAAACTCTCATGCACCACCAGAGCTTTATCAGTATACAGCGTCCATCGAAAATTCAAAAGACGCTCTTGCCCCTCACTTTTGACCAGAATTTTAACCAATTCATCTTTTTTAAGGATAAAACTTTTGGACTCTCTCCATCCAGCCGCTTGTGCAAGTGCAAACACTCCTATGAGTAAAAATATGAATAATTGTCTCACACCCACTCATTTCTGAAAATTTCGGAATCTATAGAGAGTCTTCAATAGTTAATTATACATCGTCTCTACATAGGATCAATTTAAGTCGGAGATTATACCACCACAATTCTTAGGGGAGTAAAGGAAAAGTATTGTAATAACTGATTGAGGAATATTTTAAAAGAGGGTATCCAACACTTGATTTTTGTATTTCAACGATTCCACTTTTGCTCTAATCAAACGATTCTCTTCCAAAAGTGCGTCATGTTCATGACTGAGTGTAGAGATATCACGGCTTTTAAAATAGATTTGGGTATTGATAAAAATTTTGGGAAAAACAATGACAAGAACCAAAAATATTCCGACAAAAACATTACGTAAAAAAAGGGGGCCCATCGAATCATCAGGGCTGATGATATGCTGTGTCTCTTCTAAAATATCAAGTTTTTCATTCATACTGCACTAGTCTCTTCGTATCTCAAATATTCTTAGTTTGGCACTTCGGCTCCGCGAATTGGCACGAAGTTCATCATCTTGTGCACTCAGCGGCTTTTTTGTAATGACCTTGCCGATGGCATTCTTGTTGCCGCAGGTGCATCGCATTGCATCATCGGGACAGATGCAATTTTTACCCCATTTCGTGAAACGGTTTTTCACAATCCTATCTTCGAGAGAGTGAAACGTGATAATCGCCACGCGCAGTTGCTTGATGCTTGAAGATTCAATCGCATCAAGAAGCCGTGTCAACTCACCCAGTTCATCGTTCACTTCGATCCGTATCGCCTGCATTACCAATGTCGAGGGGTGAATTTTTTTTCCCTTCGGCATCAAGTGAAAAATAGCATTCGAGAGTTCTTTAGCAGAGCTAAACGGTCGACGCTGTACGATCGTCTCCGCTACCTTTCGAGCATTAGTCACTTCTCCGTACTCACGCAAGATGGTCTCCAGAGCACTTTGCGAGTACTCATTGACTACTTCTGCCGCACTGAGCGGTGCATCAGGGTTCATCCGCATATCGAGAGTATCACTCTCATACGAAAATCCTCGCTCACGCTGATCGAGTTGCAGTGATGATACCCCTATATCGGCCAAAATACCGCAAATCTTTTCCCCTTTTTCTCCCATCGCGTCACGAGCAACCTCGGAAAAGCGCCCACGGCGGATTTCAACACGGTTCCCGAACGGTTCTAACCGTTTGGACGAAAAAGCAATGGCAGTGGGGTCTTGATCGATCCCGATCAAGGAAAATAGAGAATTGTTTTCCAGCAACAGCGAGGAGTGCCCTCCGTACCCCATCGTGCAATCAATAACTATCCCCTCTTTACATACAGAGAACGCTTCGATCACTTCTCGGTAAAGAACAGGGATATGGGGAGTTTCTTGCACAACCGGCCTTTGCGTTTATTAACCGATATAATAACCTAACCGCACTAATAACACTATTAAATAGTATTCAATGACGACTCAATTGCATCAAAAACTTTTTTGATCTCATCCGAAGTGATAACATAAGGGGTCATAACATAGATGACACTCCCCAGAGGGCGTATCAATACCCCTTGCTCCATACAATGTTGATGGATTTTCAGCCCGATCCGTTCACTTGTGTCAAACCCTTCCAACTCAATCGCCGCAATCATCCCGCACTGACGTACCTCTTTAACGAGGCTCATCGACTCGAAACGTTTTAACTCTTCGGCGATAAGAGCAATCGTTTTACGGTTATTTTCAATCACATTTTCCGATTCGAAGATGTCCAAAGTGGCATTGGCTGCCGCACATGCCAGAGCATTTCCCGTATAACTGTGTGAGTGTAAAAACGAACGTGCAGGGTTGTAATCGCAATAAAAGGAGCCATAAACTTCTTCCGTCGTTAGTACAACTGACAATGGCAGATACCCTCCGGTAAGCCCTTTGGAGAGGACTAAAAAATCGGGTGTTATATTTGCCTGCTCACACGCGAACATAGTTCCCGTCCGTCCAAACCCGACCAATATTTCATCAGCGATAAAATGGACTCCGTACTCTTCACACAACCGCTTCGTTTCACTCAAAAAAATCGGATGATACATCTTCATCCCCCCAGCACCCTGGACTAACGGCTCAACAATTAATGCAGCGATTTCACTGCTTCGTTCTTGAAGTAATTTCTCAAACGATTTGGCCGCATCCAAAGCCGCCTCAACACTTTGATTTTCTGGTGAGGGAGTCTGAATCGATCGGATCAAAAGCGGCTCATACGTCTCTTTATAGAGTGCCACATCTCCAACCGAAAGTGCTCCCAGCGTCTCTCCGTGATAACTATCCGTTAGTGATACAAACAATCCTTTCTCTTTTCCGCTATTTTTGTGTGAGTGATAAGACATTTTCAATGCCACCTCTATCGCACTGGAGCCATTATCAGCATAAAAACAGCGTGTTAGACCTTCGGGTGACAATTTGACCAATCGCTCGGATAATCTCACGATTCCCTCATGGGTAAATCCAGCCAATATAACGTGTTCCAGTGTTTCTAATTGCTCTTTAATTTTTCTATTAATGTAAGGGTTGCAATGACCGAAAAGGTTAACCCACCAACTGCTGATCGCATCGATAATACGATTTCCCTCAAAATCTTCCAAATAAACCCCATCTCCTTTGGAAATAGGGACAAGTGGAATCGTCTCATGATCTTTCATCTGTGTGCACGGATGCCACAAAACATTTAAATCTCTCGATGATATCTCTGCATTATTCATTAAAAACCTCTAAATTTACATTATTTTATGATAACATCTGTTAGTCATGACCTATTTTCATCCAAGTTTAATGGTAAAGTGAATAGAATATCTGAATTTTACAATAGGATCGTTTAATATGATTACTTGGATGCAACGCCATCGGAAATACCTCGTCATTACGATTTGGATCTCCACTATCGCTTTTATCGGCGCAGGGTTCGTCGGATGGGGACAATACAACTACGGAGACAAAGCCGGAGCAGTTGCTAAAGTAGGTGATATTTCGATCACTTCCGCCGAACTCCAAAAAAGCTACGCTGGCCTTTTCAACCAGTACAATCAACTCTTCCAAGGGAAATTGGACGAGAAGCAGGCTCAACAATTCGGACTTCAGCGCCAAGCCCTTCGCCAACTGGTTAATCAAGCACTCATCCTAAACCTTGCCAAAAGTTACGGCTTAGTCATTACCGATGAAGAATTGTGGAACGTGATCAAATCTCAAAGTCTCTTCGCAAAAGACGGCACATTTGATAAAACAATGTATGCCGAAGCATTGAAACAAAATCATTTAACGATTAAAGAGTACGAAGAGTCGATGAAAAAAGAGCTTTTAATCCAAAAAACACTTTATCTTTTATCATCAGGAACTAAAGCGATTGAAGAAAATGCGGTAGTCAATGCTTTGGGGGTAGCCGATAAAATCAACTATAAAGTTCTCACCCCGAATATGATTTCTCTGACTCCCAATGAGACAGAGCTCAAAGCACTCTGGGAAAAGAACCAAAAAGAGTTCAAAACGTCTCCGAGTTATGATGTGAGTTATGTAACTCAAAAGCCTCTTAACACAACACCATCGGCACAAGAGGTTAGTGATTATTACAGCACAAATCGTCAAATGCTCAAAGACCCTGCCGGAAAGCTCTTGAGTCTTGAAGAAGCAAAAAACACTATAGTTGCCGCACTGAATGACACCGCAACAGCAAAAGAGTCCTTACGTCTTTACATCGACTACAAAAAAGGAACTCTTAAAGAAGGGATGACTTCTCAAAAGGCAACCATCACACCTGAAAACTCTCCTTTTTCACCCGAACTTACCAAAGAGATTATGACTCTCGATGATCAAAAATCGTTTCTTAAACCGCGTAAAGTCGGTAATGACTACATCATTGTAAAACTTGACAAGATGAATCCTGCACGTATTAAAACCTATGAAGAAGCAAAAACAGATGTTATTGCACTCTATATGCGTGATGCCAAAAAAACCAAACTGCAAGAGTTAGCCCAAAACAGTTATAAAACCTTCACCGGTTCTGCTACTGATTTTATAACACGTAAAGATAGTGCTAAAATAGCCGATTTAAGTGCACCTGAGGGGTCAGAATTTTTGTCTAAATTGTTTGCATCCAAACAAAAACAAGGTTTTATCACATTGGAGAATGGAAATGTTATTATGTATAACGTTTTGGAACAAAAGTTGCTTCAAGATAAAACATTAGCGGATGGAAATGCCGTGCTGAAGCTCAAAGGAAATTTGTTGGATCAAGGGTTGATTAAAACGCTTGAAAGCAAATATCCAGTTGAAATCTATGTAGAGGGGATTTGATTTGAAACGAACCGTTTTAGCCATTGATATCGGCTCAACTAAAGTTTGTGCACTCATCGCGGAAATCGATGATGACAATAATGCACAAATAATCGGAGCCGGTATCTCAAAAGCACAAGGGCTTCGAAAAGGGAGTATCACCAACATTGAGCTTGCATCCAAATCGATCAAAAGTGCACTCAATGATGCCAAACGGGTTGCCGGAACTGAACTTAAAAGTGCTATTGTTACCATTTCCGGTGCATATACAAAAAGTCTAAACTCCAGCGGTATCGTTAACATCCCGAATAAAGAGATCACCCTCAACGAAATCCAACGTGTCATGCACACTTCCCTCTACAATGCGAATATTCCGAATGAGTTTGAAGTTTTACATGCGCTTCCATACAACTTCAAAGTCGATGATCAAGACTTTATCGAAGATCCTCTTGGGATGAATGCGGCGCGCTTAGAAGTTGAAACCCACATTATCACAACCCAAAAATCCAATCTCAATAATCTTCGCAAAGCGGTCAAGGCTGCGGGCGTTGATGTTGAGAGCGTAGTACTAAGCGGCTATGCTTCAGCTATCGCCGTTTTAAATTCGGATGAAAAAGAGCTCGGTGCCGCTGTTGTTGATATGGGTGGAAACACAAGTAACATCGTTATCCATTCAGGGCATGCAATCCGTTATAACGATTTTCTCGGTGTCGGCTCCAATCACATTACCAATGATTTGTCTATGGCATTGCATACACCGCTTCATACGGCTGACAATGTCAAAATCAATTACGGTTCGCTCTATGCACCAAGCAATGATCTGATCGAACTTCCGGTTATCGGTGATGAAACATCTAGCCATGAGGTCTCTTTAGAAGTCGTTCATAATGTTATTTATGCACGGGTTGAAGAGACGCTGATGATTATCGCACAATCGATTGAGAAAAGCGGTCTCAAAGAGCACATGGGTGCCGGTGTCGTTCTTACCGGCGGATTTACTAAAATCGAAGGGTTACGCGAATTGGCTGTTGCAATATTGGATAACATGCCGGTACGTCTTGCAAAACCGACCGATGTCGGCGGTCTTTTTGATACACTTCGAGATCCTTCCTATTCGGGAGCCGTCGGATTGATTAAATATATGGCTGATGGCTATACCGCGTATGAAATCGATGTAAACCGCCGTATGCGCCATGCCGGTGAAGACAGCACGTCACAACCGGGAATGCCTCATGATGAAGCACCGAAATTAGACCCAATAGCACCGCCTATTTCTTCTATTCCTACACCGACGGCATCAACGCCTCCGGCAAAGGAAGAGAAAATTACGGAAACTGCTAAAATGGTCAATATCGGCTCTAACAAGTCAGACCAAACCGATCAACCAAACCCAATTTCCAAGTTTTGGAATTGGGCAACTCAACTATTTTAAACACGTCAAGGAGCAAGCATGGAACCATTTTCAATTGAAGAATCAACAACACTAAGCGGAGCACGAATCATAGCAGTCGGAGTCGGTGGCGGCGGCGGTAATATGATCGGATATATGCTTAAAGAGCAAATTCCGGGAATCGAACTTATCATGGCGAATACCGATGCTCAAGTTTTGGAGCAAGGTTCTGCTGCAACCAAAATCCAACTCGGTGCAAAACTGACCAAAGGGTTGGGTGCGGGAATGAAACCCGAAGTAGGTAAAGAGTCTGCATTGGAGAGTTATGAAGACCTAGCACGTGTTTTAGCGGGTGCTGATATCGTTTTCGTAGCAGCAGGTCTCGGTGGTGGTACCGGTACAGGTGCGGCTCCGATCATCGCTAAATGTGCTAAAGATGTCGGTGCGCTAACCATTGCAGTAGTAACTAAACCATTTTCATTCGAAGGTAAAAAACGTCTCAAACTTGCTGAAGACGGTCTTCAAGAGCTTAAAAACGAATCGGATTGTATCGTTGTTATCCCAAATGACAAACTCCTCTCAATCATTGATCCGAAACTCGGAATCAAAGAGAGCTTTAAAATCGTTGACAGTGTACTTGCCCGTGCTGTTAGCGGGACATCAGGTGTTATCCTTGCTAGCGGAGACAATGACATCAACCTTGACTTCGCCGACTTACAAACTGTTATGAGCCACCGTGGTTTGGCTCTTATGGGTGTGGGTGAATACAAAGGGGAAAATGCGGCATACGAAGCGATCAAAAACGCTATCGAATCACCACTACTTGACAATATGTCAGTAAACGGTGCACTCGGTGTATTGGTACACTTTAGTATGCACCCTGAGTTTCCGTTTATGGAACTCTCTGCAGCTATGGATGTTGTCCATAACAGCGTTGATGAATCAGCGGACGTTATCTTCGGTACGACTACCGATGAGTCATTGCCGAAAGATTTTATCCGCATCACCCTTGTAGCTACCGGTTTTGAGAAAAAAGCAGCACTTGGGATCAATAACTGCGAATTTGAAAACAAAGAGGCGGTTGCCGCAGCCGCTACCGTTGCACAACCGCGTGTTGTTGCTCGACCTGCTATCCAAAGAGTTGCCAACGGTGACTATACCGAAGACTTCTTAGATGTTCCGACGTTTATGCGTCAACAAAGAGACTAACCCCCTCTTTCCATGCTCTCTTTTGACACGCTCATAAAGGCCAAAACGCTCCTTGGCCTGAGCGACAAAGCTACCCTCTCCGATATCAAATCCCGATACAAAAATATGATGCGCGATTGGCATCCCGACAAACACCCTGATGATACCGATACGGCTCATGCGATGAGTACCCAAATCAATGAAGCCTACGCCATTTTGCTAGAATATTGTTCTAAATATGAATTTAATTTTGATGAAGAACACTTGAGAGAAAAAACGCTCACCCCGCAAGAGTGGTGGACAAAGAAGTTTGGAGGACGTTAAATTCCTCTATTTGATTTTTCTTAACAAATCCGTTAATAAAGCAACTGTTTTTACGCTGTATTTAAAATCTTCAAGATTGCTTTTTATAACATCAGATAAAATTTCTTTATCACCATTTTCAAATAACTTACTAATTTCATCTCCAAATTTATCTAAATAAATCGTGATCACTTCCCAAATCTCATCACTATCTATTCCAAAATATTCATGAGCAATAACATTACGAAAATCGACAACAATCTGCCACTCATTATCTAAAAGATTTCCACGTATCAGATGTTTTGTAGCTTCACCGATAATTTCCAACTCTCGCATCGTCGCATCAAAGCTTTTTTCATCATGCATAAAATCTTGAGCGCAATTAAATTCAGACGTATATCGTTTAACTTTCTCGATTGCGATCAAAATATCGACTATAAAAAACTCTACGACCCTTTTAGACATAGATTATATCTTTTGCCACTTCTTTGGCTATAAAACTTCGTAATGTACTCATATAACCGACATCCAACGAGCGGTTTAAATCAGATTCTATCTGTCTTTTAAATGCAATGCGTCTCTCTAAACTTTTTGGGTTCATTTCAATAACCAAATCAATATCACTGCTTAGCGTTGCTTGATCACGTGCAAAACTACCAAAAAGTCCTATTTTATTGATACCAAACTCTTTTTGAAATTTCTCTTTGTGTGATGATAGATAGTTCAAAACTTCCTGTTTTGTCATATATCCTCTTTTAGATCATAATATGTCATTGTATCGAATAATCAATGAATTACTTTTATCTCGCACCTACTATCATTAGTCGGTGTACATAGCTGTGGGAGCATAAATGCTATTTTAGCCTCATCCTCTTTTTTTGATAACCTAAAAATTTAAGATTTTTTATTTAGATGTAGCCACGTTTTTCAATCACTTCCTTTGCTACTTCTGGATGTGTGGCAGTAACAGTTGCTCTTTGTCTGATTTTTTCTTTTTCTTCATCAGATAAAGCACATCCTTTCAATTCTTTTGCTCTTTCAAACAAAGCTTCTAATCCAGGAATATATAATAATACCAAATGATCTGGATTTTGTTTTTTCGAAAGTTCTTCATATGTACCATTTTCACCATTAAGCAACATTTGTTTTCCTACTATAATATTCCAAATCGAATCGGGAATTGACAGGGTCGTTAATGAAACGCGATCGGCCCAACAGAGCGTGCATGGATAAACTGCTGAACCACTTCATTAGTTGAATTTCGAAACGACTCTTTATCTCCCGCTTCGACGATCACGCCATCAAACAGCATCGCGTAATTATCCCCCGCTTTAAAACTCTCGGCAATGTCGTGACTGATAAGGATCGATGTCATACCGATCTCATCACGCAACCGACAGATCATTTGGGTAATAAAGTCACTGGTAACCGGATCAAGTCCCGAAGTCGGCTCATCGTACAAAATGACTTCCGGTTCTAACGCAAGAGTACGGGCAAGCCCTACCCGTTTACGCATACCGCCGCTTAACTCTTCGGGATAGAGCGATTTTACAATTTGGGGATCAAGCCCTACCATAGTAAGCTTTTCATCAATTTTATATTCCAACTCTTTTGGGCTTAGGTTTTGGTGTTCAACCATCGGAAATGCAACGTTTTCGCGAATATTCATACTGTCAAACAATGCTCCGCTTTGAAATAAAAAACCGATTTGTTTTCGGATTTCACGTAATGCACTCTCGTCAACATTATCAATTCGATTCCCCTTATAGGTAATCGTTCCGCTATCAGGTTTGAGAAGTCCGACCATATTTTTAATGATGGTTGATTTTCCCCCCCCGATACGCCGAAAATAACGGTCGTTTTCCCTTTTTCGATTTCAAGAGTGACCCCTTTGAGAATCTCCCGTTTTCCAAAACTTTTGGTTACATTATCGAAGCGAATCATTTTTTCACCGCCATTAAATAAGCTCTACGACTAAAAAGGATCAACAACATCAACAAAAGGATTTTAAAATCGATCTCACTCGCTTTATGCAATGCTTCAAACGATTCATCAATAGCAGATTCACCACGAGCCTGATATTCTAAAATCTTCGGGGTATAAACGGCACTGAACAGCAGCAGTGTCCCCAGAGAGCCCAATGCACTTAACATAGAGACTTTATCAATCTGCATGACTTTATAGCGGGAAACTTCGTACACCGCTATCACAACAGCTATAAAATATGCCCAATAGGTAAAGCGATGGAATATCTCCCCCATAATTTTTCCCTCTTCATAACGGGAAAGGAGAGGAAGAGTCAAATAGAGTTCGGAGTGAAAAACGACAGCGGCGACAAAGGCCCCTAAAACCAAAACGGCACCCGCAGTCATAGCAATAAGTAAAAGATAAATAACATCAACCAAAGCTTTTTTATTCATGGAAAACCTTCAATACAAATCCCCGATCCAACGAGGCTAAATCTTTATAAAATTCCAATGATTGTACCGAAAATGGTTTTAGATATTCCTGCACTTTTGCCCTTTGATCGTATCCCATCTCACACACAAACAGAGGAATTCGACGTGCATACACGTCATCTAATAGCCTGCGGATGATCTCATCACCGATTTCTCCGCCGAAAAGGGCATTCTGAGGTTCATATGAGAGATTCGATTCCAGCGGTGCATCATGGGCGATATAGGGAGGATTGGAGACTAACAGATCAA
>CAWJRP010000013.1:0-19025 GCA_963845295.1 Sulfurimonadaceae bacterium | reverse complement strand
TGTTTATGTCCTGTTCTCGACCGTTGCGTATTGCTCGTCATTCCGTGCTTGACACGGAATCTAAGATCCTGAATCGAGTTCAGGATGACGAAATACTATTTTAACACTGCGTTTAATGTATATTCAGCATGACAGGGCTTCGTCATTCCGTGCTTGACACGGAATCTAAGATGCTGAATCGAGTTCAGCATGACAGCTTATGATCTTTAACTTTGCAAGAAAAAGTGTATAATAGTTAGAAATGATTGTACACGAATATGAGAATGTAACCCTTTCTATTCCTACTGAATTCCAATGCTATTTCTCTGAGACATGGGGTGGAGTAAAAGCTACACAGTTCTGCGGTGCGCTTAAAATTGGCGATCAAACTCTAACAATTCTCCCAAAAATTGACAAACACAATGATGTCGCTAATCTTCGTTATCTCACTTATATGCTCTCGTATGTTTATGATCTCAAAGTGGATGAGAGTATTGCTTCTACCGATACCGAAAAAAGTCCGATTTTAGAACTACTTGATCTCTATTTTCTCACGTGAACTAACTCGTGAAGTCGAAAAAGGGATGTATCGTGAGTATATCTCGGTGCAGGATAATCTACGGGTGATGAGGGGACGTTTTTTGGCGGGAATGGATGCACGGACAAATTTTGTGCGGGATAAAATCTATTGTGAATACGATGAATTTAGTCCCGATAATCCGCTCAATGCACTTTTCGCATATACGGTACAATGTGTGTCGTCGCATTACCAATAGTGCCGATAATAGACGACAATTAGGGATGCTTCATCTGATGTTCGATGAGGTCACCCCCTATTATAACCTCATGCAACCTATCATTGGCATCGGCTCAATGAACGGTTTCGACATCTCTATAAAATCGCTTTGCTTATCCTCCAAAATCTCAACTATCCGTTTTGATAAAGCGGGTGCAAATGAGTGGGCGTTTATGTTTGACATGAATGTGTTATTTGAGCAGTTTGTGGGTAAAATCGTCCAATCTATTGAGCCGACTTGCCATCATTCAAGCCGAAAATAATTTCGGTAATCTCAAACTAAAACCTGATATTTTGATCCCGAATCGACTTATCATCGATACGAAATATAAAAAGGTGAATGGCAAAGAGGAAGTCAAACGTGATGATAAATATCAGATGTATGTGTATGGGAAAAACTATAAATTGATCAAACGATGTTGCTGTATCCGAAGCATTTAGAAGATGTCAATGAAGAGCTTTATCTTGGGGAAAACGGGAGAAGGGAGTAGTATTGAAAATGCGGAGTGTGGAGTTGCAGAGTGATAGTCAGTAATTTTGTGAAATATATTGAAGAGATGAAAAATAAAGTTGAGAGAAAATATTATGATGTAATGGAAAAGAGATTTAATATCAATGGTATAAGGATACTTTGAACCATTTGTTAGGAGTATACAAAAAATATATTGAAGTATCAAAATCACGGTGGAATAAAACAATTCCAGATTAATTTAACCCATAATTAGATGGGAAAGACTATCTTTCATTAATAACGAATATGACAGCATTTGGAAACGATACTGACTAATTCATCATCGAGATATTTTGATCCTTTAGATTCTGGGAATGAAAAAATATTTGCTTTGAATCAATGGGGTATAGTTTAGGAGAATGACTTAATAAATATTATTGAATTATCACTAAATAAATTTGGATATGAAGCATTTAGTGTTGGAAATCAAAGAGAGAAGAACAATTGAGAATCCTAAAAATATTATCCTCTACGGCCCTCCAGGTGTTGGTAAAACGTACTCACATAAAAAACTAATTTCGATCCTTGAAAACGGTGATAGTTTGGAAGAGCTGGAAAACCCTGATTATCAAACAGATTCATGTTTGAAAGTGTAAAAGCTGAGGGGCGTTATCAATTTTTGACCTTTCATCAAAGTTACAGTTATGAGGATTTTGTAGAGGGGTTTAGACCGAATGAAGAGGGTAAAATAGAATTAGAAAGTGGGATTTTTAGGGATATTGCCAAAATAGCTAAAACGAATCAAGAAGCATCAACTACGCCAAGAGAGATCAAAAAAGATTTTGAAGAGATATTTAGAGAGTTGATTGTGGATCAATTATCAGAGGAGAACGAATATCAATTCAAATGAAACGATCCCGATTTCATATTACTGAATTAACCGACAAGTCGATTCTTTTTGATAAAGACTACTGGTGAATCAAAACATTCATTATCGATCAATACATTGAAAAAAATGTATGAATTTGGACGAAATAATCATATTTTTGGAGGACTTCAACCGTATTATGATGCTTTATTGGAATATTTAGTTCAACATGCAAAAGAAATACGAACGGATGAACTTAAAAACTATTATCTTATTCTCGATGAAATTAATCGTGGTAATATCTCCAAAATTTTCGGTGAACTTGATTACCCTCCTCGAAGAAGATAAACGTCTCGGTGAAGATAATGAACTAATGGTGACATTGCCATACTCTAAAGAGCAATTCGGTGTTCCTAAAAATCTCTATATTATTGGGACGATGAATACGGCAGACAAATCAATAGCTCTGGTCGATATTGCTCTACGTCGCCGTTTTACGTTTGTACGGATGGAGCCAATCGATGATTATTTGCCTGAAAATGTCAAAAAAATAAATGCAATTATCAAAGAACGACGAGGTGCTGATTATCTGATCGGGCACGCTTATTTTATAGGGAATCATGATAATGAGTTTGTGATGAAATACAAAATCCGTCCACTTTTGGAAGAGTATTTTTACGGTGAAAATATTGACGAGATTTTTGAGGGGTTGATATAGTTATTTAAGATCCTGAATCGAGTTCAGGATGACGGAGAATCAAGTTCAGC
This sequence comes from Sulfurimonadaceae bacterium, assembly GCA_963845295.1. GTDB lineage: Bacteria > Campylobacterota > Campylobacteria > Campylobacterales > Sulfurimonadaceae > Sulfuricurvum. The sequence continues at coordinate 16,163 of CAWJRP010000013.1, read as the reverse complement.
ATGACGGTATGTGCATTCAGCATCTGAGATGCTACATCATTCCGGATGACGGATAATCTACGTCATGCAGACATAATGTACGTCATGCGGACTTGATCCGCAATCTAAAGGAACCGCATGAAAAAAGGTTTTGTATATATGATGTCCAATAAACAAGATGGAGTCTTGTACATAGGGGTTACGTCGGATATTGTGAAAAGAGTCTATGAGCATAAAAATGATTTTGTGGATGGATTTACAAAGCAATATAATCTAAAAAATTTAGTTTATTACGAAGCCTACGATGAGATTGAAGAAGCGATAAAAAGGGAAAAACAGCTCAAGAATTGGCATAGAGACTGGAAGATTGAGTTGGTTAATAAACAAAATCCTCATTGGGAAGATTTGTACGAAAGTATTTTGTGAGATGCTGAATCAAGTTCAGCATGACACACATTGTCATTGCAGACTTGACAACTTATGCCATACCTACGTCACTATTCGTCATTGCGGACTCGATACGCAATCTGAGATCCTGAATCGAGTTCAGGATGACAAAATTAATACACTATCCCGCTTCCTCCGCCGTTCGCCGCATGAAACACCATCGTATGATTTTTACGGGCATAAAAACGGATTAAGAGATTTTGCACCGTCGGTTCGATAGAGGGTTTGAACCAGCCGTTATTACTGACTGCGATCATATAGCGAACATCGGGTGTGTAGAGTTCAGCGACGGGTTGCCTCGTAGCAGACGGCATTGCGAAACGTCACCCCTTTGATCACAAAATCAGTCGGTTTATCGGCGGTGACGAAGTCGGCTCCCCCTTCGAAAATATGGCGATTAACCCACTCTTTTAAAAAACCAGGGAGGGGGATATACTCTCCGAACGGCACCAGAACCGTTTTTTTGGCAACGGTAATAGTTCCCTGATTGAAAAGATACGAAACATTGTAGTTGAGCCCGTTTTCTTTATGAAGCGTTCCCGTCAAAATTGCAATATGAAGAGATCGTTCGCTAAGCGCTTCAGCTATCAGGGGATGCTTGTTCATATAAAGGGGAAATGCGGACTCGGGGAGAATGACAAGATCAAACCCTTGTGCGATCGCTTCATCGATAGCATGGAAATTATCCTGGATCGTTTGAGGGAGTTGCTCACTTTGCCATTTAAAATCCTGCGAAATATCGGTCGAGATCAATTTGATTTTTAGATCAGGAATAGGTGGCGGAGTGTAAGAGGTTTGAACGGCTCCGAGTATCAATAATAACGGGAAAATTTTTTTGAAACCGCTGACGTATCCGCTCAATGCGAGAGAAAAGAGGATAAGGGCAAACTGCCATTTTGCAAATCCGAGATAGCTTTCGACGAAGATAAGCTCGGGCTGCATCCAGTTGAAATCCATCGGCCAGAAATAGGTGAGAGCAAAAAGAATAAGTGCTCGGAGCAGAGGATTGGTGGTGAGCGCCATTGTTCCGTAATAGAGGGCATAGACGATCCCGAATCCCAGAGCGACCAGCCATGTCGCCCATCCGAGATCGTAATATTGAAAGCTAAATCCAATCCAATAGCACCATAATAGCCCGATCCAAAAACCGCTGATGAGGACGGTTCGTTTCGGAGCGTGTAAAAGGGCATACAAAGCGATAATACCTGAAAAGGTGTTAAGTGCTTTAGAGGTAAGAGAGAAGTGCTCCCAATAAATAAAAGCGGAGAAAAAAAGGGCGACAACCAAAGGGGCAACAATGAGTTCAATAAGGGGGGGGAATCGATATTTCATGCGGGAATTATATCGTTGTTAGCCACATTTCAGTATAATGCCCCAACTTTACATTACCCAAGGATACCCATGGAAATTGTTTCCCAAATTCTCCCTTTTGTCTTTTTGATCGCTATTATGTATTTTGTGATCATCCGTCCCCAAAATCAGCAAGCTAAAAAGCACAAAGAGATGATCGAAGCCCTTACAAAAGGGGATAAAATTGTCACTACCGGCGGACTTGTCGTCGAAATCAAAAAAGTCGAAGAAAAATTTTTCATGATTAAAATGAACAATGAAACCGAAGTGCGCCTCGTCAAAGATGCGGTTGCCAGAAAGTACGAGGATGAAGCTTAATTACCGTATCGTTTTACTGATTATAGCCACCGTATTCGGGTCTAGTATTTTCGATCCCGTCATTCACGCAAAGCAATGAGGGGAAAAAAGTTACATTAGGTCTTGATTTGCAAGGGGGCTTACATATGCTTCTGGGCGTCAAAACCGAGGAAGCGGTCAATTCCCAACTCAAATCGATTGCTTCAGGACTCAAACATTACGGAGAACATAACGATATTTTGCTCGATGCCATCAGTGCACAAGAAGACAAAGTAACGTTTGAATTGATGGATGCCGATGATGCTACAGCAATGGATGACCTATCTAAAAACATTAGATGGGACGGTTGTTCACGCTAGTGGAGGCAAATACTCAATTTCAATAACTCCTGAAGCGGTAGAAAAGCTCAAAGTACGTGCGGTGGATCAGGCGATTGAAACGATCCGAAACCGCCTCGATCAGTTCGGTCTTGCGGAACCGACCGTTGCAAAACAAGGGGTTGATAAAATCCTTGTAGAGCTTCCGGGGATTAAAACACCTCAAGAAGAACAACGTGCGCGTGAGTTAATCTCCCGTGCGGCGAAGCTCGAACTTATGGCGGTAGATGAAGAACGCTCGATGCGGGTAAATGATTTGAGTGATGCAGAAGCAGCGACCTATGGGGATAAAGTCCTTGAAGATGCCCTTCAACCGCAGCTCAAACATCTGGTTAACGAGATCTCTATTTTGGACGGGACGATGTTGACTGATGCTCATGTCGGATACGATCAAAACAACCGTCCGGTCATCAACTTTTCACTCAACTCTGCGGGAGCTCAGATTTTCGGAGATTTTACCGGTAAAAGTGTCGGTAAACGTCTTGCGATCGTATTGGATGGAAAAGTCTACTCGGCTCCGGTAATCAATGAACGTATCGGCGGCGGAAGCGGTCAAATCAGCGGTAATTATACGGTTGCTGAAGCGAATGACTTGGCGATTGCACTTCGTTCAGGGGCATTGCTTGCTCCGATTTACATGATGGAGAAACGCTCTGTCGGACCAAGTCTAGGGGCTGATAGTATCAAAGCAAGTCTGATCGCATTTGCTTCCGGGGCTATACTTGTTATTTTATTTATGGTCGTATATTATGGGTATGCCGGTGTGATAGCAACAACGGCAATGGTAATCAATATTCTTTTGATTATCGCTATTATGGCGATGTTCGGTGCGACGTTAACGTTGCCGGGGATGGCGGGAATCGTCCTTACCGTCGGTATGGCGGTGGATGGAAACGTCATTATCAATGAACGGATACGCGAGCTTCTTCGTGAAGGGGCCAAAGTGCGCAAAGCAATTGAGGGAGGATATGACAATGCGTTCAGTACCCTCGTCGATGCCAACTTGACTACTTTGATTGCGGCAGTGGCGCTGTATATGTACGGAACCGGCCCAATTAAAGGGTTTGCCGTTACGTTGGCTGTCGGTATTTTAGTATCAATGTTTACCGCAATTTTGGGAACACATGGTATTTTCAATGTACTCATCGAAAAAATCGAAAAAAGTGGCAATATGAACCGATGGTTCGGTATCCGCCTTGATGGCAAGGAGTAATCATGGAGTTTTTTAGAGCCAAAAAAGCATTTAATCTGATGGGATGGGTCAAACCCATCTTTACCTTTTCACTTCTCGTGACATTGATTTCGTTTTATCTGATTTTCCATAAAGGGTTTGTATACGGGATCGACTTTGCTGGCGGGACAGTCGTTCAAGTGAAGTATGACAAACCGATACAAATCGATGCACTTCGTGAAAAATTGAAAAATACACCGTTTGCTTCGGCGGGGATTCAAGAGTTCGGTTCACCGAGTGAGATTATATTACGTCTTCAAAACACAACGGCGGATGTGACCAAAGATACGGCGCAGCAGGTCACGACTGCGCTTCAGGGGACGGGTAATTTTGAGATTCGACGGGTTGATATGGTCGGACCGAAAGTGGGAAAAGAGCTTCAGATACAGGGGATAATCGCTCTTGCTGTCTCAGTAATCGGAATTTTGATCTATGTTGCGTTTCGCTTTGAATGGCGCTACGGTATTGCAGCGATCATTGCTCTTGTGCATGATGTCGTGATTACGGCGGGGATGGTAAGTCTCTTTAATGTAGAGTTCGATTTAACCGTACTGGCGGCGCTTCTCACTATCTTAGGGTTCTCGATCAACGATACGATAGTCATTTTCGACCGTATCCGTGAGACGATACGAGACGCCAAAACATCGGAAAAATATCGTATGGCAGATTTAATCAACGAGAGTGTCACTAATACCCTCTCTCGAACGATTTTGACGGTAGCCACCGTATTTTTCGTTATTTTGACCCTCTTTTTATTCGGTGGAGAGATTATCCACGGATTTAGCTTCGCGATGCTGATCGGTGTCATTTTTGGGGCGTACAGCTCTATTTTCGTAGCATCTCCGTTTTTAATTTGGTTTGGTTATGATGTGGCTAAAGCCAAAGCGGGATATGCGGAAAAAGCACGTATGCGTGCCGAAAAAGATCGTCTTCGCGCGCAGTTTGAACAAGGCATTGTTTAATTTTTAACAGAGTATTTAGGAGTTTTTTTTGAATTACACCCCCGCATCGATTGAGGCTAAATGGCAAAAAACGTGGAGTTCGACGAAGGCGTATGAGCCGAGTGATGATTTCTCCAAGCCTAAAAAATATGTTCTCAGTATGTTTCCTTACCCCTCAGGGCGTATCCATATGGGACACGTCCGTAACTACACCATCGGTGATGCTTTTGCCCGCTACTACCGTCAACAAGGTTTTAATGTTCTTCACCCGATCGGATGGGACAGCTTCGGTATGCCGGCAGAAAATGCGGCGATCAAGCATGGTGTTCATCCTAAAAAATGGACTTATGAGAACATAGCAACCATGCGTGGTGAGCTTGCCGGTTTAGGGCTGTCGTTTTCAGAGGATCGTGAATTCGCTACATCCAATCCAGAATACACGGCGTTCGAGCAGGGCTTTATCATTGATATGTTCAACAAAGGGCTGTTATATCGTAAGCAGGGATTTCTCAATTGGTGTCCGCACGATTTGACGGTTTTGGCAAACGAGCAGGTGGTTGACGGCGGATGCTGGAGATGCGGAACACCGATCGTCCAAAAAGAGATGTATCAGTATTACCTCAAAATCAGCGATTATGCCGAAGAGCTTCTCGAATCACTCAAAACGCTTGAGGGAAAATGGCCGAAGCAGGTTTTGACGATGCAGGAGAACTGGATCGGAAAATCGTACGGATTGGAGTTCGCGTTTAAACTCGACGAAGAGAGTGAAGCGCGTCTGGGTGTCGTGTACCAAAGCTTCGATGTTTTCACGACCCGTCCCGATACGATTTACGGAGTGAGCTACGCCGCATTAGCTCCTGAACACGAGATTGTTCGCCACATGCTCTCATTCGGTCTCCTCGATGAAACGACAGCCAGTGCGATCAAAGTGATGCAGCGGGTCAGCGCGCGCGATCGTGCAACCAGTCCGAAAGAGGGTGTATCTCTGGGGATCAATGTACTCCATCCTCTAACGGGGGAAAAAGTACCGGTGTGGGTGGCGAATTTCGTCCTCACCGATTACGGCTCGGGTGCGGTTATGGCGGTTCCTGCCCATGATGATCGCGACTATGAGTTTGCCACGAAGTACAATTTGCCGATCAAAGCGGTTATTTTCCCTCAAGAGGATGAATTGCCAAGCGGGTGTGCCTATACAGAAACGGGAACACTACGTGAGAGCGGGGAGTTCAGCGGTTTGGATAATATTACCGCTAAAGCAGTCATCATGGATCATTTCGAAGCCGAAAAGCTCGGTAAAAAAGTGATCAACTTCCGTCTCAAAGACTGGGGAATCAGCCGTCAGCGCTACTGGGGCGCACCGATCCCGCTTATACATTGTGAAAGCTGCGGCATCGTCCCTGAGGACAAAGGGAATCTTCCGGTCGCGTTACCGGAAGATGTCGTCATTAACGGAGAAGGTAATCCGCTCGAACATCATCCGTCGTGGAAACATTGTGCGTGTCCTAAATGCGGTAAACCGTCAACTCGTGAGACCGATACGATGGATACCTTTATCCAATCGTCATGGTATTTCTTGCGCTATACGGTCAAAAATGATTTTAAAGAGGCGTTGGATAAACAAGCACTCGATTACTGGATGGGTGTGGATCACTACATCGGCGGGATCGAACACGCTATTTTGCATCTGCTGTATGCCCGTTTCTTTACGAAAATGCTTCGCGATTTGGGATATGTCAACAGCGATGAGCCGTTTGAACATTTGCTTACGCAGGGGATGGTTCTTAAAGACGGGGCAAAGATGTCCAAATCCAAAGGTAACACCGTAGATCCGGGAGAATTGGTAGCGAAATACGGTGCCGATACGGCGCGTCTCTTTATCCTTTTTGCCGCTCCTCCGACCCAAGAGCTGGAGTGGAACGACAGCGCAGTTGAGGGATCTTTCCGCTTCCTCAAACGATTTGCCGATCGCAGCCAATACGTCAATGTTACCGATAAATTGCCAATCATCGATCATAGTACCCTTTCCAAAGAAGAAAAAGGGGCTCGTAAAAAAGTCTACGAAGCGTTAAAACGTGCTCAAGAGGTATACGCTGAACGTCATACCTTTAATACGATGATCGCCGGTGTTATGGAAGCGATGAATGCCTTGAACGAACAGAACAATCGTAACGTGTGGACGGAAGGGTATTGGATTTTAACCTCAGTACTCGAACCGATCGTTCCCCATATCTGCTGGGAGTTATCGACCGAATTTTTCGGAGGGAAAAACTTCGGTGTCCAAGTGGTACGTGAAGAGGTATTCGAAGTCGACAGCGTAGCTCTAGGGGTATCGATCAACGGTAAAAACCGCTCATCAATCGAAGTAGGGGTCAATGATTCCCAAGAATCGATTATTGAGATAGCGAAAGCCTCCGTCGAAAAATGGATTGAGGACAAAGAGATCGTAAAAGCGATTGTGATCCCAGGCAAGCTTGTCAATCTTGTGATAAAAGGGTAGGGGATGAAATACTGGATACTGGGTGCCTTGATCGCTCTAGCCGGCTGCGGCTATCAGCCCGCAAGCCATTACGCTAAGAATGTGTTGGGTGACAGTGTCAGTACCGAAGTGGTAATTTCGATGGAAGACCCTCAAAATACCGTTATTATCAAAGATGCGGTCGATACAGCGGTTATTACTAAATTTAGAACGGCGCTTGTTTCCAAAAATGCTTCAAAAACGCATTTGAAAATTTCGATCGGTTCGGTAACGTTCAGCCCTCTTCGATATGATACGGACGGATATGTAATCACCTATCGTTCAACGGTTGCTATGGCAATCAGTCGCATGACGGAGGGAAAAATAACGAATTATTCTACCCGCGGCACATACGATTTTGATATTGAACCGAATGCGATTATCTCTGATCAGTCACGTTTTGAAGCGATTCGCCAGGGGGCACAAAAAGCGCTTGATGCTTTTGTCGCACAAATAGCGGCACATGGTGTTGATGCTAATTTCGGTCAAGATTCGGCACAAAGTACGGATTCGAATCTCACAAGAGGCGCAATACAGAGTTCTGACTCGAAATAAGGGACAAATAATATGACTATCAACCAAATCGTTCGAAATACTGTTGAGAGGCTCAAAGCTGAAGGAAAAGTATGGACTCCTGATACGTATACCGAAACATTTTGTGCCGAAGCGAAGAAAGCCGGCTTCGCGGTTGAAGACTGCAGCGGGATAGACCGATATGTTAGCCTCATGGATAAAAAAACACTCGAAGAGGTTAAAAAATACCGAGTCCGAACGACGGCGGAATTGATCCGGTTCTTGATCTCTAAACTCAATCGGATGAATCCGAGCGAGGCATCGATTTTGGTAGAACTGCTAAGTAATCTGGCCAAAAAGATGGCAGAGAGTATCGATGTATTGCATAACCCTGACGCTTCGGCATTGGCGAAAAAAACAATTACTATTTTGGACGAGCAGGGGGGATCGACTCAGTTAGAATTGCTTAAACAGGCATGGATCAATTTTTTGAGTATTTACGATGATTCATTTTTATTGAAACTCTCTAATTTCGGTTCGGTTGACACCGGAAACCTGCGGAGTACTATTGAGAGTTTGAGTTTGCAAAGCGGTTCGGGGGGAGAAGCGGACTATAATAAAATAGCCCGCTTACTCATCTCATCATTAGTTCCTTCGATCGCCCCGACGATGGATAATGAAACCCTCTCCCTTTCTCAAAAACTTCAATCAAATCCGGCATATATAAATTCGGACATCTGCGAAAAAGAGCTAAAGTCAGCCATTGCCATGCGTATTGCATTAGATAAAAGCAGCGTTGAAGAGATGGTAAATGCTCTCGATTCCCTTCTGGGGAAACTTTCAACACAACTTATTGAATTGATTGAGAGAAGCGAAAGTTCTACCAGTGAGATTCGTGAGGTTAAACGTGATCTTGAAAAGTTGGAAAGCCATAAACCTACCGATTTTAAAACAGCCCATAAGCGGCTCTATACCATCGCGAGTACGTTGGAAGAGAAAGTTGAAGTACTGAGCAAAGACCTCAAAGTTCATAATGAAAAAGTGACGACTATGGGGAAAAAGATTTCGGAACTCGAGGCGGAATTGGCACAAGCGACCCAAGCTTCACGAGAAGATTTTTTAACCAAACTCTTTAACAAACGGGCGATAGAAGAGTATCTCAACCTCAAAGAGGCCGAATTTGAACGTCACGGCCACTCGTTTTGTGTAGCGATGCTCGATTTGGATCATTTTAAATCGGTGAACGATACTTATGGGCATGAAGCGGGTGATGCGGTACTGATTGCATTTGCAAAAATTCTCAAACTTGAAGCACGAACAAGTGATATCGTCGGACGTTTCGGCGGGGAAGAATTTTTAGCTATTTTGGGAGATACCGACTTGGACGGAGGAAAGGTGTTTTGTGAAAAGGTACGCGCTCACGTCGAACAGGCCCACTTTATGTATCAAGGGCAGCGTATTGAAGTGAGTGTCAGTATCGGTATTGCACAGCGAAGTGATTACTCTTCACTCAAAGCGTTGGTTAACGGAGCGGACGAATACCTTTACGATGCCAAACGCAAAGGGCGAAATCGCGTCGAGCCTGCATGACATTAAACGATTTTCTCTCTACCAAGCCCCTTTTTTATGATGTAATCGATTATGAGCGCTTCCCTCAAGCATATCATAGTATCAAGTCATTTCTGCCGAGCCCGAAAATCATCCACCTTGTCGGAACCAACGGTAAAGGCTCTACGGGACGCTTTTTAGCAACGGCACTTCACCGTGCGGGGAAAAAAACAGGGCATTACACGTCCCCCCACATCTTGCGATTTAATGAACGAATTTGGTTGGAGGGTTCTGATATTTCAGATGAACTGCTTGAAGCGGCACATCAAAAACTCCTTGCCCTATTACCGGAGAATACGGCAGAAATTCTGAGTTATTTCGAGTATACGACCCTTTTGGCAATGGTTGCTTATGAGGGGTGTGAATATGTCGTATGCGAAGCGGGGCTGGGGGGTGAACATGATGCAACGAATGTTTTTGACAAAGTACTCAGTATTTTTACCCCTATCGATTATGATCATGCGGCGTTTTTGGGTACTACGATTGAATCCATTGCGACAACAAAACTGCATAGTATGCAAAGTGTTGCTCTTTTGGGAAAGCAAAAACACCCTGAAGTTGAGAGTATTGCAAGAAGAATAGCCGAAGAAAAAAGGTGCACCCTTTATACTTTTTTGGAGCGGGTAACATCAGATATTGAAATATTGGCATTGCAACTTGCCACGAAAAACAGCCTTAGCGACTATTTGCGCGATAATCTGATGTTAGCAATGGCAGCGTATGAACTTTTAGGAGTTGAACCAACCGAAGAGATGTTTGATCAAGAGGCACTGTTCGGGCGCTTAAGCAAAATTGCCCCTAACATTACACTCGATGTCGGGCATAACGTGTTGGCGGCTGAGTCAATTTCCAAGTCATACACAGGCAAAAAAGTAATCCTTGTCTATAACACTTATGGCGATAAAGAGTACCGTGAGATATTGACCCTTTTAAAACCGATCATTGAGTTTGTCGAGATTATCGAGGTGAATGAGGGACGGATTGTTGAGAAGAGTCTTCTTGAATCGGCATTGGATGAGTTAAATATTCCGTATAAACCATTTGAAGAGATTGACGAAAATCGAGAATATCTTGTATTCGGCTCGTTCAGCGTAGCCGAGACGTTTTTAAAGAGGATGAGTAAGCACTGATGTCACAAGCACGATGGTATGAATACCTAAAAAATAACCCCAAAAATCGTCCCGATATTCTCGTGTGTGAGGATACGAAAGAGGCTTCTGAACTCAGTGATGTCTCCACTTTTTTAGAGATACCCCACATTGTATTACCCGATTTCCGTGCGACATACATGGACGATTTACGCCCTTTCAGCGAAGAACTTTTTGCCCTTTTTGCCGCACTTCGAACCTATTACACGGCTTCGAAAAAACCTCTGATTATCTCACCGGTAAAAACATTGCTTTTCCCTCTTCCCTCAGCATCATTGCTTCAAAGCGAGACTATCGAGTTTGCCTCCCGCATCGATCTCGGCAGCTTCAAAGAGAAGCTTCTCCACTGGGGATACACCTTCGTCGATATGGTTGAAATGGAGGGGGAGGTATCACATCGCGGTGATATTATCGATATTTACGTTCCGAACCAAAGCAATCCCTACCGTATCAGCCTATTTGATGATGAGGTCGAAGAGATCAAAGCGTTCGATGTCGAAACACAGCGCACCGATAAAGAGGAATTGGCTTCCATCGAAGTGACGAGCGCCTTCTTCTCTCTGGATGAGCAGCAGCACAAAGCGTTCGAAAAAGCGATTGCTAGAGCACAGAGTGACAGTTTTGTCAAAGATATCGCCTCACTCGGTTTTTGGGTATTGGGTGAGCACGGAATTGATCTGTGCGAGGGGAAAAAGGTTGCGCGAATCCGTGAGATGAAAAGTCTCCTCGATGAAGCATACGGTCCCAATCAGCCGACTCTGTCGCGTGAACGGCTGGAAGTTGATATACTCCCCGAATCCGAGCGCTATACACCGCTGGGGGGAGGGAACTTTGAGACTCTTCGCAGTGTCCACAAAAACAAAAAATTTACCCTTATTGCTGCCAGCGATACGCAGCTCAAAGCGGCGGGAATATTTGATTTAAAAGGGATCACGGTCAAAACGTCGGGAATCGTTCTGAATCTTATCGGTCCCGAAGAGATCATATTCTCCCTAAACCGTCATGAGAAAAAGCGCCGTCGCCGCCGTACCTCCATTCTTCTCGATGATTTGAAAGTGGGGGACTACGTCGTTCACGAAGAGTACGGAGTCGGGATATTCGTCGGAATCGAGCAAGCTGAGATTCTCGGGGGAATCAAAGATCTCGTTGTGATCAAATACATGGGGGATGACAAACTTCTTCTCCCCGTCGAAAATCTCGATGCAATTGACCGCTATATCGCATCGGGGAGCCTCCCCGTGCTGGATCGTCTGGGCAAAGGGAGTTTCGGCAAGCTCAAAGAGTCGGTAAAAGCACGGTTGTTCGAGATCGCCTCCGAGATTGTCGGGATTGCAGCAAGCCGTGCCCTGATCAAAGCTTCGGTGATCAATGTCGATGCGGGTGAACTTCGAAGATTCCAAGATGCCGCAGGATTTGACTATACCCCCGATCAGGCGAGTGCGATTAGTTCTATCGTCCGCGATCTCTCTTCGGGCCATATCATGGATCGGTTGCTGAGCGGAGACGTCGGTTTCGGGAAAACGGAGGTGGCGATGAACGCTATTTTCACCGCTGCGAAGGGGGGATACCAATCGCTCCTCGTCGTTCCGACGACGTTGCTCAGCTCTCAGCACTTCCAATCGCTCAAAACACGTTTCGCACCGTTCGGTCTTCGGGTAGCGAAGTTGGATCGGTTCGTCAGTAGCAAAGAGAAAAATGCGACGTTGCGGGCGTTAGAGGCGGGGGAACTTGACTGTGTCGTCGGAACCCATGCCCTGTTTGGGGTGAGCTGTGCGAAATTGGGGATCGTTATCATCGACGAAGAGCACAAATTCGGGGTGAAACAAAAAGAGAAACTCAAATCGCTCTATGAAAACGTTCACCTCCTCAGTATGAGTGCCACACCGATTCCTCGAAGTCTCAATCAGGCGCTCAGCTCGATTAAGACGATGTCCGAACTCCTCACCCCTCCGAGCGAGCGTTTAGGGGTACGTACTTTTGTCAAAAACTATGATGAGAAACTGATCAAAGAGGTGATACTGCGTGAACTACGTCGTGGCGGTCAGGTGTTCTACGTCCACAACTCGATCGATTCGATGATCATCAAATCGGGAGAGCTCAAAGCGATTCTTCCCGAGTTACGCATCCTCATTCTCCACTCCCAAATCAGTGCGAATCAAACCGAGGAGGAGTTGGCTAAATTTGCCGATCGGCAGTACGATGTACTCCTCGCTACCTCGATTATCGAATCGGGGATCCACATGCCGACCGTCAACACGATGATTATCGACGGAGCCGATCGTTTCGGGATGGCGGATCTGCATCAGCTGCGTGGACGGGTCGGGCGGGGGCATATCGAGGGGTATGCCTATTTCATTGTCGATGACAAAGACCACCTCACCGAAGAGGCGAAAAAACGGCTGGTTGCCCTCGAATCGAACTCGTTTCTCGGAAGCGGATCGATGTTGGCGTACCATGACCTCGAAATTCGCGGAGGGGGAAATCTCGTCGGGGATGCACAGAGCGGTCACATCAAGAATATCGGGTATGCATTGTACTTGCGTATGTTGGAAGATGCAATCAAAATTCTTACCAATCAAACGACGGCAATACGGGCAAAAGTGGATATCAAGCTCACCGTCAGCGCCTTCATCAGTGATGAAGTTGTCAGCGAAGACCGCTTACGGCTTGAGCTGTATCGCCGCCTCAGCCAGTGTGAGTCCCCGAGCGAGATATATGAGATCGAAGAGGAGGTCACAGACCGCTTCGGCAAACCTGATACCCCTACGAAACAGTTTTTTGAGATCATGGTAATCAAACTGCTGTGCATCGAGAAAAAGATCAAAATGGTAAGCAACTACAACCAAAACATTACCATCGAATACCAAAGCGGTACCAAAGAGACATTGCAGAGCAAGAGCAAAGATGACGATGATCTTATCGGCACCGTATTGCACTATTTGAGAACGGCTAAAACGAAAGTATTATGAGTATTTATCTGACAAAAAATATAACTTTTTGTGTTATTTTTATAACGATTGAGCGGTATAATAGTGTTATGATATCAAGGGTGGGCAGACATGGATAAAGCTATTACATTGCAGTCGTTGAGTGATGCTAAAAAAGCACATCTTAAATGGGTTCAGCGTGCCAAACTGTTGATTGAAGGGTTGCCGATCGATGAGGGTGCGATACCGCTTAGTTACACCGATTGCAAGTTCGGAGAGTGGTTTTACAGTGATGGGCAAAAGCTCAATGCCCTTGGAAATATGGACTGTTTAGGTGCGATTGAGAAAGCCCACATTGATTTACATGATAACTATATGCATATTTTTAAAATCTTTTTTACCGACAATGACCGCTCATTTTTTTCAAAATTATTCAATTCCAAAAAAAGAATAAGTGACGAAGAGCGAGAGGTAGCAAAAGGGTATTTTGTGAAACTCCAAGCCGCATCGGAAGAAGTTCTGGATAATATCGGACGGCTTGAACGCCGCTTGTATGCTATCCCGCAGAGTTCATTCGACGCCAGTATCATCGGTATTTAAATGAAGGTTTTATGAGTTTTTGTTCCTACTTCGATGCCCAGTTTTGCCATTCCTGCGGATGGATAGATTATCACTATGCCGAACAGTTAAAGCTGAAAGGCGAACATCTGCATGCCCTTTTAAATCGGTATCAGCCGCAAGAGTGGCTTAAACCTGCCTCATCACCGCTAAAAGGGTTTCGCAATAAAGCAAAAATGGTGGCCACGCCAACTCCGGAGGGGGTTGTCTTGGGACTCTCTGAAGAGGTGAGCCTGATCGAATGTCCGCTGTATGATAGTGCTATGCAAAAAGCTCTCCATGCTATCCAAGAGTGGCTTCGTGAACTAGGGGTCAAAGGGTATGATGTAAGGATGCGAAAAGGGGAACTGAAATATGTTCTCCTGACTCAAAGCAAATCGAACGGAACCATGATGCTCCGCTTTGTCCTCCGCTCTCATGGAATCATCTCGAGACTCCAAAACGCTCTGGATGATTTAACTCAGCGTATACCGGAATTGAAAGTCATTACGGCTAATATACAACCGGTTCATATGGCGATTTTAGAAGGGGATGAGGAGATATTTTTCACCGAGCAGCACCGTCTCGAAGAGCGGTTCAACGGAATCCCCCTTTATATCCGACCCAAAAGCTTTTTTCAGACCAACCCCGAAGTAGCCGAAAAACTTTATCGCACCGCGAGCGAATGGGCGGATGAGAGTAAACCGAAGATTTTGTGGGATCTTTTTTGCGGAGTGGGGGGATTTGCACTTCATTGTGCCGCACCGGAGCGGAGTATTATAGGGATCGAAATAGAGCCTGAGGCAATTGCATGTGCAAATGATTCAGCAGCTCAGTTAGAGATGAGTAACATTAGATTCGAGTCGCTTGATACAGCGACGTTCAGTGCCTCTTCCGGAGCAAAACCTGATGTGATTATCGTCAACCCTCCTCGTCGCGGGTTGGGTGAACAGATATGTAAATGGCTTGTGCGCGTCGGAGCGGAGAGGGTCATCTATTCAAGCTGCAATGTGACAAGTTTAGCTAAAGACCTTGAAATACTCAACGGTTACACTCTAAAACGGGTACAACTTTTTGATATGTTTCCCCATACGGCACATTATGAGGTTTTGGTGGAATTGGTACGAGAGTAAAGTTCTCCGAATCGATCGAGATAGGTTAAGTAGAGTCTTACCTCAAACTCGAGCTGATGATAGTGTGGTTCGATATGGGCACAGAGTTTATAAAACGCTTTGTTATGATCTTTCTCTTTGAGATGGGCGAGTTCATGGGTGACGATCATCCGAAGAAACGGTTCGGGGACTTTTTTGAACAGATGAGAGATACGGATCTCATTTTTCGCTTTGAGTTTCCCCCCTTGCACCCGTGAAACGAAGGTATGGGTTCCCAGAGCAGAGTTCAAATCGCGAATTTTGGTGTCATAGAGCACTTTGGAGATCGGTGCTGAGCTTCGAAAATGGGTATTTTTAATCTCCATTACATAATCATAAAGACTTTTATCGGTGTTGTAGGTATGGGTATCGGGATATTTGAGCAAAAGCCGCTCCCCGAGGGTATCGGCATCGATCAGTAGTTGCACCTGATTGCGTATCTCTTGGGTATAGTGGGATAAATATTTAAGCGATTGCATACGTAATTGTAGTATAGTTTTAAACTTTATCAAAAGGTTCGGGATGGAACACCAAAAGATCGACGAACTTGTAGAGAGAATCAAAGCGCTTGAATCAGAACTGGAAGCGGAACTTCATCAGGAATATGAGAAATTCACCTGCGAAATTACGAAAAAGCGAGAAGAGATTCTTGCCTCTTATCGAAAAGAGCGTCAAGGATTACTGCGGTATCTGGTGAGCGCTCCGATATTAAATCTGTTAAGTGCCCCCATTATCTGGTCGGTTTTGATCCCCGCGTTGATCTTGGACGGTTTTGTTACGATCTATCAGTGGATATGTTTTCCGATCTACAAGATTACAAAAGTCAAACGGAGCGATTACATCATTAATGACCGTCACCGTTTAGGGTATCTCAACATAATCGAAAAGCTCAACTGCCTCTATTGCAGCTATTTTAACGGGCTTATGGGGTACATTTCCGAGATTGCCGGACGTACCGAGCAATACTGGTGTCCGATACGTCATGCTACGCGGGTAAAATCAATGCACAACAATTATAAAAAATTCTTTGATTACGGAGACAGTGACAACTTTCGTCAAAGAATTGTCGAGCTTCGAGAGGA
>CAWJRP010000012.1:0-18317 GCA_963845295.1 Sulfurimonadaceae bacterium | reverse complement strand
GATGGGTTAGCTACATTCATTGAATTCACGTAAGGGCGCCCAAGATTATCGAAAAAAATATCTATAAATCCTGCATCACATGAAGATGCTACTGTTTTTATTCCAAATTTATCTGTTAAATCCATTGAATTATTATTATAAGAAGCGTTCATACGAATCTGCGTCAATGGATCGACAGCCACTTCAGTTTTTCCTGCCCCAGTATCAGCATTTCCATTTTGATCTTTGTCTGAAAAAATTGTATAGTAGTAGGTACCAGTGTTTGTATAGAATCTAATTCTCCAAAAACTTTTATACCATGTTGCATTGTTATCTTTAAATTGATCATCCACCATAGCAAGGTGTTGCGTATAACGAATGTGCCCTGCAATTTGTTCTGTTGCTTGCTGCAAGGGATGAGTTGTAAAGTTTGGCATGGCAAGCACCGCCAATATACCTATTACTATAATGACAAAAATCAATTCAAGCATTGTAAAAGCAAAACGTTTCATTATAAAAGCCTTAAAAAACAAAATTCATCAAAGAATGATTATAACAAAAAAGAAGAAAGATTAAGAAAGAAGTAGCTGGATTTACCCGCAGGGGGCACAATGCCCGCTTTCGCGGGAATTGCAGGAGGTATTAAATTTCGTCTGCGAGTTCGACGTTGTAGAGAATATCGTCTGTTGGATGGCGATACATAGGCATTCCGAGACGTTTCTCATCCAAGATATGACCGATAAATCCGATTGAACGACCGACAACGAAGAATGCGTTCAATGCACCCGCTTCAATGAAACCGTCAATCTCTTCTTCAGAATATCCGAGTGCACGCCACATATCAACCATCAAGATACCGATAGTACCGTCAACGTTCAAAATCAAGTTATCTTTTTTAGAGGTTGTCAATTTTTCGACCTCAAGAGCAAAATCGAGCAACGGAGTTGCCGGAAAATGCTCAGCCGCGTATTTTTTCAATCCCGATACACGAAGGTCAGGGTTACGAACCGATTTAATACGGTGACCGATACCGGAAATCGTTTTACCCTCTTTTTTCATATAATCGATGAATTCAGCCGGGCTCATACCACGGTCGTTCGCATATTTGAAATAACGTGCCGCATCATCAATCGCACCGCCGAAACGTGGCCCGATAGTAAGCAAACCTGTTACGAGAGAGCTGATAACGTCTTTACCTGCACGGGCTGTAACTTTTGCATTATGCGCACCCGATACGGCAGGACCGTGATCGGCAACGGTTTTAATAACCGTCTCAAGATACTCAGTTGCCCATTTCGGGTAACGTTTTTTGAACCAAAGGAGTGAAATAACATCACCGATTCCAAAACCGGTTTCCGGAGTTGCTACCGAGCTGATCGGATAACCCGCATAGGTCGCTTCATCACCACGGTCATCTGAAATAGTACAAATAAACTCTTTTTTGCGACGTACTTTTGGGACTGAGCGCAATTCCGGCTCAACGATTTCACCGATGGTCCCCGCTGCACGAAGTTTTCCGTAAACGTCCGCGATCGTGTGAGGAAGATCGTTGAAGCTTGCAGGAACGTGAATCCCTGCTGCTGCCATCGCTTCATTTTTTGCTGCCGCTGTTTCTGCATCTGCATTTGCCGAAGCACCCGCGTGACCGAATTGAACACCTGAGCTGAAATGTTTAGCGATCGTGCCGATACACCATGCGATAATCGGTTTTTTAATTTTGCCGGCTTTTACCGCTTCGATCACTTTATACTCTTCAGTACCACCAACTTCACCGAGAAGAACCATGTATTTAACTTCAGGGTTGCTCTCCATACGAAGAAGGTTATCAATAAATACGGAACCAACGAAACGGTCTCCACCAATCGCGACACCCTCAGCAATACCATCGGCATTGATAGAGATGATGTTTGAAAGTTCATTGAACAAACCGCCTGAACGGGTTACCAATCCACATGAACCGGCACGGTGCAATTTAGAGTTAATGATGTTTTCGATCGTTCCTCCGACGTTTGCGATTTTAAATCCGCCCGGAGCGATACCGCCGACCGTAGCCGGTCCGATAACGACAACACCTGCATCACGAGCCGCTTGATTCATTTTACGAGCAAGTCTCTCAGGAATCCCCTCAGCCGTTACCATAACGGTTTTGAATTGACCCTTGATAGCAATCGCTTCCATGGTAACATCGTACGCCGTACGAAATGATCCGAAGTTCAAAAGAACATCTGCATTTGGGAAATGCTACTGCCGCTTCAGTAGTATTACGGAAAACCGGAACCATAATTTCATCGGGACCATAGAAAAACTTCTCAAATTTATTCCCTGAAGTCGGAGCAACGATTGCCGCGACAGAGGGTTTTGAGCGATTTATGACATAGTCATAATCCAACATACGTTGGATAGCGCTCGCGTTGTTGTTCCAAAAAATTGCTTGTGTATCTTTGGTAAATAAAGCACCCATCATTCTCTCCTTATTTCTCTAAAGCCATACGTACGATATCCGTTACGTGTGTTTCTGGCCCATAAACTTCGATATAGAGACCCAAACGGTCTGCCGCTTCTTTGATATCTTTTAGACCTTTTTCATAGTTCGGTCCGCCGCGACGTACATAAATACGTGTATTATGCTCTTTCATTCGATCCGCATACGTTTCAAATGATTGGATAATTCCGGTAAATGTTTTTGCAACATCGGTAAAGTTTGCAATCGCACCGCCGATGATCAAAATTTTATCGCGCCCTTTCGGATCTTTGTGACGTGTCATTAGATCAAGAACCGTATCGGCATAAAATTTAGTTTCACCCGTAGTCGGTCCGCCTGAATATTCCCCGTAGTTTGCAAGATCGGCTACGTTTCCAGAGAGGTCTGCAATGGTATCAGCATAAACAACCGATGCTCCACCGCCCGCAACCATCGTCCAGATGCGTCCCATCGGATTTAGAATAGTCAGTTTCAATGATGCGCCCGATTTAGAGTCCGCTTCCGCGATCGCTTTTTCTTCAGGAGATTGATCTTCCATACCAAATGCCGTCGGGAATTCCGCACCGCACCATGATTCACCCATCATGAAACCTGCGGTGTCATCAAGACGTGCGACTAGATCAAGGATGTGCATATCGTTACCGATCATAACAATCGGATTGATTTCAAGGTATGCGAAGTTCAAATCACGATAAAATTTATAAAATTGCTCAGCAAAAGCGATAAAGCGCTCTTTGTTCTCAGCAGGGATTCCCGCAGGGACGTTTGCACGAATCAAGTGAGCGATGTTTGCATCATCCATAGTAATAGGAATAGTTACTTCATTAACTTTCTCTTCCCAACCCTCTTCAACTTCCATACCGCCCTCAGCCGATAGATAAAGGACATCGTCTTCACCGACAGTCGTTGCTGAGATATAGTACTCTTGATCTTGAGAGTGCGGAGTGAACGGCTCAATGATAAAGTGAGTCAATGTTCCGTGTTGACCGGAAAGAAGAGTCGTTTCGTGAGAAATTTTTTCATCAATCCATTTTGCGGCTTCTTCAAGGGTAACATCACCCGGTTTATTGGTCTTGAACAATACAAGATCATTTTTACCCCGTTTACCGAACAACATATCCGGTTTTGCAACCAATGCTTCTTGTTTCAACCATTCAAAACCGTGTTTTTGCGCACATGCACGCAATTCATCACCATTAGTTACCAATACTGATTTGAAACCGTAATGAAAACCACTGAAGTATTTTTCCCAATGTTTAGAGAAAATTGCTTTACCGTCGTATTCACGAATCGCTCTTTGAGCCATTGCAACTCCTTCGAAAATCTATTTAACGAAAATTATATCATTTATAAGAAGTTTGATTGATATCTGAGAGGTTTTAGGCTCAAGAAGATGATTGTTTGTTTCTTTTAGTAACATACGTCTTATAAATCGGCTTATTAATGTAACTTATTGTAACTTTATTAGACCCTGGAGTTCTCTCGTTTGATAAACGTTGATCCTGGCATTGTGTGATATGGTAAAAGCGGAGTCGTAATTGTAGTTTCTCATCCCCAGCATCAATACATCTAATATTATGCTGATGCAATTGAGTTGCAAGTTCTTTGGCTACGTGCATAGAATAGGAAAAATGGTGCGTCGGGTTCCTCATGAAACGGTAGAGATAATGATTAAAAAAGACCGCTAACGCATTAATAATCAACAAACTGAACGCAGTGTAAAAGAGAAATCGATATCTTCTTCGAAATTCGCGCAGTCGGATTCGATAGGTGTGTAAAAACATTTGCGCGGCAAGCGGTAATGCCAAAAGCAAAAATGGGGCGAATGTTTGTACTTCAACTTTTTGACGAAATGAGAGGAGCAGAGAGATCATAAATGCACTCATAGCGATCATCCAAATCAAATCCCACTCTTTGGCGATCATACGGCGGTAGAGAACATAAAACAGATAGATGAATACAATCGGAGAAAAAATAGCGGTATAAACACCCAGAACATCCAAAAATCGGCTTTCCGGTAATCCCCCTATGTGTATGCCGTATAAAGTCAATGAAACACTTAATGCTGCAATTCCTAGAAAAGTGTATAGATACTCTTTACGATAAAGCCCATGCAACGCGAGTGCAAAAAACAGATACGCGAAAACAGGGTCAACCGCTATCAATAAAGGCAATAAAACCAACGCATATCGTCCGAAATTCAAATGCAGATAACCGAAAAGAAAAAGAGAGGCGATAATTAAACCGGCATTATCAACTACCAAGGCCGCACTCGTGACACCGGGAAGAAGAACATAGATTGTAACAATCCATAATCGGTCGCTTGGACGTGAAACATAGTGTTTTGAAATTTGATACAGCAATACAACCGATATCAAATGGAGCACAATCATCGGTATACGAAGAGCGTAATCGTTTTGTCCGAAAAAATGAAGTGAAAAATTTATTAATGAGCTTAATATTAGCGGGTGGTGAGAATAGAGTATTTTGGCTTCATTATAGCCGATGGAGAGCCCTTTGATCTCTAACACAAGGATTAAAAAATTAATCCCTAAAAGTGCTAATAAAAGGGCTCTTTCTCTCATGATTTCAAAAAGTTGTTCAGTATCTCGTGTCCAAATTCACTCATAATCGATTCAGGATGAAACTGAACACCGTAAATCGGTTTGTCTTTGATCTCTAGCGCCATGATTTCATGGTCATCTTCACTGTACGCCGTCGGAATAATCACATCGGGAAGATTTTTTTGTTCTACGATCAATGAGTGATAACGGGTCGCTGTAAACATCTCAGGGAGTTTATGGAAAATCGGAGTCTCCCCAACTCTGACCATTGT
Source organism: Sulfurimonadaceae bacterium (assembly GCA_963845295.1). Lineage (GTDB taxonomy): Bacteria > Campylobacterota > Campylobacteria > Campylobacterales > Sulfurimonadaceae > Sulfuricurvum. Next base: position 13,020 of record CAWJRP010000012.1, on the reverse strand, counting down.
GGATGTTTTACCGTGCATCATCCGATTCGCCCGTACGACATTGCCGCCAAAAGCCTGTGCGATACTTTGATGTCCCAGACAGATACCGAGAATCGGGACTTTATCGGCAAAATGGCGAATCACATCGAGTGTCACCCCTGCATCATCAGGAGTCGCAGGCCCCGGAGAGATAATAATCTTCTCGGGATGGAGTGCTTCGATCTCCTCCACACTCATCTCATCGTTACGGATAATTTTTAAATCCGCACCCAGTTCCAGACAATATTGAACAATGTTATAGGTAAAGCTGTCATAGTTATCAATCATTAAAATCATTGCGCTTCCTTACCATGCTTTAATTGTATTATACAAGCTATCACGCTCAATCGGTTCAAACCCGCTGTTCTTTATCAGGGCAATGAACTCTTCAAGATTCACACCGTGTGCACTTTTGGCACCGGCGGCAGAGTTGATAGACTCTTTTTCGATGGTACCGTCGAGGTCGTTCGCCCCGAATTCCTGTGCGACAAGTGCCAGATTGACCGTCGAAGTAACCCAATAGGCTTTGAGGTTCGGAACATTATCGAGAACGATGCGGCTGATCGCCATCGTTTTTAGAATTTCATGCGCAGTGATAGACTCTTTGACATTCAAAAAATTGTTCTCACTCTGATACACGAGAGGGATAAAACAATTAAAGCCCCCTGTCGCATCTTGCAAATCACGTATACGGATCATGTGATCGATTCGATGACGTCGCTCTTCGACATGACCGAACAGCATCGTAACATTCGATTTCATCCCACGTTCGTGCCATTTGCGGTGAATTTCCAGCCACTGCGCAGAGTTGACTTTTCCTTTGCAAATATAGTCCCGTACTTTCTCGTCGAAAATCTCTGCACCGCCTCCGGGCATCGAATCAACACCGTTGGCTATCATCAAATCGATAATTTCATCGTAGCTTTTGCCGTACTCTTCGGCTAAAAAATGAACTTCCGCTGCGGTGAGCGCTTTGATATGGAGCTTCGGGTGACGTCCTTTGATCTTGCTAAACACTTCCAAATACCACTCTAATCCCGTTTCAGGATTGTGAGCCGAAACGATATGCACTTCAGAGATACCACGCGCAACGATATCATCGGTAATCGCTAAAATCTCATCATGGCTCATCGTATACGGGTTAGGATTTTTGCGGCTCGAACTATACGCGCAGAATTTGCAGACATCTTTACAGATATTGGTCGGATTGATATGGCGGTTGATATTAAAATAGGTTTGTTTTCCATGAAGTGCCCTGCGACGCTCATCTGCAAGCTCACCGAGGGTAAAGAGGTCTAAATCGTACAATGCGACCGCTTCATCGAAACTCAAACGCTCATGGTTTTTTACTTTTTCGATCAAATTCATATAAAAATCTTTAACTGCATATTTTGACGCGCATTATAGCAAAAGAAATAAACTACACTTCAAAATAACAATTCACCTATATTTTTCCAATGAAGTAAAAATTATGAAAGTGAAGATTGAATACCTGCCCCTTTATCTTCATATATTTTTTCAAAGTACAGCTACAATTTTCTTGAAAATTTTCTAAATGATTTTATAGATTCGTAAATCAATACACCGAAAAATAGATTTTTAAAAAAATTAATAATCTCTATTGCTGGAGAAATAACCATATGTGCTTTAGTGTCAGTAACAATTTCTATAATGTTTTTTATAGATAGTGTAGGATTCATCAATAAAAAAGATGTCTCCAAGTATATACTGCAGTCCTTAACAGAATAGCTAACAAAAAAAGAAAACACAAAAGCTATTAGTATTATTGAAACTAATGGCACTATTGGATTTGTTCCAAATTCGCTTATTTTACTTTCAAAACTTAATATCAAATAATCAATATTTTTTTCTTTTTTTAATATACTTCTATATGTCTCCATCTCTTTTTTGAAAAATTCCAACGCATTAACTTGATCATGTTTTTTTAGTGCAAATTCTTTTAATATTAAAAAAGTTTCTCTATCATCTGCTTTAGTAAAATCAGTTCCTTCATAATCCATTTTTTCAATTTGAGAATAACGCAATGTTATTGAAAAATCTTTACTTGTTTTTATATTGCAAAACAATAGATTTTTCATTTTAGATTTATAAAAGGAAATTCTTTTTTTAATTGTAATATCATCATTAAACAGTAAATCTTCTTTGAACTCTGCTGCATTTAATTGTATATCTTCTTCAAATCTGCAATTAGAAATATAAAAGTTTTTTTCACATTTAATTTGCATTAATTGATTTGAGCCTAAAAAATCAACTTCATAAAAACTAACTTCACCTTCAAACTTTGAACAATCAAAAAGTGCCACTTGATAAAATTTAGAAAATTTGAATGAAACTCTTTTTTTGAAAATAGTTCTTAAAAATATAGAAGATTCTTTAAATTGTACACTTGAGAAGTCTACATCTTCATTAAAAATTGCATTATTAAAACGTATTTCTTTTTCGATATCCCCGAAAAAATAAGCCTTAAATAAAAAGATACATCTTTTAAAATTGTAATCTTTCTTTTCAAATCTTATTAATAATTGAACTTGATTTTCAAGTATAAAATATTTTTTTTGTTTATCATCTATAAAATATTTTTCTCTTTTCTCTTCACAGGTCAACACATCATATGATATACCATTGAATTCACACGTTGTTTTTTCATTATCCAAAAATTTAAATATATTATCTTCTTTCACTCTATCGTTCCCTTTTTAAAACTCATAGAACATACACCAAACGCAGTTTCTTACCAATCAAACATCATCGTACAATTTTTATTCGATTTTTTCGCACAGTAGAGCGCTTTGTCGGCACGTCCAATAATATCTTCCAACGTATCACCCTGCTTATGGATCGTCACACCGATACTAATCGTAACATGAACATTTTTTCCCATATACAGAAGATTGCTTTTCTCTATTTTTTCTCGGATTTTATCGGCAACCGACTGCGCCTGTGTCACGTCACATCGGTTTAACACCACCGCAAACTCTTCAGCGCCGTAGCGATAGACTTTATCGGCAGTTCGGATCATTGATTTGATCGTTTGTGCAATGAAATAGAGCACTTTATCTCCCGCTACATAGCCGTATTCGTCATTCAAGAATTTTAAATTATCGATATCGATCATCATTAATACCAATGAGAGCGTTTTACTCTCCCCTGCTTCAATGGTGGGTTCCATATCCTCTGTAAATCCCTGACGGTTTCCGACTTTAGTTAAAAGATCGGTGGTGAGAGTTGCACGGGCTTCTTGAAGTTCTTGATTGAGATAATTGATTTTCGATTGCGCTTTTTCAAGTTCATCAGACATATTTTGATTTAACGCACTTAACCCCTCGATAAAGGTAACAAATTTTTCGATTGAATCGGAAGGGGCATTATCAATATATTGGCGCTGAACCTCTGCTACCGAGGCGATCCCGGAATGGGATTCGATAAACGAGAGGACGGAGTTTTCAATCATATCGAGATATTTCGTCACATCTGCTTTTGAATCGCTAAGGACGCTCTGATCGATATTCTCTTGATTTTTACGAAGCTGTTCATCGGCACTCTCCGCAAATAATTGGTCAAAAAACTTTTTATACTGTGAGGGGTACGGGGGGACTTTCATGGAGCGTAAAATCCCCATCGCATGATCATGAATCTCTAAAATTTTCTGATAAATAGTACTATTATCCATGATTATTGCCCTCCTCGCTTTGAGACGATTGTACCATTTTTCTGTCAACAAACTCACTTCCTGCCTTATTTTTAACCCTTTAGCGCTCATAGAACAACCAATTATGCGCTACAATTAACATAAAAAGTAGTCCTTATGAGTATTACCGAACAGATTGAAGACCTCATCGAACGTCGTGCTAGCGATTTTGAAATATCCAAACTCTTTAAATCCTATATAGCTGATTACAAAAACTCGCTTTCGGAGCTTTTCGAGCGCAATCAAGGAAAAGACTTCCTCGTCATCCATACCAAAACGCTCGACTCTATCATCTCATTAATGTACAAAACGGTTCTAAGACGAATGTTCGGAAATTACCTCCCGATGCGGAGCAATATCCCGATTGCCTTTATCGCTCTGGGGAGTTACGGACGGGAGCAGCTGTGCGTTCACAGTGATATCGACCTGATGATCGTATATGAAAAAAATGACGGTTACAATACCGCTGCAATCATCGAAAAATTTCTCTATTTGGCATGGGATTCGGGGCTGAAACTCGGCCATCGTGTCCATGATGTCAATGATTTGCTGGGCGCCTCGCGTGAAGATATCACCATTAAAACGGCTATGATGGAATCACGCCTCATCATCGGTTCCCCGTTCACCTGGAGTGTCACCCAAAATCATCTGAACGCTATCCGAAACGATGATCCGAAAATCTTTATTATGGCCAAAATCGAAGAAGCCGATGTTCGCCGACGAAAATTCCCGTTCTCCATGCAGCCGCACATCAAAGAGGGGGTGGGAGGACTACGGGACTCACAACTTCTTTATTGGATTGCCAAAACAATTTACGGGGTCAACACTCTCAAAGAGCTGAGCGGCAAGCTTTTTAGCGATGAGCAGTACCGTGAATACCGAATCGCACTGGAACTCCTTTTCCGTGTCCGAAGCGCTCTGCATCTTCTCAGCGGAAAACAGCAAGATCAGCTTGTCCTCGATTATATGCCGCGTATTGCACAAATGTTGGGATTCAGCGATGAGCGCAAACTGGTGAGTAGATTATTGGAAGCACAATGGCGTATTAACAACTTCACTCAGATTTATGTCAAGAAAATGGCGCGCCTCTATCTCCATGATGCGACACAAACGTCTACCCTCCGTTCAGGGAGAATCCAAAAAGGATTTTACCGTGTCGAGGGGACGCTATATGCTTCTTATAATATAGCCACGCCACCGATCGACTCCCTCTTGGAATTGCTCGTTAACTTAGATGATCGTGAATGGATATTTGACGCAAGTATTTTGTTTCATTTTACCTATACCCCTATCAAACATCCTCTGAGAGTTAAAACCTATGCATTGCTGCGCAAGCTATTTGAACGCCAACACTTTTACGTTATTGTAAAACTCTTTTATGATGCGGGAATATTGCATCATCTCATCGGGGCTTTTAAAAAAGTTCTCCATTTACCGCAATTTGACGGCTATCATCACTATCCCGTCGATTTGCACTCTATTAAATGTATTGAAGGCACTTGAAAATATCAAAGACCCCTATGTCGAAGCACTCTATCATCCCCTAAACACATCCGATAAAGTGCTTTTAAAATCAGCCATTTTGCTGCACGATACCGGCAAAGGGCGTAAACAAGATCACTCAGAAGTGGGAGCAAAGATTATCGTCCCATTCCTGAAAAACCTCAAACTTCCTACTGCGCAATTCGAGCGAGGAGCACTTCTTGTACGTCATCACGTGTTAATGAGCAACGTCGCCTATCGCGAAAATCTTTACAATGAAAAAACCCTTTACCAGTTTATGTCAAAAATCAAAACACCGGAGAACCTGACACTCCTGTATATCTTGACCTATGCCGATATCAACGGGGTAGGGAGCGGAACCTACACGAGTTTCGGTGCCAATTTACTCCATGAACTCTATGAAGCATCTCTCGAAATCGCTTCCCAAAATGATCGAATCACCGATGCTATTAAACGGGTTAATAAAGAGAAACGGCTTAATCATGATCCCGAATTTATTCAACTCTCCAAAATTGAACAGAAAAAAGTACTCTCAATCGAATCGAACCTTTTCTTTTTCAAACATACCCCAAATGAAATCGTCAATATTTCCAAAGAGGCATTTCAGTGTCAAACCTTCACCTATCAGCTTAATATCGAAGGGGGTTTAGTCATCCATATCTTCCGCCGTATCCCATTAAATCTTGGTTATCTGTTAGGAAAACTCAGCTACTTGGATGTGGCTTCGATGGATATATTCACCCTTTTTGATGGTATCAAATACTTTAAAATCGAATTTTTGCAACGTCCGTTGGATGGGACGATGGAGCAGATTGAGATCATCATTGAAGAGGCATTTGATATGACTAAAAAGCTCAACCTCACCAAACCGATCATTAAACCCAGTGAAATTACCCTCGATTGTGACCACTCTATCCATTATGCGCAGCTCAATCTCAAGCACAACCAATCAGAGGGGGCTTTTAGCCTATTTAGTCCAATGTTTCGATGAAGCACAGATCAATATTGCTACCGCAAAAATTCATACTAACAAAAATATGGCACGAGACCATTTCTTAATTGAAAAACAAAACAGAATGTGCGATAATGCGCGCGAAATAATTGCTAAATTAGTAGGAGAATAACTATGTGCGGTATCGTCGGATATATCGGATTCAAAGCCGGTTAAAAAGATATTGATCGACGGACTTCGAGAGCTCGAATATCGCGGCTACGACTCTGCGGGGATTGCCGTTTTGCAAGAGGGGCATTTTTCCCTCTTTAAAGCGGTCGGGAAACTCGTCAATCTCGAAGAGAAAGCCCAAAACTTTGAGAGTACCGGGTTCTCTGTCGGCATCGGTCATACCCGTTGGGCTACACACGGGAAACCGACAGAACTCAACGCCCATCCCCATCTGGGACAAAATTCATACGTTGTCCATAACGGTATTATCGAAAACTACCAAGAGCTTAAAGCAATGCTTACTTCTCATGGGGTACAGTTTCTAAGCCAAACCGATACCGAAGTGATCGTCCATCTCTTCGAATATCAGCTTAAAACTGCCGCATCACCATTTGAAGCGTTTCAACAAACCCTCAATCAACTTCAAGGAGCGTATGCCATCCTCCTCGTCAATGCCGATGCAGAGGGGACCATATTCTTTGCTAAACACGGTTCACCGATGATTATCGGACGCAACCGAGAAAATGAAACATTATTCGGTTCATCCGATGCCGCATTGATCGGTAAATGTCATGAAGTGATCTATCTCGAAGACGGTCATTACGGTTTAGCATCCGCTGATACGGTCGCAATGTTTGATGAACATAACAATCCGGTAGTACTTCGCTTCACTCCTCTCTCCGAAAATAAACTCTCTGCCCAAAAAGAGGGATTCCGGTTTTTTATGGAAAAAGAGATTTATGAACAAAGTCGTGTTCTTGCCGATACACTGCTTGGGCGTTTACGAGATGAAAATGTCTATTTCGAAGAACTTAATGAGAACCTTTTTGAGGGAATTAACGAAATCAAATTTTGTGCCTGCGGTACCAGCTATCATGCTGCTCTCGTTGCGAGCTATCTGTTTGAGCGTCATGCAAAAATCAAAACTTCGGTTGAAATCGCCAGTGAGTTCCGCTATCGTGAACCTTTTCTCACCCCTGATACCCTTTTCGTCGTTATCAGCCAGAGCGGTGAAACGGCCGATACATTAGAGAGTCTTAAAATGGCAAAGCGTAATAACCTCAAAACGATGGTTATCTGTAACGTCGATAACTCCTCTATGGTTCGACTAGCCGACGCCTCCATCCTCACTCGTGCAGGGATAGAAAAAGGGGTTGCCTCTACCAAAGCATTCGCTACACAGGTATGTGTACTTTGGATGCTCAGCCTCTATTTGGGTGGAATGCGAAAAACACTTCCAACCGAAGAGATCAAACGCCAAATTCACCTTCTACGCACCATCCCCTCAACCGTAAATGTAGAGAGTGGCCTCCACGAACAGCTGCGCCGCCTCAGTAAACGTTATCTTCATGGGCATGGCTTTTTCTTCATCGGACGGGATGTCTTTTTCCCTCTTGCACTTGAGGGGGCATTAAAACTAAAAGAGATTACTTATCTTCATGCAGAAGGGTATCCGAGTGGGGAAATGAAACACGGCCCTATTGCCCTTGCCGATCCGGAGCTCTTTACCATTGCCCTTCTCCCCGAGCACAAGCTCTATGACAAAACCAAAAGCAATATCGAAGAGCTTAGCGCACGTGATTCGACTATCTGCTCTATCAGCCCCCTTGATTTTGATAAAGCGGATGATCATATCCGCACGGCACACAGAGAAGACTATATGTGTGAGTTTTTTGAGATGATGGTCGTTTTACAACTTCTTTCAATGGAAATCGCTATCCGTCTGGGTAACGATGTCGATATGCCGCGTAATCTCGCAAAAAGTGTTACGGTCGAATAAACCGTATCACTCTGCTTCAACTTTCATCTAAGTTTAAAAAATATTTAGGTATTGTCTTTAAATTAATCCACCCGTTTTCATCCATTGTAATATAAGGTAATAAGATATGAACGCTAACCGAAAAATATTATTCATCGTTGCATTAATGCTAATCGCACTTGCTGTTGCTACCATCACAAATGTTGCTTTAAACTTCCGTGACTATGGGTACAACAATGCAATCGAGAAGTCAAAAATGACGGCTGAAATTGTTCGTGATGGACTAACAGCGCATATGGTTAACGGTATTATGGATAAGCGGGAATTTTTCCTATCAAATATTGCCAATATCAAAGATGTTCAGTCATTATGGATTGTTCGTTCCCAAACCGTTATTGCTCAACACGGAGAAGGGTTGGAAAATGAACGTCCGCGAGACGCCATCGATCGAAAAGTTCTCAAAGATGGAGTTATTGTTCGTGAAATTCACGAAGATGCACAAAATGCTGTTTTACGCGTAACCATCCCTTATATCGCTTCTGCTTACGGAACCCCTAACTGCCTCGCTTGTCACAATGCCAAAGAGGGTGATGTATTGGGTGCCATCAGTATGGAATTTAATATCAACGATATCCGGCTAACGGGTGCAATGACAATCGCTAAAATCTTTGCTATCAACGTTATTTTTATCCTTATAGCCCTTTGGGTAACCAATCACTATTTCAAACCTTACATGAAACTTTTCGAAAATCTGCAAAACGGTATTAAACGCGCCCGTACCGGAGATTTTAGTTTCCGATTTACCACGACACTCAAAGATGCAGGTAGCGAAGTGGCCGAGCAGATGAATACCCTCTTTCAAAAAATGGAAGAGACTTTCGGTGGGATTAAACACAACCTCAATACCTTTGCTTCTCGTTCAAACCTCTCTAGTAATGATCCTCTCAGCACTGCAGGAGTTATTATCCAAGAACTCTCCGATGTCTATAAATTTAAAAAGACGATTGAACATGATGCCAATAAAGATGCTGTGTATGAACGATTTATTTATGTCCTTAAAGAGAAATTTCATTTTGACCATTTCGCCCTTTATGAAGTAGACAAAACGACCAAAGAACGCAAATTGATCCATATCACCGATCATAAAAGTTTTTGTCTCCCAAGTGCTGATAAAGACAGTAATGAATGTCGTGCCTACCGTACTGCTAGTGATGTTTACTCCACTGATTTTCCTAATATTTGCGGAAATTGTGCGGAAGACAAAGAGTACTCTTGCATCCCTTTCAATATAAATGATGATTTAGCTTTATTACTCTCTTATTCTGCCAAAGATTCAGAAACGATTGAAAAAATGAATATTGCATTGCCGAGTATTCGAAACTATTTTGAAGCAGCCAAAGCAGTCATTGAGAGCCGTACCTTAATGGATAAACTCCGAGATTCATCGCTGCGGGATGGGGCAACCGGTCTTTATAATCGCCGTTTCTTGGAAGAATTTATCGATAAAAGTTCCGAACAAGCAATACGTTCTAATATCACCTATGCTGTTTTAATGATTGATATTGACTACTTTAAAATGATTAATGATACTTACGGGCATGATGCCGGAGATGTGGTTATTAAATCTCTCTCAGAAATTTTAGTGCAAAGTACTCGTAAAGCTGATCTTTCGGTCCGTTACGGCGGAGAAGAGTTCTTGGTGTTACTCCATAATACAACCCATGAAGGGGCATTAGGGGTTGCAGAAAAAATTCGAACACAATTTACTCTGAAAAAATTCCAGTTTGGAAACGATTCTGTTCAAAAAACATTGAGTATCGGAATTGCCCACTTCCCATCCCAAGCCGATTCTATATGGAAAGTAATTAAGTTTGCTGATATAGCCCTTTACGAGGGAAAACATACGGGACGTAACCGTGTTATCGAATTTGAAGATCGTATGTTTAACGGTGGAGATCAATTCTAACCACTATTAAAGGATATTGATTGGGAGGATTACCTAGACTGCTCTCTGGTGGCTAAGAGGCAAGCTAGGCTCATGATATGAATCACAGTTAAGGAGTGAGAGAAGAAGGAGTGTTATTGGGATTGTGTTGGGCAGACACAATCACCAGCACTATTGTTACAAGAATGCGTTAACGAAAATCCAACGAAGAGATAATGGAATGTTAATGTGTGTTGAAACAGCCTACTGATTTTTTCTCTATTAAGCAGGCATCGTTTTTTGGTCGTAAACCAAGGAGATATTCCCCCCTTGATGTTTTGCCTCTAAGAGTGCTCTTTTAGCGTATTCTATCCCTTGAATCATATCAGTGGTTTGCATAGGGAAATAAGCAATTCCGATACTGACTGTTTTTAGAATAGCATAGGTGTTGATTCGGATTTTTTTCTTAAATGAACTGCGTATCGCTTCTGCTACTTCATTAACCCCATCAGCTTCATAATCATATAAAACAACCGCAAAAATATCCCCACTGTAACGAATAAGAATATCCCCTTGTTGAATATTCTCGTGAAGATTATGGGCTATCGCTTTAATCACCTCATCACCGATTGCAGCCCCGTATGATTGGTTGATCAGATTGAATTGATCTACATCCACCATTAAAATGCCGTACGGGATCATTGTCCGAGTCGATTGAGCCATAATGAGTTTAGTGTGCTCTTCAAGATAAGCACGGTTATAAAGCTGAGTAAGTGGATCAATCCGAACCATTTGCTGTAATTTTTTATTAATGATTTGAAGTTTTGAAGCATTAATGTAATTACTCAATTGCTCCAGTGCTGCGCGGATCGTATTGACTTCCCGTGCATCATAAGTCACAAGAGACACAACAATATCCAGATCATCGACAATCGGGTAGCTTTGACAAACATAATGAGCATCAGGATCGATCATTTTCGGACATGCGACTTCACATTGGCTCGAATCCACCATTCCCCCCGTATGGTCGGCTCTACATCCACTTAATGCATCACACAACAATGTTGTATCGGTATGAACCACATGGGTCGTTTTATCAAGCGGATTAAGTTCTAAAATATTGAAATTACTCAAATTCCAGCGGGTACGAAGCAGTGCAACCAAACGGGCATATACCTCTTCGAGATTTTGATCTTTCTCGATCTCTGTACGAAAACGTTCCACTGTATAGAGCTGGTTTACTCCCACCTGAAGCGTATACAGCGGGTCACTGTTTTGCTGATCAAGACGGATGAGGGAAGCCATTTTATTACCGCTGTCACTGAGGGTTGCATCGAGTTTTTCCATCACTGAATTGGTCCACATTGCGGCATTGTAACCATCTAATGTCTCAGAAGTCTCAATTCGATGAGAATAATCACCCCCCTCAGCCTTCTCCATCGTGAATGCGACAGCATTGAGTGTCTCTTTATATGATGCGATAAAACTGCGGATATTTTTAAGTAGAAAATAGGTCAATACGATCAAGACCGTAATAGTGAGTGCAACCGCAATCAACCCGATTACTTTGAGATCATTAATCTCCATCTCAATCGAGACTACCCCTAAAACGGTTCCAGCTTTAGTGTCATGGCAGCTAAGACAATCTATTTTTCCCTTCTCGGTTGCAATATAAGGGATGGATAGGCGATAGAGAGTATCGGAAAAAAGGGTCCCCGAAATATTTTCTATCCTTTTTCCATCACGCAATACAGAGCGATCAATATCGTCCACCGGATCTTGTGGATGGATTCCTCTACCGTACTGTGCACTAAGGGCATCGGAGCGGACGATCCACGTGTGCTTCATACTCTCTATCGTATCGATTTGTTTTAATAAGTCATTTTGATAATCGGCACTTCCGGTAATCATATGGGATGTTAATGATTCGCGTACAATATCTGCTGCCACAGAAGCTTTACTCTCGGCTGATTGAAGGGTCATATAACGGAAAGTTATTGCCAATACGACAACAAAAAGAACCATGGTGGCAATAATACTTATAACAAGGGTAAAAAGTGTCTTCTCTTTTTTCATTATTCCTGACTTATGTTACGTAATTAGATCGATTATACTGAAAAAAAGATTAGAGTTATAAAAAAAAGAAAAATCCCCTCGTGAATCGAGGAGATATGGGGTAGTTTTAGTGACAGCCGCAACCTGTCCCGCAGCTTCCGCCGCTTGCAGATGCCTCTTGTTTCGGTGCAGCAGCAGTTGAACATGCGGATACACCCGGAGGGGTGTTCGGTTGAATCGCTTGATTGTCGACACCGCCATCGGCATTGATTTTTTCTATCGTAGCCCAAAGATCTTCCGCCGCCTTCATATAACGTTTTGCCGTTTCAGAGGTTGGTGCATAATACGTTACCGGTTTACCTTCATCCCCACCACTGCGGATGGCAGGTTCGATCGGAATCTCGGCAAGGATACAGGTCTCAAACTGATCTGCCATCGCTTTGGAGGTCCCTTTGCCGAAGATGTCATACTCAACACCGGTATCGGGAGCAATAAATCCGGACATATTCTCTACCACACCGGCGATCGGGATATGGAGTTTTTTGAACATGTCCAAACTGCGTCGTGAATCATCTAAAGAGACCATTTGAGGTGTCGTAACGGTAACCCCGACAGTGACCGGAACACTTTGAGCAAGAGTCAGCTGAGCATCACCGGTACCCGGAGGCATATCGATAACAAGACAATCCAAGTCTGACCACATAATATCACGTAAGAACTGCTCAATCGCCTTCATAACCATTGCACCGCGCCAGATAAGTGATTGTCCCTCTTCCATCAGTGAACCCATAGACATCACTTCGACACCGTAAGCTTTGATCGGAAGGACTTTATTTCCTACTACTTCAGGTTTGATTCCATCAACACCCATCATCCGTGGAATATTAGTT
>CAWJRP010000011.1:0-108281 GCA_963845295.1 Sulfurimonadaceae bacterium | reverse complement strand
CTTTTTAATCGTCTCCGTCTGATGCATTGCAATCTCGTTCGCCGCCTGGATTGCCGATTGGTTACCAACTGCATTTCGACTTTGAAGTTTTAAAAGATTCATTGAGAGCTGATCCGTTTTAAGGTCGTTATTGACTGCGGCCAAATTGCGAAGCGTACCAAGAGCTGTTCCGCGATTTGCGTCCGTTAATGACCGGTAGTATTGAGCATACGAAGCTGCTTGCTGTTTGATGTCTCCCATCGTTCCAATCCGGGTATGTTCATCGTAACCCGGAAAGAGCTGTCCAAACTTCGTATCGAGATTTTCCATCTGATAGCTGATTCCGTTTGTAGCAACCATGATATTAGAGAGCTGATCAACGTAGGTGTTGAAATTGCTGAAATCCATCGCGCTTAACGCTTGAAGATTCTGCTGCGCCATTTGAACCATCTCGATGTTTCTTTGGAGCTGCTGCGTTAATAATGCAATTTGTTCCACCTGTTTTGACAAATTAGCGGCATTGCCAATTTCAGCAGTTGCCCATTGAACGGTTTGTAATCCTTGTGATGCATCGCCTGCAAATATGGATGGTGACGAGAGCAGCAGTGCAGCAGTTAGAGAAATTTTAATTAACCGCATCTTTGTATTCCTTTTCTTCTTTTTCACGTTGCAAAAAAGCACCATACAGTTCGGACATTTCTTTTTTTATTCTCGCAAGAAATGCTTGACGCTCACTACGTGATTGTTTTCTTTGTTGAGATCCGACGGTTGTTGTTTTCATTTTTTATCTCCTAAGTTAAAATATTCAATTCCAATACTTCGGCTATGTATGAATTTGATCTTGGCGAGGTTTTGTTCTCTCAGCCAGTCAGTAATTAAGCCTTGGTATTTTTGTTTTAAATGTTCTAAGGCTTTTGCATCTTCGGTCTGTTCTAGCCCTTTCAACAACTCGATTGATTGATCCAACCATGTCCCAATCTCACTATACGTTTCAAGCGTTTTTTTCATGTTTCATTTCCTCCAAATAATCAAAAATATTGGCATGCCCGCTTGCACGTAAAGCAGCTGCTAATTCCTCACCTTGCTGACGTTTCAACCGATTGGCAATAATCCAAGGTTTCTCATGTGCCAAGTTCACCCGTGTAATTCGAGCGCGAATATTTGTAAGCGTCCGTCCTTTACCGGAACGAACTTCACGGATCAGTGAATCTCGATACTTCTCAAAATCACCTCCTCGCTCTATAGCGATTGCGTTGATTCCATCGATAACGATTTGACGGGGTAACTCCTCGATATATTCAGGAAGTTCCAAATAGGGATCAAGTGTTGTAACGATCTCACAACCTACCAACTCATTTTCATCTTCTTCCGAAATTGGAGGAGAAGAAGATGATGAAGTATTTGTTCTCTTTGAGTATTTTTTAGACTGAGTATTATTAAGTGCGCTGTTTTTACCGCTACGGTTTTTTACCGATGTGGGTTTTTCCGCCGTTGCGGTGATTTTTTCACCTTGCACTCTTCAAAACTCCCTATATTCTGATATTTTGTAGGATAAATAGAAAAGATTTTTGCACCAAACTCTCCTTTTTCTCCACGATTTTGCCCGCCGTCATCAATCCAACCTGTCGCACTCAATTCCGCAATAACTTTGCGAAGTGTCGGGATAGAAATTAACAGCGCATCCGCAATATCTTTCATCTTAAATTTCCAATCATCAGGCTTGACTGCAAGGTAGCAAAACAATGCTCTTGCTGTAGCCGATAATTCTCTATCTTCGATCAGTGCATTAGGGATTTGTGCAAACTCGCTTTTTAAGTGATTTCTTAAATGATTTTGCGACATATCACACTTCCGTATAACAAGAATGATTTCATGCCGAAACTCGACTTTGAACAAATGCATCCAAATCCGATTTTGCCCAAACGGTGACTTTTGGGGAAAGTCGAATCGACTTTAATTTGCCCTGCCTTGTATAAAGCCAAATTGTGCTGCTTTTAACGCCTATGTATTCAGAGGCTTGTTTGTCCCTCATAAACTGTCTATCCTTCAACTGCTGTTGATCGACTTGCAGGAATTGTTTTATATCAGCTTGCATGTGCGTCCTTTTCTGTTTTTAACGGACGAGTATTCGAGTTTATATACTCCTCAATCCATTCTTGTTTGTAGTAAACGCTCCGCCCCAACTTCATATATTTGATTTTTCCACTTCGTCGCAAATTATTTTGTGTTTGCAAAGAAATAGGTGGATAACCTTTATATCCTTGAAGCAAGTCATTAGTTGTTGACCAGTTTTCCATATTTCAACCTCACATATTATGTTTTTAATACATATTTTGTATATTAACACAATTTTAAAACTATTGTCAATATTTTTGGTTTTAAACACAAAATAGATACAATAACACTATACTTTGGTTTTATGGAGGAAATATGATAGAGACTATTGTTAAGGTTTTAGGGGTTTCTAAAAATTCTTATTGGAATTATAAGAATCAGCAAAGACCCATAATTTTTCTGCTTGAAAAATATTTTACAAAAGAAGACCTCGAAGAGTTTTTGGAAACTGGAAAAATTTCTAAATTTGAAAACAATGCAGGACTTAGCCAAGATATTGATCTACTCAAATCTATAATAGTTAATGATGCTATATATTCTGCAAAAGAAAAATTACGAAATCTTAATTTTGATTTCATATACAGTAAAGGTGCGATTGACATTCTAAAAGATATTTTAGCCTCAATAGAAACTAATGATTTGAATTTAGAAAATGCCAAAGATGTTCTTTTTACACTGATTAAAGGCTATGATGCTCACTGGATCTCATTAAAAAATCCAATGAAGAAAAAGTTGCTTAGTTCATATATAGAAAATCTTTTTTCAAAAGCAGAGTGATATTATGCAATTTGTAAACATAGTGAGGAAGTTTTTAATTTCAAAGGCTGGTTTAAATAAAAGCAGCTGATATATTTTACTTGTTGTGTATAATGTGTAAAAAGGAATATTAATGGAATACATTGCATTTATACACAAAGAAGACGATAGCTTTGTAGCGACCGTTCCTGATCTTAATAACACTTCCTCATTCGGTGAAACATTCGCAGAAACCGTTCACATGATCATTGAAGCATGTGAGCTTTATTGCGAAGATCTCGACACATTGCCAAAGGCATCTACTTACGAGGATTTGATAAAGTCTGAAGATATCCCGGATGGAGTAATCCCGCAGCTTATCGATATCAAAGTAGAAAAGAATATCAGAGTTAATGTCATGATGCGTTCAGACATTCTGAAAGCTGCCGACGAAAGAGCCAAGGAACTATTTAGCGGAAATCGCAGCGCATATCTACAAGATCTTGTGAAGCGCGACACATTGTAAAAATATACCTCCTTATGCTTCGGAGGTCAATTAACCGTATTTTTCTGCTTATCTAAAAAATCTGCCCACCATTGCATCAGTTCTCTCATCTGCTCGGTGTAGTCCGCTTTGTGGGTATAGGCTCTGACTACTTTGTTTTCCTCATGGTGATCTAACGCACGTTCTCGCACCTCAAAACTCACTCCATGTTCTTTAGCGTATGTTTCGCTGAGTGATCGGAAAGTACCTCTAAAACTATGTAGCGTTTGTTTGCGACCGCTTAATTCATCAATAAATCCCAATGATCGCAACGCTTTATTTCCACTCTCTTTATTCGCATGGGTGAGATTATTGCGTACACCATGAAATACCCATTGTCCCCATCCTGTAATCACTCTTACTTCCTTGAGGATATTGATCGCTTGTACCGGAAGCGGTAATACAAAGTCGGGGAGATTTTGATCTTTAACTTTCATCTCAGATCGGGGTATCGTAATGATCGATTTTTCAAAATCAACTTGATCCCATCGTAATTTACATAGATTATCAGCACGTAAAGGCATTATAGAGACAAAACGGAGAATATTTCGTACAATCACGCCTCCCTCGCCTTTGTAATCATCTATGCCTCTTAAAAGCTCTCCTAAGATTTTTTCGTCCGTGATTTTTGCAAAGTGTTTTTCTTTCCGTGGCGCGAATGCATCGCTGCTGATTCGATCAGTGATATTAATTTCCGTATAACCGTGATTGATCGCATATCTCCACAAGCCGGTTACAATCTCTGAAACCGACGGATCGCTACTTCGGGAGCCGTTTTCTCTTTTGTCTTAATGATTTTCAATAATTCGGGATGGGTAATATCTTTAATGTGCTTCGAGGAGATAATGATATGGCGTTCGTTGTAAGTACATAGGTAGGGAAAAATATCTTTTTCAAACGATGAAACGCGCTTATTGTGCGTACTTTCATCATTGTTGAGTGAGTTAAGCCATTCATACGCTACTAAGTGAAACTGCCCCTCAATCGCCGCTTGTTCTTCGATCGCTTTTGCTTCGATGTTTGCTTTGGATTCTTTACGCTCTGCGGATGGATCTATCCCTTTGGCAATCTCTCGTTTGTATTCGTCTCGTTTGGCTCTTGCTTCCGCTAATGTCGTTTCAGGATAAGTGCCTAATGAGATGTAGCTTTTCTTTTCCCTCAAAGAGATATTTTAAACGCCATAATTTGCCGCCGGTTGGTTTAATCAGTAAAAATAACCCACCGCCATCGAAGAGTTTATAGTCTTTTTCGGCTGATTTTGCCTTTTTTATCTCAGTATCGGTTAGGGGTACAGCTTTGCGAGCCATTGCGGTAATCTCACTTTTTAGGGGTATCTTTTTAGAGGTTTTGATACCCCTAAAGCAAACTACCCCTAAATGTACCCCTTAAAATCTTAGTTTATGTTGAAATACCTTAACGGACATTAGAGGATAAAAAGGAATAATAACGGCTATTTTGTGGAGTTTTAAAGGGTTTTTTGAATGGATTTGAAGGGGATTGATTTAAAAGATGGTGGCGGGGGGGGGACTCGAACCCCCGACCTCCGGCTTATGAGACCAGCGCTCTAACCAGCTGAGCTACCCAGCCATCTTTTGGGAAGACCGGAATTATAATGATGTATAGCTTATTAATAGCTTTAAAGCCTCCCTATTTAATAAAATATTTTATAAATTATTATCATAGTGACACCAAAGCTCATAATTATTGAGTCATACAGACTAAGACATTGACAATTAATACAATCTCGTGTACAATCCCGAGTATATTAAATCTACTGTAAAAGGGAAAATAATGAATTTTCAACCGCTTGGAAAACGTGTATTGGTTCAACGTCTCGAAGAGGCAACAACAACTGCATCGGGTATTATTATTCCAGACAATGCAAAAGAGAAACCCTCGTCAGGGACTGTCGTTGCCGTCAGTAAGGAAGTAGAAACAGTTTCTACGGGTGATAAAGTCGTATTCGGCAAATATGCAGGAAACGAACTTACGTTAGAGGGTAAAAGCTATTTGGTCATTGAGACCGATGATTTACTCGGAATAATCAAATAATCTAAATACTATAAGGAAATCATTATGGCAAAAGAAATTCACTACGCAGATGACGCTCGCAATAAATTAGCCGCAGGGGTACAAAAACTCACCGATGCGGTCAAAGTAACTATGGGACCGCGTGGTCGTAATGTCCTTATCCAACGCAGCTACGGTGCACCGCTTATCACCAAAGACGGTGTTTCGGTTGCTAAAGAGGTAGAGCTCAAAGATGTTTTGGAAAACATGGGTGCACAACTCGTCAAAGAAGTTGCATCGAACACAGCGGACGAAGCGGGAGACGGTACCACTACCGCAACGATCCTTGCGAACTCAATCTTTAAAGAGGGTCTTCGTAACATCACAGCAGGTGCCAACCCTATCGAAGTAAAACGGGGTATGGACAAAGCGACTGAAGCTATTTTGGCAGAACTAAAAGCCGCTTCACGTGTTATCAACGATAAAAAAGAGATCGCACAAGTTGCTACCATCTCTGCAAACTCTGATGAGCGTATCGGTGCGATGATCGCAGAAGCAATGGATAAAGTAGGTCGTGACGGCGTTATCACCGTTGAAGAAGCAAAAGGGATCAATGACGAACTCGACGTAGTTGAGGGTATGCAGTTCGATCGCGGTTACCTCAGCCCGTATTTCATCAACAACTCAGAAAAAATGACCGTTGAATTGGATCATCCGTTTATCCTTTTGTTCGACCAAAAAATCTCTAACCTCAAAGATTTACTTCCGGTACTAGAGCAAGTTCAAAAAAGCTCTCGCCCCCTTCTCATCATCGCTGAAGATGTTGAGGGTGAAGCGTTAGCAACGCTTGTTGTCAACAAACTTCGCGGTGTACTCAACATCACTGCCGTTAAAGCTCCGGGATTCGGTGATCGCCGCAAAGCGATGCTCCAAGACATCGCGGTACTTACCCGTGCTCAAGTAATCAGTGAAGAGATCGGACGTACTCTTGATAGCGCAACCGTAGCAGACCTCGGTCAAGCTTCACGCGTCGTTATCAGCAAAGACAACACCACAATCGTAGACGGTGCAGGCGATAAAGATATGGTCAATTCACGTATCAAAGAGATCCGTACTCAAATCGAAAGCACCACCAGCGAATACGACAAAGAAAAACTCCAAGAGCGTTTGGCAAAACTTGCCGGCGGTGTTGCGGTTATCAAAGTCGGTGCGGCTACTGAAACCGAAATGAAAGAGAAAAAAGACCGTGTGGATGATGCTCTCTCAGCGACCAAAGCGGCTGTTGAAGAGGGGATCGTTATCGGAGGAGGTGCGGCATTAATCCGTGCGGCGGCAAAAGTAAAACATGACCTCAGCGGCGATCAAAAAATCGGATGGGAAATCATCCTCCGTGCAATCTCTGCTCCGGTTAAGCAAATCGCTGAAAATGCGGGATACGATGCAGGTGTTGTCGTCAACACGATCGTTTCTGCTACCAATGAAAACATCGGATTTAACGCGGCAACGGGCGAATACGTCGATATGTACGAAGCGGGAATCATCGATCCGCTCAAAGTTGAGCGTGTCGCATTGACCAACGCAACATCCGTATCCAGTATGCTCCTCACGACAGAAGCTACGATCCATGAGATCAAAGAGGACAAACCTGCTATGCCTGATATGAGCGGCATGGGCGGTGGTATGCCGGGAATGATGTAAGAATTTATCTCTTTAGCTCCCTGACAAAAGGAAGCTTTAGAGTCTCACTACTTATCCAATATTCTCTTTATAAACTACAACCCTGTTTTTTCCATTATCTTTTGCTTGGTACAAAGCATAATCCGCTTTAGCGATAAACTCTGTTGCACTTTCATTATTATTCAATTCGGCAATTCCGATACTACAGGTGACATTTGAAGGTTCAATAAACTCATAGGCATTAATCGATTTTCTGATTTGCTCTGCCAAAAGCATCGCTTTATCCATCGGTGTTTCCGTAGCAATCAGTAAAAATTCTTCTCCCCCCCATCGACCGAAGTAATCGGATTCACGAATCATTTCCAAAACGATTTTTGCCGTATTTTTTAATACTTTATCTCCTATGTTATGACCATAGATATCATTTACTTTTTTAAAGTCATCAAGATCCAATAAGATTACGGAAAGAGGTTTTTTATACCTTTTAGCCCGATTTAGTTCTTTACTGAGAACCCTTTCGATGGAACGTCGGTTATGCGCTTTGGTCAAGTGATCAATATTACTCAGTTTTGACAGGGTTCTGTTTTTGATTTCCAATTGGCTTTGATAGGTATCGATCGCATGGGTGTAATGTTGAAATATCTTTTGCAGGAGATAAAAAGATAAAAGGACGAGTAGCAATCCCAAGGCAATAGATATATTACGTAAAATAGCAATCTGAGAATCATAAGCACTCATATTTTTGACAAATACAATTTTCCCTATATTCTCCCCGGTAATACTTTTCATCTGTGTAACGGTAAAAACAAGATACTCTGCACCGTTATGTTTGACAAAAAAGTAGTTCTTTGCAAGATCAGAGGGGGCAATAATATTGCTGATCGAATTATTCGAGGGCTCCAATACGTAATATTGATCCGAGAAAGATTTGTATTTTATGTTTTTATTATTTTCATGGATGATTTTGAATACCCCTTTATTGAGAAAAAGAATACTTTCAAGACCGTAATCTTTATGAAAAATATTAAAAATATAATCAATATCGGTACCGAATTCAAATGAGCCTAAATGTTTTCCCTTACGGTTAAATACCGGCATAACCACCCGATAATTGATCCCGTAACGACCCACTTCCAAGCCGATTAGCTTTTTTTTGTGCGCATTCACGTCATTGACAATATATCGAAAGCTGCTCAGATCATCTCCAAATTTATCCGGTTGATGAACTCTTAAAAAACTCACACTTTTCGGTGTATGAAAATGCATAATTTTCAAATAGGGATTCTGATCGACAAGCTGTTTATAAATCGGTGCCGTCAGTTTAAGAAGTTTCTCTCGATCACCTTTTTCAAAAGCATCTGTAATTTCATCATTTAACAAAAGGCTGTTTGCAACCGATTCATAGTGCTCGGCTACCAATTTAAACGTATTGGTATAAATCTTGGCACCGATATCTTTCTCATTTTCGACAATTGTGTCCAAAACAAGTATATGCTGCAAATGCCCCATATACAAAAATATCAAGGTAATAAAACTGATCAAAGCCAGTAATAAGAGAATGATTCGCTTTGATGTATGTACTATTCCCAATTTTTACTACCTTCCTCAATTTCATGATGCATTAAAAATACTTAATTATCACAAATTTATTTTATTGTATCATTTTAGATAGAAAATTACTCATTTTCTCTATTTCACAACCATTTAAAATGATAAAATTTATCCTATAGTAACTATTATGATCTAATTTTTACCCCTTCTTCGATACACTTTCTATAAAATCCAAATATGGGAATCCTTCATGCCATTGTCCCTGAGTGATTTTATCGGTATTGTCGGTGTCGTTATCATTATCATCGCCTATATGCTTTTACAACTTGAAAAAATAGATGCAAAGGATATCAGTTTCTCTTCGTTGAATACACTCGGATCTTTTCTCATCATCATTTCGTTACTCTACGACTGGAATTTTGCTTCATTTATAATGGAATCTACATGGATGATACTAAGTTTATACGGGATGTTAAAATATTACAGTCATAAAATGAGTAAAAAAGAAGATACCGTCTGAAAAGACGGTAAAGAAGACTTTAGGGTAATTGATTCGCTTGTCTATTTTCCCAAATTGAATGTAAAAATGCGATTGAAATCAATCCAATCCCGATAGTTCCCGTCACAACTTCACCGATAGGCATCGTAATTTTCATCAACATAATAATCGCTAAAATACCGATTGCATAGTGAGCCCCGTGTTCAAGATAGCGGAACTGGGAGAGGACTTTATGTTCCACAAAATAGAGGGTAATACTCCGTACAAACATCGCCCCTACACCTAACCCGATCATAATAACGAAAATATTACTCGTCAATGCAAATGCTCCGATAACGCCGTCAAAGCTAAAACTCGCATCCAAGATTTCCAAATAAACAAATCCGGCAATCCCGCTTTTTACGGTATCAGATGAGAGAAAATGATCCAGCATCCCCAATAATGAGTGAAGCAGTACACCGTACATAAATGCCAAAATAATCCCAAAATCCTGCGTTATCTGACCTAAAGCGATCCCAACCATAATCGCGCTAATTAACTCGATATTGGCAACCCCTGAAGCCTTCTCCATCATTTTGGAACCCTCGACAAAGGTTACCCATTTGATATCCCTCTCTTCAAAGAAAAAGTCCAAAAAGACCATCAACAAGAATGCTCCGCCGAATGCAAAAATCGTGTTTTCAGTCATTTTAAGGATCGATTCATACCGCTCTGGTTGATCCATAGCCACTTGCAATGTCTCAATCAGCCCCATCCCTGTAACAATAGATACAATCGCGAGAGGAAATACAAGACGCATACCGAAAACAGCGATCGGAAGACCGAAGTAAATAAACCGTTTTTGCCAAATCGGCTCCATCGTTTCTAGTACTTTGGCATTAACAACCGCATTATCAAATGAGAGGGAAATTTCAAGAACTATCAAAAGAAAGGTGATGTAAATAGCGGCAACTCCGCCTAGATAATATGATGCAATCAAGCCCATTGCCATGATTACAAACGAGCTGTAGAAATAGCGCATTATTTCGCCCTTGCAAAAAAGATACAAAATTATACCCTACATCAGGGCATCATGCCATTGAACGAGCGAAAGACGAAATCCTTCTTTAACCGGTAGGACTTCGTGGGAAAAATAGGGGTTGCTCAAAAAAATTACCATATCCCCTGCTTCGGGGCGAAGGGTTATCGTGTTACCGTTCTGATCGCAAAGGTAATTAAAAAGGAGTTCTCCTCCACTAAAATGGCTACTATCGGTCGGATGGGGGGTATAAGAGGTAGTAAAAAGAACGGTGGTGAGCTTGCGTTCCGGTGCGACAGTGCGATACCCGATGACATGACCATCCCGATTACGCAGTTCGCTCGAATCATCCGAGTGTTTGAGATAAAACGATCCCCTCTCGTATCCAAGAACCTGTACATCGGTCGCTTTGCTCAAAGAGAGTGAGAAAAACTCCTCTATTTCTCCTCGAACCGCTTCAAAACGGCGATCATAAACAGTACGATGCTCAGGGTTAAGGATATGAATATCGGTTTTACGGATAGCGGTGTCAAGAGCCCGTCCGCGAAGCTCCGCCGCAACAGCTTCCTGATCCGCTAAAGCGGCTTCGGTGATAGCTCGGCACTCGGTGGGGCTAAGAACCCCCTCTAATACCATATAGGGAAAATCGTGATAGGGGTTGGGAAGTCTCTTGGTAGGAATATCCCATGTTAAGAGTTCATCGCGTGCATAAACATAGTTGCTTATTTGATGCACAACGTTACTTTTTATCGGTCACAATATAGAGTTGTTCATGCCCGAGACGTTTAAGAACATCCATCACCCCGACAAAATTTTGAAATTCGGCTTTTTTGTCGCTGTAAAGGACAACGGTCATCTCTTTGCCCCCCTCGCTGACTTTTTGCTCAAACTCCGCTAACGTAATAGGTGTTTTTTCTTCCCCCAACATCAAAGTACCGTCTTTTTGGATCGTTAATTTGAGTTCAGAGGGTTTATGCTCTGCCGCTGTCCCTTTGGCTTCAGGGAGATCGACCGGTATAAGCCCCGTTCGGATAAAGGTCGCAGTGATAAGCACCATTACCAAAAGAACGAGCATAATATCGATGAAAGGGATAACGTTGATCGTATCGATCCGTTTCATTCTCATAAGACTATCCTCGGTTTTTGTGTGCGGTAATGTCCCATACCGCTAAAATACGTTCCATCTTACGAAGTAAAATATTGTAGAAAACGATAGACGGGATCGCAACAACGAGACCCATTGCTGTCGCTTTAAGCGCCAATGCCAAACCTGTCATAATTTTCTTCGGATCGACTGCACCGACATCGCCAAGAGTGTAAAATGTGATCATTATCCCTAAAACAGTCCCTAGGAGTCCAACGTAAGGAGCGTTTGAGCCGATTGTTGCTATCGTGCTGACATTATCCCCCAAATCAAGTTCGAGTTCCTCTTTCGTCTCATAATCAGCGACACGTATTGCACTGTACGCCATCAACCGCTCAATAAAGAGCCATAATGAAACAATGCTCATCATTACTAAAATCCCGATAATCCCGTAATCAACCACGTTATGTGCCATTGCTAGCCAACTATTTTCCATTCGATTCCCTTTTTTTAAATTCAAGTTTGACGCATGTCCCCTCATTCACTCGCGAAGAGATGTGCAAAGCGATCCTGTATCGGTCGCAATAACGTTTTACCAGATTCAGACCGATTCCATACCCCGCCATTGTTGAATCGTTTTGGTAGTAGCGATCATAAATATGAATCAGGGTAATTTCATCCATCCCGATCCCCTGATCGCAAATACTTAAAATATTTCCTTGAAGTCTTATCGTGATTATAGGATTTTTAGGTGAATATTTCACCCCATTTTCGATTAAATTATCAATCACCTTTCCCAAACCGATCCGATCAGCGTACACTTCACAAGACTCTAACACAACTTCCCAAGTGACGGAGGGATACAAAGAACGCAAAAACACCAACCTTGATTCCATCAATTCACCCAAATCAAAATGCTCGATATTCTCCCGTTCACTTTGTTTTTTAATCATATAATCAAGCTCGTTATAGCGCTCTTTTAACATTTCAGAGGCTACTTCAATCCGTTCCAGACGCTTAAGACTTTTCTCATCGCTATGAGTTTTTCGTAACATACTCACATTTGCCGTAATCGTGTTGATCGGAAGGTTCAGTTCATGAAGCGTCTCTTTAGAAAACCGTTCCAAATGGTAAAAATGCTCTCGTAAGGGAGTAATAGCAATCCTGGCCATAATCCTACCCACAACAAGGGTAATAATTAATGATACCAATGCAATAACACCCCATTGCTGAACTCCAAGGAGATCATGCACATAATAGATACCCGCGATCAAAATACCGGTGGTGGTCACATAAAGCGATGCTAAAGCGATCTCAACATTACGAAACAAGACGATACCCCACTCCGCGAATATTGACGATCAGCTCGCTTCCGATCTCTTGTTTTAGACGGTTGATATAGACCCGTATGGCCCCATCACTAATCATTTCTGAAGGATTCCATAGGGTATCCATAATCATCTCTTTAGTAACGATCTCTCCGGCATTTCGGATAAAAAGAGCCATCAACTGATACTCTTTTAGAGATAACGGAAGTTCTTTACCCCCCATTGAAACACTTTTGTGAAGTTCATCGAGACAGAGTTCGCCAATACATTGACGGGATTTTCCTTTAGAACGGCGAAGCAATGCATGAATACGAACCAAAAGTTCATCGGTATTGAACGGTTTTTTGAGATAATCGTCTGCCCCGATTTGGAACGCTTGAGAGAGGGTTTCAATCTCTTGGTGAGAGGTGAGGTAGATAGTTGGGGTGGTATCGTTCGCACGACGTAACTCTTTTAATAACGATAATCCGTCAATCAAAGGGACATTGATATCGAGAAGATAAAGATCAAAATGATTTTTATAGGTCTCATCAAGTGCTTCTTGCCCGTTACGGCATAGGATCACTTCAAATCCCTCTTCTTCAAGTACGTCCACGATCGATTCGCCGAAAAGCAAATCGTCTTCAAGCAGTAAAAGCTTAGTCGACACGCTCTAATGACCATTTCAAAGTTTCCCCGGCGCGCATCGGCACGACACTGCCGTACATCTCTGGGACCACAAAATCGTGTTTGACCAACACGACATCTTTATATTCAGCACAAATACCGTAAATCCGCTGAGCGTTATCACTTATAAACGCTTGTAGATTATCGAGTTTGTTATAAGTGTCAAACACTTCACAGAGTAACTGCAATGCAATCGGAGCGGTAAAAACCCCTGCCCCGCATCCGCAGGACTCTTTCGTATGTTTCGGGTGAGGCGCTGAGTCAGAACCGAACATCACTTTCGGATGAGCTTCAAGTGCCACGTTCAAAAGTGCCGCGCGATCTTCGGGACGCTTGGCAATCGGCTTACAAAACAGATGGGGTCTCAACATTCCTCCGGCTACATCGTCGAGGGTGATGATGAGATGGTGAACCGTAATCGTTGCATAAAGATTCTCATAACGATCCAGCATCGCTACCGCATCGGCAGTAGTGATGTGTTCCATAACGATCTTCAACTTCGGAAAATTAGATGCCAACATTTCAT
Source organism: Sulfurimonadaceae bacterium (assembly GCA_963845295.1). Taxonomy (GTDB): domain Bacteria; phylum Campylobacterota; class Campylobacteria; order Campylobacterales; family Sulfurimonadaceae; genus Sulfuricurvum. Next base: position 94,549 of record CAWJRP010000011.1, on the reverse strand, counting down.
AAACAGACATAAATTCCGCTTCGCGGTCCATCACAAATCCGTTCGTCTCACCGTGTACAGAGAGGACAATCCCTAAATCGGACATCGCTTCGAGCGTTTCACGCATCGACTCGAGATCAAAACTCGATACACCTCCCTCCGAATTGGTCGTTACACCGCTGGGATAGAGTTTAATTGCGGTAATTTCATCCTGAACACTCTCCAAAAATCCCCTACTGTAGTTTTGGTAAAAAAGGGTCATGTACGGTTCAAAATCATCCCGTCCTATGGCATGTTTGATCCGTTTTCTGTACTCTTTTACCGCCTCTAGCGTCGTTACCGGAGGGACGAGATTGGGCATCACCAACGCACCGCTAAAGCTATACGAGGTCAAAGGGGCAACGGTCTCTAACATCTCACCATCACGCAGATGAAGATGCATATCGAGAGGCATGGTCAACGTGATAGTTTTCATGCGTCCTCTTTGAGTTGATTTTGCGCTTCTTGGATGAGAGCATTAAGCGCTTCCTCATAGCGAAGTGCCTCGGCTTCCTCTGTCGACTCAAAACGGGTCACTAAAACCGGAGTCGTATTGCTCGCCCGCACTAGACCCCACCCTTTGTCAAAAATCACCCGAACACCGTCTACATCGATGATCTCTTTAATAGGTGGAAAAGAGGTTGGAGGAGTTTGAAGCAATAGTTTGAGTTTATCCATCAACGGAAATTTTTCTTTCTCGGTCGTTTTTACTTTGATCTCTTCAGTTGAAAAGACCTGCGGGAGTTTTGCTATTTCAGCATCAAGATCAACCCCTTCATGTACCAATTCCAGCATACGGAGCGTTGCGTAAATCGCATCGTCATACCCGAAATAGCGATCGGCAAAAAAGACGTGTCCGCTCACTTCGCACGCCAAATCTGCGTGAAGCTCTTTCATTTTCACTTTGAGGTTGGAGTGCCCCGTTTTATACATAACCGCGTTAGCTCCACGCTCGCGGAGCGTATCGTACATCACTTGCGAACATTTCACTTCACCAATAACGGTCGGATTTTTCATCTTTAGGGCAAACAAGATAGCCATCATGTCCCCTTTGATGTTGTTTTTCGGGGTCAATACCGCGATGCGATCAGCATCACCGTCGTAGGCAAACGCAATATCCCCCTCTGCCGCTAAAAGTTTTTTGATATCTTCAAGATTATGCTCTTCACTCGGATCAGGGTGATGATTCGGGAATGTTCCGTCGGGATCTATGTAAATCCCTTTGGTTTTAAGTTCAAGAGAATTAAAAATATCTTCAATTGCGAGTCCCGCAACGCCGTTACCGCAATCATAGACGATCCGCTGTTTCATACCGCGCAAATGGCCGAACGACTCCACCATAAAACGTTTATAGCGCACGAGGGCATCAATCTCTATCACCTCTCGTTCAACTTTGGGAGGAAATGCTAACGTATCGATTTTACGTCCGAGGGCATAAATCGATTCACCGAAAAACGGTGCTTTATTGATTGTGATTTTAAATCCGTTGTATTCACTCGGATTGTGCGAACCGGTAATCATCACCGAAGCGCAAGCTGTAATGCCATCAAATTCTTGATAATTGCAAAAATAATTGACGGGAGTAGGTACCATTCCCATCCCGAGCACTTTCATCCCGCCCGCATTGAGTCCTGCAGTGAGGTATTCAAAAAGGATTGGAGAATGAGAACGGGCATCATAACCGACGGCTACATACTCGCCAAATACTTTCATCTCGTCCGCCAAAGCGTACCCCAAACGGGTAATCGTCTCTTCATTCAACTCTTTTTCATAAATCCCGCGGATATCATACTCACGATAAATAGACATAATTTCCCTTTTCATGCAACATTAACAAATTATACAACGAGGTGATTAAAAGAGTCTTTCAATGGGGCAAAAGCCCCAAAGAAGAGTATCGAAGAAGTGTTACAACAGTGTTAAGAAGGTATTAAATTGCTCTTTTAAATTCAGGATACGCTTCAAGGCCGCATTCACTGACATCAAGCCCCTGAACTTGTTCCTCATCGGATGCACGGAACGGGAAAAATTTGTTGATGAGATAAATCACAACAAATGAGACGGTAAAGACAAAAACAGCAATCTCGACAACCCCTTTGAGCTGACCTAAAAACGTTACACCCGTCACGGCATTGCTCGCAAAAATACCGACCGCAAGAGTCCCCCAGATACCGTTTACCAAGTGAACCGAAAGCGCTCCGACCGGATCATCGATACGGAAACGGTCGAAAATCGGTACAGCGAATACAACCAAAATACCACCAATCAAACCGACAGCAAGAGAATCATAAAGGGTATACAAATGGGGTCCCGCTGTTATCGCGACAAGCCCTCCCAACGCACCGTTTAAAATCATCGTGATATCAAAAAGTTTGTAGCGTACATAAATGATAATACCTGCCGAAATTGCACCGGCAAGTCCTGCTGCATTGGTATTAAAAATAGTCAATGCGACACTGTCCGCTGCCTCTTTAGTAGAAATAGAACCGACTGAACCGCCGTTAAATCCGAACCATCCAATCCAAAGCAACATAGCCCCTAAGACGACCAACGGGATATTAGAAGCAGGAATGACACGCATTTGACCAGCAACATAACGCCCTTTACGCGGGCCAATGATCAAAATAGCCGCAAGCAATGCCCAGCCACCGGTAGAGTGGATTACCGTAGAACCGGCCAAATCGACAAAATTCAGATCAAAAATGGACTCTTTGATCCAGTCGCTTCCCCAGCTGATGTTGACTGCTGTCGGATAGATCAATGCACCCATAATAATGGTAAAGAGTGAGAGAGGAAGGAGACGGGTACGTTCACCTACCCCACCGCTCATAATATTGATCGCTTTTCCGACAAATGCCATTTGAAACATAAAAAATGCCCATTTACTCATAGTCGTAGTCTGAACATCACCAAATGCCAAATGAAATCCGATTAAAATAAATGCCAAAGAGGCCACCGCATAAATCATGACATTGACGGTCAAAACACTGGAAACGTTTTTAGTGCGTACCAAACCTGCTTCGAGCATCGCGAAACCGGGGACCATTAATATAATCAGGGTGATTGAAAAGAGAGCAAAGAGAGTATCGATAACATAAGCTGTATCCATGCAGCACCTTTAGTTTTAAGATAAAGGTGTGCATTATATATCCAATTCAATGGATTTAAGAAGAAGTATTGATTAAAATTTAATCAATGGCATAAATTGCACGCTAGCGTGCTTGGGCTTACTGCCGAAGTAAACCCAGTGTTACCGTAGCAATCGGGACGAGTTCCGATTGCGTATTATTAAATGGCTTCGATATCGGTTTCACCCGTACGGATACGGACGATTTTACTGATGTCGCTAACGAAGATTTTACCGTCACCGATCTTGCCGGTACGTGCAGCTTCTACAACAGTATTCACTACTTGATCTACCATCGCATCATCAACGACCATCTCCATTTTAATTTTAGGGAGAAAATCAACAACATACTCAGCACCGCGATATAACTCGCTGTGCCCTTTTTGTCGTCCATAACCTTTTACTTCACTTACCGTCATCCCTGTAATACCGATTTCCGCCAATGCGTCTTTTACATCTTCGAGTTTAAATGGTTTGATAACCGCTTCAATTTTTTTCATTGTATGTTCCTTTATTAGGTTCTTCTTTAGAAAAAAGCGTGGCAAGCCACGCAAGAGCTTCCTGCTGAAGGAAACCCAGTGTTAACGTAACCAAAGGGATTTTATTCCTTTGGTGTTCTAAATATTCTTATAAATTAAATCCACGTTCACCGTGTACTGATTCATCCAAGCCTTGGCTCTCTTGTTCTTCGTTAACACGTGAACCGCCGGTCAATGCCATTGCGATATAGTACACTACGATCGTACCGACCAAAGTAAACGCTCCAACAAGAAGAGCTGATTCAGCTTGAACTACGATTTGACCCATACGATCACCTGATGCTTTCATCGGTCCGTCCCATAGCAATGCTTTGTCATTCAAGGCAAAAATACCGGTTGCAATTGCACCCCATAGACCTCCAAGAAAGTGAACTCCGAACGCATCCAATGAATCATCATAACCCAATTTTTTCTTCAACGCCGTTACACCAAAGAATGCAACCAATGCACCTACAGCACCGATGATTAATGCACCGCCGACACTTACAAATCCAGCTGCCGGAGTAATCGCTACAAGACCTGCGATAGCACCTGAAGCCGCACCAAGCAATGTCGGTTTTTTGAATACTGCATACTCAACTACGATCCATGTTACTGTTGCTACCGCGGCTGCAATGGTTGTTGTAAGGAATGCAACACCGGCAATAGCATTAGCACCGAAAGCTGAACCGGCGTTAAATCCGTACCAACCGAACCATAGTAAACCAGCACCTACAGCAGTAAGAATAACACTAGCAGGTTTCATTGCTACTTTTGGATAGCCTGAACGTTTACCGATTAAAAGAGCCAATACAAGACCAGCTAAACCACCGTTCATATGAACAACCGTACCACCTGCAAAATCAAGTGCACCTAGATTAAAGAGGTAACCGCCACCCCATACCATGTGAGCAATCGGTGCATAGACCACGATTGTCCAAATGAATGCGAATACCATCCATGTAGAGAACTTCAAACGCTCAATAACCGAACCGGCAACAATCGCAATAGTAATAGCCGCAAATGTCCCTTGAAACGCAACAAAGACGAATTTCGGATACAATTGTCCCAACTCGACACTTGCAAAATCAGTATAGCTGATACCGCTTAGCATCACATTGGAAAATCCACCGATAACTTGATTCAATGAACCCTCAGCCGTACCAAAAGCAACAGAGAAACCTGCAACAACCCACGCAAGAATACCTACTGCAAATGCACCGAATACCATTGCATAAGTATTAAGAATATTTTTCGCTCTTGTCATTCCGCCGTAAAACAACGCCAAACCGATCGGTGTCATCAACATAACTAATGCTGTTGACATCATCATCCATGCAGTATCTCCCGAGTTAAGAACGGGTTCTACAACCGCTGCTGTAACAGCCGTTGCATTGGCGTCATCAGCAAACGCTGATGCTCCAAGTAACGATAAAGCTAAAAGCCACTTTTTCATTATTCTCTCCTTGTTTGGACTTTTAATGTCCGAATTAACTAAATGTCAAGTACCATTGTACAGAGTAATCCAAATGAGCGTATGCAAATAGTTGATTAAATTTTAATCACAAAGCAGTATAAGAATAAAAAATAGATTTTTTTTTGAAAGTCATTATATTAATGATAATGGAAGAGGAGTTCAAAGCCGGAGCTTTGAAATTAAAATTAGAGATTATATAGCGTCACTGTCAGTTTCACCCGTACGGATACGAATAATTTTATTAATATCACTAATGAAGATTTTACCGTCACCGATCTTGCCGGTACGTGCAGCTTCTACAACAGTATTCACTACTTGATCTACCATCGCATCATCAACGACCATCTCCATTTTAATTTTAGGGAGAAAATCAACAACATACTCAGCACCGCGATATAACTCACTGTGCCCTTTTTGTCGTCCATACCCTTTTACTTCACTTACCGTCATCCCTGTAATACCGATTTCCGCCAATGCGTCTTTTACATCTTCGAGTTTAAATGGTTTGATAACCGCTTCAATTTTTTTCATTTATTCTGAACTCCAGTAACACAATGTCTAAGATATATTGTAACCTTATTTAATTAATTTATCAAATTAGAGAGATTTTTAGACTTTAAGGCGCGGTTGGATATAATCAGCAACCTTATCTTCACTTTTGGGGACTGCATGAACGATCTGCTTGACAATAGCGAAATAAATGACATTAATATAGAAGATACGCTCAAGAGCAGTTATCTTGATTATTCAATGAGTGTTATCATCGGACGGGCATTGCCTGATGTCCGTGACGGTCTAAAACCGGTTCACCGTCGTATTCTCTATGCGATGGACAAACTCAGCCTCTCTGCGGGTGCTAAATACAAAAAATCAGCCCGTATCGTCGGTGACGTTATCGGACAATATCACCCACATGGTGATACATCCGTTTATGATGCCTTAGTACGTATGGCTCAGCCGTTTGCTATGCGTGCACCGCTCGTTGACGGTCAGGGGAACTTCGGTTCGGTTGACGGTGACAGCGCTGCTGCTATGCGTTATACCGAAGCGCGTATGACACGTTATGCGGGAGAACTCCTCAAAGATCTTGAAAAAGATACCGTTGACATGATTGAGAACTACGACGGGACAACTTTCGAACCTGAAGTCCTTCCAACACGTGTTCCAAATCTCATTATTAATGGTTCATCCGGTATTGCTGTCGGTATGGCAACCAATATCCCTCCTCATAACCCCAATGAGGTTTTGAGTGCACTGGTTCATCTTATGGATAACCCGAATGCATCACTTATCGAAATCATGCAATTCATTAAAGCACCCGATTTTCCTACCGGGGGAACTATTTACGGTAAAAAAGGGATTTTGGATGCCTATGAGACCGGTCGCGGACGTATCCGTATCCGTGCCAAAACTCATATCGAGAAAAAATCGAACAAAGACGTTATCGTTATCGATGAACTTCCGTACCAAGTCAATAAAGCCCGTTTGATCGAAACCATTGCCGATTTGGTCAAAGATAAATTTATCGAGGGGATCAGTGAGATTCGTGACGAATCAGACCGTGAGGGGATCCGTGTCGTTATTGAGCTGAAACGTGATGCGATGAGTGAAATCGTCCTTAACAACCTTTATAAATCGACCAATATGGAGACAACCTTCGGGATCATCATGCTCTCGGTCTTCAATCAAGAGCCTCGTGTATTCACTCTCCTTGAAATGTTGGGTCACTTTATCAATCACCGTAAAACGGTTATTATCCGCCGTACTATTTTCGATCTTGAAAAAGCAAAAGCACGAGCACATATCTTGGAAGGTTTGAAAAAAGCGCTCGATCATATCGAAGCAATTATCAAACTGATCCGTGCAAGCAATGACGGTGAAGCGGCTAAAAATGGTTTGATTTCAGAATTTGGTTTTTCACCGATCCAAGCCCAAGCAATTTTGGATATGCGTCTCCAACGCCTCACCGGTTTAGAGCGTGATAAAATCGAAAATGAACTCAAAGAGATTTTGGCACACATTGACTATCTCGAAAGTATCCTTCGCAGTGAAGAGGTTCTCAAAGATATTATCAAAGGGGAATTTGTTGAGCTCGTTGAGCAATATAATATCCCTCGTGTTACCGATATCGAAGACAACTACGATGATATCAACATCGAAGATTTGATCCCGAATGAGCCGATGGTTGTTACTATCAGTCATCGTGGATATATCAAACGTGTACCATTGGTAGCGTATGAGAAACAAATTCGAGGGGGCAAAGGCAAAATTGCCGTAACCACTTATGATGATGACTTTATCGAAAAATTCTATACTTGTAACACTCATGACACCCTAATGTTCGTAACCGATCGCGGACAGCTCCACTGGCTCAAAGTGTATAAAATCCCGGAAGGGTCACGTACAGCAAAAGGTAAAGCGGTTGTTAATCTCATCAACCTTGAAGCCGATGAGAAAATCCGCTCTATCATACCGACTACCGATTTTGATGAGAGCAAATCTCTCGTATTCTTTACCCAAAACGGTGTTGTTAAACGTACCGCCCTTAGCGAGTTCTCGAACGTCAGAAGTAACGGTGTTCGTGCAATCGTCCTCGATGATGATGACGCATTGATTACTGCACATATTGCCAATGAAGAGACCAAGTATCTCTTTATCGTTACCAAATTCGCACAGTGTATCAAATTCGAAATCGAAAAAACTCGTGATCAGGGACGTAGTACCCGCGGAGTTCGCGGTATCAAATTCAAAATCGAAGGCGACGTTGTCGTTGATGCCAACATCATTAAATCCGATGAAGAAGAGATTTTGATGGTGAGTGAAAAAGGGATCGGGAAACGTACAACTGCAGAAGAATACCGCCTCACCAACCGTGCTGGAACCGGTGTTATTGCAATGAAACTCAATGCAAAAACCGGAACTACCGTCGTAGGCTGTCTCATGGTTGATGAGACGATGGACATGATGGCACTTACTAAAGCGGGCAAAATGATCCGTGTCGATATGCAAACGATTGCTAAATCGGGACGTAACACCAGCGGAGTCTACATTATAAAAGGGGACGATGTCGCCAGTATTTCCCGTTGTCCGAAAAAAGAAGACGAGGAAGAAGAAAATGAAGAGGGCGAGAATACATTAGTATTGGAATAGTATTTGCTAGAACTTGGTAATTATTCCAAACTTACCCGAAGGAACCCTAATGCGAATCTCTGCTCTTATTGCACTGCTTCTCACCATTCCCGCACTTCACGCGGGAATTTTCTCCAGTGATGAATCCGATACCAAAGTCAAATGTGTTTACAGCGGTACAGACGGTAACTGTGTTGAACCGATTTTAAAATCACAAAATGAACTCGTAATCACTGTTACAGGTCAAGGTGTTGCCCCATCAGTTACTGCTTCCCCTGCACAAGCCTATGTTTTGGCAAAACGTGCCGCAATGGTTGATGGGTACCGCCTCATTGCTGAAAGAGTTAAAGGGGTTCAAGTTGAAGGTCAAGACAGCATTAAAAATATGATGTTGCAACAATCCAGTACTAAAACATCGGTTGAGGCACTTGTACGCGGTGCCAATATTACCAATACTACATTTAAAGAGGGTCTGTGCGAAGTCGAAATGGAAATTGCCCTTTCATATTCTCGAGTCTTGCATTAATCACGACTCTTTGCACAGGAGCCGATAACTATTATATAGGGTATCGGTTCACCGCCAAAAACTCTCAAGCTATTAATGAAACACTCTCTATCTCAAAAGCAATGAAGCCATGCGACCCATCCAATGATTCACCTGTACTAATCTTAAAACGTATCCCTAATGAGACATTGGAAACACTGTTAGAGCGAGAACAAAGTGCTTTTGTAGAATTTGCCGCATCACAAGAACTGCGTATTAAAAACAATGATACCTCTACGAAATATCAAGATCAATCACTTAATTCTCTTACCCTTCCTACACGATGCTATGCAGTCGAGTTTAATAATGAGTCTGTTACAATAGCCGCAACTAAATAAGGGTGGTAATGGATGAAAATTGCGATTGTTGAAGATGATATCAATATGCGTAAATCGCTTGAAATAGCGATGAGCGACTATGAAAAATACGAAATTCATACCTTCAAAAACGCCCGTGATGCCCTAAAAAAACTCGATGACACTTTTGAACTCGTCATCAGCGATATCAATATGCCTGGGATGGACGGTATCGAATTCGTCAAAACCCTCGGCGGAAAATTTGAAGTAATCATCATCACCGGAAATGCCACCCTAACACGTGCTATCGAGTCGATTCAACTGGGAGTCAAAGATTTTCTCCTCAAACCCTTCGAAATTGAGACCTTGGTTACCGCGATCGAGCGAACGGCAACTCTTGCTAAAAAAGCTCAGAAATCTCCTGCACAAGAAACTCCAAAAAGTGAAAATTTTCTAGGTTCTTCCCCTCTGCTCGATCAACTTGTTAAGCCGTATTGCCAAAGCTGCCATTACCGATGCAAGTATGATGCTTTTAGGGGAGAGCGGCGTCGGTAAAGAGGTCTTTGCTCGCCATATCCATGAAAGTTCTCCTCGCTCAGCCAAACCGTTTATCGCCATTAATATGGCGGCTATCCCTGATAACTTAATAGAGAGTGAACTGTTCGGATTTGAAAAAGGCTCCTTCACCGATGCTACCGAAGCCAAAACCGGACAATTTGAGCTGGCAGAGGGGGGAACGCTATTTTTAGACGAAATTGCCGAAATGCCCTACCCTCTCCAAGCAAAACTTCTGCGTGTCCTCCAAGAACGTGAAATCCGCCGTTTGGGTGCTCAAAAAAATACCAAAATCGATGTCCGTATCATCTGCGCTACCAATGCCGATTTACACACAAAAATTACCGAAGGGAAATTTCGTGAAGATCTGTATTATCGACTCAATACGATCCCCTATCAATATCCCCCCGCTTCGTGAACGACGTGAAGAGATACTCTCTATCGCTGAAGCGGCATTAGAGCGTTATTGCTCGCAATACGGGTTTGAGATGAAATCATTTACCACATCGGCACGCAATGCGTTGGAAAACTACAACTGGCCGGGTAATATTCGTGAGCTTATCTCCGTTGTCGAGCGCTCTGCTATTTTAAGCGACGGAGAGAGTATCGATACCGAAGATCTATTTTTAGAAGCGCGTGGCTTAGGTCGAATATTAAGTCCGCATTGGATATAATCGCGGAAAAATATTCACGGATGAGTCCATATCATCCCCAAGGAAAGCTTCCATATGAAACGTTATAACGTTGCTATCGTCGGTGCAACCGGTGCCGTCGGAGAAGAAATTTTACGCATTTTTGAAGAGATCGATTTCCCTCTTGCCAAACTTGTTCCCCTCGCCAGTGCACGCAGTGCCGGTAATACGGTTACGTTCAACGATAAAGAACTCGTCATAAAAGAGTTAACCCCAACAGTATTTGACGAAGAGGCAATCGAAATCGCCCTCTTCAGTGCCGGTGGAAGTGTATCGGCTGAATTTGCCCCTTATGCTGCAGCAGCAGGTGCCGTCGTTATCGATAATACCAGCCATTTTCGTATGTATGAAGATGTTCCTCTCGTCGTTCCCGAAGTAAATCCGGAAGATATTGCTCAATGGAGAAATCGCGGGATTATCGCCAACCCGAACTGTTCTACCATTCAAATGGTACAAGCCCTCAAACCACTCGATGACGCATACGATTTGCAACGCATCGATGTCAGTACCTATCAAGCAACTTCCGGTGCCGGTAAATCGGCTATGGAAGAGCTTGTTGAGCAAATGCAGGCTTTCTTTGCATTTAAACTCGATGATATGGAGCCGAAAAAATTCCCTCACCGTATTGCCCTCAATGCTATCCCGCAAATCGACTCATTTACCGATAACGGCTATACCAAAGAAGAGCTCAAAATGGTGAATGAAACTCAAAAAATTATGCACAAAGATATCGAAGTGAGCGCGACGTGTGTCCGTATCCCGACACTACGCGGTCATGCTGAAACCCTTACCCTCACGTTTGATGGTGCTGTTGATGCTACCGAAGCGCGCGAACTGCTCCGTAAAGCACCGAATATTATTGTCATGGATGAGCCGAACGAGAGTATTTATCCGATGCCGTCACTCTGTATGGATCAAAACGAAACATTTGTCGGACGTATCCGTAATGATATCTATCGCGATAATGTCCTTCATCTGTGGGTTGTTGCCGATAACCTTCGTGTCGGTGCGGCAACTAATGCCGTACGAATTGCTCAAAAATGGGTAGAAATGCAAGGAGAATAAGCAAGATGATGAATCTCATTGAAAACGTGTTTGAAACGGGTCTTTGGAGTTCACGATTTATTATTGTTTTAGCAGTAGTTTTCGGATTACTCGGAGCAATTTTACTTTTTACCATCGCCAGTTTTGATGTCTATCAAACTGCCGTATATGTCATTAATACCTATACAACCCATGCGCATCCTGAACATTTTCATGAAGAGGTAGTCGGCGGTATCATCGGTGCAGTTGATTTTTATCTTATCGGCGTTGTTATGATCATCTTCTCTTTTGGTTTGTATGAACTTTTTATCTCCGATATCGACGCTGCCAAAGATGAAGAGGGAAATGAAAACCAGCTTTTAGCGGTTCATTCACTCGATCAGCTCAAAGACAAAATTTCAAAAGTTATCGTCATGGTACTTGTTGTCGGTTTTTTTCAAAAAGTGGGACATACCGTATTTACCGGAGCACTGGAATTACTTTATCTTGCCCTCTCGATTACCGCCGTTGCTGTCGGTCTTTATTTTTTGAGCAAAGTAGGTCACCATGAGTAAAATTTTTGTAGATGCATGTTTTGGTAAAGAGACCCCTTACACCCCCGTTTGGATGATGCGACAGGCGGGACGTTATCTTCCGGAGTATATGGAAGTGCGTCAACGTGCCGGAAATTTCCTCAACCTCTGTCATGCCCCTGATATGGCAGCAGAAGTTACTATCCAGCCCGTCGATTTGGTAGGGGTAGACGCGGCGATCTTGTTCAGCGATATTTTGGTTGTTCCGAATGAAATGGGGATGAAACTCGACTTCATCAAAGGGGAAGGCCCTGTTTTTGATAAACCGATCGCATCCGAAGAGGATTTAGATGAGTTGATCGGCGGTGATGAAGCAGCTTCTAAACTCACCTATGTTTATGAGACGATCAAAATTTTGCGTCAACAGCTTGATGAAAGAGACGACAATAAAGCTCTCATCGGATTCACCGGCGCTCCGTGGACACTAGCGACCTATATGATAGAAGGTCAAGGGACGAAAACCTATAATATCTGTAAAAAAATGATGTACTCGAACCCTGAACTTACTCCATAAAATTCTCCGTAAAGTGACCGATGTCGTCAAACTTTATATGGAAAAACAGATTCAATCGGGTATCGATGTCGTCCAAATTTTCGATAGCTGGGCAGCTGCAATTGAGCCGAGTAAATACGATGAGTTTTCATGGAGTTACATGGTGGAGATCGCCGAGTACCTCAAAGAGAAATATCCTCATATTCCTATCATCATGTTCCCAAAAGGGATTCCTGCCTTTTTAGATCAAGTGTACGGAAACTTCGATGTATTCGGCGTCGATTGGAGCACCCCGATGGCATTGGCCAAAGAAAAATTGGGTGATCGATACGTATTGCAGGGGAACATGGAACCGTGCCGTTTATACTCCAAAGAGCAAACGACCGCATGTGTCGAAGCGATCCAAAATATTATGGGCGGTAAACGTCATATCTTTAATTTGGGTCACGGGATTCTCCCCGATGTCCCTGTTGAAAATGCTCAGCCACTTCGTCCGTGAATGCCAGAGAGTCAGTAAAAAGTGAATCTCTCTTTCGTCATTCCCGCGAAGGCGGGAATCCAGCTAACGCTTTTTAAGATGGATCCCCGGGTCAAGCCCGAGGATGACAGGATTTAATTATGTCTACCATCTTTGGCCCCGTCCATTCACGCCGTTTCGGCGTATCGCTCGGGATCGACCTCTCTGCATCCCATAAACAATGTAACTTCGACTGCCTCTACTGTGAACTAGCCCCAGCACCCGCAATGTTGCATCAGCATACAAGCACCCCTGTTGAAACCATTATTACCGATTTAAAAGAGGCTTTAGAAAAACACCCCTCTATTGATGTGATCACGATCACCGCTAACGGTGAACCGACGATGTATCCTCATTTAAATGAACTGGTTAAGCAAATCGATGCGATCAAAGGGACTATCCAGACTCTAATTCTCTCCAACAGTGCCTGCTTGCATGAAGAGAGTGTTTTTAATACCCTCCTCTGTCTCGATCAAGTCAAACTCTCTCTTGATGCAGCAACCTCCCAAACATTTAAAAAAATCGATCGCCCTGCCGAGGGGATAGAAATCAAGTCGATTATCGAGTGTATTACCCGATTTTCACACGTATTTAAAGGGAAGCTATTTATAGAGATACTCTTTGTTAAAGGGATCAATGACACCCTCAGTGAAGTAGAAGCGCTCAACCAGGCTCTACTTAACATTCACTGTGATCGTATCGACATCGGAACTATCGATCGCCCACCCGCTTATGCCGTTCAGGGGCTGAGTTTTGTGGAACTCTACGCCCTCTCTCATCATTTTGATTCGGAATTACCGATCCATATCGTATCACGTACCCATGCCTCATCGACTCCAAGTGGATACAGCGATAAGGAAATACTCACGACTCTCGACAAACGCCCTTTGACTACCGATGACATCCATGCTCTTTTTGATGCCGAGTCCCAACAACGCTTTGAAAATCTCCTTCTTCAAGGTAAAATTTCTCAAATCGAGCGCTCAAATGTGATCTTTTTCACCCCAACTGCAAATATTGATCGAAAACGCTCTAAATAAGCCCTTTGTTATTGACAATTCAGCCCAACATAGCGTATAATTGCGCCCTCATAAACATTCCGGATTAGCTCAGCGGTAGAGTAGGTGACTGTTAATCACTTGGTCGCTGGTTCGAATCCAGCATTCGGAGCCACTTATGATACTTTTCTTCTTTTACTGTTCCGGATTAGCTCAGCGGTAGAGTAGGTGACTGTTAATCACTTGGTCGCTGGTTCGAATCCAGCATTCGGAGCCACCCCATTTTAACTCCAAAAAACTTTTTCACAAAATGGTCGATATACCTATAAATTATCCTAATATTGATTCATAAATTTCTAAAATTTTACTCTAAAAGGAAGCCTCTTTTGAATACTGTATATTTGGCAAAACAAAAAATTTTCAATCGTCAAGGGAAAGTTTTTGCCCACGAACTCCTTTTTAGAGACCATGCCCATGGAATCAAAGAATTCCCGACTCATATCCGGGCTACCTCTCAAGTGCTATTAAACACATTGACCAATATACATATCGATGAACTCTTAGGCAAAGAGGGCATAGCCTTTATCAATATGGATGAGCATATCTTCACTTCCGGCATCATTGATATTTTAGATAAAGATCGGTTTGTATTGGAAATTTTAGAGACAACGGATCTGAGTGAACCGGTTATTTCCAAAATTAAACAATACAACAAACGAGGGTTCAAAATTGCGATAGATGATTTTGACTGCAGTGTGATAATGATTAAAAAATTCACCCCGATATTAAAATATATCCATATTCTAAAAATTGATGTTCTTAGCTGCAGATAAAGATAATTTAAAAAATGTTATGACAAAAATCAAACAAATGGGGATCAAAGTACTCGCTGAAAAAATTGAAACAGAAGCAGAGTATAAATATTATAAAGAGATGGGATTTGATCTGTTTCAAGGATACCATCTTCATAAACCTGAAGTGATCGAGATGAATAGGTATAAAGATGCCACACAAATGATCATTTTACACCTCATCAAATTGATCAAAAATGACGGTCAAACGTATGAAATAGAATCTTATATCAAGCAAAGAGCCGACCTCTCCTATAAATTGGTCAAATTTATCAATAACCACGGGAAATTCGAAACTCATATTGAATCGATAACACAAATCATCACCCTCTTAGGAAGAGATAAACTTCTCCGATGGCTCTTGTTATACCTTTATGCCGAAGTTTCCGATAATCCAATCTCTAAAAGTATCATGGAAATTGCAACACGAAGAGCTGAAAAGATGGAAGAGGAAGCCCATCATAGTGAAAAAGACAAGGCATACCTTGCCGGCATGTTCAGTATGCTCGATGCTCTTTTCGAAACCGATATTAAAAGTGTGATGAAAGATATCAAAATGGATAAAGATATCACCGATCTTCTCATTTCCAGAAAAGGTAAATTTTTATCCAGCTTTAAAAAGGTGGAACACTCTGAGAGAGAATATTTAAAGCGGCTAGTATGCAATAACTTCGAGAAAATTGATATCTCTCTCATTTTATACGCACTGGAACTAAGTAATATTCACATTGATAAAGACATCTTGTAAAAAATGCGCTTATTCTCAATGAGAGGGAACTTTTTTAAACTCTGATTTTATTAGTTTCCGCATCATAATGATCGCATCGATAATTCATAAACCCCTCAACCATACGGACTATATTTTTAATCGGTGTTGGATTAAACAACCGGCGCATAAGATGATTGTTAACACAATCTTCACAACGACTAATAGCACATTGAATTGCATCACTAACGATTAATACAGGCTGTTGGGGAGAAATTTGTAAAATATGATCAAAACTTTGTTGCCCGTTCTCGATCCCGTGATCGATAATGACGACATCGTATTTATCTTTTTGGAAAGCAATAAAAACGTCACCTAACGTGGATATTGTGTCAACAACACAGCTATCAATAGAATCTTCCAATAACATTTTTCGGGTTTGGAGCTGAAATCCAGTTTGGTCAATCATTAATATTTTCATGAGCGTATTATCTCCAAAATAAGCCTCAAAATTGATTAAATCGCCCTCTAATCTTTTTTCACTATAATAACATTAATAAAAATCATATGAGAGAGAGGTTGCATGAAAGGGATTATTTTAGCCGGTGGTAGCGGTACACGACTTTATCCCATTACCAAAGGGGTAAGTAAACAGCTCGTCCCCATTTACGACAAACCGATGATCTATTATCCCCTCTCTGTTTTGATGCTTGCCGGAATTACGAGAAGTGTTGATTATCTCAACCCCTACATGATTTACCCCGTTTTGAAGAGCTTTTAGGTGACGGATCGGATATTGGGATGGATTTCTCATACTGTGTCCAGCCCTCCCCTGACGGGCTTGCACAAGCATTTATTCTTAGGAGCCGATTTTATCGGCAATGATGATGTCTGTTTAGTGCTCGGCGATAATATTTTTCACGGTCACGGTCTGACTAAAATGCTCGCTCAATCAGTTCGAAACGTCACTGAAGAGAATAAAGCGACCGTCTTCGGGTACTGGGTTAAAGATCCTGAACGTTACGGTGTAGCTGAGTTTGATAACGAGGGGAATGTCCTCTCGATTGAAGAAAAACCCGCTCATCCGAAAAGCTCCTACGCCGTCGTCGGTCTTTATTTTTATCCGAACAGTGTCGTAAAGATCGCTCAAAATGTCAAACCAAGCGATCGGGGCGAGTTGGAAATCACCACCGTCAATCAAACCTATCTGGCACAGAATGCGCTCAAAGTTGAACTAATGGGACGCGGCTATGCGTGGCTAGATACGGGAACCCATGAATCTTTGCTCGAAGCAAGTATGTTTATCCAAACTATCGAAAACCGCCAAGGGCTCAAAGTTGCCTGTATCGAAGAGATCGCTTATGAAATGGGATATATTACCAAAGAGAAACTACTCGAATTGGCACTACCTTTGAGCAAAAACCAGTACGGACAATACTTGATCCGCAGAGCTAATGAAGGAAAAACCTTTTAATGACTTTCATCCGTACTCAAATACCTGATGTAATTATCATTGAGCCACAAGTACACGGTGATACACGTGGTTATTTTGTCGAAACATTTCGTGCCGACAAACTTTCCGAATTTTTAGGGTTTAGCATCCCATTTTGCCAAGATAATGAGTCAAAATCTTCGTATGGTGTTCTACGCGGACTACATTATCAACTACCGCCTCATGCGCAGACAAAGCTGGTTCGAGTCATCGAAGGTGAAGTACTCGATGTGGCTGTCGATATACGAGAAGGTTCCCCGACATTCGGTCAACACGTAGCCGTACGATTGTCCGGTGAAAACAAACGTCAGATATTGATTCCACGAGGATTTGCCCATGGGTTTATCGTACTCTCTGAAACATGTACCTTTGCCTACAAAGTCGATAATTACTACAACCCTGAGTGTGATCGCGGAATTGCTTTTGATGATCCTGCGTTAAACATTGACTGGATCATTCCAAAAGAAAAACTCCAACTCTCTGTAAAAGATACCAAACAACCGTTATTTGTGGATGCCGATCACTTTGATTTCAGCGAGAATCTCTAATACATGTCTAAGATTCTCGTTACCGGGGCCAATGGACAATTAGGTTCAGAAATTCGAGAACTCAGTTCCCTTTATCCACACTATACATTTCACGTTTAGCTGATCGAAATACTCTTGATCTCAGTAATCTGTGCAAAATGGAAGATTATTTTGAGGGCAAACACTTTGATACGATTATTAACTGTGCCGCCTATACTGCTGTGGATAAAGCCGAAAGCGAGCGTGAGCTTGCCGATACGATCAACCATCGTTTTGTATCCATGCTCGCTAAAATCGCTAAACGAAATAATAGCAAGCTGATCCATATCTCAACCGATTATGTCTTTGATGGAAAAAATCATCGTCCCTATATCGAAAGTGACCCAACAGATCCCCAAGGAGTTTACGGACGAACCAAACGGGACGGTGAAAATGCCATTCTTGCCGTATCGCTCCAGCCAATACGCTCATCATCCGTACCTCATGGGTCTACTCATCATTTGGAAATAACTTTGTTAAAACAATGCTACGTTTAGGTCGTGAGCGAGACTCACTCGGTGTCATCTTCGATCAAGTCGGTACCCCGACCTATGCCCGTGATCTTGCCAAAACAATTCTCGATATCCTTCCAAAAATAAAAAATTCTTCCCCAGAAATTTATCATTACTCTAATGAAGGATGTGCTAGTTGGTACGATTTTGCCAAGGCTATTTTTGAGCTATCCGGTATAGAGTGTGACGTTAATCCGATCACCACCGATCAGTATCCGACACCGGCAACCCGTCCGCATTACTGACTGCTGAACAAAACAAAAATTAAAAATGACTTCAATCTCTCCATCCCGTATTGGAGAGATTCACTCAAAGAGTGTTTAGTTAAATTAGGAGAAAATCAATGAAAACCATTTTAGTCACCGGATGTGCCGGATTTATCGGAAGCAACTTTGTCCCTTACTTTTTAAATAAATATCCCGATGTTCGTCTTATCAATCTCGATCTCCTCACCTATGCCGGAGATATGAGCAATCTCTCTGATGCACCACAAAACGAGCGTCATATCTTTGTCCAAGGAGATATCTGCGATAGTGCTTTAGTCGAATCACTATTTACCAAGTATGATATTCGTGGAGTGATCCATTTTGCCGCAGAAAGTCATGTCGATAACTCGATCAAAAATCCGGGGGTATTTGTTCAGACCAATGTCAACGGCAGCTTTTACCCTCATCGACGTTGCCTATAAACACTGGATGGAAAAACCGTTTGTCTATAAAACAGGATACGAAGGATGCCGTTTCCACCATATCAGTACCGATGAAGTGTACGGAACACTAGGAGAGAGCGGTTTATTTACCGAAGAGACCTCCTATGCCCCTAATAGCCCCTACAGTGCTTCTAAAGCGGGAAGCGATATGATCGTGCGCAGCTATCACCATACCTATGGGATGAACACCGTCATCACCAACTGTTCCAACAACTACGGTCCAAAACAGCATGATGAAAAACTGATCCCAACCATTATCCGAAAAGCACTTTCAGGTGAAAATATTCCTATCTACGGTGACGGTAAAAACATCCGTGACTGGCTCTATGTTCTAGATCACTGCAAAGGGATCGATCTGGTCTACCATACCGGACGAAGCGGCGAAGTGTATAACATCGGCGGACGTAATGAGCGTAACAACAATCAAATCGTGGAACGTATTTGTACCCTCCTCGATACAATGAAGCCAAAAGAAGATGGAAAAAGCTATAGTAGTCTAATCACCTACGTCGAAGACCGTGCCGGTCATGATCGTCGCTATGCCATCGATGCGACCAAAATTGAAACAGAGCTGGGATGGAGAGCCGATGAGAATTTTGATACCGGAATTGTGAAAACGATAGAGTGGTATTTAAAAAAATATAGTAAAAAGGTTTAAAAAATGCATGTTTTAGTGACCGGTGGAGCCGGATATATCGGCAGTCATGTGGTGAAGCAGCTGCTGGAAACTACTGATTATGATATCACCATCATCGATAATCTATCCACTGGGCACCAAAGTACTCTTGATACACTCGAATTAATCGCCTTAGAAGCCAAACATGGTGACCTTCGCTTTTATCATACCGATTTATCAAATTTTGCAGAAATAGAAAAAATCTTTTTAGCCAACCGTTTTGATGCAATCATGCACTTTGCCGCTTCCATAGTCGTCCCAGAATCCGTCGTAAATCCACTTAAATATTACATGAACAATACTGTCAATACCACCAATTTGATCCGACTTTGCAATGAATATAATGTCGGAAAATTTATATTTTCTTCTACGGCTGCCGTTTACGGTGAACCCACCGAAATGCCTGTAAAAGAGACAACAAAACCCAATCCAATCAATCCATACGGTTGGACTAAACTCATGAGTGAACAAGTATTACAAGATACTGCTTCTGCAAACCCAAATTTTAATTTTGTCATTTTACGTTACTTTAATGTAGCAGGTTCTGATGTACAAAACCGAATCGGACAGAGCTTTCCCAATGCTACTCATCTAATCAAAGTCGCCGCTCAAACCGCACTAGAACAGCGAGATCAAATTTTTGTTTTCGGAACCGATTATGATACGCCGGACGGTACCTGTATCCGTGATTATATCCATGTCGATGATCTCGCCTCAGCGCATTTGAAAGCATTAAAATATTTATCTCAGGGAAAGGAAGGTATCATTTTAAACTGCGGCTACGGTCATGGTTTTAGTGTTTATGAGGTAATAAATGCCATAAAAAAAATAAGTGGTATCGATTTTTCGGTAAAAATTTCACCACGTCGTAGCGGTGATCCAGCTTTGCTCATTTCAGATAACACTAACATCAAAAAAGTTCTCGATTGGATTCCTCAATATGATGATTTAAATTTGATTTGTCAAACAGCTTTTGAATGGGAAAAAAAAATACTTTATCTTTCTGATAAAATTTAGTTTTATATTTTTATTAGTGTCACCATACGAAATATTCACAAGGAAATAGCAGTTTATGTACCTCTTTACCTCCGAAGTCGTCTCCCCAGGTCACCCCGATAAATGTGCCGATATCATTGCCGACAGTATTGTCGATCGTCTCATCATCGGTGATTCTAAAAGCCGCGTCGCCAGCGAAGTATTTGTAGCGGGGAAACATGTCATCATCGGAGGAGAGGTCACCTCTAACGTACAGCTAAGTACCAAGGAGTATAAACATATCGCCCTCGATGCCCTTAAAAAGATCGGCTACAACGGTCATCCCCATTTCACAAAAGAAGAGTGCCTCCATCCTGATGATGTAGAGGTGCAAGTCCTCCTCAACCGCCAATCTCCTGACATCAATCAGGGGGTAGATCAGGAAGACGGTGAGACAGGGGCAGGAGATCAGGGGATCATGTTCGGGTATGCCGACTGTGAAACGGCGAACTTCATGCCAAGTGCGATTACTTATGCCCGCATGTTGATGGAAAAAGTGTATCACTATGCCCTCGCCCATCCTCATAAACTCGGTGTCGATATCAAAACCCAAGTAACGATGGACTACGGGGTCAAAGATAACTTTGAAAACTGTAACCCCCAATCGATTCATACTATCGTCGTCTCCGCTCCGTGTGTCAATACGATGAATATCGAGCAGGTACGTGAACTGATCATGGAGTTGATCCTCGATACGGGATTGCCGACCAACCTTTTCGATCCAAAAACATGTATTATCCACATCAATCCAACGGGTAAATACGTCTCTCACTCCAGTTTGCATGACAGCGGTTTGACGGGACGCAAACTGATCGTCGATAGTTTCGGCGGTTATGCCCCTATCGGCGGTGGTGCACAAAGTTCGAAAGATTATACCAAGGTTGACCGCTCAGGCCTCTATGCCGGACGCTGGATTGCCAAACACATCGTAGCAGCAGGGTTAGCTAAAAAAGCGATTGTCCAAATCAGCTATGCTATCGGTGTTGCCAAACCAACTTCGGTTGCCGTAGATACCAGCGGTACCTGTATCGATGGAGTTAATGATGACATCCTTTCATCCTTTGTTCATGATAATTTTTCATTGACCCCTAACTGGATCACAAGAAAGTTTGATCTTGACCACCCAAGCGAAGAGACATTCCTTTATGCCGATGTTGCCAGCCGTGGTCAAGTAGGTCAAAGCGATTACCCGTGGGAAAAATTAGACGAATTAGACAAATTTGAGAGGCTGAAATAAATGAAGCTTTCTGTAGTAACCACTCTTTATAAATCCTCACCTTATATAAATGAGTTTTATGCGCGTATATCCGCAGAAGCACAAAAGATTACGGATGATTATGAAATCATTTTTGTTGATGATGGTTCACCGGATGATAGTTTACATAAAGCAATTGCATTACATCGTCAGGATCCGAAAGTAGTAGTAGTTGAGTTGTCACGAAATTTTGGTCACCATAAAGCTATTATGACTGGGCTTTCTCATGCAAAAGGTGAGTTCGTGTTTCTCATAGACAGCGACTTAGAAGAAGAACCAGAGCTTTTAGGAGAGTTTTGGGAAGAGTTACATAAAGGCAAAGACTTAGATGTGGTTTATGGCGTGCAAGAAAGTCGTAAAGGCGGATGGTTTGAAGAGTGGAGCGGCAACTTTTTCTATAAAATGTTTAATGTTTTCAGTGGAATAAAAATACCAAAGAATTTTTTAACTGTCAGATTAATGAAAAAAAACTATGTAGACAATCTGGTACGTTTTGAAGAACAAGAATTGGTTTTTAGTGTCGTAGTCGCTCTCAACGGGTTTAAAACAAAACAGCATCATGTTAAAAAATTATCGCATAGCCCGACAACCTATCCATTTTTCAAAAAAATTTCATTGTTGTTTGATGCTGTTATATCATCAACAGCAAAACCGTTATGGCTGATTTTTAATTTTGGATTAGCCATTACCGTATCTTCCTCCACTTATGCACTGTATCTGATTGATAGAAAACTCTTCTACGATACAGGAATCGACGGATGGACATCTCTTATTGTTGCTGTTATGTTTTTTGGAGGCTTGATTATATTCTTTCTTGGTATAATTGGAATATATCTTTCAAAAATTTTTATTGAAGTTAAAAACAGACCTTTTACGATCACAAAAAATATTTATGAGAGAAGTCTAGGATATGAAAATGACAAGTTTGCATAAAAATATAGAAGAATACTATACTGAGAAAATAGAACTATATGGAACTACACCTAAAGGGGTGGACTGGAATGAGGAAGATAGTCAGCTTTTAAGATTCACACAGTTGCTGAGTATTATCGATAATGATAATTTCAGTATCGCTGATATTGGGTGCGGTTACGGTAAATTGTCTGAACATCTTGCTGAGATGTATCCTAACTTCTCATACATCGGGTATGATTTATCGGGAAAAATGATCGACAGTGCTCATCAACTTTATCAAAATTATGAAAACAGAAAATTTATCCATATTGCCAAAACAGAAGATATTTTGGATGTTGATTATTCTGTCGCAAGTGGAATTTTTAATGTAAAAATGGAACACAGTGAAGCTGACTGGCTTTCGTATATATTGCATACACTTGAGAATATGAATCAAAAAAGTCATAAGGGGTTTTCTTTTAATGTTTTGACGAAATACTCTGATAAAGAATATATGCGAAATGATCTTTATTATGCAGATCCATTGTTTTTGTTTGATTATTGCAAAAGAAATTTTTCAAAAAATGTCGCTTTGCTTCATGATTATAATTTATACGAGTTCACAATACTGGTAAGGAAAAATTAATGACAGAAAAAGTCATTATTTTCGGACTTGGAGATATATCCGAAATAGCCTATTTTTATCTGTCTCAGGATCAAAGATATGAAGTTGCCGCTTTTACAGTTGACAAAGATTATATAACGCAAGATGAGATGCATGGTTTATCTGTTGTTGCCTTTGAGAATATAACAGATCATTATTCCCCCTCTGAATTTAAAATATTTATTCCTTTGAGCTATACAAAAGTAAATAAGTTAAGAGAGCAAAAATTTTTAGAGGCTAAAGAAAAAGGGTATTCTTTCATATCCTATATCAGCCCGGCGGCTACAGTCTCTAGCAATGCAAAAATTGGGGAAAATTGTTTTATTTTTGAAGACAATACCGTTCAGCCGTTCGTCACTATCGAAGACAATTGTATTTTATGGAGCGGCAATCATATAGGGCATCATTCCACGATTAAAGCCAATTGCTTTATTGCTTCTCATGTTGTTATATCCGGTGGGGTAGAAATCGGTCAAAACACGTTTATCGGAGTTAATGCGACCTTGAGAGATCACATTAAAGTAGGCAAGTCCAATGTTATCGGTGCGGGAGCTTTAATACTCGGAGATACGGAAGACAATAAAGTATATATGGCAACTCCG
Source organism: Sulfurimonadaceae bacterium (assembly GCA_963845295.1). GTDB lineage: Bacteria > Campylobacterota > Campylobacteria > Campylobacterales > Sulfurimonadaceae > Sulfuricurvum. The sequence goes on along the minus strand of CAWJRP010000011.1, from coordinate 70,607 downwards.
ACCGAGCCAGCAAAAGTGCCTAGCAACAGGTTGAGAGGGATATAGGAGCCAAATCATGAAAGAAAAGTTTTACGGAGCGTTGAAACAAGCCGAATGTGAGTCTGATATAGATTTATATGTAGAAGAGATTCGAACCAATGGATTTGCCATTATCGAAGGGGCTCTTTCCCAAAATGAGCTAGAAATTTACAGGGATAAGATAGATAGCATTTATAGACAGCAAGCCGAAGTTTTCGGTTTGGACAGACTAAATGTGTTAAATGAAAAAAACTTATGCCGTATGCCTCTGAAATATGATGACTATTTTATTAACATAGCGACCAACAGCATCGTGCTATCGATTGTCAAAAGATTTTTAGGTGAGTATTTCATTTTAAATCTTCAAAACGCAATTATCAATACCCCCAATGAAGAACATCATCAAAGTTCATGGCATCGGGACCTCCCTTATCAAAATTATGTTATATCAAATCCACTTTCTATCAATGCTCTTTTTTGTATCGATGATTTTTCACCGGAAACAGGGGGGACAATAGTCGTTCCCTATACGCATCAGACGGAAATCCTACCATCGGATAGATACATCGAGAAGCATGCCGTAACGGCAAATGCAAAAGCCGGGTCGGTGATAGTATTTGATTCCATGTTGTTCCATAAAGCGGGCTATAACTCGGCAGACATAATTAGAAGAGCCGTGAACCATCAGTATCAAATTCCGTTATTAAAACAATTTTATGATTTTCCAAAAGCACTAAACGGTAAATTTTCGGATGATAAATTTTTAGCGCAGTTACTGGGCTATACCTCTCAAGTACCTATTGATGATGTAGAATGGCGAAACAATAGGATGAAAAAATATGCCAATGAAAAGTTGTAGTGTTTGTCAAAGCCCGCTATTCGAAGAAGCCCTTTTTTTCGAAATAGGGTATATGAGTGACGGTACAAAAACAAATCATTCTTTGGTAAAAGAAGAATGTCAAAAATGCGGAACACTCAGAACAAAGGTAGATTTTGATTGGAGCCAATTTTATCAAAACACATATTGCCCAAGTCGCAATATAGATACGCCCGTTGTCAGCAAAGATAACGTCGAAAGTACACGAAGCGGTTTTGTATACGAATGGATAACTTCGTTGCTGAAGCCTCTCGGAAACAAGCTATTTTCAAACATGCTTGAAATCGGATGCGGTCAAGGGTATCTGCTCGACAAATTTGATGTTGCCGATAAATTCGGTATAGAGCCAAGTACGGAAGCGGCTCTCTTGGCCTCGGAGAAGGCACATGTCCGAAATATCGGTTATGAAGCTCTTTGCGATACCGAAAAATACGATTTAATCATCTCGTATTGCGTTATTGAACATTTGGAAAATCCAGAGTTATTTTTGGAAAAATCAAACAACTTACTAGCCGATGGGGGAGTAATGATTATTGCCCTTCCGATTCAAGATAAATTTAATTATGATCTTTTTTTTATGGATCATCTTTACCATTTTTCCCACAATAATTTTAGCAAGCTGCTCAAAACGCATGGATTTGATATTTTAAATTATGAGCTGGGAAGAGAATCCTATTCAAATATTGGTTTGTATGTATGTAAAAAAGCCGACATTGATCATAATTCTGTTTTTGTATTTGAAAAAAATACCAATATCGCAAATATCAATAAAATTTTAAGCAATATAGATAATATCATTACACACAATTCAAGTAATAAGCTATTTGCGTTCGGATACGGGGAAATTGCCAAAACAATCATTCCTTATACGGTGCTGGATGATAAAATTTCATATTATATCGATGACTTCAATCAGGGCGAGAAAGTCATCTCATCTGTTGCGGCAAAAGAAATCTTCCGTAAGTGCGATCAGCCTGTAAACTTGGTTTTATTGGTAAATCCAAAACATGAGAATAAAATCAAAAATATATTTCATGAATTTAAAAATATTCATTTTATGAATATATTTGAAGGTATAGATATTGAATAACCGACCGATAAAATGGCAAAAAATGGGGCAGATTTACCGGTTTCAACCGGTCGATAAGTTCTCACTGTCGCATGCATCCAATCCGTTGGCAGTGCATTTGCATGATGATGTCTATCGTGTTTACTTTAGTGCCCGTGACGCCAATAACAAATCTTCGGTAGCATATGCGGATATCGATATAGCGGCATGCTCGGTAATAGGGCAAGCGAAAGAAACGACTTTTGTGCATGGTGATGAAGATAGTTTCTATTCGCACGGTGTGAGTATCGGCAACGTTTATTCGGCAAACGGCCACGACTATATCCTCTTTATGGGTTGGCAGATACGTGATGGAGGACATTGGCGCGGTGATGTTGGAAGACTGCGTTTGGACACGCCTGATCATATATCGCTTGATCCGAAAGAGCCTTTTATGGAGAGTGATGAAGAAGACCCCGTAAGTTTATCGTATCCATGGGTTATGCAGGATGAAGGACTATACAAAATGTGGTACGGTTCTACACTAACGTGGGAAGCCGGAAACGGCGAAATGCTGCATGTGATCAAATATGCTACTTCAACGGATGGCGAGCATTGGGAGAAGCATGGGCTTGCTATTCCTTATGAACTGGGGGTGGCTCAGGCATTTTCACGCCCCAGTGTCATAAAAGATTCCGAGGGATACCATATGTGGTTTTCCTATCGTTCAGGTGACGGCACAAAATATCGGATCGGATACGCGTTCAGTAATGACGGCGTTAAATGGGATAATAAGCTTGATGAAGTGGGAATTGATGTCAGTGATGAGGGATGGGACAGCGAGATGATCTGCTATCCGTTTGTCTTTGATCATAAAGGGAAGCGATATATGCTCTACAATGGAAACCAATACGGAAAAGACGGTTTCGGATTAGCCTGCATGGAGCAAGAATGAAAAAAATAGCTATTTTACAATCCAATTATATTCCTTGGAAAGGGTATTTTGATCTTATCAATATGGTCGATGAATTTATACTGTACGATGATATGCAATACACTCGCAGAGACTGGCGCAATAGGAATAAAATTAAAACACCGAACGGCCTATTATGGTTAACAATCCCCGTGGAAGCAAAAGGCAAATATTTCCAAAAAATCAATGAAACCAAGGTGAGTGAAAAAGATTGGGCTAAAAAACATTGGCAGACAATAACCTTGAATTATACTAAAACTAAATATTTTAAAGAATACAAAGACCGTTTCGAAGAGCTTTATTTGCGCAGTGATGAAGAATATTTAAGTCAAATCAATTATAAATTTATTATGGCGATTAATGATGTATTAGGGATAAGTACAAAAATACGCTGGTCAAGTGAGTTTGAGTTGGTCGATGGACAAACGGAACGGTTACTCGGCATATGCAAAGATTGTCAGGCCGATGTATATATCAGCGGCCCTGCCGCAAAAGACTATTTTGATGAAGAGTTGGCGAAACAAGAGAATATTCATGTAGAGTGGATGGATTACAGTGAGTATAGTGAATATAATCAACTTTTTTCACCGTTTGAGCATGGAGTATCGATTTTAGATTTAATTTTTAATGAGGGTCCAAATGCGACATCGTTTATGAAGAGTTTTCGATAATGGGCTATTTATACATATTAGGGACTGTTTTGTTTACGGTATATGGTCAGTTGATCTTAAAATGGCGAATTGTTAAGTATGGTGCATTACCAGAACTATTTGGCGAAAAAATAGTTTTTTTATTTAAACTCCTTTTTGATCCTTTCATATTTAGCGGTTTTTTGGGTGGATTTATTGCCTCATTTTTTTGGATGGCTGCCATGACAAAATTTGAACTTTCTCATGCCTACCCTATCATTGTAGGTGGATTAGCTATTTTAACTAGCTTATTTGCAATCGTTTTTTTAAAAGAACCAATTACTGCATATAAAATTATCGGTATTGTTTTGATAGTTGCTGGCGTGTATTTTATCAGTAGGACTGCCTAATGACAGTAGTAAATTATAAAGAAATTGATGGCATTAAAATTTTCAATGATGACGCACAAGAAGACCATCTGGATTATAATGCCAAAGGACTGGATAATCTTTTTGCGCAAGAAGAAAAACATTTTTGGTTTATCGCACGAAAAGAGTTTATTCTCACCCACATGAGCCACTATGTATCCAAAGCGTCAGAAATCATAGAAATAGGGGCTGGAACCGGAAATGTATCCCGATATTTAAAACTCAATGGATATGAAAATATATGTGTCGGAGAAATGCATTTAAACGGTTTGAAGTACGCAAAAGGGTATGGAATAGAAAACTGTTATCAGTTTGATTTGCTAAAAGCCCCTTTTGAAAATGAATTTGATGCCGTATGTATGTTTGATGTTTTGGAACATATCGAAAATGACTCGTTGGCTTTGCAAAATGTTCACAGAATGCTAAAAGAAAACGGAAACATTGTACTAACTGTGCCAGCTCATATGTGGTTATGGAACCGAGACGATGCGATCGCAGGTCACAAAATACGGTATACGAAAAAGGATTTGGAAGACAAATTAAAAGAAAACGGATTCGATATTGTCTGTTCACGCTATTTTTTTATAACCATTGTCCCTTTGCTGTTTTTGCGGCGGTTACTCAACAAAGATCAGAGAAACGATGTAAACAGCGATGAGATCAATAAAGATATATCGATAAATCCGATTTTAAATGCACTCTTGCTTTTAACGGCACGCGTAGAAAATAAAATCAATCGATATGTACCTAATGTGTTCGGCGGAAGTTTATTTATTATTGCGAGAAAAAAATGATCCCTTTTAATAAACCGCCTTTTACAGGCAATGAAGAAAAATATGTTTTAGAATCGATGAAAAGCTCAAAAATCTCCGGGGACGGAGACTTTACAAAACGGTGCCATCTATGGTTTGAGGAAAAGCTGAAATGTAAAAAAGTCCTTTTGACAACAAGTTGCACTCATGCGTTGGAGATGGCGGCGATACTCCTCGACATCCGAAAAGGTGACGAAGTAATTATGCCTTCCTATACTTTTGTAAGTACGGCGAATGCTTTTGTACTGCGCGGAGCCAGGATCGTATTTGTTGACATCCGTCCCGATACGATGAACATTGACGAGACGAAAATCGAAGCGGCGATTACCGATAAAACCAAAGCCATCGTTCCGGTCCATTACGCGGGTGTAGCATGTGAGATGGATATAATCATGGAAATTGCCGAGCGTTATGCCCTTTATGTCGTCGAAGATGCGGCGCAGGGGATGATGAGTACCTATAAAGGTAAAGCACTGGGGACAATAGGACACATGGGTGCCTACAGTTTCCACGAAACCAAAAACTATACTACCGGCGGTGAAGGGGGACTTCTAATTATTAATGATAACCGCTTTGTAGAACGGGCGGAAATAATCCGTGAAAAAGGGACGAACCGCAGCCAGTTTTTTAGAGGGATGGTCGATAAATACAGCTGGGTTGATATCGGGAGCAGTTATCTGCCTAATGATATCAGTGCCGCCTATCTGTGGGGACAGCTCGAAAAGACCGAGGCGATCAATGCCGATAGGCTCAGCAGCTGGCAAAGCTATTATGCGGGGCTGAAGGAGCTGGAGATACAAGGCTTCATCGAACTTCCGAAGATTTCTAGGCATTGTCAGCATAACGCCCATATGTTTTATCTCAAAGTCAAAAATCTAGATGAACGGACTGAACTTTTAGACTTCTTAAAAGAAAATGCTATCAATGCAGTTTTCCACTATGTTCCATTGCATAGTGCACCGGCTGGATTATTATTTTCTACTTTTTCCGGAAATGACATATACACAACTGCTGAAAGTGAAAAACTTATCCGACTACCAATGTACTACAGACTAAGCGATGCAGACAAAGATCATATTATTAAAAGCATTCTTATCTTTTTTCAGGCTCGATAGTGATATTACAAAGCCGTCTGACATGGATATTGATTTCACTGATAATCTTCTATCCTCTTATATCTATTTTTCAGGGATTAGACATAACCGATACGGGCTATTCGGTTGCCAACTACGCTTTATTTTTTGATCATTACGAAGCGATTCAATCTTCCTCTGCACTATGGCTAACAATGCTTATCGGAGCATCAGCAGAGTCTCTTTTTGGCTCTCACTTTGGATTAATTACCCATAAAGTGACAGATCTATTTCTAGTCTATATCAACTTTTTTATCATTTATAAATTATTAAACAAATACTTCCATACTAATGTAATATTAATAGGCTTATTGATTAGTGCATTTACTTTAACACCTACTTTACATATTTTTAGCTATCAGTCTGCTACATTCACCTTTTATCTCATTGCCGTTTATTTTCTCTATTTTGGCTTGACAGATAACAAGCCCTATTTTATTTTCATTGCTTCGTTTTTTTTAGGACTTAATTTTTTTATCCGTATGCCTAATATTCTGGGGATAGGCTTTTATATCTTCCTATTAATAAATCATTATTTACGAAAAGACACTTTAAATTCTCACTCTTTATTGTTACAAAGTAGTCTGTATTTTTTGGGTTATGCAAGTGCTTTTGCAACCGTTTTAAGTTCCATGGCTGCATTGGGACATTTACACTATTTTATAAATAATATGCAACTCATATATCATTTACTTTTTTATGCAACTTCAGATAATTCCCATTCCGGGCATAGCCTTTTTTTACTATTATTCAAAGACATACAAACAATTATTTTTCTCTCTATTAAACTGATATTTATCATAGTAACTGCATTATTACTTCTCCATATGAGTCAAAAGAAAGGAAATGTTCAATGGCAATACGGAGTAAATACACTGATTTTGCTTGTTTTGCTCCCTATACTATTACACGCGGAAGGAAAAATTGTGTATTATTTATACGCAATTACTATGGCGGTTCTCTCATATGGTCTATATGATTATTATAAGCAACGTGTATACGATTTATTTTTATTAACTTTATTGGCTTTTCCCCTTGTCTTCCTAGGAACACTTGGATCTGATTCCGGTTTGTTATTCGCTATTTATCATTTACCTTTGTCACTGACACTTGCCATCGTTTATGTATCAACTAAAAAATTTCCCTCTTCATTAACTCTTTTGAAACATCCTTTTCCTCTTTATGAAAATCATATAAATTTTGTTAAAAATTCTTTTATTTCACTTTTTTCAATAGGACTTATTTATTTTGGGTTTACACATACCTATAACGACCAATCAAAATCGCAATTATTATTTTCTTTCCATCATCCTAAATTAGTAGGCGTTTACACATCAAAGGAGAGAGTCAACGTTTTCGAAGATGCACTCGATCATCTCCAAAAATATGTCAAAAAGGATGACATATTATTATCCTGTGACTCAACACCTATCATCTATTATGCGACGCAAACCATACCTATGATAGATACAACATGGATAGAAACTCTGCCTCCCAAAACAATAAAAGCAAAACTTCAATCCTATGAACATTCAACCGTAATGAGACCGATTGTATTTCGTGCAAAATATGATAATTTTGGCATCGCATGGCCACAAGAAAAAGTTCTTTTACCAATTGAATCAGTATCAATGAAACGAGATATCTTGGATGATTATATCCGTAGAAACCATTATCAAAAAGTATGGGAAAACGAGTTTTTTGAGATATACCGAGTTGAAATCCAAATTTAAAAAAAATGACGATAAACTTTAATGAACACTATGCATAAACAAAACACAGCGATTATTATATCAATTTTATATATCTTTACACTGAAAAGGAAAATGCTACCAAACTAACAATTAACATTCATAAGTCGTCTAATTTTAGGAACATTGTTTAGCACTAAACCTAGTGTTCAATAAGGATTTTTATAGTAAAATATGTAATTATTAAAGATTAAAAAATCTAAAGGTAGACAGTTGTATATTTTTCCAATAATTATCAATAGGTTGGCTAAATTTTTTGGAGTATTTATCAAAATTTTTGGTTATGTTTTCCATTTCATTTTCAAAAACAAAAGATTTACAATCCCGCTTTATAGTAAAGCCCTCATTTCTGGAAAACAGTCTGTTATCCCAAAAATTATTTGGCAAACAAATTATACAAACAATGTTACCCTACCTGTCTATATCAATTATCTCTTTAACCGTTTAATCTCACCGGATTGGGAGTACCGCTATGTCAGTACTGAAGATCGTTTAGTGTTTATTAAAACGTATGCTTCTGAAAGAATGGCGCATGCATTTGAACAATTGACCGATGGTGCTTCTCAAGCCGACTTTTGGAGACTGTTTACACTGAATTACTATGGTGGTGTCTATATGGATATTGATGCCCATGCTGTGTGGCCCCTCTCAAAAATGATTAAACCCGATGATAAAGAGCTATTCTTAATGACTAAACATCACTACAGCAACTATTTTATTGCGAGTGCAAAAGAAAACCCCTATTTACAAAAAGCGCTCGATATTACGGTTGATAATATAGAAAGTAAAAATATTGGTGGTGGAGTGTACGATTTAACTGGACCGACCGTACTCAACAGAGCTATCGATAACAATGAAGTCAATCACCGTCATAATAAATATACTTGTATTCAGGGAAGTTTTACCAATGAATATTTTCAATATATGGACAAACCTCGCGGAAAATGGATCCATAAAAAACAAGATGAATTGTTAAAATAAAAAAGGATCATATAGTGAAAAAACGAATTTTAGTTACAGGCGGCGCTGGATTTGTCGGTAGCCACCTTTGCGAAAGACTCTCAAAAAATCCAAATTACGACGTATACAGTTTGGATAACTATTTTACCGGTAGTGAAGCCAACCATGTTCCCAATGTCACTTACATCAAAGGCGATACTGCACAAATAAGCACCCTTGTTACATTTAATCCGGACATGGTATACCACCTTGGAGAATATAGCAGGGTCGAGCAAAGTTTCGATGATATCGAAAAAGTATGGCGTTATAACAAAGACGGTATATTCGCCGTACTAGAGTTTGTACGTAAAGCCGGGTGTAAGATCCTCTACGCAGGAAGCTCAACGAAATTTGGCGATGGCGGACTTGGAAGAAGTGCATCACCTTATGCTTGGACAAAAGCAACTAATACCGAACTGGTAATGAATTATGGGGCATGGTTTAATGTTCCTTACGCAATTACTTATTTTTACAATGTCTATGGGCCAAGAGAAATCCAAACCGGCAAATATGCAACCTTGATTGCTCTTTTCAAAGAAAAAATGAAGAACAGCGAATCGCTAACCATTGTTAGCCCCGGAACGCAAAAAAGAAACTTTACCCATATAGATGATATTATCGATGGACTTATACTCGTCGGTGAAAATGGCTATGGAGATGAGTTCGGAATAGGAAGCCCCGAAGCATTTTCAGTGTTGGAGATTGCTCAAATATTCGGTGGTGAAATTAATATGCTTCCCGAACGCAAAGGAAATCGGATGACTGCAGATGTTATGTCAGCAAAAACGGAAGCATTAGGATGGGCACCGAAAAGAACAATCCAAGAGTACATTGAAGAGTGTAGAAAAAATAAGTGGAAATGAATAATTATACGTTCATTCGAAAAAGATAAAAATGCTCTTTAACAGTTTTGAGTTCATCTTTTTATTTTTACCGATAACATTTGCCGTCTATTTTTGGCTGAATAAGAAGCGTTTAACCCAAGCTGCTAAAGGCTGGATGGTATTTGCCTCTTTATTTTTCTATTCATGGTGGAATATCATCTATCTTCCCATTATTTTGGGTTCTATCCTTTTTAACTTTACCGTAGGCTCTTCTATTTCTAAAATAAATAGTTCTATCCATGACAGAAAAAAAGTCTCTCGCACAGCTCTTTTGGCTTTTGGCATTACCTCTAATCTCATTTTACTCGGCTATTTCAAATACATGGACTTTTTCATTGCCAATGCCAATACTTCTTTTGGAGTACCCATTGGGATTTAATGCATATTGTATTGCCTTTGGGTATCAGCTTCTTTACCTTTACTCAAATCGCCTACCTGGTCGATGCTTATCGCGATGAAGTCAAAGAGATGGATTATCTCAACTATACACTCTTCGTTACTTTTTTCCCTCATCTTCTCGCCGGTCCGATTCTTCACCACAAAGAGATGATGCCTCAGTTTGATTCGATCAAGAGTAAAGTTATTAATTACAAAAATATTTCCGCAGGTCTTTTTCTCTTCTCTATCGGTCTGTTTAAAAAAGTAGTTATTGCCGATACGTTTGCTCAGTGGGCCAATGCAGGATTTAATACAGCAGCATCTCTGAATCTCTTTGAAGCTTGGGCAACGAGTCTCAGCTATACGTTTCAACTCTATTTTGATTTCAGCGGTTATACAGATATGGCATTAGCGGTAGCTCTGATGTTTAATATCCGTCTTCCCATCAACTTCAACAGCCCCTATAAAGCACTCAACATTCAAGACTTCTGGAGACGCTGGCACATTACCCTTTCGCGCTTTCTTCGTGATTATATCTATATCCCTTTGGGGGGTAACCGCAACGGTGAACTCCGTACCTATAGCAACCTTTTTACCGTTTTTCTCGTAGGTGGGCTTTGGCATGGTGCCAGTTGGATGTTTATCATCTGGGGAGCTTCTCACGGTATTGCTATCGTCATTCATCGTGCTTGGCAGCAATTTGGGTTGAAGATGAATACTCTGCTAGCATGGTTTATTACTTTCAACTTCATCAATATCACCTGGGTTTTCTTTAGGGCTAAAAATTGGGACATGGCACATAATATTCTCGCTGGCATGATTGGACAACATGGACTCATGCTCCCTGAAAAATATACTAAATTTCTCAATCACTTCGACTTACCTTTTATTCAATTCGGTAAAGTCTTTGAACATATTGATGGAAAAGCTCAAACCACTGCTTATATACTTTTAGGGTTTTTTATAACACTAAAACTAAAAAATTCTATGGAAAAATGGCAAAATTTTAAACCGGGCACGCTGAATTTATTTTTTACTATAATAATATTTTTAACAGCAGTGTCAATGATGTCCCAAATTAGTGAGTTTTTATACTTCAATTTTTAAAGGTAATTCTTGTTAGCACGTAATTGGATTCAAATCTTTATATTGGCAATCATCTTCTCTCTAAGTGTGATGGGAGTAATCAATTTTATTGTTAACCCTTACGAAATTTTCAACCATCATCTGAAAAAACTAAACAAACCGGATAGTACACTAATATCAGAACGTGTCAATAAATTTTATATCGCCAATCGATTTCACCCTAAAACGATCATGATAGGGACTTCTCGGATTGGAAAATTCAAGCCATACCAATTAGCCCCTTATCTAGACGAACCAATATATAATTATTCGTTAGCCGGTTCAACCATTGATGAACAAGCTGCATATATCCGATATATGGTTGATTATCAACATGTTAAAACTATTGTTTGGTCTCTTGATTTTTTTGCTTTTAATCCTACAAAACCTATTGATCCGGCTTTTCAAAGAGAACGGTTAAGCAATCGTATTTACGTGAATGACTATACAACCTCTTTATTTAATTATAAAACGCTCAAAAAAAGTTTATCTATTCTACAATCCAGTATAAAATCAACTTCTTCTCCACACGATAATCCGTTAAGTTTAGAACAAAGACTTTTCAAAATCCACTCAATGATGCATTATTATGCAACAAAATCTGAATTTTTAAAGTCCGAATCTTTTAAAAACCCAAATTCAATAAATCAAAAAATTAAAATTTTGAAAGACACAATCAGATATTGTCATGAACATAATGTCACCTGTATCCTTTATACAAGTCCCGTTTATTATGAACATATATACATGCTTTATGGAATAGGGCTAGGATCAACATTTGAATATTGGAAAACATCTTTAGCTTCTATTCATCCTTATACCGATTTTTGTACTGTTAATTCTATCACTACCGATGCTATGCAATTTGAAGACAGTTCACATGCCAATACAAATGTAGGAAGTCTTGTATTTAATCGGATTTTTCTAAAAGATCGAGGAAAAGCGCCAAAAGATTTTGGTACTGAAATCACATCTCAAAATGTACAACAACATCTTATTACGGAAAGATTTAAACTTAATGAAATATTCAATTCCTGCAAAAAAAATGATTAAACAAAATTCAAATTTTTCTCGTATGAGTCAAATTAAATTCGTCAATTTTTTTTTATTTATAGTTGGTTGTTTTCTTCTATATCATGCACTTATTTGGAATTTTTATACGTCAAAGTTGCTCAATTTTAGTGATGAGAAACATATAGGAGATTTGGCAAGAATAGGTTATCAAATCGATTCTATGCAGCCTCGCAAAAATACAAATACGCTTCATAGACATCACATTGAATTCTCACAGTGGCGGGGAGAACCAATCGATATACTAACCATTGGAGATTCTTTTTCCAATGGTGGTGCAGAAGGACCGGATGCCTATTACCAAGATTATATTGCCAGTTATTACAATTGCAATGTCTTAAATATCCCGGCTCTCCTCTTTGGAGAAAATGCTATTGAAACTTTAAACGCTCTATTAAAAACAAGATTATTGGATACGATACACCCAAAAATAGTTTTAATCGAATCGGTTGAAAGATCAGCTATACAACGCTATGCCAAACCTTTAAATTGGAATCCAAAAATATCTTCTACCCAACTTTACAATACTTTAAAAAAGGGGAAATGGGGTGATTCCGATCCACAAATACAAAAACCAAAATTCATAACGACTGCAAATTATAAATATCCGATATATAATTTACTTTACAATTATTCAGAGAATGCTTTTAATAATTCGAATGTATATAAAGTGAGTTTAAATACTTCATTATTCAGTTGCAAAGCAAACAAAACTCTTCTTTTTTACAAAGACGATATAAAATATTTCGATAGTATCAATTAAAAAAATATTCTTCAAATGAACCAAAATTTTAATCATTTATCCGATTTATTAACATCCAAAAAAATTCAGCTTTTCGTAATGATAGCTGCTGACAAATACGATCTATATTCAGAATATATCCAAAACAACAAATATCCAAAAAATCATTTTTTTGATATTACCCAACCTTTGACAAAACGGTATATTTTCATTGATACAAAATCAATCTTATCAAATACCTTAAAAAAAGAAAGGGATATTTATTTCGCAGATGACACGCATTGGAGCAATAAAGCATCGATAAAAATATTTCATGACGAGTTCGTCCAATATAATATAAAACAAAACTTATTTGCAAGTAAACACGTTCAAGCAATTCAGTAGAATGAAATTAGAAACTAATTATAATAAATAAAAATTTGAGCATCAATTGAATAAAATACTCCATTATAAAAGCAAAATTGGTTATATATATAACCAATTTCAGGCTGTTAATGAAAATAAAGTAAATATACTTCTCAACCATTTAGCAGTTGTTTATATGTTCTTTGTCCCATTTGCGCCACATGGATATGCTGTCTCATTTATTTTTACAATAGCATATTTTCTCCTCTTTATTCGTGGTCACTATTTTAAGTACATCAGCAGTTCATTATCACATCCGCTTGTAATCCCTTTTCTTCTTATGGCACTAGTACATTATATATGGGTGAGCGGAACCAGTGACAATGATTTTGCAAACGTTACCTTAAAATATTCACACTATCTTCTCTACCCTTTTTTCTTTTTTCTTTTTTTAGATCAACGTTTTTATTCCAGATTGATAACTAGCTTCTTAATTGGTGTTATGCTGAGCGAAGGGCTCTCTTATCTTATGCAATTTAATCTTATTCCTCATGGATATATCTATACACTGCACGTTCCATGGAAATCTTCCCATTTAGCAATTCTATTTTATGGTTTTATGAACGGTGAACCATCCCCCTTTCTTGAACATTCATGGTACAGTGTTTTGCTCGCCGTGTCCAGTTCAATTTTCTTCTATAAGGGCTTGAATTCCTGCACACGAAATATTAAAATGATTAATTTTCTTTTTTTTACGACTATTAGTATCAATCTATTTTTTATTGGAGGGAGAACAGGTTATATCTTGTACTTCCTCTTAATACTCTCCATAATTTTGAAAACAACCGGAAAAAAAACTTCACTAAAAATAATCTTTAGCAGTTTCAGTGTTCCGCTTATAATTGTTTTTTTTATGTATAAATTTGGTGGAATATTCCAACATAGGATAGACAATACCATTAACGCCATTGTTTCCATGAAAACAGCAAATAATTTGAGTAGTACATCAGATTATTCATTCAATGATAAAATATTAAAAGCAAAAGCCAGCATTCAGTTAATCTCTGAAAACTTTTTATTTGGGGTCGGAACCGGGGATCAACTTTCGGAACTACGTTCTAAGCCTGAAAATATTAATAATCCAATTCAAAAATACAGAGATGTACATAACCAATATTTAGATATATTCATGCAGTTTGGAGTAATAGGCTTTGCATTTTATATCTATTTACTCTATAAAATCGCACGATACAGGATAGCTGATCAAGAACAAAATGCTTTAAAAACAGTCGCTCTAATTGCTATGATTTTTGTTGGATTTTTAGGATCTTTTTGGTATTTTTTACCTATCCTCTTCACAATGCTAATTATTATTTCTACTACTGATAAAAACATCATAACCGATAAGGTAGAACAGCCAAGCAGCAAAGTAATATTTGGATATATCTCTATGATTCTTTTAAGCTATACTATCGGCATACTACAATAAGCGATTATAAATGATAAATGTTACAAAAACTTATTTACCAAATAAAGAAAAATTTCAACAATATGTTGATGAGATTTATGCGTCAGGATGGATAACCAACAATGGTCCACTGGTTCAAAAATTGGAAAAACGTCTTGCCGAATATTTAGGTGTTAAAAATCTTATATTAGTTTCAAACGGTACAGTAGCCATGGAAATCGCATACCGTACACTTGGAATAAAGGGATTTGCTATTACTACTCCTTTTAGCTTTGTAGCAACAACTAGCTCTTTGGTAACAAATGGACTTCTCCCTATTTTCGCTGATATTGATCAAAAAACATTAAATCTTGATCCTACGGGTATCGAAAAGCTGATAACTCCGCATACGTCTGCTATTGTACCCGTACACGTTTTTGGAAATGGATGCGACGTTGAATCAATCAGCGCTATTGCCAAACGTAATGACCTAAAGGTAATCTATGATGCTGCACATGCTTTTGGTATTCAATATAAAGGGCAAAGTATCCTAAATTTTGGGGATATTTCAACACTCAGTTTTCATGCAACCAAACTCTTTCACACGATTGAAGGAGGTGCACTCGTTATCAATGATGATACATTGGTTGAAAAAGCGCGCTATCTAATCAATTTCGGTATCCAAAATGCCGAATCAATACCAGAACTTGGTACCAATGCAAAAATGAATGAATTTGAAGCCGCTATGGGATTATGTGTTTTAGATGATATCGAATATATTCATGAAAAAAGAAAAGCCGTTTATTCGCTCTATTTTGAAACGTTGGAAGATACCGTACAATTTCAACTTCACAATCCTGATGCATCTGAAAATTATAGTTATTTTCCGATAATTTTAAAAAATGAACAACAGCTAATGCAAGTTCAACAAAAACTTAATGAACATCAAATTTTCCCTCGACGCTATTTTTATCCTTCTCTCGATACATTGAATTACATAGAACCAAAACAATATACTCCAATTTCAAGGGATATTGCAAGTAGAATTTTGTGCCTTCCCATGTTTCCAGATTTATCACGGGACGACCAGCTAAAAATCATTCATATTGTAAAAGAATCTATACAGAAATGAGTCAAACACCTCTCATCTCTATTCCGATCTTTACCTATAATGGAGAACGTTTTTTACGAGAACAACTTGATTCGATTTTTTCTCAGACTTATACAAATATAGAAGTCATTGCATGCGATGATGGTTCTACTGATAAAACCAAAAAAATTCTTCAAGAATACGAAACAAAATATGGGCTCATATGCCATTTTAATGAAATCAATATAGGCGTTAATAAAAATGTTGCAAAAGCTCTCTCCTTATGCAACGGTGATTTCATAGCACCTTCCGATCAGGATGATATCTGGATGCCTGAAAAGCTTCAAACATTAATTGACCATATCGGAGACAATGTGCTCATCTACTCAACCTCTAAAGCCATCGATCAAGATGGTAAAGTATTGGATTCTTACACTCCCCAAAAGCATAAACTCATACGAGGGAGTAATCCGAAAGCTTTCTTTTTCGATAATTGTGTTTCCGGGCATACTATCATGTTTAAACGTGAATTAGTCCCCTATCTTATTCCTTTACCTCAAACCGTATATCCTGATTGGTGGATCGCATTTACCGCGGCAAACTATGGTTCAATAGACTACTATAAAGAGCCACTTGTATATTATCGAAGACATGATACTCAACTGACAAAAAATGAAAAAAAGAAAAAATATATGCTGCATCAAAAACTGTATTACAAAGAAAAGCAAAAGAAAAATGATATACAGCATAAAATAAATATTTTAACTGATTTAGCATCTTTAAGTATATTAGATATTGAAATAAAAAGGCTTCTGCAAGAAATAATCATCGAACTCAAAAAATTTTCAAACGTGTTTTACAATAAAAAGCTTTCTGCCCTATTAAATCTCTATAAAAATGATATTTTTGCTATGGCAGAACAAACAGAACATATCAAACTTATAAAAAAATATGCATGGGGCATATGGTATTATAGAACAAGACTATATAGTTAATAAGGATATATATTGAAAAAAATACTTTTTATCGTCAAAAATAAAAATGAGGCTTCTTCTCGATTTAGAGTTTTTGCTTATTGGAAAGAACTCAAAAAAGATTTTATTGCTGATGTATTTTTTGCTGAGTACAAAAACAAATATGTTCCAAAAGTATTTCGTTCTCTGCTCAAAAGAGGAAGATTTTTTTATCTTCTTTGGTTAGCGACTAAATATGATGCAATTTTCATGCAGCGACCTATGAGTTCTGACAAAGATAAAAGTGTATTTTTTGAAAGGATGCTGGCTAAAATCAATCCAAATCTAATTTTCGATTTTGATGATGCGCTTTTTGTACAAAATTCAGTAAAAATTGATGCTCTTATCCGCCTTAGCAAGCTCTGTATATGTGGAAATGGCTATTTGGCATCGTATACCGAACAAATCAATACAAACACATGTATCATTCCCACAGCTATCGATACTCAAAAATTTATCCCGAAATTATTACTAAATGAAGTTCCTCTGACGATAGGATGGACTGGAACTAGTGGAAACTACGCGTTTTTTAGCAATGAACTCAAGCATGCGCTTAAAACGGTTCTACGCGATAATAAGAATACCCGTTTTTTATTCATCTGCGACCATAAACCAGACCAAAGTTTTGACTTTCCTTACGATTTCATCAAATGGACACCTGAAACTGAAATTGCCGATTTGCAACAGATTGATATCGGTCTCATGCCGCTTGAAGAAAGTGAATGGACAAAAGGAAAATGCGGTTTCAAACTGATACAGTACGGAGCAATCGAAATTGCTTCAATTGCATCTAATGTAGGAGTTAATTCTCAAGTGGTTTTAGATTCTCAAAGCGGTTATCTCGTAAAAGAAGAAAATTGGGAAGTTTTATTAAAACAACTCATTGAAAATAGTGCTATCCGAAAAGAAATGGGAGAAAAAGCCCGTATACATATCGATACCAACTACAGTATCCGAGCCAATTATCCAAAACTAAAAAATGCGATTTTAATGAGTGTTTAGGCCGCTTTCACAGATAAATCGATTATCTGCTTTGTTTCGATAAAAACGTTGCCATAACGCTTCGACGGTATCAGGATTTGATTTATTAGTGGTTCGTGGATGGTAAAGATGAAAAACATTGGCAACATTTTTACAACTTTTGATTTTTAATCCATAACCTTCGAATCGCCATTGTAAGTCAGTATCATCAGAAAGAGGTGACGAGCCATACCCCTCATCAAATCCATTAATGGCAACCATATCTTTTTTAAAACATGAAAAGTTGCACCCTAATATTGATGTATTAGATTTACGGTCACGAAAAAATCTCTTGTAAATCCAGCCTTTCGGATCGATACTAAACCCAGCTTCAGTATGTCTTTCAAGTGAATCAAAGGCTATTAACGGATATCTATAGAGAAAACTTTTTTCAAGCTCCAAAGGTGGTAAACTGCTTTTTCGCAATTTAGCTGAGTATCTAGGACCTAAATTCACGCGTCGACCACTAATGACACACTCTTCTTCTGAGAGTTGAACATGCCGTTCAATAAAAGTTGAATAAGGGATACAATCTCCGTCAATAAAAATCAAATATTCCCCTGTACTTTTTAAAATACCGTTATTTTGAGAACGTGATTTTCTTACACCTAGATCATCCTGATAGGTATGCTGAACTTCAATACCCACTATCGACTCAACGTGAGCCCTCATTTCCGGAGAATCATTATCTTCGGCTACTACCAACTCGAAATTTTTATACGTTTGCGTTTTCAACGCTTCAACAATTAGTGAAAGCGCCTGAATATCTTTGTAAACTGCAACAATTAAACTAACTTTCATTTTCCAAGTTCTTTAAGTGTGTTGAAGATATATTCAATACGTTTGATATCCGTATGAAAATCAAGAATTTTCTGATGTCCCCGTTTTGCGATCGCTTCGCGCTTCGCATCATTACGTAGATAATAATCAGACAAATCGATCAAATCAGACAAATCGTCTTGTATAAAAACAACTTCTTTTTCATGCACAAAATTATTAGGGATAACAATTCCCGGTTTTTGGCTCATCATAAAGCCACCTACAGCCGGGACTTCCCAGTATCGCATCGTGTCCCATCCGCCACCTCGAAGGTTCAGGATGATTTTACACGCGGCAAGTTCCTGAAGATAAAACTTTCCTTTACGCTTGTATTTGCTGAATTTTTGATTTCGAACCGTTCCATTTGCGGCACAGTCGAATTTATCCTGCAATAGATCCAATGCTGCAATTCGAATAGGATGGGATTCAACTGCCCAAAATGATACATCATATTTATACCCCTTTGGTATAACCGGCAAACGATCCAGATTAAAACACATCGGAAGGGGAAATACATTTGGAGCATAGTTTCCGTCTATCAGATATTCCCTTTTAAATATAACGTCAAGAGGACGGATATTAATTGCTTCTTTATACAACGTAGGATGCTTATAAACAGTCAAGTCAATCCCGACCTCACTTCCATCCCCTCCATCGATAAAAACAACCGGTGTAGATGCCGGTATTTTCGGAGCAATCTCCATATACGTTTGAAATGCATCTACCTTACACGATCCGATAAATACATAATCAATGGTTTTAAAATCAATTTCCCTAAAGAGCGCTTGAAATAATGAGTTATTTACATAACCAAGATTTTTGGGGTATTTTTTATAAGGGAGATGATATTTTTTATTCCATCGATAATCAATGACATTTTTTACACCGAATACTTTAACTAATCCGCTATAGGTCAAATCCTGCACATAATCTGCTGATAAACTGTTAATAAAAAGAATTTTCATCCGTTCCCCATCTCTTAATTTATTGTTGTTCGAGATATGCCAAATGGCTTATACACTGTTCAAATACCATTTCGACACTTGGATTGCCTCCATTTTTGTCAAAAACGATATCATGAATCGTATCTCTTGGCCAATAGCGAAACGGACTCGTCGAATTAAATATCCCTAGTGTTGGTGCATTTACTGCAATCGCCATATTCCGTACACCGGTATCGTTAGCGACTACCATAGTCGATTTTCCTAAAAAGGGGTAAACACTATCTAAGTCCAGCGGTATTTGTTTCGTTACATTTGGATACGCAGAAAGTAACGCAATCATATCATCAGCTTTTTCGTGGCTCCCTATACCCTCCATAAGCACATGATTATGTTTGGGATAACGTTCCGCCATTTTTTCGATCAGGGAAATAAATAAATCTTTCGGCCAACACTTACTCTCCATGGATGCACTAAAAAAATAGCAGATGTAAGGCCGTTCCACCTCTTTAAGATATTTCGGAAAAGCATAATCAAATGGTCGTTTCCCTCGTGCACCGAAAACATAGGCGAAATGGAGCATATTTTCAGTTTCTAAAAAAAGATCAGAACGCTGTAAAACCATGTTAAATATAAGTTTTCGATATGCTCGATATGGAAATCCCATTTTAAATTTTGCTTTATTAAGTAAAACTACCCAAATGGACAATGCACTGTCTGATAAATCCATAATAACATCGTGCTCACCCAGTTCTGTGATTTGTTGGAACCGATTCCAACTCGATGTTTTCTTTCCATTCTTCTTTTTATATACAACATGTACCCGATCGACTATATCAACAGGAGCCCCGTATTGATAACTCTCAATCAAACTAAGAGTTAACTTGGCATTAGGAAAAAGTTCTCGCAACTCGCATATCAATGGGCGCAATACGACCTGATCGCCGATCGCACCGTGCCGGATTAGTGCTATCGAATGAATTTGCTCATGAGATATTTCTGCAGCACGCATTCGTGCTTCTTTTGTCGAATATCCACCTTTCGTCCATAACCACAAATACATTTAGAATTCTCCACTTAAAATAGTCGATAGTTTTTCAAACTGTTTTTCACTTTCAAATCTCTCAAGTGCTTTCATTTTGCCCGCAGAAGCTAAGCGCGTTCTTGTTTCTGTATCGTTGCATAATTTTGTCAGTTTCAAAGTTAAATCCGCCACATTGCGTGTTTTAAACAACATACCGGTGATACCATCATCAATAATTTCTAACGGACCGCCACTATCACTGGACAGCGCACAGATACCACACATCATCGCCTCGATTAGCACCAATCCGAATGTCTCGTTTTCCGTTGCCAAAACGAGAGCGTCGCATACTTGCATATACTTTTGTGCCTCATGTGTAAATCCGGTAAAAACCGCATATTCCCCATACTGTTGCCGCAGTTCATCCAAATAGTTATGATCCATCGCATGACCGACAACAAGCGCCTTAGACGCTATACCCGCCAAATTGAGTTGCTTGATAGCTTCAAGTACCAAATGTTGCCCCTTAGCCTCTTCGATACGCCCTACGATACCGACGATGAACTCATTCCCAAACCCAGAATGTTGACGAAATGCTTCTTTTTCTTCTGTACTTAGGTAATCTGGTACTTCAGCTCCCATATAAAGGACTTCAACTTTGGGACGGATATCGACAGGGATAAATTTCTCGATTTGATCTTTTACCTGATGGGTAACGGCAAGCATCCTATCTATATTTTTATATAAAAAGCGGTGATAGAAATCATCTTTGAAACGGGTCATCCGCATATTACGGGTTTGTACCAATTTTGGTTTTTTACGGCTGAGGAGTTTTGCCATAACGGCTATAGGAATATCCTTCGTCCAATGTAAATGAACGATATCAATATCATGTTCATCAATAAGACGTGCCAGTTTCATAAAACTGTAACACCCGATTTGAGCATACTGAAACTCGGCACATTGATAATATTGCTCTAATTTACCGTTTTTGTTGATAACGCTAAAAGCATTAAGATAGTGTGATGCACGAACCATGTAGAGTTCAAGCCCCCCCAAGTCGGGAGAGAGACAAAGTTCGAGTACCTTTTTCACTGTTTAGACTCCGATTTGAAAATATTCAAATCCTATCTCATTCATCCGCTCTTTATTAAACTGGTTACGTCCGTCAAAGAAAACAGCCGATTTAAGAAGTTTTTTCATCTCATCAAAATCGGGGCTTCGAAACTCCTGCCACTCCGTCACCAGTATCACGGCATCTGCATCTTTGAGAGCGTCATATTTGCTATCCACATAGCTTACACGGCTGTTGCCTTTGAGATAAAAATGTTCCGCTTCATGCCGCGCTTTCGGATCGTATGCCACAATTGAGACTCCTGCAGCCGTGAGATCGTTAATGATCGTAATAGAGCTGGCTTCACGCATATCATCGGTTTCAGGCTTAAATGCCAACCCCCATACCGCAAACGTTTTACCTTCCAAATTTTTCCCAAAACGGTTCAATACTTTTTGGGAAATAACATGTTTTTGATCGTAGTTAACTGCTTCAACGGCATCTAAAATTCGTGGGGTATAACCGAAATCTTTTGCCGTTTTCGCGAGTGCCTGAACATCTTTTGGAAAACAACTGCCGCCGTATCCGCATCCCGGATAGATGAAACTGTATCCAATACGGCTATCACTTCCGATCCCGTTACGCACTTTATTGATGTCCGCTCCGACCCGCTCACAAATATTAGACATTTCGTTCATGAAACTGATTTTGGTCGCGAGCATCGCATTGGCCGCATATTTGGTCATCTCGGCACTTTTGATATCCATACCTATCAAACGGTCATGATTCTTCATAAACGGCTCATACAAATCATGCATAACTTTCATCGCTTTGTCACTATCGGCACCGATTACGACACGATCAGGATGCATAAAATCTTTGATTGCCGCACCCTCTTTTAGAAACTCAGGGTTGGAGACAACATCGAATGTCAAATCGCTTCCGCGCACATCAAGTTCAATCTGGATTGCTGCACGCACTTTCTCAGCTGTACCGACCGGAACGGTTGATTTATCAACTACCACCATATAGTGCTGCATATGTGCTCCGATACTTTTAGCTACAGCAAGAACATATTGCAAATCAGCGCTTCCATCTTCCCCCATTGGTGTACCAACTGCAATAAAGCTGATAGTAGTATTTGCAATGGTTTCAGCGATATTGGTGGTGAATTTCAATGTCCCTTTTGAATAGTTTTCCAAAACCATATCTTCCAAGCCGGGCTCATAAATCGGAATAATCCCTTGAGTCAGTTTATCGATTTTATTTTGATCGATATCAACACAGGTGACGCTGTTTCCCATTTGGGCGAAACATGTCCCGCTGACCAATCCGACATATCCCGTTCCGATGACCGATATTTTCATTAAAAATCCCCTTATTCCCTTACTTTAATTGATTAGATTTTATCCAAATCTCTATTAAACCGATCTTCTACTGAAGTTTCTTCTGTTATTTCAACTCTCGATTCATTTCATAGAGTTTGATGTATTTATAAAAATTAGTCACCATATGAGAAAATGCGATGATAAGCCCCGCATAGCCGTCCAAAAAGCCCCGTCGGAGGATATAGGTTCGGAAAAAAGAGTAAAGTCCGTTAAAAAACGCTTTCGTTGGAGACGAGCGTTTTTTACCAACATTATCCTCCGCAAACAAGGTAGAGTAGCGATCGGCTTTGATAACAAACTCCGAGATACTCTGATAAGGATAATGACTAAAAGTGTTAAAAAGTTTTTGGATAGTCAGCCCATCGGTTAAAATATGTTCATGCACTGCTTTATCGCTGTATCTGGTCGTTTGTCGGTTATATAGACGAACGATTTTATCCGCACCCCAACAGTGAGCGATCTCGGTGGTTTTATAAAAGTTTTTTCGCAACAGTGTATAAACACTTTTGGCTTCAAGTTCTAATTCCATAATCTCTTGAATAATTGCCACTTCAAGAACTTCATCGGCATCCAACGAAAGAATCCAATTATACTTGGCATACTCCGCTGCGGCATTTTTGGTCGACCCAAATCCGATAAATTCTCCTTCGACCAAGCGGACATTGAGATAAGAAGCTGCGATAAGTGCGGTATCATCGGTAGAACCATTGTTGTAAAGGATAACCTCATCAAAAGCCATCAAACTTTCCAAACAACGATGAAGTGTGCTTCCTCCGTTTTTAACGATAATAACAACGGAAATACCCATTATCCATGCCTTTCAGTATGATTCAACTCTAATTTTAGTATCATATCACACCCTCTCTTAAGGACTTTTCACACTATTATGAACATCCGATACGTCTACCTTGAACGCTACCTATTTTTAAAACCTTCTTTTGAGTCGATCAGAGAAATATTTTCTGGAGATAATCATAGTATTCACAAAGCCCGAAACGAGCTGAAAATTATTGAATTAGAGGGGATTAAAACTGTTGTCAAGTCGTTTAAAGTTCCCCATTTTATCAACCGTATCGTTTACACTTATTTCCGTAAAAGCAAAGCATTCAAATCGTATCATAATGCGCTCCGTTTACAACAACTCGATATCTCAACTCCTCAGCCGATAGCCCTCATTGAATTTTTCAAGTCCGGTTTGCTCAATGAGAGTTTTTTTATCAGCGAATATTTCGACTACGATTTTACGATTCGCACCCCCCTGCTTGAGCCCCTTGAAGATCGGGAGGCGATTTTCACCGCCTTTGCCGCCTATACCTACGATCTGCACCAAAAAGGGGTATGGCACCTGGATTACTCCCCCGGAAATATTTTAATCAAACGCTTAGATGTGGGCTATCAATTCTCCATCGTCGATATCAATCGAATGGTTTTCAAAACGATATGCCCGCTAGAGGGGTGTGAAAACTTTAACAAACTATGGGCATTTGATGATGAGCTGGAGATCATGGGGCGTGAGTACGCGAGACTCAGTGGATTGGATGAAGCAACCACGATCGCTGAGATGAAACGGCATAACGATGCCAACAAACGGGTCAAAAATTTTAAAAAGAGACTCAAGAAAGTGTTAAAAGGCGATTTTTCAACTCCACTTTAACTCTCTCAAACATTGCAGCTCTTCCAACTGCATCGGTGGGGATCATGAAATGGTGCTGTTTACTCTCATCACCGATACTTTTCCAACGTGACGATGAAGCAAAAAGGGTATCGGCAAAAAAGGTGAACGTCTCACATCCCCCTGCACTCGCCAAATGATAGGTTCCCGTCGAAGTACTTACAAACAATCTAAATCGACTGAGCAGCGCCGCGAAATCGACGACACTCCCGAGGGATCGGTACACAACTACCCGACTCTCGCCCAACAACGCTTTTGCTTCATTATACAAGCTCTCTTCATCGGGTCCGAATGTCATGACAACATCAAAATTGTGATCCGCTTCAGCAATTTTGACTAATTCCATGTATTCATCCAGTCTCCAATTCGCATCCGAAGAACCCCCGAAACCGGGATGAAATGCGATGACTTTTTTAGTAATTTTGTATTCGGCACAAAAGGTTTGAAAAACCGTATCGTCAAAGGTTAAGAGCGGTTTCGGGAAGTTCAACGATACATCGGGGAAAAGTGCTTTGGCAAGTTCCAAATTGTATTCAAATTCCGCCATTTTTACTTCACTTCGACGCTGAGTAATTCGGCGATTATAAAAGATTTGGGCTATTTTTGTAGCAGGGGCTATGCGGATCGGGATACGGGCGATCCATTGAGCTAAAGCGACCCGGGTATTGGAAAAAAGGGTTATCGAAGCATCAATTTTTGCTTCTCTGATTTTAAAAGCGAGTTCTAAAATATCATCACCCGTATCGACAATCACCTCATCGATAAATACACACGATTCGGCAAATTTACGGTTCAGTGGAGCAACAAGGGCAACAATACGGTTGGATGGGTTATAGTGTTTAAGCACATAAAAAGTCGGCAATGCGGTAATAAAATCACCCAGTTTATCGTTTCGAACCACCAAAATATTCATTCTTCACCCTTGTTTTAATGCGGTTATTTTACCCAATATCGCTATAATCTCACCATGAAAGAACCGTTTGTCTGGGATCACTATTCCGATCAGCCCGCAATTATCCGTGATAAGGCACTCAAGCGTGCTATGCGCCGTAATGCCCTCCCCTCGTTGATCAAAACCTTTTTAATCGCTCTTTTTACAATCCCAATCGCACTTTTACTCATACCGTTTATACCGCGGCGTACCATTACAGGTGAGTATTTTTTCGGGATGGGAGTCAATCTGGACAAAGAGCCTAACACGACTCCCTACCTGATTGATGAGTTAGGAGTTAAAAATCTTCTGATTCGCCTTCCGTTGTGGGAAATGGATCGATTACACGAATACGTCGCTTTTATCCGCAGTTTTTCAGGGAAACAGATCACGGTTGCCCTCCTCCAAGATCGCGAGCATATCACCAGTAGCGACATGAGCAGGGATCATTTCATCCAAATTTTTGAAGCACTGGAAGATGTATGCGAGACCTATATTATCGGGACTACCATCAACCGTGCCAAATGGGGATTTTTCAGTGTCAACGAGTATCTCAATTTTTATAATGTCGCATACGCTCTGAAAAAAACACGCTATCCCTACCTCAAACTGATCGGCTCTCAGGTCATCGATTTTGAGTACCACTTTAGCGCCCATACTCTGTTTAATCTCTCACCGATACGATTCGATGCGCTCGGAAGCCTTCTCTATGTTGATCGTCGCGGTGCCCCCGAAAACTCCCAAATGGGTTTCAGCCTCATGGGGAAAATCGATCTTTTAGGTGCACTGATGTCTCTTAGTCCGAAAACCACCAACGAGCTTGTTATCACCGAAGCTAACTGGCCGATCAAAAATACCGCCCCCTATGCACCTACCAGTGAGCATGAGTGCGTAGACGAAGAGGATTATGCCGCATTTATGATCCGCTATCATCTTATCGCCTTTGCATCTCAGCGTGTCAGTTGTGTCTACTGGCATCAACTTATCGCTCCGGGATACGGCCTGATCGATAATCGCGAGGGATTGCGAAAACGGAGCGCATTCGAAGCATATAAAACAATGCTCTCCCACCTCAGTGATGCAAAATATATCAGCTATTTTGTCCGTTCACATGAGCACCAACTGATCTGTTCTACCCCCAGAGGCGAACTTTATATTACGTGGACTCTCACATCTACACCACTCTATACCTATAAGGCTGCTTCGTGAAAATACTCATTATTTTACCTAATTGGCTCGGAGATGCACTTATGGCGACTCCCTCTATCGAAGCGCTATGCCACGTTTATCCCGAAGCTGAGCTGACACTTGTCGGTTCATTCGTGAGTATCGAAGCGCTTAAATATCATCCTCAGTGTAAACGCTACTACGTCGATGAGACAAAAAAAGGGGGAAATAGATTTCTCAATACCTACCGATTTGCTGCGGAGCTAGGAGTTCACGATATGGCGATCACTTTTCGCAACCAACTCCATTCTTCGCTTCTGCTGTTTTGGAGCGGTTCAGTAATCACTGCTGGACGTCGTAGCTGGCATTCATCTCTTTTGCTAAAACACGCCATAAAACCGACTTATCCTTCCCATCTGGTGGAACAATACCGTGATATTGCCCAAAGCCTCAGCACTGAGCCTCTTGCTATCGGTAATCTGAAAATTCACATCCCGCCGCACCGATATTTACGTCCGACACTAGGGATCAATCCTGGGGCAACCTATGGAAGTGCCAAACGGTGGTATCCTGAAAAATTTGCCGAAGTGGCACGTGAGTATGCCGATAGATACGACATACTCCTCTTTGGAGGACCGAACGAAGTGGGGATGGCCAAAGATATCGAGGCACGTCTTAAAGGGATCAAAGTCACCAATTTTGCAGGGAAAACTTCGATTGCAGAACTATGCAGTTTCATCGGCGGATTAGAGCTCTTTATCACCAATGACAGCGGTCCGATGCATGTCGCGGCAGCCTATGGCGTACCGACTATCGCAATATTTGGTCCCACGAGACATCTGGAAACGTCTCAATGGCAAAATGAAAAAAGTGTAATTGTACGGCATGAGATGAAGTGTGCCCCGTGTATGAAGCGTGAATGTCCGTTAGGGCATCATGAGTGTATGAAAAGTATCACCTCTGAAGAGGTGATTGAAGCCGTTAAAAGTCTAATCTAAGCCCGAAGTACCACGAATCGTTATAGGTAACATTACGCGTTTTCAAATCGGTATCGATCGTACGATATCCGATACCGACTCGGGCATTTTCGATAGGCTCGATATCCAAACCGATTCGAGCCTCCGTATAGCTATCCCCCTCTTTAAACGTCAAAACCGATGGGGCATAATAAAAAGCACCGTTTAGATAAAACGGAAAAGGGGTATTAATCGGCAGCTGTAATTCTGCTTCAATACCCAATGGTATAGCTCCATATCCTTGTCCGTCAATCTTGGTGTATTCTCCTTTTGCCCCAAGTCCAAGCTTCAGCCCCGGAACGCCGCGTACCGGCTCCATCACCATAAACGATACCTCCATCAGAGGGTCTGGATCGGCAATCGTTTTTGAGTTATTGTTATCGCCGTTTAAAAACCGAGCACCGATATAAGCATTGCTCATAGAATTACCCATACGCCCCATATCAAGCCGAATCTCTCCGCCGACATCTTTATCATTGACATTTACACTTACCTGATGTGCCGCAAACGCAGATGCACTTACCAACAGAGTCAAAATTATTTTTTTTAGCATGTAGCCCCTTCATTAATTCGCGCTATTGTAGCGGTCGTACTTTTCCCATCCACAAACTGCACTAACCGTAATTCTTTAGAAAATTCAGCTCCAACGACACTTTTACCTTCGTAATCGCCCCCCTTGACCAAAATATCGGGCCCGATATTTTTGATCAATTCATGCGGAGTCTCTTCACTAAACACTACGACAAAATCGACCGATTCGAGCGCAGCTAAAATATAGGCACGATCTGCTTCGGTATTAACCGGACGGGAAGCCCCTTTGAGCTCTCTCACCGAACTGTCCGAATTAAGCCCCACAATCAGCACATCACCGTAACTTTTTGCCTCTTGTAGATATTTTACATGACCGACATGGAGGATATCAAAACAGCCATTGGTAAAAACAACCTTTTTCCCCTCTTTTTTGAGACGATCAGATAGGGCATAGATCTCTTCTTTTGTTTTGATGTGCATTTCTGAAGTACTCTGATGCAAGCTAGATTCATACATCTCGATCTCACCGAGTGTTACCGTAGCCGAACCGATCTTGCCGACAACGACAGCAGCCGCATGATTGGCAAACGGTGCCGCTTCATCAACACCAAGCCCTGCACTAAGTGCGAATGAGAGTGACGCGATAACCGTATCCCCTGCACCCGTCACATCAAAGACCTCTTTTGCTACCGTAGGAAAACGGCGCATCGAATCATCAAAAATCGCGATACCGTCTTCGGAGAGGGTAATCATCGAGCACTCTAATGCACAGGTCTCTTTCAGACTTAATAGAGCTTTTTTAAGGCTTGCATCATCGTTGATCACAATTCCCGTCGCTTCAGAGGCCTCTTTCTTATTCGGGGTCAAAAGATATGCACCACGGTATTTCCGATAATCTTTCCCTTTTGGATCAACCAGTACTTTTTTCCCTGCCGCACGCGCTGTCGTAATTATTCCGCCGGCAACATCGTCCGTAATCACCCCTTTGCCATAATCGGAAATTATCACGATATCGCACGTACCGATCACATCAGTGACATAAGAGACGACGGAGCGTTCACTCGATGTATCAATCGGGTCTTTCGACTCTTTGTCATAGCGTAAAATCTGCTGATTAGAAGCGATGATGCGGCTTTTTTTCGATGTCTTTCGATTGGGCTGTTTGATGAGCCCTTCACTGTTAACACCTATTGCATTCAACATCGCACGAAGTTCTTCTCCGTTTTCATCATCCCCGATGACACCTGCGACACTTACACGTGCACCCAAAGTAACCAAATTATTAATGACATTACCCGCCCCACCCAAAACGGTGGTCTCACGTGCAATATCGACAACCTGTACCGGAGCTTCGGGGGAAATCCGCTCACACCCTCCCCACAAATAATGATCAATCATTAAATCCCCGATAACGAGAATATGCGGATGGGCGTTATGCAACGCTCTCATGAAAGTTCCTGCTCGAATAATCGTTTAATTTCAGGTACATATGCCGCAATCCCCTCTTCAAATTCAAAACGGGGCTTATAACCCAAAATGGCCTTCGTTGATTCGATATCGGCTTCGGTATGAAATTGATACCGCCCAACGTACGGATTGGGAATGTATTCGCAAGTAAACGAAGTCCCAAGTTCATGCTGAAGAATATCAACCATCGATTGAAACGAACGGGCTTTGCCGGTACCGACATTAAATACACCGTTCTCTTTCGGATGCATCGCGAGGATATTAGCCTGAACGATATCCTCAATATAGATAAAATCACGCAAAATTTTGTCAGAATTTTCAAAAAGCTTCGGATTTTTACCCGCAAGTAGCTGATGACCGAACTGAATAACCATCGATGACGTTTTGTTTTTGAAAAATTCTCTAGAACCGTATACATTAAAATAGCGCAATCCAACAATAGAAATATTCTCAAATTTTTGAGAATATTGGCGAGCCAGATGGTCCATCATCAGTTTTGAAAAACCGTACACATTCTGCGGTGCTTCCACTCCGACACGTTGAGGAGAAGGGGCATCACCGTACGTCGCACCCGAAGAGGCATAAATCATATTAGCACCATGCAATACCGCGATATCAAGAAGATCTTTAAACGCATTGACATTGGTTTGGATCATCAAATCCTGTTCCAGCGCTGTTGTATCCGAAATAGCCGCTTCATGAAAAATATAATCGAATTTATAGTTTTGTGCAAGAGTATTTAACAGCGCTTTATCATTAATATCGCCGCTGATCACCTCACCCCTAAACCCTAGAAGATTTTTAAAATGACCGAAGCTTTTGAGATTGCCGTTGGAGAGGGTCAGATTGGAGCGAAAAAGATCCAGTACTACGATATGTGACTGCGGATAATGCTCCTGAAAGTAAAACGCAAGATTGGAACCGATAAATCCTGCTCCTCCCGTAATCAAAATGGTTTTAGTGTTTAAATCAACGTCACTATAGCACATGTAAAAGGTCCTTTATAAAGGTAGTATCATATTGTAACAAACTCTTTATTAAAGGTTCAACAGTTGGAGTGCTTTAAGATTGATAGGAATATAATAGCACCGAAATTTTTAAATGGAGAAAACAATGAAAAAAATTGCTCTTGCAATGTTATTCGCCGGTGTATCTTTGATGGCTGCTGATGGAAAAGCTTTGACAGCTAAATGTGCTGCTTGTCACGGTGCTTCTTTCGAAAAAGCGGCTCTTGGTAAATCAGGAATCGTAAAAGGTCAATCAGAAGCGGCTATCGAAGCTTCTATGAAAGCATACAAAGCTGGTACACAAAATAAAGCTGGTATGGGTGCATTGATGAAAGCTCAAGTTGGTACTTTCTCTGACGCTGATATCAAAGCTATCGCTACTTACGTATCAGGTATTAAATAATACCTCGCTCGCCGCACTCGCGGTGAGTTTTTTTTACCTCAACTATTCCGGTCTATACTCTTTTTTCGCCGCTTCTTGTTTACGCTGTTGATTGGCAGCATCGTTTAGTTCTTTTTCATCATCAAACTGTACTTGATTCATCATTTTTGTCTCATCATCAAACTGCCCGTTTTTAATCCCCCATAAAAATGCAGTCAACGCTATTGCACCCAAAAATAAAGAAGCACCTAATTCCATCGCAATAACCCAGTTATCCATCATTACCTACCTTATTATTTATAGAGCCAACGTACCCGCATCGAATTACCGACAACGAGAAGTGAACTAAACGACATCGAAATTGCTGCAATCAGAGGAATGACATACCCCATCATCGCTAAAGGAATGGTGATCGAATTATAAACGAGGGATACCCCTAAATTTTGTTTGATCAGACTATAGGTTTTTCGACTGATTCCAAACGCTTCGGCAAGTGAGGTCAGCGAATCGTTTAACAGTACCACATCGCTCACTTCAATCGCAATATCACTTCCGTTCCCCATTGCAATAGCGATATCCGCCGCAGCGAGTGCCAACAGATCATTGACGCCATCACCTGCCATCACGACGATATGCCCATCCGTATGAGCCGACGCGATAAACGCTGCTTTTCCCTCAGGAGACAAATGAGCATGTACCTCTTCTATCCCTACCTCGGAAGCAACTCTCGCAGCCGCAGCTTCATGATCTCCGGTGAGCATTACCACTCGCAGACCGGCTTTTTTGAGCGCTTCTATTGACTCTGAAGCTCTCTCTTTTGGAAGGTCACGCAACTCATACGTCGCAACCAATAATTTATCGATGGCATAGTAAAAAAGACTTTTATCGCTCAGTGTATCGACAGTGATTCCAAGCTCTTCCATTAAAAGAGCATTCCCTCCGGCTATCATTACACCCTTATGTCGTCCAACCATTCCCCGAGCGGGAATTTCCCGCGCCTCTTCGATAGTGCTTGAATCAATCTGCTCTCCGGTACGTTCTAAATACTCCATCACCCCACGGCTAATGGGGTGTTTG
Organism: Sulfurimonadaceae bacterium; assembly: GCA_963845295.1. Lineage (GTDB taxonomy): Bacteria > Campylobacterota > Campylobacteria > Campylobacterales > Sulfurimonadaceae > Sulfuricurvum. Next base: position 38,348 of record CAWJRP010000011.1, on the reverse strand, counting down.
GAGGAAGAGACAAGCGAGTGCAGAGCTCCTTCATCAAAAGTAGTGTGAATCGTTGCATAGACCACTTCGGGACGCCCTTGAGTAATCGTCCCCGTTTTATCCAGTACCACCATCGTCGCTTTTGCCATCGTCTCAATCTGTGCCGCTGACTTGAAGAGTATCCCCCTCTTCGCTCCCAGTGCCAATCCTACCAATGTTGCAACCGGGGTCGCAAGGGCAAGTGCACATGGGCAGGCAATAATTATGACTGAAATTCCTACCATTAAAGAGCGATCAAAACTGTGAGGCCAAAAATACCATGCCCAAAACGTTGCTATCGCCAAAAAAAGGATAGTTGAGGAGAAATGTTGCGACAGACGATTCGCCAACTGCTCGATTGAAGGTTTTTGCGCCATCGCATTCTCGAGCAAATTAACGAGATTTGAAAGGGTCGAATGGGCAAAATCTTTCGTCGCACGATAATGGATCAGAGCATCGATACTCGTCGTTCCGCTGATGATCTTATCGCCGATCCGTTTAAAAATAGGTTCTGATTCTCCGGTGAGGTTGGACTCATCAAAACTTCCCTCACCTCTGATCACTTCACCGTCTATCGCAGAGCGCTCCCCGCTTCGGATCACGATAATATCACCCTCTTTAACCTCATTGACATCGACCGATTTGATCGATTCCCCCTCAACAATACTTACTTCACGCGGAATATGTTTTCCTATAATATCGAGGGTATCGGCTGCATTTTTACGACTAAGCACTTCGAGGAACTTGCCGAAGAGGACAAAAGTAATAATCATCGCCACCGAATCGAAGTAAGCTTCCCCTTTTTCAAATATCGTAATATAAATGGAATAAAGATACGCCAGACTTGACCCCGTAACAACAAGTAAATCCATGGTAATCGCTTTGTTTCTGAGCCCATAATAAGCACCGCGATAAAAAATCCATCCGCTGTAAAATAATACCGGTGTGGCCAATACCCATTCGGCAATATTGAGAATCGTTTTGATCTCTTGGGTAATCCCCGTAAAATAACCTGCATATTGTGCGACGGCAATCCACATCATGTTCATCGTAGCAAACGTCGCTACCGCCATCCGCAGATAATAATCTTTCCGTTCTTTGTTGGCTCTAATCTCTTGAAGCGACGCATCGTACGGGAATGCATCGTATCCGATCGCGCGAATCATGTCGATGATCGAAGAGAGCTTGAGTGTTTTCGGATTCCAGATAATACGGGCTTTATTATTGGTATAGTTGATATGCGCTTCGATAACCCCCTCCATTTTATGGAGCGCTTTTTCATTCAGCCATACGCATGCCGCACAGTGTATCCCCTCGATGACCAATGAAACTTGCGAAAGATCGTCTTTGGTTGTGGTGACGAATCGTTCATGAAACGCCGGAGTATCAAAATTAGTGCTTGCTTCAAATTGCTCGCTCGGAGGAGCGAGGGTCGTGTCTCCCATTTTGGAATAAAAGCTCTCCAGCCCTTCGTCTTTGAGAAGATGAAAAATCCCGCGGCACCCGTTACAGCAAAAGCGGTATTCTCCGTCATGGATCATCACCTCATCGCTAAATTCGAGATGACAGTGATCGCATTTAACTTTGGACATATTCAAACTTCCCTGCAGACTTGTTTTTTTTCACTTGCTCATAATTTCCCATAATCCCCTGCATGACTATGTACACGCCATTCGATGAATTGTGCGCATACCCCATCGCCATGGCAAGGTTTGCCGTCGCTTCGGTTGCGTCAATACTATAGGGAATCATAGCCCCCGTAAAAACGATCACTTTATCGAGACCTAAACTTGCCGTATACTGTGCACTCAAATCCATCGTATCGGTACCGTGTACTACGATAATGATATTTTCATCGGATTGACGAATGGTGGTTGCCAACAATGCCCGATCATGATTATCCATCTCCAAAGAGTCTTTATAAATTACCCCTTGAAGAGAGACATCCGTTACCAAAGATTGCAGAATCTCCTCAACCGCTTGGTTATCATTCGGGACAAACAGCTCCCCTTTTAGTGAATCATACCGTTTATTGAATGTACCGCCCGTGTTGAGTATCAGCATTAGAGAAGCTCCCGCAATGAGTAAATAATTTTGTTCGCTTTTGAATTTTTAGCTTCGGTTGAGAGGAGAATATTCATCCCGACACCCGCTTTGAATGAGGCTTCGATATCACGCTCGTTATCCCCGATCATTACCGAATGCTCCATATCCAATTTATATGTTTTTTTTGCCTCAAAAAACATCCCCGGCTCAGGCTTTCGACACTCACACACTCCATCAATACTCTCATGATGAGGACAGTGATAAATATGGGTAATGGTGACTCCAAGCTCTTGAAAATGGTCCATCATCCATTGGCTCAAATGAGCAAAATCTTCCTCAGTGTAATAGCCCCGTGAAATCCCAGACTGATTCGTGACGATGAGTATCAGATACCCTTGTTCTTGATATGCACGGCACACATCGATAATCCCCTCCATGAGTTCAAACTCTTCAATCTTATGGAGATAATTTTTCTCGACATTTACAACGCCGTCACGGTCAAGGAAAAGGGCTTTATTCACCTTATGCTACTCCGCCGCCGAAAAGCTCTTTTTCGATGATATCACAGAGAATATGCCCGATCAAGATATGGGACTCTTGAATACGCGGCGTGGCATTGGATGGGATAATGATCGCGAAATCAGCCATCGCTCCCATTTTGCCTCCGTCACGCCCGACGAGGGCAACCGTTGTTACCCCTTTATCTTTTGCCGACTCAAAGGCGTTGATAATATTTTGGGAATTTCCCGACGTAGAGATGCCGATAAACAGATCACCCTCTTGTCCCATCCCCTCAAGTTGACGAGAGAACACTTTGTCATAGCCGTAATCGTTTCCGATAGCGGTGAGGTTGGAAGTGTCGGTTGTCAAAGCCAATGAAGGGATAGAGGGGCGATCAAATCCGTAACGCCCGACCAATTCCGCCGCGATATGCTGGGCATCGGCAGCTGAACCGCCGTTTCCCGCCAGCATCGTCTTTTTGCCTTGACGATAAACTTCAACACACGCTTTTGCAACCGTTACGATCATTTCCAATAGCGGTTCATTCTCTAAAATAGCTTGTTTGGTTGCCGCTGAATCGGCGATTTGTTTGATGATGTAGTTTTTCATAATTTTCCTTTTAGTAGTTAATACCGGTAACCGAACGGACTTTTTCCATAATCGGTTGTGCGACAGCACGTGCTTTCGCCGCACCCAATGCCAAAAGTTCGCGTACTTCTTCCTGATGGGATTCAAAATATTCACGTCTCTCACGATACAGACGGAAATATTCCCAAATCACATCATGGGTATAAAGTTTGAAATGACCGTGCCCTTCTCCACCCTTTTTATAACGCTCCTGCAGCGCTGAGCGCTCTTCATAATCCAAAAAGAGTTTTGCGATCTTGTAAACATTACAATCTTCATACTCTTTTGGATCTTCCATAGGAACCGCTTCGGTCACGATCTTTTTGATGATTTTCGACTGAATTTTCTCTTCTGAGAAAATAGGAATCGTATTACCGTAACTTTTCGACATTTTTTGTCCGTCAATCCCCGGAACAGTGGCTACATTCTCATCCACACGAAACTCAGGGATGGTAAAGATTTCGCCGTATTGATTGTTGAATTTGATCGCGATGTCTCGGGCGATCTCAACGTGCTGAATCTGATCTTTCCCGACCGGAACTACCTGAGAGCCAAACAGCAAAATATCGGCTGCCATAAGCACCGGATACGAAAACAGGTTGTGATTAGAGGCAATCCCTTTAGCTACTTTATCTTTGTAGCTGTGCGCACGTTCTAACAATCCCATCGGGGTAAAGCCCGACAGTACCCAGTAAAGTTCCAACACCTCTTTCACATCCGACTGCACCCAAAAAGTACTTTTCTGCGGATCCATCCCCAGAGCTAAAAAGTCGGTAGCTGCCTGCATGGTAAGTTTTGCAAGACGTTCACCGTCACTAATCGTCGTCATCGCATGATAATTTGCCAAAAATGCAAATACCTCATGTTCCTTTTGCGACTCAATCATCGGCTTGATTGAACCAAAATAATTTCCAATATGTAAATCTCCAGATGTCTGGATACCTGTTAATACTCTCAAAATTATCTCCTTGAATAGTGACTATTTTACCGCAGAGTCTCTTAAGCTTCCTCTTAAGAAAAGATATGCTATATTTTTTACTAGTTCAATCACAAAGGATTCATTATGAATACTCAAATTCGCTCTAAAGATATCAAACTTACCCAACATCTAAATGATCATATTGCTACTGCTATTGAAAATTTTAAACGTTATCATCTTGATATTACCACTGTAAATGTAATGATTACCAAAGAGAAAAAAGGGGTCGGTGTCGAATTTGACATGCACATCGCCCACGCTCAACCTGTCGTCATCTCTGATGTTGATGAAGATCTCGACACTGCTATCGATCTCGCCATCGAACGTGCCAACAAAGCCCTTCGCCGTCTCCATGACAAAGTAAAAGATCATCACACTTCATCAATTCGCGATATCGAAGTAGTCGAAGAAGAAGCTGCGGAATAAGACAATGTCTAAAATCAACGTTGTTTGCCCCCACTGCGGTGGGGTTAATGCCATTCCCGTAAAAGATTCGTATGCAAAAGCTGCCTGCGGTCACTGTAAAGCATCTCTGCTAGATACCAAGCCCATCTCGGTCGATGCTTCATCGTTTGATCGGCTGATGCTCAATGACGAACGGCTTATTATCGCCGATTTTTGGGCACCGTGGTGCGGACCCTGTAAAAGCATGGCACCCTCATTCGAAGAGGCGGCACGCCACTTCCCGCTCAAAGCTCAATTTATTAAAATAAATACCGAAGAACAGCAGCACCTCGGAGGACGTTTCGGCATTCGATCCATCCCTACCGTTATTGCGTTTAGAAACAACCGCATCGTCGATCAGTTCAGCGGTGCTTTACCGACACCTCAAATTATTACATGGGTTAAAAAACACCTTTAATTTTTAGCTTCTTTTGGTTAATCTTCCCCAATTCATACTCAGGAATATATATGTACAACTGGATTTTGTGGTTTCATGTCATCTCAATGGTCTCGTGGTTTGCGGTACTCTTTTATCTTCCCCGTCTTTTTGTTTATCATGTAGAAAACGGTACGAACCAAGGATTTATCGATGTTGTTGAAGTAATGGAAATGAAGATTTACAAATACATCGGAGTCCCTGCTTTTTGGGCAACCTTGCTCTCTGGAATAGCGTTGATCGTTCTATCAACTCAGCACTATAATGGGGTAAATGTATTTGCGATGGGAGGATGGATGCACGCTAAATTAACTCTAGTAGCTATTTTAACTGCTTATTTCTATTCACTCGGATATTACCGTCTAAAACTGAAAGAGAACACGGCGTATAAAAGCGGAAAGTTTTTTCGGATATATAATGAAGTACCGACTCTCTTACTCATGGGGATTGTTGCCCTCGTCGTCGTTAAACCGTTTTAGGACTAAATACCATTTAGTCCTAAGCTTTTTTCTAATTGTGTATTCGCTTGTTTCAGTTTTTTTCGAATAAAAACGAATATCCAGCCCAATCGTTCTATATCAGTTAATGCTGTAAATTTTTTTTCTTCACGATTAAACTGTAATGCCATCTGTTCATAAGCGCTTTTCAGTTGCTTTTGATGGTTCCCTGACAATATTTTATAAATAGAGCTTACTGTTGAGTTATCTAAAGTTGTTCCTATGTTGTGAGCAAAGTTATTCCGCAGTGTACCAATAACGTTAAGAGGTCCTTCAAGTTCTTTTATCAATCCTAATGAGCAACAGAGTAAAATCTTCGTATAGTAGGTAAATTGTAGTTTTTTTTCATACTCTATATATAAATGGGCTCGGATGACCATTCCAAGATGGTCTTCATTATTTAACGCGTCATAAAACCTATCATCAGATAGTTCTTCCATCTCCACGACTTTCCAATAATTTTGCCGGATTGATAATTCCTAAGCTAATAAATTGAATTGCCCAAATAAATAAAGTAATCCAAAACGATGCATACCAAACATACGGTTGATCAAAAAGAATAAATATTAAAAAAATAATATTAAAAATCCATGCAACTATGAGACTTCGCTTTAATATATCTTTCATAGATTTTGACTTCTTTCAATTATTTTATTATTAATTTTACCACATCGACCGAGTTTTATGCGGTTTCGGTCTTCGATTCGTATTTTTCGCTTTTGCTTTAAAGAGTACCGGAGTCCCTTCAAAATCAAACTGCTCTCGTAACTGATTCGTCAAATATCGGCGATAACTGAAATGCAATCCTTGCGGTTTGTTCATAATCAGGGCGATACGCGGCGGGCGGATATCGTACTGCGTTGCGAAGTAAAGACGAATGTTCATACCGTTGATACTTGGCAAGATATGTTTGCGCATTGCTGTTTGGATAACTTCGTTGAGCTTTCCTGTCGAAATACGCTGTGAATAGTTCTCATTGATTTTGAGGAGCATTTCAAAAATCTTGTGTACGCGCTGTTTACTCTGCGCTGAAATCGTGATGATCGGTGCATAGCTCAAAAATTTAAAACGGTCACGCACTTCTGCAATGATTTTATCATAATCCTCTCTCGGTGCCAAATCCCATTTGTTCAATACAATCAGACATGCAAGACGGTTTTTGTCAACAAACCCCGCGATTTTTTCATCCAAATCCATAAACGGCTGTGACGCATCAAGGACAAGAAGGGCGATATCAGCGGTTTCCAGCATCTCTTCGGTACGCATAAGAGCGTATTTTTCAATTCCGAGAATTTTACCCCGTTTACGAATCCCTGCCGTGTCGATAAAGGTAATTTTTTTATCGTTGTATTCCACCATCTCATCGATCGGATCGATTGTCGTCCCCGCCACCGAGCTAACGACTGATCGATCTTCCCCAAGAAGCGCGTTAAGAAGTGAGCTTTTTCCGACATTAACACGACCGATGATCGCTACTTTCATCTGGTTGACATCACCCGCTTCATACTCTTTGACGATTCCGCGATACGCCTCTTCGAGCGCTTCAATCGACTCTTCCCCTTCTTCGTCCTCTTCAGGAATAAAGAATCCGTCGTCCTCATCCTCTTCATCGTCAAACTCTTCATCATTCGAAGAGGCTTTAAGTGCCGCATCAAAGCCATCCATCTCATCTTCTTCTGCTATTTCAGCTTCAGGCTTAACGATAGACGATTCAGGAAGCTCTGACGCAATCCAGTTAAGAAGCGGTAAAACGGATCGGTTATGTGATACGGAAATACCGAAAATTCGTTCTGTTCCGAACTCATAATATTCCCACAGCTTTTCTTGCATCTTGTCATTGTCGATTTTGTTGACGACCAATGCAATCGCTTTTCCCATCGATTCGAGCTCATAAAAAAGCTTTTTATCATCCTCTTCGGGGAGACTTTTACCATCCACCATAAAGAGGATAATATCGGCTTCATGTGCCGCTTTAAGAGATTTTTCTTTGATACGGTCAAAGAGTTCGCACCCCTCATCTAATCCACCCGTATCGAGGATCTCTACCTCTTTGTCCACTACCACAGCAACCCGTTTTTTAACATCGCGCGTCGTACCTGCTTGTTCCGAGGTGATTGCATCGCGTTGTTTGAGTAAACGGTTAAAGAGGGAACTTTTGCCGACATTCGGACGACCGATAATCGCTAATTTTTTCATTGATTTCCTATTTTTATATGCCGTTTGAAGATTTAAACCTCATTTGGCTGTGCAAAATGGCTGCACAATAATTGATGTTTTATTATAGCGTAGTTGCACTTAGGGTATGATTTCAAAATGATAGCCTATACCTATGAACACTTTAAAAATGACCTTCAACCCCTTAATCTTCAATGTGAACCATTCCAAGCCGATACCATTCTTGCCGTAGCGCGCGGTGGTATGACCCTCGCTCATGCCCTCTCCATGAGTTTGAATATCCGAAATCTTCAAAGTATCCGTGTAGAGAGTTATGACGGCATGAATCAACGTGAAAATATAACCATTTTAGGAGAATGTGACCTTAGCGGTTCCAAACGGGTTCTTGTAGTTGATGACATTGTTGACAGCGGTGAGACCCTTGCAGAGCTTATGCCGCTTCTGTATTCGGCGAATCCTCAATGTGAATTTAAAATCGTTACCCTCTTTACTAAACCGTCCGCCCTACTCCAACCCGACTTTTTCTTACATGAAGCTCATGATTGGATTGAGTTCTTTTGGGAAAGAGATTTTTTAAAAGAGGGTTCGATATAATCCCCTCAACCACAACCTATTTAACATTATCTTCCAAGGATTTTTATGCCTAAAGAATATATTTTTACCTCCGAATCGGTCACTGAGGGGCACCCCGATAAGATGGCCGATCAGATTAGTGACGCTATTTTAGACTACATTATCGAGCATGATCCTGCGTCTCGTGTAGCGTGTGAAACTCTCGTATCCAACGGCTTTTGCGTCATTGCAGGCGAGCTTAAAACCACTGCTTACGCTCCGATGCAAGAGATCGCTCGTCAAGTCGTACGCGAAATCGGCTATACCGATGCGACCTATGGATTTGATTATCGTTCTTGCGCCGTTCTTAACGGCATCGGCGAACAATCTCCCGATATTAATCAAGGGGTTGATCAGGTAGATGGAGAAATCGGAGCGGGAGATCAGGGGTTGATGTTCGGTTACGCCTGCCGTGAAACCGATGTCTTAATGCCGTTACCGATCTATCTTGCGCATCGTCTTGCAGAGCGTTTGGCACAGGTTCGCAAAGAGGGGATTATCCCTTACCTCCGCCCGGATGGAAAAACACAAGTGAGTGTCCGTTATGTTGATGAGAAACCGGTATCGGTTGAAACCGTTGTTGTATCGACGCAACATGCCCCTGAAATTTCTCAGGAAAAGCTTCATGCCGATGTCATTGCAGAGGTAATCAAATATGTTATCCCCGCTGAACTTATGAGCCCGAATATCGTTTATCACATCAATCCAACCGGAAAATTTGTAATCGGCGGTCCGCAAGGTGATGCAGGATTAACAGGACGTAAAATTATTGTTGATACCTACGGCGGAGCTTGCCCTCACGGCGGCGGCGCTTTCAGCGGTAAAGATCCGACCAAAGTTGACCGATCAGCCGCTTATGCTGCTCGCTATGTTGCTAAAAATCTTGTCGCTTCCGGTGCGTGTGAACGGGCAACAATTCAAGTATCGTATGCAATCGGAGTCGTTAAACCTATCTCTATTATGGTAAACGCACACGGCACTGCCGTCGTCCCTGAAGAAAAATTGGAGAGCTGTGTCAAAGAACTCTTTAATCTCACCCCTAAAGGGATTATCGAATCGCTTGATTTATTACGCCCAATTTATCGTAAAACAGCTGCTTACGGTCATTTCGGTCGAGAATTGAGCGAATTTACATGGGAAAAAACCGATAAGGTTGATGCAATCAAGAAGTATTTAGGCCTTTAGTAACACTCCCTCTTCAATCTTCATTACCCGCCTTATTTTTTAGGTGGGTTTAAAATTCTTCTGTGTATAGTTACCACATATTTATTAACCAAGGAGAACCCTATGGCAGTAGTCATTAATGATACCTGTATTAACTGCGGCGCTTGCATCGACGAGTGTCCGGTAGAAGCGATCGTCGACGAGGACGATAACCCAACAGGCGAAGAGATCTATTACGTTTACGCTGATAAATGTGTCGAATGTGTCGGTCACCACGACGAGCCTGCATGTGCAACAGCTTGCCCGACTGAGGGTTGTATCACTTGGGATGAAATCGGTGCAAGTCCTTCACATCGTGATGATGTTACCGCTGAAATGCGTTCTTCACGAGCAAACGTAGTTAACTAAATTACGTTTGTTCACCAAGGGATTTTTTCCCTTCGGTTACTTCCTTTTCCCTTATTTTCTCTCTTTCTTCATCTTTAATCTTACTTAAATTATTGTTTCGCTATAATCCCGTTCTATTTTTTACATACAAAACAGGAGCATTGATGGAACAAACATTGTCAATCATCAAGCCAGACGCCGTAGCAAAAGGTGTCATCGGTAAAATTTTGGATCGTTTCGAAAGTAACGGCCTTAAAATCGCGGCTATGAAAAAAGTTCAACTTTCACGTCAAGACGCTGAAGCGTTTTACGCAGTACACGCTGCACGCCCTTTCTTCAACGATCTCGTTGATTTCATGGTAAGCGGCCCAGTCGTAATCACCGTTCTTGAAGGTGAAAGCGCTATCATTAAAAATCGTGATTTGATGGGTGCAACTAACCCTAAAGAAGCTGCAGCTGGTACAATCCGTGCTGATTTTGCTGAAAATATCGATGCTAATGCGGTTCACGGAAGTGACTCTGCTGAAAATGCTGCGATTGAAATCGCATTTTTCTTTTCAGGGCGCGAAATTTCGTAATTGCCATGAAAATAGCATTTAGAAAATTGGGTTCACTTCCACTTCATTTTGAGGAAAATAGTGACAAAGCTATTTTTTCAGGTGATTTAACCCTGAAAAAAAGCAATCTTGCCCAATTAAACGGTACAATTACAGGGAGTATTTCGATTCCTTGCGATATTTGTGCCGAAGAGGTAGAAAAATCTTTAAATGAAGAGATTACCTTTTACCTTAGCGATGGAATATATGAGGGGATCGACGAAGAGTTAGATGTCGTTGAAATCGACCAATCAATAATTGATATGGAAGAGCTTCTCAAATCGGAAATCGAATTGATCAAAAGCGACTATTTTTGTTGCAAAAATTGCGAAGGAACCTCGTTAGATCGAGAGTTCTAAAACCAAATAGAAAGGACTATAAAAGATGGCAGTACCTAAAAGAAGAGTGAGTCATTCACGCGCTGCAAAACGCAGAACTCACTATAAAATTTCTCTTGCTCGTCCCGTTAAAGACAAAGACGGCACGTACAAATTGTCTCACTATGTCAACCCGACAACCGGTGAGTATAAATAATCGATGATTAGAATTGCAATTGATGCAATGGGTGGGGACTTTGGTCCCGAACCAATTGTTAAAGGGACACTTGAAGCTCTGAAAGAAGCAAAGTTTCAACCAATTCTAGTTGGTAAAAAAGATGAGATTTTATCTTTATTACCCAAGGGCTATAAAGATAAAATTTTAATTGTCGAAGCGGACGATGTCATCGATATGGGTGATGCCGCGACTGACGCACTTAAGCGTCAAGAGAGTTCTATTTATAAAGCGATAGAACTGGTTCGAAACGGGGAAGCCGACGGTGTTGTCAGTGCGGGACACAGCGGTGCGACTATGACACTCGCTACACTCCGATTGGGACGCCTTAAAAATGTATTGCGTCCGGCATTGGTGACATCTATGCCGACTAAGAGCGGAAAACGCAGTATCCTTATGGATGCGGGTGCTAATGTGGACTGCAAAGCGGAACACCTTTTCCAATTCGGAATTATGGGGTACTACTACGCTCAAGATATGTACAAATTGAGTGATCCTCGCGTTGGTTTGCTTGCTAACGGTGAAGAAGATTCCAAAGGGAATGAAATCACCAAAGAGACATTCAAATTGCTCGAAGGGCAAAAAGGGTTCATCGGTAACGTCGAGGGAAACAATATTTTCGATGGAAGCTGTGATGTTATCGTATGCGATGGCTTTATCGGGAATCTTGTCCTCAAAGCCTCTGAAGGGGTAGCATCAACGATCAGTTTTTTCATCAAAGAGTATATCCGAAAATCACCGGTAGCGATTACCGGTGCACTTTTGATGCGTAAAGTGTTTAAACTCCTTAAAAAGCAGATCGATTATGCCGAGATTGGAGGTGCTCCTCTGGTCGGTATCAAAGGGTGCGCTATCGTCAGTCACGGTAAAAGCAATCCAAAAGCAATCAAAAATGCAATTTTTCAAGCCATTCGCTACGTTAATACCGGCGTAAACGAACATATTGAAAAGCGTCTCGAAGAGCTAAAAAAATAACGTCGATCCCTTATAAAGGTTAATTATGTACGCTGCGTTTCGTTCTATTGGGGCATATGTCCCCGCTAAAATCCTCACCAATGCTGAACTCGAAGTTATGGTCGATACCAGTGATGAGTGGATTACCAAACGGACCGGCATAAAAGAGCGCCATATTGCCGCGATAGATGAAACAACCAGTGATATGGGGGTCAAAGCGGCTGAAAAAGCGATTGAGCGTGCCGGAATTGCAAAAAACCAAATCGATATGCTCATCTGTGCTACCATCTCGCCCGATTATTTTTGTATGCCTTCCACCGCTACCATTATCTCTACCAAACTTGGGCTCGAAAAGGTCACTGCATTTGACGTATCTGCAGCGTGTACCGGATTTGTTTATGCACTTAGTGTTGCAAAAGCCTTTATCGAATCAGGGATGAAAAAAAATATCCTTATCGTCGGTGCGGAGAGACTAAGTTCCATTACTGATTACACTGATCGCGGTACTTGTATCCTATTCGGTGATGGTGCGGGAGCGGCTATTATCAGCGCAACAGATAACAAATCCGAAGCAATCATCGATATTCATACCGGATCAGACGGCGCATATGCTGATTTACTAATGACCCCGAACGGCGGAAGCGGATCAGTCCATGATGAGCTTGATCGCGAGGCGGCAGGATGCTTTATGCGGATGAAAGGGAACGAAACGTTTAAAGTAGCGGTTCGAACTCTCACCAGTGACGTAATCGACATCTTAGAACAAAACAACATCGCTTCATCCGCCATTAAACATTTTGTTCCTCATCAAGCTAATTTACGTATTATAAAAGCGGTCGGTGATGCTTTAGAGCTCAAAGAAGAACAAGTGGTGCTTACGGTTGAAAAATACGGTAATACCTCTGGAGCTTCGATCCCTATGGCAATCAACGATATATATGAGTCGGGTCGATTGCAAGAGGGAGATTTGATGCTTCTCGATGCGTTTGGCGGCGGATTAACCTGGGGAAGTGCACTAGTTCCTTTTGCCGGCAAAGGGTTATAAAGAGACTTTTGCTACAATAAAAGACTTACTTAAAGGTCTTTTATGATTTATTCCAATTCCCTCATTTATATTGAACTTCACGAAAGTGAAATCCCCTGGCTAAAAATTTTTACCCATATATCGCATAAAGAGTTCTCGCAATGTAGCGATGATGAAAAAAAAGTTATTTTCGATGCTCTCGACATTATCGAAAAAGAGATGCTAGAGTATTTCACCCCTGCTAAAATCAATATCGCTTCATTTGGTAACATGTTGCCGAGAGTACATTGGCATATCATGGCACGCTTTGAGGAAGACAGCTATTTTCCTGAACCGATGTGGGGGATAAAACAAAGAGAAGGGTTTGAATTGAAGGCTCCGATGGAGCCGTTTTTAGAGAAGGTCAAACGAGAGGTTAACTCCCGTTTGAATTAATAACGAGGTTTTGGTTTTTGTCCGCTAAAACTGCGTGAACGCTCACCGCGATCATTTCCGCCACGTTCACCGCCGCTTCGCTCACCGCCGCCACTGCGTTCGCCACTGCCCGCATTACGGTCGTTATTACCACGGTATCCGCCTCCACCGCTTCGGTTTCCACCGCTACGGTTACGGTTAAATCCACCGCTGCGTTGTCCGCCACGATCCCCTCGGCTTGCCAAGTTGCTTAGAATTTTCTCCAGGCGCTCTGCTGCGATACCGATATTATTTGGTCCTGCAACCGTGTTGCGCTCCATCAAAACAGAGATCAATTTATACGCAATTTGCTCTTGGTCATAATCTTGTTTCAATAAATCAAGCACTTTATGAGCTTCATCATAAACGTGTTGTTTTTCAATTTCACGAACTAAACGGGTTACTTGTGCCTCTTTAACATCCAATTTACTTGGAATATAAGCGTGCTCCATTGTCGTCCCTACTTTGGCACGGATACGTTGAAGTTCTTTAAATTCAAGCGGAGTCACAAGCGTGATAGCAACCCCTTTTTTACCCGCACGCCCAGTACGTCCGATACGGTGAACATAACTCTCAGGGTCAAACGGAATATGGTAATTGAAAACGTGAGTAACGTCATCAATATGCAATCCACGCGCCGCAACGTCGGTTGCGATCAATACATCGACCGCATCGGTTTTAAGCCCTTTGATAACACTTTCACGTTGACGTTGTTCCATGTCACCATGTAGACCTTTTGCCATATAACCTGCAGCAGAAAGGACATTGGAGAGACGATCAACCTCTTTTTTGGTACGGCAGAATACAACCGTTTTTTTCGCATCTTCTGAATCCATCAAACGGATAATCGCATCATCACGCTCAGATTCTTCGATTACATAGTATTGTTGAGTGATGTCGGTATTGGTTGTCTCTGATTTAGTAATAGAGGCAAAAAATGGATTCACCAAAATACGCTCTGCCAATTGTTTGATCGGAGCCGGCATTGTTGCCGAGAAAAGCAATGTTTGACGTTCCGTCGGCAAATAGGTGAAGATTTCGTTGATATCATCCAAAAAGCCCATATCGAGCATCTCATCCGCTTCATCCAAAATAACGGTCGAAGGGGTGAATCCTTTGAGCATATTACGGCTCAACATATCAAGTAAACGACCCGGAGTAGCAATGATCACTTGCGCACCGCGCTCGATGAGATCCATTTGACGATTATATGAGCTTCCGCCGTAAATTGTAACGGTACGAGCACCTAAGTGTTTACCGTATTTGAAAATTTCATCACTTACTTGATTCGCTAACTCACGAGTCGGAGTAATGATAAGGGTTTCAATCCCCCCTTTTAAATGCATTTTATTAAGTGCAGGAAGACCGAATGCGGCTGTTTTACCTGTACCGGTATGGGCTTGTCCTACAACGTCACGCCCCTCCATAATTACCGGAATAACCATTTGCTGGATCGGGCTTGGTGTTTTAAATCCGGCAAAGTTGATACTTTGCATGATCTCTTTTCTCAAACCGAATGATTCGAATGTGACCAAATTTTCGTCTGTGATTGCTTCTTCTATTACGTTCATAATAACCCTTTCTATATACGCCACCGGAAAACCTATTTCCGGCCAGTTACGCTTGCCCACTCATAGGGGAGAGAAATTTCAATGAGGATAAGTTGGATTCTCATCCGCGAGGGCACCTTAGAAAAAGATTGAACCATCTCTTTAGAAGGTACCCAAAATTCAAATGGAATGATACCTTAAGTTTGCATAATTAACCCTGATAACATCAGTATAGTAAAAGATAAAGATAACCTTTAGTTTCAAATCGTCTCTATTTTGTCTGATTTATTTAAACTTTTAAAACTATACTTCCGAAAAATGATACAACAATCACAAGGAGTTATCTATGTTTAATGTCAAAATGGAAAAAGAGTGCGGCTGTTTCAAACGAAGCGGTATGGAGAGTGTTAAAACATTTGAAAACAAAGACGATGCACTGATCGAAGCAAAAGGTTGGGCGGAAGAGATGAATGAAACATTCTGTCAAAAACACAACTTCACAATCGTTGAAGAGGGAAATGATCTTATTATCAAGGTAGAGATGAACTAGTTTATTTTGAACGCCAAAGGAATAAAATCCCTTTGGCTACGCTAGCCGCTATGGCACTAAAGCTTGCCCTATTCGGGCAGAAATTTTCGCATCGCCCTTTAAAGTTTTAGATTTAACTTTTTAATTACCATTTTCTTCGACCAAATCGGATCTTTCAAATCAAGTAACTGCCGAACCTCATCATTGACCAATCGATACGATACCGTTATAATCGCTGAATTTGAACCGCCGGCTAATGGTAATGAAAAAACTTTAGACCCCTGTGCCGGTATCGAGAAACTTTGCACCGTTTTTGCCGCTAAATGGGGAACGGTAGGTTTTCCGCGCTTGGTAAGATAATGGGTACTCAGGGACAAAACTTCCTTTTTGACTACTTTACCATCATTTAGATATTGCGCTTCAATAAGAATTTCACGAGAACCGAATCCGCTAGGAAGCGCGTGCGGTTGAGGATTGCTTAAGATAACATCCAAATTAGTGGTACCTTTTCGTACTTCAACTTTAAGTGCATTTTGCCACATACTCTCGACATGGCCGCCGACAAATCCGTGTTCACGAATTAGCCGTTTGTGTACCTGTCCCTTAACATCCCGTAACGTTGCTGCAACCCCCTCTTTTCGAGCTCCCATATGACAATCAACGCACGTTTTGCCATTACTTACAAACTCTGACTGCATGTCGATAAAACGATGCCCCTCTTCGGAGGTATCATTAGCATGACAGACAAAACAGAGCTGATTAGGGTTGGTATCCATAAAGTTGCGTTGTTCCGTTAAATGATAAGGAGATTTTGCATCGCCAAACGGACCGGTCATCGTCCCTGATTTCATCCAGCTAACACGATTCATCCCCCGCTTATCGGCAGGAAGTTCATCATGAATTTGATCGATGTTGTGACAAACGACACAGTTGATCCCTTCAACGATTGTGTCACTTTGGAGTGCTTTGGTTGCGGCAGAATCTTTATCCAGATTCAATGCCGCTATCGCTTCATATTCAGAACTGGTGGAGGTAACGGCTATACGAGGATTATGACAGGTAGCACACTCGATTTTAATCGTATTGAGAGATTTGCGGTTATCTTTTCGGGCAACATAATCGATCGTCTTTTGGAAGTATTCATCATTTCCGTAATGGGAACGTGAATGCCAGGAGTTATCCCACTGCTTCACTATATGGCTGTGGCACGCTTTACACTTGATAGAATCTTTAAATTTGTCCCCGACTTGAACCGCTACTGCAGCATAAAGACCCAAACTTACGACACTTAACAGCCATAATGAACGCATGTAGACCCCTTAACGATGTTTATCTAACCAAACCATCAATCCTTTTTGTGCATGGAGACGGTTTTCCGCCTCTTCGAAAATAACACTTTGTTCTCCGTCCAAAACCGCTTCACTTACCTCAACACCGCGATAGGCCGGAAGACAATGTAAAAAGATAGCATCATCTGTTGCAAGAGCCATAAGAGCTTCATCTACGATATATCCTTCAAAAGCCCGAATACGCTGAGCTTTTTCCTCTTCCTGTCCCATCGAAATCCAGGTATCGGTGGTTACGACCGTAGCACCTTTAACCGCCTCTTTCGGATCGTTGGTAATAGTGATTTTGGCACCGCTCTGTGCCGCAAATGCCAGTGCATCGGCAATCACAGTCGGATCACATTCATACCCTTTAGGGGTGGCAATACGAAGTTCAAATCCGAGTTTGGCGGAAAGCATCAACCATGAGTGGGTCATGTTGTTACCGTCGCCCACATAAGCAACAATCGGATTTTTATCTTTTCCGCATTCCATCATCGTCATATAATCTGCCAACAGCTGCACGGGATGGTAGCTGTCACTCAAACCGTTGATGACCGGAACTTTGGAAAAACGGGCGAACTCTTCGAGCATCGCTTGCTCATAGGTTCGGATCATCACCATATCACACATTGAAGAGATAACGCGCGCGGTATCTTTGACCGGTTCACCCCGACCTAAATGAATATCACGGTTAGAGAGAAACAGCGCATGACCGCCGAGCTGGTACATCCCCACTTCAAAGCTGACACGGGTACGAGTAGAGCTTTTTTCAAAAATCATCGCCAAAGTTTGACCCGCTAGGCGAGGCTTAAGTACTTTGGACTTGACCTCTTTTTTAATCTCTAGACCAATTTCCAAAATTTCTAAGATCTCTTCTTTGGTATAATCTTTTAACGTTAAAAAGTGTCTCACAGTGTTCCTTCGATACAAAAAACAATCATATCATAAAATTATTTTGTTAATTTAAAAGTGCTGCTACTTCTTTAGCATGGTAACTGATAATAATATCAGCACCGGCACGTTTAAACCCAACCATCGTCTCCATCATGACACGGTTATAATCGATCAACCCTGCCGCTCCAGCGTGTTTGAGCATCGCATACTCGCCGCTCACATTATATACAGCCAGAGGAAGCGATGAAGCTTCACGAATATCACGTATGATGTCCAGATATGCCAATGCCGGTTTTACCATCAAGATATCGGCACCCTGCGCTTCATCCACAAGGCTTTCACGGATCGCTTCACGGCGGTTGGCCGGATCCATCTGATAGGTCGAGCGATCCCCGAAACTCGGAACCGATTCGGCAACATCACGAAACGGTCCGTAATATCCGCTCGCAAATTTGGTCGAGTAGCTCATAATCGGAAGGTTAACGTATCCGCCGCTATCGAGTGCATCACGAAGCGTCGTAATAATCCCGTCCATCATCCCTGAGGGTGCAATCATATCGGCACCCGCACGCGCGTGTACCAATGCCTGCTGCGCTGAAATTCCCAACGTCAGGTCATTATCTACCGTCTCATGAACGTGATCGAGAATACCGCAGTGACCGTGATCGGTATATTCGCAAAAACACAAATCGGTCACGACAAACATTTTCGGGAATGCACGTTTGATGGCGCGAACCGCTGTTGCAATGATTCCGTGATCACACAATGCATCGGAGCCGACCGAATCTTTCACTTCGGGGATACCGAATAAAATAATCGAATTAATCCCTATAGATTGCAAAAGTTCACACTCTTTTAAAATCTCATCGAGAGACATTTGAAAGACACCCGGCATCGAAGCGACTTCGTTTTTAATCCCCTCTCCCGGTCGAACAAACAGCGGATAGATAAAATCATTCACACCGACATGGGTTTCGCGAACCAATGAACGAAGTTGAGAATTAAGACGAGTACGGCGAAAACGCTCCATAAATGTGACTCCAATGGCAAAATAAGGATTAGATTGTATCGCCAGTTAGTTTAATAAACCATTTTTTAGAAACACCGATTATAATGGCAGTAATGAAAACAACAACACCTATTTTTGAAAAATCATCCATTGCCAATCTCCCCAGTAAATACGGTCATTTTAAAATCCGTGTCTACAAAGAGGGTATTCAGGAACATTTAGCCATCTTTACCGAAAACTTCGAGCTCCAAGAGTCGCCGTTGGTGCGAATCCACTCTGAGTGCCTTACCGGTGATACCTTCGGCAGTATTAAATGTGACTGTAACAATCAGTTACACAAAGCCCTCGAACTCATTGCACGAGGAGGGGGGATTGATTATTTACCACCGCCAAGAGGGACGTAATATCGGATTACTCAATAAAGTCAATGCCTACTGCCTTCAAGATCAAGGTCGTAACACCATCGAAGCCAATGTTGAACTCGGATTTGCCCCCGATCAACGTACCTATGACGTCGTCGGTGAGATTTTCAAAGATTTTAATCTTACAAAAATCCGTCTGCTGACGAATAACCCTGCAAAAGTACATGTGGTAGAGGGGCTAAATGTCATCATCACCGAGCGTGTCCCTGTGATTATTAACCCTAATCCCCATAATGAAGGATACTTAAAAGTGAAAAAAGAGCAGATGGGGCACGATCTATGAATCATTTAGAGCAACTTTTAGCGGGTCGCAATCTACCCCTTCCAAGTGATTTCATTGAAAAAGTAGGACAGTACAAAGCCCTATTAGAAAAATGGAATAAAATCCATAATTTGACGGGAGCAAAAACATCCCAGCAAATCGATCAGTTTATCTTAGATGCGATCTTACCTCTTGGTTTCCTCCCACCGGTAAAAAAAGCAATGGATATCGGAACAGGTGCCGGATTTCCGGGGATGATTTTAGCACTTGCACTGCCGCAAACTCATTTTACCCTCGTGGAACCTCTCTCCAAACGGGCCAGTTTTTTACAGTTTGTCAAAGCCGATTTGGGTTTAAACAACGTCGAAGTCAAAGCACTCAGAGTAGAGAAGCTTCCAAGCGAACCTTACGATTTGATCACTTCACGTGCCGTTACCGATACGCAAATGCTCTTGAAACTCTCCGAACCTTTTTGCGTCGAGGGGAGCCTTTTGCTCTTTTACAAAGGGGAAAAAGTGTATGATGAAATCGATGAAACACTCGATTACCAAATCGTTGAGGCGGAAAATCGCCATTATTTACTTATAAAGAGATGAAATGATGTTTAAGCTATTAGTTTTTACCGGTCTATTAGTCAGTGTTTATTACCTTTTCTTCAAAAAAAAGGCTATTACTCACACCTCTTCGGACAACTCACAAGAAGAAGCAATGGTTCCGTGCGCCCAATGCGGTACCTATGTGCAAATCAAAGAGACATTTATGCGTGAGGGGAAATATTATTGTTCTCGCGAATGTTTGGAGCACTAAATGTTATTATTCGGTCACCCCTATGTCGCCTCACAACCGTTTTACCATATCGATTCGATTGAAGCCCTGCGCCACACCCCTGCCAATTCAGTCGTCGCCCTCTATTTTTCCCCTGAAAATCTTGATATTATTGAGCATCTTCGTCAAAACAATGTTTATTTTGCCCTCCATGTCGAAACCACAGCTGATGCTATTATCGGAGAAAACTTGGGAGCTGCTTATTTGATTGTTTTGCCTAAGTACGCTGAAGAGATCCAAAAAGTAGCGGAACACTACCTCTTTGATGCAAAGATTTTGGGATATATCGATTCGGAGAAAAATTTAAATGATCTGATCGAAATGCGCATTGACGGGGCGATATTTCCCGATGCGATTATTAAAATAAATTCTTAATATACCCACTCTCGTTTCAAATCTTTATCTAAGCACGCCAAAATCTCATACCCGATCGTCCCGACGGCGCGGGCATAGACGTTCGCATTATCAAAAATCATTAATTGCTCCACATCGCTTGAAAAACTAGCACTGTCCATCGAAATACGACCGCGCAACGCTATTCCCTCAGGCGTCGTATAGCGGTTTGACGCAAGCCGATCCAACCCGTTTGCATATCCCAGATCATAAGTACTGATTACCTCATCGACAGAAGCTTCATAAATACCGTTGTAACCGACACGCTCGCCCGCTTTTAAAATGCGGGTAGCCATTTTATCTCCCCATAACGAGAGGACACTTTTAAGTGCAGGCTGGGCAAGAGTCATATCCATTTCCATGCATCCATAGAGTGCAATCCCTACACGAACCATATCATCCCTGCACACAGATGATCGAAATACCCCGGCTGAATTGGAGATGTGAAAACGGAGTTCCCATCCGTACTTTTGAGCTAAACGGGTAGCTTTTTCTTTCATTGCATCAAAGTTTTGACGTTGCCAGAACCATTCAGAGCTGAGTGTATCGGCAGCTCTGAAATGACTCATCACTCCGATACAGACCAATCCTCTTTGAGCCATTTTTTCAAATGCAATCTCAATTTGCGAAGGATCAATCCCATTGCGGTGCATCCCCGTATCGATTTTCAGTTCAACTCTCGCTCCGCTCGGATACGCTGAAATCTCTTCTATTGAATTAAGAGCATAGCTAAATTTCGGATGAACATGGGTCGGTTTTTGACCCAAGATCAGTATATTATCAAAATATTTGACAACCTCTTCCGCTTCACGCTCCAAACGTACTACGGCTTGTTTAATCCCGTATTCGGATGCGGCTTGTGCGATCATTACCGCACCGTGACCGTATGCATTATCTTTTAAAACTACCGCTATTTTATCTTTTCCACCGACTTGGTGTGCGATAATGTCAAGATTATGAATCAATGCCTTATGGCTTAATTTTATTGTTCCCATAGTGCTATTATATTGCAAGGATAATTAATGCGTTATTTCCCCGCCGAATTTGAACCTCAAAGTTTCGTTCAGCTCATTTTTCCCCATAGCCAAAGCGATTGGGTACCGTATCTCGAAGAAGCGAGAGCGTGTTTTGTCAATATTGCCACTGCCGTTGCCCGCTATCAGCCTTGTCTTATCGTATGTGATGATATTGAGCTTGTCAAAGGATACTTTCCATCCCATGAGAATCTAATCTTTGTCCAATATCAAAGTGATGATACCTGGGCACGCGATTGCAGTGTTCTCAGCGTTATCGACGAAGAGGAAGGCGAACCGCTGTTACTCGATTTCACGTTCACCGGATGGGGCGGAAAGTTTGACGCATCTCGCGATAATGCGATGAGCAGTTCTATCGCTCACGTCTACGGTGCGCAAATGGAAAAAGTCAATCTGATTTTAGAAGGGGGCGGAGTAGAAACCAATGCTAACGGCTCATTGCTCACCACGTCAGAGTGTCTTCTTAATCCCAACCGAAATCCTCATCTGAACAAAAAAGAGATGGAAAACGAGCTCAAAAAACATTTCGGAGTAGAGCAGATTTTGTGGCTCCATCACGGCTATTTAGCCGGTGATGATACCGACAGTCATATTGATACCTTAGCCCGTTTTATTGATACTGACACGATTATGTATGTCAAATGTGATGATAAAACAGATGAGCATTATGATGCCCTTAAAAAGATGGAAAATGAGTTAAAACAGCTTCGCGATATCGACAATGAACCATTTAACCTCATCGCACTGCCGATGTGTAATCCAACGTTTTATGATGATGAACGACTTCCGGCAACGTACGCCAATTTTTTAATTATCAACGATGCGGTATTGCTCCCAATCTATAATGATCCGCATGACACTGAGGCTATTGCTATCTGTGAGAGAGCATTTAAAGGACGCGATATTATCCCTATCGACTGCTCCGTTTTGATCCGTCAGCACGGATCGCTTCACTGCGTTACGATGCAATTTCCTGAAGATATTTCCTTACGAATGGAGTAAAAAAGAGACGACTTAACACTAATGTAACACTTCTTTTCTATTATATCTTCATAATTATCTTAAGGATTTAGAAGTATGAAGAAAATCACTCTCCTCTCTTTGGCAGCGATTGCTGCACTTGCCACAGAGCCTGTCACGATTCAAAAGATCACCGTTGAAGCCGATGCGCTTAAAACCGATAGTAAAAATGTAGATGCCGATGATATGGTCAAATTCTCCCGCCAATCCGATCTAGGAGAAATGCTCTCTAATACCCTCCCCGAAGTAACTCTTGTCCGCAATAGCGGTGTCGGTAACGATATTATTGTTCGCGGATTTCGTAAAGACAACATCAATATCACCATCGATGATGCCAAAGTATGCGGCGCCTGCCCTAATCGCATGGATCCGCCCTCAATGCACGTCTCTTCCAGCCAAATCAAAAATGTAGAGGTCCAAGAAGGACCGTTTGACGTTACCCAATTCGGAAGTCTCGGTGGTAAAATCAACGTCGTCACCAAAGATCCGGAAAAAGGGATTCACGGTGAAGTATCCGGTACAGTAGGAAGTTTTGACTATCGTAAGCTTTCAACAACTGTTGAAGGGGGAAATGACACTGTTCAAGCCCTAGTCGGATTCAGCCGCGAAACATCGGGACAATATAAAGACGGCAACGGACGTACTTTAACGGAGCAAACCGATACTTTAGCTTCATCGGCATCTCAAAAATATGCAGCCGCCTATAAAAATATGGATGCATACGAACGAAATAACTATTGGGCTAAAATCGTCGGTAACATCGGAGATAACCAAAAATTGACCCTCAGCTATTTCGGGGACCGCGCCGATAACGTTCTCTATCCTCGCTATCCTATGGATGCATTGCAAGACGATACCAATATGTTCAAAGTCGCTTACCAATTATTCGACCTCGGCGAATACTCACAAGAACTTAAAATCGAAGGGTATCACTCTAAAGTCACCCATCTGATGGGAACCGATTTCAGAGTAAGCGCAATAGCACCGGCAATTCCTATGGTAGCACCCGCCGATACGGTTATCAAAGGGGCTAAGATTGAAAATACCTTGGAAGTATCAGGTATTACACTCAAAGGGGGCATTGATGCCAGTAAACGAAATTGGAACGCCACAAAAGGGACAGAAATTAATCCTATCCGAAATATTATGCTTCCCGACGTCGATACAAATAATCTCGCTCTGTACGCAAAAGCTTCCAAAACACTCTCTAATTATGAGTTGAGCGGCGGTATCCGCTATGACGATACCTCCATCAAACCGAATACCAGTTTACATGACAGTGTTGTAGGGGATATGACTTATCTTTCCGCACTCAAAGATAAAAATTATAACGATGTAAGTGCCAATATCATGGCAAAATACAACTATACTGCGAATACAAATGTATTTGTGGGGATCGGACAATCGATCCGTGTTCCGGATGCAAAAGAGCTCTATCTTGTCACTACAAACCCTATGGGAACGCTAAATACTAACTCGGCGATCAACGGCGGAAACAACAATCTGAATGAAACAAAGAACCGCGAGATTGATGTGGGTGCCGAACATACAGCAGGTAATTTCCATGTAAAAGGGACAGCTTTTTACAGTGATCTGAAAGATTATATCTATGCGTATTCAACCGGAACAACAAGTACATGGGCCAATATCGATGCAACAATCGTCGGATTCGACCTCAAAGCCGATTTGGCGCTGAATGGCGAATGGATGATTCAATCAGGAATGGCATACCAAAAAGGGACAAAAAAAGATCCTTCCCAACTCGGTGCTACCCAAACCGACAAAAATCTTGCCGAAATCCCACCGCTTAAAGGACGTATTGCGTTAGTATTTGATGACAGCACTAATTATGCAATGGCTGAATGGATCGCTGCCAACAACCAAACGATCGATGCCGATAACGGGGAAAAAGAACTTGCAGGCTACACACTTTTAAATCTTAAATATGGCACACAGCTAGGACATGGGTTCTCCCTAAGTACGGGAATCAATAACTTTTTTAATCGCACCTATGCGCTTAACAACAGCTACATCGGAAACCAACTGATTTCATACACAGGGACAAATCCCCTTGTCCTCAACGAACCGGGGCGCAACTTCTACGCTACTGTCAGTTATAAATTTTAATACCTAAAACTGTTTCATCCCTTCCCGCATCACGCGGGGACTACAGTTGATTCTCTAAAAACCATCCGAAGCCGAACATCAATCCCGGTGTCTTGGCTTTGCTCTCATCCATCACAAACCCTTTAGCTTCACTCACCGAAATCTCAATTACTTCAATTACTTCGTGATCAACCCCGCCGCCATCATTGACCCGCATTGATTCATTGACACGGGCAGCATATAGGGTCTGTACCGATCCGGCAAACCCTACCGCCGTATAAAACGATGTCACCTTCTTTATTTTCTCCAACGGAACCTGATATCCGCACTCTTCGAGGATCTCTTCGTGTGCAATCTCAATAAGTGACTTATCTTTATCCACGATTCCGGCACACAGTTCATACGTGTAGCCATCATTGTTTTTGAGATAGACGGGAGGGCGAAATTGCTTAACAACAATCAATGCTTCATGCTCTTCATGATACAAAAGGATCGCTACACTGTCGTGTACTTCAACAATATCCCATATTTTTGCAATACCGTTTTGTAGATATTCGATCCGTTTCGGCTTCACAAAGCTAGATTCTTGACACGGTACGACAGTAAGCTTGCTAATCATTGCAGCTCTTTAAAATGGTTTCGGTTTAAACGTATCACTATCAACATAATAAGTTTCATGAAAATCGAAATAAGGTTTACGAGCAGGCTTCGTCTTGAGCGCTTTCTTAAATACTTTATTCATTTTATCCCGTATAGCGATAAAGGCTTTGCGCTCTTTACCGCTAAACCCTTCGGTTGTCTTTTTCATTACACTCAACGGGTTAATTGCCGTACTCCCCGAATACATCCCAAAATGGAGATGCGGACCCGATGAGAGTCCTGAATTACCGACATATCCGATCACTTGACCCTGTTTTACGACTGAACCGTTATGAATACCTTCACGAAATGCTTTTTCGTGGGCATAGAGACTTACCAACCCGTTGGCATGCCGTATTTTCATCGTATTTCCATATCCCCGCGACGATCCGGCAAAACAGACACGCCCGTCCCCTGTTGCCAATATCGGTGTACCCGGACGCGCTCCGAAATCAACCCCTAAGTGCGCACGATACACATGCAATATAGGATGGTAACGGCTTTTAGTGAAACCGGAGGTGATTCGGGGATTATTAATAGGGATTTTGAATAGAAATTTCTCATATTGCGCCCCTTTTTCATCGTAAAAACGTCCGTCCGTATGACGGTAGACGGTTACCTGTTTTCCGTTGATTTCAACCATTGCTCCGTGCACTTCGGGCATTGAAAACGGCTTGCCGAGACGATATTTCTGGGTATAGACGATTACTATCGGATCCCCTTTTTTGAACCCTTTACGAAAATCAACTTTCCCTTTGAACATTTTGACAAAAACAGAAGCTAAATTTTTAGATCCCGTTGCTTTTAATATATCATCATAGGGGAGTGTCTGGATCGGAACGTAAAAAGTTTCAGTATACTCTTCACTGACAATCGGAATAACTTTTATGTTCATAACGCCGTTTAGGGGTGAGGATAAATTTGCAATTGCAACTCATCATTCACCGGAATCAAAATTTGGCGAATAAATTTTTTATTATCCACCATCATTTGACAATTAGCATTATAAGGAATATCTTCGGTAAGCGTTTGATAATCTTTATCAAGGTTATAATACAAAGAGAGAGGGAGTTTTTTTCGCTCAAGAAAGGTGAGAAAACTTTCGCCGTCATTCCATTTAAAATGTTTAACAGAGCCGCCAAAAAGGAGAAGGGGCAATAGTAGTAATGCTAAAATACGACCCATTCTCATCCTTGATAAAAATACACATTCGAAAGTGAAAAAAAATAAAATGATAGCAAAAATTCCATTTACAAAGAGGTGTTTGGCTATAATCACCCTTACTTACTTTACTAAAAGGTTACCATGATGCGCATCTGGATTATTACTCTTATCGCTTATAGCGTCTTGAACGCTTCGTCCATTACCACGCCCCTCCTCGAAATAGAGGGGAGTCGCGCAACAATCGTTTCCGAAAACCTGCGTGAGGGGATGAGCGGTTTTATCATTCGCAAGTTCGATGCTGAGCATAGTACTATTATTGCCAACGCACGCGTTGAAAAAATGAACCCTGCCAACAACCGTGCTATTTTAGAAATCAGTGACTATACCGGTCTTCATCAAAATGCACTCCCAAGCGGCAACTGGAAGCCAAAACCTTCCGATATCGCCGTACTGGCGTATGATTATAGTCGTGCCCTTTTGATCGCACCGAATGATGATACCTATAATGCCGTTACCAAAAGCACCTCCGGTGTTGAGTGGATCCATCCTGATAACTACGCAACGTTTCTCTCTTTTGAGGGGCATCAGACCCCTTTAGTCGATGATTTCCAAAGCTACTGTACCGCCAATTCGATCGGTCTTCTTTATATCCAAAGTGCAAATCAGCTCTTTACCCTTGATTGCAAAAGCTTTACCCTTCTTCAAAGTACCCCTTTTGAAAAAGTATCTGAAAAAGCGCAAACCCCTTTCTATTCCCGCATCACTACCATTCGAGGAGCTTGGTGGGGCAAAGGGAGCTCAAGTTTGAATAGCTATGAACCCTACTATCTCGAAATCATCGCTTTAAACAATTCAAAAAACAAAGAACTATATGAGCTCTACAAAGCGAAATTTAGCGAAGAAAGCGCACTATTACGCAATTTTGATCTGAAGGAATAACAATGCTCTCCCCGAGTGCCCTAGACTTTTTCACCAACTTACTCGGCCAAGAGAATGTTTACAGCGATAAAGCCCATCTCATTGCCTACAGTTATGATGCAACACGTGAGCGCTTTGAACCTGAGGCCGTTTTGTTTCCGCGTCATGAGCAAGATGTCAGTGACATCCTCAAATACTGCAATGAACATCGTATCGTCATTGTCCCTCGTGGTGCGGGGAGCGGATTTACCGGAGGAGCACTCCCAGCAAACGGCGGAATCGTGTTGGCGTTTGAAAAACATATGAACAAAATTTTAGAGATCGATATGCAAAACATGGTCGCTATCGTTCAGCCGGGTGTGGTTAATATGGAACTGCAGCGTGCCGTTGAAGAAGTCGGTCTATTTTATCCACCCGATCCGGCGAGTCAAGAGTACTCCACCATCGGCGGAAATGTCAACGAAAACGCCGGCGGTATGCGTGCTGCCAAATACGGTATCACCAAAGACTACGTCATGGCGATCCGTGCCGTCCTCCCTAACGGCGACATTATCAAAGCGGGTAAACGGACGATTAAAGACGTTGCGGGATACAACATCGCAGGTATATTGATCGCTTCAGAGGGGACATTAGCAGTCACGACAGAGGTAACTCTAAAACTTCTCTCAAAACCTCGTATGACCAAAACAGCTATGGGGATTTTTCCCACCGTACATACAGCGATGGAAGCCGTCTATAAAACGATGGCGAGTGGTGTCACTCCCGTAGCCATGGAGTTTTTGGACAACCTCACGATCCGCTCAGTTGAACAGGTTTATCACAAAGGACTCCCTATCGAAGCAGGGGCTATCCTCGTCACTGACGTAGATGGAAACCTCGAAGAAGACTTAGATTTTCAACTCTCATTAATCCAAAAAGTCTTTCAAGAAAACGGATGCAGCGAGTTTAAAATTGCAAAAGATAAACAAGAGGCAAGCGATTTGTGGTTTGCCCGCCGCAATGCGAGCCAATCACTCTCCGTTTATGGATCTAAAAAGATCAATGAGGACGTCACCGTTCCCCGCTCGGCACTTCCTGAATTGTTGGAAAAATTTGATGCCATTGCTAAAAAATACAACATCAATATTCCTTGCTTCGGGCATACGGGTGATGGCAATGTTCATACCAATGTTATGGTTGACGGGAAAGATCCTGAGCAGGTAAAAATCGGTTACGAAGCGATCCGTGAAGTATTCCAAGCTACGATCGATTTGGGCGGTACACTAAGCGGCGAACACGGTATCGGACTGGCTAAAGCGCCCTATATGTCGATGGCGTTTACCCCAGAAGAGATGGCATTATTCCAATCCATCAAGCGGGCGTTTGATCCGAATAACATTCTCAACCCATCCAAAATGGGTCTTGAGTAATCGATGAATCTAAAAGCAGTGCTGAGACATATTCGCCTTTTTTTCCTGATGCTTTTTGATCGGGAAATCACCGTGTATGCTTCGAGCCTCAGCTTTTACACCATTTTCACCGTCGTACCTCTTTTGATTATCTCACTTAGCCTGATTGCCAATGTCCCCGTTTTTGAAGAACAATACGCCAAAATTCAAATTTTTATTTTTGAAAATATGATGCCGGTTCAAACGGCGGCAGTTGCAGGGTATCTCGAATCATTTTTCCAAAATTCGGTACAACTCGGGGTAATCGGGTTTACCACGATGATCGTTTCATCGTTGCTTTTTTTCCAAAATTTTGAGCATATCGTCAGTAAAATTTTTAAAGCCCCTAAAAGAGGTCTTTGGGATGCCATTACCACCTACTGGACACTCATTACCCTAACCCCTATCGTTCTAATTGCGTCTATGAGTTTAAAAGCCTATTTGATTTCTCATGTCAGCGGTGTGGCACTTCATACTCTCTCTATTTTCCCTTTTCTGCTGCTGTGGGGGATTTTCTTTATCATTTATCATATTGCTGTCAATGCGGATGTCTCCCCTAAAGCCGCCGCTATCAGTTCATTTATTGTCGCTCTTGTGTGGGGATTGGCCAAAAACAGTTTTGTTCAGTATGTTTTTTACAACAAAACCTACGCCACCATGTACGGCTCATTTTCAGCCCTCATCTTTTTCTTTTTATGGATTTACGTATCTTGGATTCATCGTTATTTACGGGATGAAGCTATGCTATCTGATAAACCGCGCTGCCAAGCGTACTGATACCTAAAATCCCTAACGCCCAAAACGCATTCTTCCAACGCATGGCACTGAGAGCCAAAACAATGCTAAGGATTCCAACCCACATCGGAAGAACAACGGGACGCAACTCCCCTGTATCAAACATCCGTATCAATATCGAATCAAACATATCTCCCCATGGGGTCACATGAAGTGCTAAAACACTCGGATAATAGAGATTAAAAATCAGATTTATCGGAATCGAAGCCAAATGAGCCCAACTAAATGTCCCAAAAATGGCAAGAGAGATGGGGAGCAAGACCAAATAGCACCAAATGTTAAGGGCTAAAAATATCTGCCAAGGCTTCCAATGCTCATAATAGCGGATAAAAATAAAGATCGATAAGACCCCAAACGATGAAAACCAAAACGACAATGAGAAAAAAAGTTTTGGAAAAAATGCGAGAAGCAATCCAACAGCGACCGTCAGTGTTTGAAACGAAACGATCTTTATCCCCCGATCATAAAGCCAATACCCCACAACAATCATCCCGAATGATCGTACCATCGCCGGATTAAATTCTAAAATAACAAGATAGGCAAAAAGCAATCCCGCCACAACCCAAAAAAGATCCCTCTTTCCGTGCCGATAGGGAAAATAGCGATTTTGAACGAAACGATACGGGGTTCTAAGAAAGAAATACGCTATCAGACTCAAAATCCCGAAATGATATCCACTGATTGAAAGTACGGCACTCAGTCCCATCGCCCCGATCAATGTTTGAAACTCCTGTGACATCGGTGTTGCGACAAACAATGCCCCGTAAAGTTCTTTCATACTTTGATCGCTATGGTGTGATGCGATACGCCGATACCATTGCTCTTTTAGACTCAATGCGGGATATACCTCTGTAATCAAACCGCGTGCTCGAAATCCTTTGAGGTAATCCAAAAAAGTTACTTTTGCCACCTGCAGCTCCACCAATACTTCACGCCCACGCAAATCACGCAGATAGGGGCTCATCACACATCGGACGTGTGAGCCGTTTTCAAGTCGAAGCTTCATGGAGGTTTTAGGAACTATCATGGATCAAACGTACCTCTTGATCGATGACAGAACCACGTACCAACGGATCATCAAAGGTTTTGAGTTTGGTAAATTGATAATACTCATACGAAAGGGAGAGAGAAGCGATAAAAAGGAGAAATACAAAAAAGAGTGCACCACTTTTGAGATCGAAAAGATCGACACGTTCGAGTTTGGACATAAAACGCTCCCTCCCCGTCATCCTCGGGCTTGACCCGGGAATCCAGCTGGATTCCCGCCTTCGCGGGAATGACAAAATTATATTATCGGCATTGAAACATTCCCGACACTCTCATCATCCAAATTCATCGTCGCACTTTTCATATCGATACTCTCATAGACGATCTGTGCCGCACCGAAGGTCGGTTTATCGACAAAACGGGTAAATTTTTTCTGGAACATCAGTTTCACATGTCCCGTCGGACCGTTACGCTGTTTACCGATAATAATCTCGGCTTCCTCTTCCTCTTTTTCGACATATTTGGAGACAAATTCTATCTCCTTTTGCAATCGCCTCTTTCTCCCGCTCTTTTTCCTCTTTGTAGAGATAGACATCATTACGGTAGACAAAAAGGATGATATCGGCATCCTGCTCGATCGATCCCGATTCACGGATATCACTGAGCATCGGACGTTTATCCGAGCGCGATTCGAGTCCACGATTGAGCTGAGAGAGGGCAACGATCGGAATCCCCAGTTCACGTGCCAACATTTTCAGTCCCCGTGAAATCTCACTCACTTCGAGGTGACGATCTTTTCCCCCCGTCCCGTTCATGATTTGGAGATAGTCGATAACGGCTACTTCGATCTCAGGATGGCGGCATTTGAGTTTACGGAGTTTGGAGCGGAGCTGATGGATATTGATCGAGCCGTGATCGTCCACGAACAGCTTCGAATGGCGCATCTTATCGACTGCATCGTTTAGCTGCTTGTACTCCTGCGGATTCATATCTCCGACACGGAGACGCTGAAGCTGGATTGAGGTTTGGACACTGAGTAAACGAAGCATCAGCTGCTCAGCCGGCATCTCCAGAGAGAAAAAGGCTACCCCTTTCCCTTTATCGAGGAGATTTTGAACCATATTGAGGGCAAACGAAGTTTTCCCCATCGCCGGACGGGCAGCGATGATGACGAGATCCCCTTTCCCGAATCCCGTCGTCATTTTATTGAGTTCCGCATATCCGGTATCGACACCAACGAGAACCGAATCGCCGCGCGCTTTCATCTCCTCAATATAAGCCAGCGTCTCATCAGCGATAGAGGGGGCATCTTTAAAATCGGTCGCTTGAGAGCTTTGGGTGATCTCATAGAGTTTTTGTTCAACCATATCAACGACATCGCTGCCGCTAAGCTCCTCTTCGAGGGCTACCCGCTTAATCTCGGTTGTAAGGGTGAGAAGATGGCGTTTGATCGCTTTGTCTTTGATCTCCTGAACATACGCTTTGGTATTGGCGATCGGATTGGCGGTCAGAATATCGACCATTACCCGTTCATCAAATTTCTGCTTTGCCGTAAGCTCTTTGCGGATAAACTCTTCATCGATGGGGAGATCGCGATGAGAGAGACTCATCATTGCACGATATATCTCCTGATGGGCAGAAAGATAAAAATCTTCAGGCGTTAACACCGCATCAAAATCATCAAACTGCGCGGGATCAAAAATGATGGAGCTGAGAACGGAGCGCTCAAACGCCAAGTTATATAACGATTCTTCCATCAATCTTCCTCATTTTCCATTTTTTCAACCTCTTCGACGAAACGATCGACCAGTTTGTCCTCATCGAGGCGGGCAACCACTTCACCGCGTACCATCACCAGACCCGATCCTTTGCCGTAGGCGATAGCGACATCGGCATGTTTCGCTTCCCCGATCGCATTCACGACACACCCCATTACGGAGAGATCGAGCGGTTTCTTGATATGCTTCGTACGCTCTTCGATAACAGCAACCGCCGAAACCAAATCCGCTTCGATCCGTCCGCACGTTGGGCAGGAGATGATATTGGGACCCTCTTTGGCAACGCCGCTGTCTTTGAGTATCGCGCGCCCTACTTTAATCTCCTCTTCGAGTTCACCTGTGATCGAGACCCGCATCGTATCGCCGATCCCATCCAAGAGCAGTGCACCCAACCCGATAGCACTCTTAATCGTCGCATGAAACACCGTCCCCGCTTCGGTTACACCCAAATGAAACGGATAGTTGTTTTTAGGGCGCAACATCCGATACGCTTCGACGGTACGCTGAACATCGCTCGCTTTGAGGGAAACTTTGATGTCGGTAAATCCGAGATCTTCGAGATATTTGATGTTGTACTCGGCAGAGGCAACCATCCCCTCAGCGGTAGCACCGTAACGCTGTTCGAACTCTTTTTCCAAACTCCCCGCATTGACCCCGATACGGACAGGAATATTGCGCTCTTGACACGCTTTTACGATCTCACGGATACGTGACTTATCACCGATGTTTCCGGGATTAAACCTTATACAGTCCACCACTTCTGCCGCGATGAGGGCGAGCTTATAGTTAAAATGGATATCGGCAACGAGGGGAAGGGAAATCTGCTCTTTGATCGCTTTGAGTGCACGTGCATCTTCCTCATCGGGGACGGCAACACGGACGATATCGCATCCGGCAAAATGGAGACGGTTGATCTGCTCGACCGTAGCCGCGACATCAGCGGTACGAGAGTAAGTCATTGACTGTACCGAGATGGGTGCATCACCCCCGATAGCGACATTGCCGACAAAAATTTGTTTGGTTGGATAACGTGTAATCATGAGTAGATTGTAGCTTTTTGGATGTTAAAGTTACGTAAACTCTATCGGATCCATATCGATCTCGCAAAGGGGCGATTTGACATGCTTGATGGCACGGATCAGATCGGTACTTTTGTCGCTTCGAAGCAATATTTGAAAACGATACTTGTCGGCAATCTTCTCGATAGGAGAGGCACCGTATCCGACGATTTGAACATTTCCTATCTGCTCGATTAAAGCCACAGCTTTTTCCATTTCGGTTTTCGCTTTCATCCCGTTTTTGTGGGCGTACAGCAGCCGTGCCAGTTTTTTACTCGGGGGGTACCGCCCTGCTCTGATTCTCATCTCGTCGATCAAAAACTGTTCATAATCATCCAAATAACCCCTAAAGAAGGACTCATTAAAGCTCTGCACCAACACGGTCGCATTTTGTTTTCTTCCGCTTCGTCCTGCAATCTGTACCAAAAGCGACAATGCCTTCTCCCGTGCACGATAATCGCTTTGTGAGAGGAGATTATCGATCCCCATCACCACAGCGAGGGTGATATCGTGATAATCATGTCCTTTGGAGAGCATCTGCGTCCCCACCAGTAAATCGATCTCTCTGCTATTAAACGCTTCGAGTACTTTAATGAGCTTATTTTGGGTCGTGATAATATCTCTATCGAACTGCTGCACCCGTAAACTCTCATCCAACTTGCTGAAATGTTCTACCGCCTCTGCCGTCCCGAGCCTCGCGGTACGAAGTGCACCACTTTGACATTTCGGACACACTTTTGGAAGCACTTCGGTATAGTTGCAGTAGTGGCACTTAAGGGCACGGGAATTTTTGTGCTGAGACATCCCAACGCTGCAAAACGGACACTCCACATGATAACCGCATGCATCACACACCGTATATTTGAAATTGGCACGAGTCGGGATAAACACGATCCCCTGATGCCCTGATGCATAATTTTCCATAATGGCATGATCAATACTCGGAGTTAACGCTTCGAGAGAGGGTTCAAATACAAACGTCCGCAGTGATTCGAAATATCCCCCTCGCAGACGAAAAAACGGATATTTTGCATAACTCGATAATGATGGTGTTGCACTGCCGAGTACAACGGGGATTTTGAGTAAATTGCCGATATAGACCGCCATATCCCGTGCGTTATAACGGGGACGTGAGGAGGACTTGTAGCTCTCATCGTGTTCCTCATCAACAACGATTAACCCCAATTCCGCTATCGGTAAAAACAATGCCGAGCGGGGACCGACAATAATATTTGCCGAGCCGTTATAAATTTTCTCCAACGTCACTTTTTTCTGCTTCGGGGTCATCTTGGAGTGCCACAATACTACCGCATCCCCGAAATGGGCTTTGAACCGCGACTCCATCTGAGGGGTGAGGGATATTTCGGGCAGAAGCAATAGACACCGCTTTCCCTCACTCAGCACTTCATCCATACGAGACATATAGATTTCACTTTTTCCCGCACCCGTATCGCCAAATAACAGTGATACACTCTTAGAACGGATAAAATCGAGGGCTTGGGTTTGAGCAGGTGAAAGGGTAATATTTACGGCTAACCGTTCGTGGTGAGCCTGTCGAACCATGAACCCTTCGACAGGCTCAGGGCGAACGGGAAACGGTACAAATAAATTAAGCGCTTCCCCCAAAGAACACCCATAGTATTCCGCCATAAACTGTGCGGTTTGTATTTGTATACTGGAATAAAAAAATGGGGTAATTTCACCGATCGACTGTGTTTTAAAATCAGGGTTATCGCATTGTGTGATCACAACCCCACGCATACTGCGGCTAGAAAGGGCAACTTCGACTTCAACTCCTACTCTAAGAGAGTTTTCGCAGCGATACGTAAGCAATTCGAGAGGGGAGCCCAAAAGGGCTAAAAAATAGTAATACAAAAGTTTAACGTGTTAATAGATTACATTTTTCTGTATCTTTGGTACAATCAAATGTTCCCTTTGCTCGTGTGTAACTAAATTGTGTATCGCCCCCCAATACTTTATATTGATAAGTATCATCTGCTGTTTTCCGCCAATGACCATTGGTAGAACCCGACGCAATTCCGTATTGCAACAGAGTAACAGTAGCCGATCCATTAGTATCAAATAGAGGATTTCCATCTGCCGATGCGCCAGCAAGACTATCAAGATGATCGATATATCCTGTTTGACCCTTCAAAAGCCGTCCTTGACGCTCACTTACGATTGCCGCACGAATCGCCGATATATCACTGCGCCCTTTGGCAACCTGCGCATCATCCCTCGTTGCTGCAAATTTTGGAATGGCGATTGCCGCTAAAATGCCCAATACCACAATAACAAAAACAAGCTCGATCATCGTAAAAGCAAAACGTCTCATTTTTTTAATCCTAATTGTTCTGAATTTTATGATTGATAAACAATCCCACAACTCAAATCAATTTTAAAGTCGTATCACCCAAAGGTGATACTCAAATGGTTACTGAATTACGCCAGTTCCACCGAAATGAGAAGTTTTTGCTGCTGGCGCAGTTACAGTCCCACCAACAATCCCTGTCTTAACAGCATTAGATATAACCGCAGGACATATTGCACCTGCAGGAGCAGCAGTAGGAGTCACTGTAACATTCCCATCTGCCGTAATGGTTGTAAATGTAAGACACACATTTGTTCCATCGGTTAGTTGCCATCCACCAGTCGTAAGAGTGCCCGTACTAGCAGTCGGAGTTGCAGAAGTTCCAAAACCAACGTTACTTACATCCGCTAATGTAACACCAGTGAATGTCCCTTTTGATGTATAGTACGAAGCTAAATCCGACACAAAGGTCGCTGCATCAGAATTAATTCTAGAAATTTTCGCATCATCACGTGTTGCTGCCAATTTTGGAATAGCTACAGCTGCCAAAATACCTAAAATAACGATAACAAAGATCAACTCGATCATAGTAAAACCTGAACGTTTCATCATTTACTCCTTAGAAGTATTAATAGTGATTACACTCGTAACCCTATTGTCATTATGAGTTTCTTTGTCTTATAGTTTGATTAAAAAGTGAACATAATATACTCCATGAGGTGTTAAAGGAGAATATGGCATAATTTTCCAAAACAAGATTGAGGATAATTTTATGAAAATTGCCGTACCTGTAATGGATGATAGTTTAAAAATGGCCGGGAATGCGGGTCATACCCCTTATTTTGCGGTATTTAATCTCAGCGGAGGGATGTTTAAAAGCTTCACCTTAGAAGGGTTGCGCGCCAACCCTAAAGTTGCAGGGGAAGAGGATCACGATCACGACAAACACCACACCTGCGACCATGACGAGGGGGTTGCCGGAGTTCCACCACGCCGCCCACCACCAGGATGGCCGGCGGCTTGATCTCGGCCTCCCGCGCCGCCTGGGCGATGTCCGTCAGGGTGCCGCTGACGGTGCGCTGCGCCAGCGTCGCCCCCCGTTCGATGACCGCCGCCGGGGTCTGGGCGTCGCGGCCCTTCTCTATCAATTGGCGGCAAATCTCCGGCAGGTTCTTCACCCCCATGAGAAAGACCAGGGTGCCGGGGTTCTTCCCCAGGGCCTCCCAGGGGATGGTGCTGGCCTCTTTGGTGGGGTCTTCGTGGCCGGTGATGAAGGTCACCAGGGTGGTATAGCGCCGGTGGGTCACGGGGATGCCGGCATAGGCCGGCACGGCCACCGCCGCGGTGACGCCGGGGACGACCTCAAAGGGAATACCGGCTTGAGCCAGTTCTTCGGCCTCTTCGCCGCCGCGGCCAAAGACGAAGGGATCGCCGCCCTTGAGGCGCACCACCGTCAGGCCGGCTTTAGCCCGGGCCACCAACAGGTCGTTGATGCCCTCCTGGGGCACGGCGTGGGCCCCGGCCTTCTTGCCCACATAAATAATTTCGGCGTCCGCCGGGGCCTCCTTAAGGAGCTCCGGGCTGGCCAACTGGTCGTAAACCACCACCTGGGCCCGGCGCAACAACGCCAGCCCCTTGGCCGTGATCAATCCCGGGTCCCCGGGACCCGCGCCGACTAAGTAAACCATGATATTATCTTAGCATATTTTCACGGCCCCGGGAGATGCAGACTAGGGGTAAAGGCGAAGCGGGGAAAGGGGGAAAAGGGATAAGACCTCCAGAAGAGGGAGGGATTTAACCCTTTCCCATTTTCCCCTTTAACCTCTTACCCCTGGCTCATTCTGTGGTGCATCTTTTAAATATGGCAGGACTTCCGGTTTTCCATCCCCTCCACGATGCCCCGGTATTTCTCGTGGATCATCCGGCGGTCGAATTCCGCCATCTTTTGAAGTAGCTCTGCCTGTTCCGTTTCGCTGAAATACTGCATGCAGGGAATGAAAAAATGCTTGTCTTCCTTGTCGATGTGCCTGGGATAGAAGACCACCATGGCCTCCAGATGGAGCAGGAGATCGGCTAAGGCCCCGGCCCTCTCCCGGAGATAATCATTCTTGGCCTCGACCAGACTGGCGGTGGTCTTTCGGCCCCAGGCATGGTCCTCGAGGAGTTCCGCCATGGTCTGGCGGTGCTCCGAGGTCAGGTCCTTTTGGGCCAGGGCCGCAAAGAGAATCTCCTCCTCCTTGCCGTGGTGGCAGCGGTCGGCATAAGTCCTCATGAAATCCACCGCGGTGTCGATGAAGACCGCGTCCGGGAAGGCGAACTCCGGGTCCACCGCCACATTATCCTTAATGCGGCTCAATTCCTTCCCCATGAGGCCGATGAGCCGTTCGATGAGGCGGTGTTCGATCATTAAAGGACCGATGGGCTGCATAAACAG
>CAWJRP010000010.1:0-13928 GCA_963845295.1 Sulfurimonadaceae bacterium | reverse complement strand
TAATGGTTGGCGAAATATAATTGCTGTACAACGAGTTATACCTGTCGAGGTTTAAACTGCTGAACCCGGCATGTTTAACCGCGTATTTTCTGAATTCGTTGTTATTGCTCCATTTTATTTATTGCTTTTAAAAAAAGTAACTTTGTAATTTTCATTAAAAAACGAATTACAAAGTTACAAAAAAGTTGATTGCTGATTCTTTCAGCAAAATGTTATTTCTTTTAGCGCCTGTTACAAGGCCGGTTGTTTCATCATTTCGTTAAACTCTTCCTGGCTAATTTCTTTTTCAATAATGCTAACTTTCTCTTTTACTGCTTTAATTACTTTGTCTTCGTAAAGTCTTTTGTAAATGCGTTCGCCTTCTTCGGGTTTTTCCAGAATCATTTTGGCAAACGATTCAAGTTGCTCTTCAGGGATATCGTAAATTCCGTACTGGTTGTACTGGGCACGTGCCATTTGTACTGCAAATGCACTGTGTTTCTTCAACCGAAACTTTTATATCGTTTTCCTTAATAATGACATCTTTTATTAACTGCCATTTTAAATCTGAAATAAACGAATCAAATTCATTTTCGATTTGCTCAACAGTCAACTCTTTGTTAATTGCTATCAACCAACGTTTTAGAAATGCTTCAGGAAGCGCAATATTTGCCTGTTCAACTAATTTATCGTGTGCATCGATGGCAAATTTATGGTTTGATGAGTAAACCAAATTTGCCTTCAATTTCAGTTTTAATGCGGTTTCTGAAATCTTCTGACGGTTTTTACATCGGTTTCTTCGCCATATAATTTTTTGAAAATAGTTCTTCATTCAATTCAGCCTTTTCAAATTTTAAAATTTCGGTTACCGTAAAGCTGAAATTGCTGTTTAACACATCCGCTTCTTCCTGTTTAATTTTAAGCATGTGTTTTATTTCGTTCCTGTTTTCGAATGCTTTAACCGGGTCGAAAACAACAACATCACCGCTCTTTTTGCCAATAAAACTGTTTTTAATTTCATCGTCTTTAATCATGTCGATGGCAATCAAAACATCATTTGGGCTGATTCCGTTTTCAAGTTCGTCTCCGGCATCGTTCAATTGAACAAAATTTCCACGAACCGAACTGTTTTCTTTAATCACCTCGTCGGGCAAATTCTGACCCAGTTGAGACTTGTGGCCATTTCAACCTGTTGGTCGATCATTTCTTCCGATACCGAAATCTTGTAAAAATTGAATTCGTTTTGTTTGTCGAGCGAAATATTAATTTCGGGAGCCAAAGCAATATCGAAAACGAACTCGAAATTTTCGTCGGTTTCCCAGTTGATGCTTTTTTGCTGTTCTTCGTTTGGAAGTGGTTCTCCCAATATATTCAGTTTTTCGTCAACCAGATATTGCGATAAGTTTTTTGAAAGAAGTTTATTTACTTCTTCAACCAAAACCGGAATTCTGAATTTTCTTTTGATAAGACCATCCGGAACTTTTCCCGGTCTGAAACCCGGGATTACTGCTTTTTGACGATACTCTTTCAGTTGGTCGGCAACTGTTTTTTCGTAATCAGCTTTTTCGATGTCAACTTTAAGAACTGCATTTACTGCGTCGATATTTTCCCTGGTAATGTTCATGATGATAAAAAATTTAATTCAAGTATTTTAGTTAAAAACAACCGCCAACACTTCTTTGCAACGTTCCAAATAGCCGTGTTGTTTGAGGCGGCGCATCGCTTTTTCAACGCTATCGTTTATCTCTGTAGTGCTGGTCAGCATTACGGCAATGTCATACAGAAGGTTAATCTCTTTGTACGCAAAGGTCAGTGAGCAGGTTTGACACTCTTCACGATCGGGGATATTAGTATCATAAGTCATCATTTTTTAATCTTTTGTATAAGTTGACTAGTATTTTAGTACAAAAATGTCCTACGAATGAACATTCATATGGATAAAAAATAGGCAATTTTGAGAACTAATTTTGCACTATAGTCTCAAAATATCACGAATAGGAGAAATTATGCAGATTACCGTTCATGGAACACCGACCCCTTTAGAGGGAAAAGAGATGACTATTTGGCGTGAAGCACCTGCTGCTCGTGTTACAAATCTTGATGGGAGTCAAAATGTTATCGGGATGATCGCTCCTACTGCTCAGCTGCTTATTGCGATCCCTTCACTAAAAACTGAAGTGTGTTCGTTAGGGGCTAAAAAATTTAATGACCTCATCAAACAATTCAAAAAGCTCAAAACGGTAATGATTACAACCGATGATGCTGAATTTGTGAACGATTTTGTCGCTCGTGAGGGGATTGACAGTGCTGAGATCGTGATTGATACCAATCGAGATTTCGCTAAAAAATTCGGACTCCTCATCACTGAGGGGAAACTCAAAGATCGTCTTGCTCGCGCCGTCTTTGTCATCGATCAAGAGGGGATGATCAGCTATATCGAAGTGGTACCAGAGATTACGGATGAAGTCGATTATGACAAATGTATTGAAGCAGTCGATAAAGCGGCAAACTTCAAGAAAAAAGGGCATGATCACGAAAATTGGATGGGTGTCTGAAATAAGAAGGATCTGAGATGGTCGAGCAATACATTACATGGCTTCAAGAGAGGGATTTCATCCGGATACTTTGGAAGAACGCGGCTTTAACGGTAATACCCCTCTTTTGCTCTCTGCACTGGAAGGTAACGCGATGATGGTTGCTCGACTTATAGAAGCGGGTGCAGATTATACGCTGTAAACGGTGATTTTAACGGTGTCCTTTTTAATGCCTGTTATGCTGCTTCCCTGAAGTAATACGGCTATTGATCGAAGCAGGTGCTGATATAGATGATACTAACGAAGAGGGGACAACGGCATTGATGTATGCCGCTTCAGCTTCACGTCTTGAATGTGTCCGTATGCTGCTTGTCTCTGGGTGCCAATACCCAATCTCCAAAACGAAGACGGATTTAGTGCGATCGAATTGGCTACCGATCGTAATGTGTTTAAAGAGTTGCGAAGTGCGTGAGGAAACTCTCCTCACACCCGAATGCTGTCGCTTCAACGTACTACCTATCTCGATTGGGATACTCAGCCATCCCTCTTTAAACGCTATCCCCATTTTTGCCATCGTCTGAAACTCTCCGATTATCCGTCACTGCAATGGCTTCAACAGACACGCTTTATTAGCGATTCTACTTCAGTAGCTCAAAACCCTTATCATCGTCTCAATGTTCCATCTGCTGGGAACCTCCA
Organism: Sulfurimonadaceae bacterium; assembly: GCA_963845295.1. Taxonomy (GTDB): domain Bacteria; phylum Campylobacterota; class Campylobacteria; order Campylobacterales; family Sulfurimonadaceae; genus Sulfuricurvum. Next base: position 10,716 of record CAWJRP010000010.1, on the reverse strand, counting down.
CCCGATAGAGATATATGTACAGCTGCGCAATATCGCTGGGATACTGAGTGGAATTTATCATTTGGATGTACTGAAGCGCGAACTGGTGATGATAATGGAGATTGCAGGGGAGGGTATTGAGCCTTATATGGGATTGGAACACCGTTTCAACGGTGCATTGGTTATGATTTCTTTGGTTCCGTTTCGCTCATCATGGAAATACGGATTACGGGGCTGGAGATATCTTTATCTCGATCTTGGACATCAAATTGGGGCACTGAGCACTTCCGTACACCATTTTGGGTATAAGCTGACAAAAATGTCTCCACCAAAACGATTTGAATACCATTATGGGATTTGGAGAGGATGAGGTTGTTGGGGCAGTCTACGGTATCGGTGAAATCTCAGAACGGAAGGTTAAAGCACTGAGTAAACCTCTTATGAGGGTTTCGCCGACCGATTATACATTGGCAGAAAATCCCCTTTATAATGTGATCCGAACGGAACCGATTTATACACATATCCCTGCTATACAAACATATGAGCCGTTTTTGCAGATAAATAGCCATCGTCGAAGTGCCAGATTGTTTGACCCTGCTTGCATGAGTGACAATGCCATAAATGCTATATTGAACGTTTCCGTTCCCGCAGGACTGGAAGTTTTTTGGGTGGTGCTACAGGCACAGAGTATGCAACACGGTGTATATCAAAATAATATCTGTGTGAAGAGTGGAAATTTTCACGCTGAATGTGTTCATTTACTTCTAAATCAGCGTTTTATCGCGAGGGCAAATATGGTAGTATTGATATATGCGGAGGAGTTCAGTGCCTCTGGCCATATTGAGGCGGGAATCTATGCTCAAGATCTTTATATGGCTTGTGAAGCTCAAAATGTCGGGTGCAGCGGAATCGGAGCTTTTTATGACAATGAAGCGGCTCTGTGGTCTAAACATCCATTACTGTACGCGGTAGCGATAGGGGGAAAGATATGATTATCGGAATTCCAAAAGAGATTAAAAAAGATGAATTCAGAGTAGGGATGACTCCCTCGGGTGTCTTGGAAATGATTAAAGCTGGACACTCTGTTTTGGTAGAGAAAAATGCCGGAGTAGGGAGCGGGTTTGAAGACCGTCTCTATGTCGATGTCGGTGGAGTCATTTGGGAAAATCCTGATGATATTTACACCAGTGCTGATCTTATTATCAAAGTCAAAGAGCCGATTGAGATCGAATACGACCGCCTAAAAGAGGGGCAGATACTCTTTACCTATTTGCATCTTGCAGCTGATAAAGTGCTTACCGAAGATATTATGTGCTAAAAAAATAACGGCGTTCGCCTATGAAACTCTTCGTGTCGGCCGACGGCTCCCGCTCTTGGAACCGATGAGTGAGATCGCAGGGCGGATGGCAACACTGTTTGGTGCAGTCCATTTGGGGCGCTACTATGGCGGGAGCGGTCGACTTCTCGGTGGTGCAGTCGGGGTTGAGCCTAATCGGGTTGTCATTTTGGGTGCGGGGATAGCGGGGAAAGCTGCAGCGGAAGCGGCGGCAGGTTTGGGGGCTGAAGTAGTGATGTTTGATCTCAACAGTGAACGCTTATCCTATTTACGGGATGTTATGAGCCCGAAAATCACCTTTCTCCATTCGACTCACGAAAGTATATTAAATAATATTAAATCAGCCGATTTGGTTGTCGGGACGGTATTGATACCGGGTGCAAAGGCTCCTAAATTGATAACACGCGATATGCTCAGTGTGATGAAAAAAGGGTCAGTTCTCGTCGATGTATCTATTGATCAGGGGGGATGTTTTGAAACATCCCATCCGACGACCCACTCTGATCCGACTTTTGAGATAGAGGGGATCGTTCACTATTGCGTAGCGAATATGCCGGGGATGTATCCGCGTACCTCTACAATTGCACTGACGAATGCCACGCTGCCGTATGCACTTAAAATCGCTTCAACCCCGTTAGAGACCCTTTTAAACGATGAAGTCTATATCGGCGCACTCAATACCTATAACGGCTCGGTGACGAATCAGGCGGTAGCTGACGCACACTCACTTACGTATAAGGCTCTTGCATGAATGAAATAGATAAAGCACACGAAATATTGGCGATCTATCGGTTTTATAAAATGGACGGCAAGTTATACCATTATGAGGAAGATAATAGACTCGATGAGCTGTTTGATGCTATTATCCATGCGATTAATGATTGCGGGATGCTGAAACCCCTTTTGCCTCATGAGGAGTTTGTGGTTCCGTGTCGGGGATTACTGAATCATGAACGTGCATGGCTGCAGCGATTCGAGCATCAGGACACAAAAGCTTTTTTTCTTAGTGATATTTATGACTTTTTGAAACTTTTTACGGGACGGACAAAGCTAAGGGTGAATTAAAACCCGTCTAAATCACAAAAGCCCCGTCTCTATAGATCACTTCATCCCCCAGCGAAAACGTATGGGTATCGGCAAACACATCGACGTGGTAGAGGCCGTCTCTGCGTTTAAAACCCGGCTTGCCGTATGTGCCGTGTTTCGCCCCCAGTGATATGTGAACTCCGCACATCCGCTCATAGGTTCCCGTATCGGCAACCGTGCGTGTTTTGCTAAAGGCTCTGTTGAGTCCGAATCCGAGTTCCCGTATCCAAACGACTCCCCCTTCGTCTCGTCGTATATTAGATAATATTAGATCAAATGCTGGAGTCGAGTTTTCACACGCGACGACTTGTCCCTCCTCGATAATGAGGGTGATAGGGATTTCTGGGGTGTTGATTTTATACGTTACGTCGCCGAAACAATAAATCTTTACCCGTCCGTGAACGGCTCTGAGATCTTGTGCTTCGGTAAAGACTTCCCCTAGCGGAAATTGCCCGCCCCAGTTTGGAAGATCTGTGTAATCTCCGATATTGACTTTGGCAGGTTCAAAAGGGGAGCCGTAGACCAATAGCTCTCCGCCGCTGTCGAGTGTTCCCATGGGTGCATTGTCTATTTTAGACTGAAGTGAGCGACCGACATGACGGTAATACTCTTTATCATACGCCAATGAATCGATGAAGTAGGGTGCTTCATCATCCGACATACGGCTGAGATGAGGGTGTTCGATCACTTTTAATTTCAGTTTAAACAGCTCGACGCGTAAGCGAAACGCATCGAGGCGAAAATTGGTCGATTGGATCAATACCACCAAATCCGAGGGATTCAGAGCCTCTAGTTGCGCCCGAACCTGTTGGGGCTGATGTGCATCAAAATCGATTAGCCGTGCATGGGGGAGGGCACGTTTATACCCCTCCATCAAAATGGTAGCGATCAGACACCGTGTATCATACACCACGATGGCATTCTCTTGATCGCTGTGATGAAATGCTTCTCGTAGAAGTGTACGTAGGTACTCTTCGGCTCTTACAATCAACTCTTCGACATTGTTGGTAGCGTGCATATTACCTCGATTTAATCTAATGCACGAATTTTACTCAATACTCGATAAAAGTGAAGGATAGCACGTCATTTTTGTAGTTATCCTGACATTATTTAATAAAATAATACGCTTGTATAGCCGACGACACGCGAGGTGTCTTGGCTCGCATCGGCACTGGTTCGATAATCAAGAATCATATTTTTTAGATGTTTGTTTTTGGCGACATGGAGTATTGCTTCAACTCCAATCATTCCGCATGCTTCGCATCCCTGATGCAACTTAGCTGTGTTTTCTTCCTGAATCGCTTCCAAACAAATGGCATCAAGCTTTTGGGCTTGCGATAGATCGTAATAGTGGCTGAGATCTGTACTGATGACGATTGCCGTATCGTCTTTCATCATACAATACTCAATAATCGGTTCGATCTGTTCAGCTTGTGCATAGGCATAAACAAATTCGATAATCTGCACATCGGGAAAGTAATGTTTGATAAAAGGCATTTGTACTTCCGTACTGTGCTCATGATGCGCCTCGGGATAATAGGGGAGGAAAAATCTCTCTTTCAACTTTTTTACCATATGGGTATCAATCTCCAAATCCCCTAGCGGTGTTTGATAGCGTGTCAAATCGGCGATGCTTACCCCCTCAAACTCGACACGATGCGACGGTCCAATGACGACAATCGTTTTGAATTTGGCATTGCTTAGGATTCGATAAGCTACATTGGCGGTAAAGCCTGAATAGACCCAACCGGCATGGGGAACAATGAGGGCATTTCCGCTCAATGCAGAAAACTTCGTAACTATGTCGGGATGGGTTTCTATCACGGAATTGAATTGATGGATCATACTATTAATTTCAGTTGCCGTTGCAGGATAAAAACTGCCGGCTACACTCATAGCTCTAGTGCTCATGGGTATCCTCCTCGTATTTTTCAACTTGATAGGTATATATTTCAGGATGATACGAGAGAGGGTCACTTCCGATCCCCGCTTTTAACCCTAAATGGGAAAAAAATGTATCAAAGTCATTGAGCTCATCCCATACCTGCGGTAAAAATGTTGCTTGATGATTTCCTAGCCGCAAGATGACACCGTCAATGTAAGGATGGATGATTTTAACTAGTTCATCCCTCTCCTGATAGTGAACTTCTTGAGGAGGGGTTAAAATAGAAACTTCAATAGAAATTTTGGAAAATTCCTCTTTACTCAGTGGAGGGAAACGAGGATCGCGAAAAGCTGCCGAGACAGCATTTGAGATCAAATCATCGATAAGAGGACGATGAGCGATAATGGAGCCGATACAACCTCTGAGATGGCGGTTGAGATTTAAAGTAACAAAACAGGCTTGTACTTCTGTTAATTCTGGATAAGCAGATAAGAAAAAATGTTTGTCAACACTTACTCCGCCAAAATGTTCTTCAATAGCTGATTTTGCAATCTGAATATAGAGATATGGCGACATTTTGAACCTCTTTAAACTTTTTAATGAGAGATTTTACGCTTAAGAACAATTTTACACCATTTTTTTGTTAACTTTCTTTCAAAATCAGGTAAGATTATACGATATAGGTTAATAAGATTATGTGATTAAAGACAAATTATGGACAGAAGAGCCTTTTTAGCATTATCCGTTGCTTACAGTACAACACTCGCATTTGGTGCAACCGAAGAGTTTGTCCCTTCGGCTCTTCACACTACAAAAACTCCGACGCTTATTGGAACATTACTGGATAAACTCAATGCAGTTCAAAATCAGGTTGGATATGTTCGATTCAATGCAATCAGCTTTGATGAAATGCTTAAGGTGGCATCTCGGTGCAACAAAACACTGACACCTAATGAAATAGGGTATATTGAAACAATATTTTACGGTGACCCAAGACGTTATGGCTTTTATGGTGAGCGTACAGTTCCCCGTTTAACAGCGATAACTCCCGAAAAAGATCTTATTTATGTTAAAAATACGGGGCATTTTCTCCTTAAAGGTGCCGCAACTGAAAAATATACAACCATTAAAAAATTGATCGGTAATGATTTGGTTTTAACCTCAGGTGTTCGTGCCCCTGTAAAACAGCTCCATCTTTTTTTAAAAAAAATGGTGAGTGACGGAGGTGATTTACGTCTCGCTTCAACCTCCATTGCCCCTCCGGGATTCACATTTCATAGTGTCGGAGATTTTGATATCGGAAAAGCCGGTTACGGACACGCCAATTTTAGTTCAAAATTCGAAGAGACGGATATTTTTAAAAAGCTTCATGACGGCGGCTATATAACGATTCGCTATACCAACGGAAATCCTTATGGGGTGCGATATGAACCGTGGCATATCAAAGTCACTGGCGGTAATGTAACGGCTTAAAGAGGTATGGTAATTGGATTTATTTACTAATGTTTAGTATAGTATTTGCAAATAAATTCAACCTCAGTTTATAAAATTCTGTTACACTTCTGCGCAAAGATGTCAAACACTACATGTATATAAAAACTCTTAGTAAAGATACCGAATGATTATCAATAGTATAAAATTTATTTTTTCATCACTTTTACTTTGGGTTGCCTTTCGGATGGTGAATTTTCAATTTATCGACCATGTTATTCTCAATGCAAATATCAGATTTATTCTTTTCGCTATTTTTCTTCAACTTATTAGTACATCACTGGCAGCTTATCGGTGGTCTTTAATTATGAAAGCTCTTGCGTTTAATCAAAGTTTCACTTTTTATCTTAAGAGCTATTTTAAGGGGGCCTTTTTTAATCAAGCATTGCCGGGAAGTATCGGCGGCGATGCTGTCAGAGGTTTAGAACTCGGAAGTTTGGGTTACAGTAAAAAAGAAGCGTTTTTTGGAATATTTATCGATCGGATTGTTGGTCTAGCAGGACTTTTAGTGCTTAATCTTGGAGCCAATATGATCAGCGGAGATATTCTCCCTGTTTGGTTGTTTCACTTAATCAATATGATTTGTATAGGTGGGATTTCAGGATTTCTAGTATTAAGCCTGCTGCGCAAGGTTGCTTGGCTTCGCCGATATCGCTTGACACGTGTATTCGCTGATTTATCACAGCGCTTTCGTCAGGTATATGCCAATAAACAAGCCATTGTTATCCAACTTGGATTGTCTATTGTTATCCATTTTTTATCTATCCTCTCTTTATTTGAACTAGCTCGTGCCGTAGGGATGACTCTGCCACTAACACTTTTTTTGGTCACAGTTCCTCCCGTTTTTTTGCTCACGCTTATCCCTATTTCGCTTGCTGGATGGGGAGTGCGTGAAAGTGCAATGGTTGGGATTTTTATCCTTGTAGGTGCATCAAAAGAGATGATTCTTTCAGTTTCTATCCTTTACGGTGTCATGCTTATAGTTGCCAGTTTACCGGGATTATTTGTTTGGCTTCACGGTAAAAAGTTTGTATAATTTACCTTTTATCATTATTTACACGAAAATTATTGTTGGAGTTTTGCATGCATGTTGATACGATGAGAAATGTCGATTATTGGGTCGGCATTCCGCTATGTTTTTTTGGCAGTGTTATCAATAAAATATTTTCTTGGCTTCCTTCACGTACTATAAATACTCCCGCTAATATTCTCTTAGTAGAACTTTCTGAAATGGGAAGCACAATTTTAGTTGATCCGGCAATGCAAAAACTCAAACGTGAGCTGAATGCAAACCTTCACTTTGTTATTTTTAAAAAAAATAAACCCAGTCTTGATCTCCTTAAAACCGTCACCGATGAGAATATTTTTACGATTCGAGAAGATAGTCTTTTCTCTTTGATTGGGGATACACTCAAATTTTTTGTTTGGACCCGATCTAAAAAGATCGACACTGTCATTGATCTAGAGCTATTTTCTCGTTTTACCGCGCTTTTAACCGGATTTTCAGGGGCATCAAGACGGGTTGGATTTCATGCTTTTTATAATGAGGGACTCTATCGTGGATCCATGCTGACTCATGAAGTAGCATACAACCCTCATCACCACATCAGTAAAAATTTTATTGCCCTTGTTAATTCTCTCCTTGTCAAAAACAAAGAGGTACCTTATTCTAAGACAGCTATCAGTGATGAAGAGATTATTCTAAATAAAGTGATTGTCTCCGCTGAAGCAAAAGCAGCAATGAGGGATAAAATAAGAGGATTTTGTCCAATTTACGACCAAAATCACCATCGTATCGTCCTTTTTAATGCTAATGCCAGTGATTTGATGCCTCTTCGCCGATGGGATCGAGGAAACTACATCGAGCTTGCTCGACGGGTTTTGGAAACGTATCCTGATATCATTATTCTTCTCACCGGAGCCCCGGCAGAATATGAGGGATTGCAAAATATACCTGATGCTCTCCAATCAGCGCGATGCGTGAACTTTGCCGGAAAAACATCGTTCGCGGAACTGGTAGCATTGTACGAAGTCTCCGAATTCATGCTGACCAACGATTCGGGACCGGGCCACTTTTCCGCAGTAACATCGATGCCTTCTTTTGTCTTTTTCGGTCCCGAAACACCGAAACTTTACGGATCTTTGGGGATTACTACTCCTATTTATGCAGGATTGGCATGTTCTCCGTGTGTAAGTGCGACCAATCATCGTAAAACAGCATGTAATGATAATATCTGTATGCAGGTTCTAACTGTCGATTCTGTCTATACTTTGCTTCAGCCGTCGCTGCAAACCAGCCGGTTCCGGTAAGTGCGCTATGGCAGATAAAAAAATAATATTATTGATTTTATTTTTTACGCTAATGCGGCTATTGGTCGCCCCTTCCTTTGGTCTTGGTGTTGACGAAGCACATTATCTACTCTACGGATATTATCTCGATTGGAGTTACGTCGATCATCCACCGCTTGTCGGATGGACTCAAGCTTTTTTTCTTCACCTCTTCGGAGACAGTGTTTTTTGGGGGCGCTTTCCCGCTATCTTGCTCATGGCAATCGTCTCGTGGGAATGTTACCGCTTTTTGCTCTTTTCAAAGGCTACAAAAATGCAGGCATTGTGGGGAGTCACTGCACTCAATAGCTCTTTTATGTTTGGAGCTATCGGTCTTATGCTTTTACCTGAAAATTTTCTCCTAATTTTTATTTTTCCTATCATAATGAGTGTATTGCGGATTGAAGAAGAAGGAAAAATAAAGGATTATATTTGGCTGGGTATCTGGCTTGGATTAGCAGGTCTATCAAAATACACGGCCGTTATATTGCTTCTGCCGATTATCTTATACATTCTTGTAAAACGGCGGTATGATCTTCTTATTACTCCTCGTATTCTCTTAACCGCTTCAATCGGGCTGATATTGATTTTACCCGTTATCGTCTGGAATGCTTCACATGAGTGGATTAGCTTCACCTATCAGTCTTCTCATGTCGCGGGAAGCACTACAATTGCTTTTAAGCCATTTATACGATCCTTATTAGCCCAATTTGGCGCCTACAACCCTTTCTTGTTTCTAATTGCTCTCTATGGGGTCATCGTATCGTTTCGTTCCAAAAACAGAGCTATCGTACTTGCTCTTTGGGTCGGGCTTGGAGTAGAACTGTTCTTTATTGCTACGTCGTTTTTAAAACCGGTTTTGCCTCACTGGCCGGCGATGTTTTATCTACTTTTTATTCCGATAGGAACTGCAGCTTTACTGGAACGTGGAGGAAAACATGCCACTGCCGCTCGTATCACGGTGATAATTTCTCTTATTCTGAGTATTGTTGTCCATGCAGAACTTTTTGGCAAGTGGGGTAGTTTTCCTGACTACAAATCACCGTTTCGTGATATTTACGGATTTGATGGAACTGTTAGCGAGGGTATTGCAATCCTAAAGAGCATCAATGCCCCTAAAAAAGCGTTAGCGGTTAGTAATTGGACCTATGGAAGCCGTCTTGCATATTATGCGAAACCTTATGACATCAAAACATTTGTATTGGATGATTACAATCGACAATTTGCTCTTTGGGAAGGAGAAAACCCTATGGGATACGACTTGCTAATTGTGCAGTCACATTTTTCCGATTCCAATGCTCTTGCTTCGCTGAATTGCGAATCACTTCAGCCTATCGAAAAACGGGATATTCTTTTAAATAATCACAAAGTCGATACGGTGGAATATTTACTGTGTAAAGATTATCAAGGTCGAAAGTAGTTACGTAATTCAAATTTTCGAAATAAAAACAATGCTGTTAGCCCTCCAATAAGTGCGCCTATAAGTGTGTCACTTAGATAATGCAAACTCAGAATAACTCTGCTCATCACTATCAATCCGGCAATAAGTACAAATAGATGCTTATATCTAGGGTATAGCAAGGCTAAACCGATACCCAAAGCAAAAGCAGTTGCCGAATGTCCGGATGGGAATGAATTAAACTCTGAACCGAATTTGAACCATACAAAACCATACAGATCATGTTCAAATAACATAATTGGACGTACTCTAGCTACTGTGATTTTTATCAAATCAACTAAAATGCCGCTTATGGCTACTGCACTAAATAGATATAACATCTTATATGCAAAACTCTTTTTTAGTTTATGAAAGATGAGAAAAAGTAAGAAAAAAAGGATAAGGCTATAGTGAGCCTCACCAAGCTTGGTTATGTATTGAAATGTCGCAGTGAGCCAAACATAAGTGTACGAAGTATTAAAATTATGAAAATAGATAGCCAAAATTTTATCAATATAAAAGTATGAAAAAAGTGCACTTAATAAAACGATAACCGATAGTTGAATAATGAATTTATTTGTAGTCAAAATACTCCCTTAGAGTTTGGTTTTGAAGTTGAACAAAAAGATAGTAAATACTTAAATATTATACTGTATTGAAGATACATTTATACACGAAAAGCAAGTATTTAGGGAGTTTAGAATGGTGACCCCAACGAGATTCGAACTCGTATGGCCAGAATGAAAATCTGGAATCCTAACCATTAGATGATGGGGCCGTATTGATAAGAACAGGTAAACCTGAGCTGAAATAATATCGGGTTATTGCTGAAAAATATATAAATGTGCTATTTTTCTTCCCGAGCAAGGGAAGAGGGGGGGGTTAGTCGTTGTAGAAAGAGCGAAGAGCGCGGATAATAACCGCATTTTTAGAGATGCTTTCAGCTTTAGCATTATCATCTACCATTTCATATACATCTAACGGCAAAGAGATAGAGAATGTTTTAGTTTCGATTTTTTTACGTTTAGCAACCAAACTGGTAATGTTTTGAAGCATTTCAAGAATTTTCTTTGTATCGATTGGTTTTTGGATAAAGCTGTTTACACCCACTTCGATTGATTCAGATATTTTTTGGATATCGTTACTCGCAGAAATAACGATAATGATCTGTGA
>CAWJRP010000009.1:0-8732 GCA_963845295.1 Sulfurimonadaceae bacterium | reverse complement strand
AGAGGTTTTGGCGGATATTGCGCATCGTCGCACGGCTAAGACGGCGGGAGCGGACAATACCGCGCAGATCCCCCTGCACCAATGTAACCCCCGCACTCTCCATCGCCACATCGGTTCCGCTCCCCATCGCGATCCCCACATGCGCCTGAGCCAGTGCAGGTGCGTCATTGATCCCGTCCCCCGCCATCGCGACGATATGCCCCTCGCTCTGGAGTGCTTTGATCACGTCGGCTTTCTGCTGCGGCAATACCTCCGCCTCCACCCGATCGATCCCCAGCGCCGCCCCGACCGCTCCAGCGGTGATGCGGCTGTCTCCACTGAGCATTACGACGGTGATCCCCTCATCATGCAGATCGCGGATCGCCTGCGCGGTGGTTGCTTTGATCGGGTCGGCGACCCCGAGAACTCCCTGCGAGCGCACTCATCGACGGAGAGGAACATCACGCTCATCCCCTCGCGGCGTAGCCGTCCGCCGCCTCAGAGAGTCCCGCCGTTTCGACTCCCAACTCTTCCATCAATGTACCGTTTCCGAGGGCGACGATTGCGTCTCGATCACCCCCGTGACCCCTTTGCCGCTCAGAGATACAAACTGTGCCGTTTCACTAAGTGCTATCTCCCGCTCCTGCGCGCCATTCACGACCGCACGCGCCAGAGGGTGTTCACTACTGCGTTCCAGCGAGGCGGCGAACCGGATCACGCCGTTTTCATCCCACCCTTGCGAGGCAATGATTGACACGAGTTTAGGTTTCCCCTCGGTTAGGGTTCCCGTCTTATCCACGACGAGGGTGTCGACCCTCTCCATCATCTCCAGCGCTTCGGCATTTTTGATGAGGACTCCCATTGTAGCCCCCTTACCCGTCCCCACCATGATCGAGATCGGTGTGGCAAGCCCCAGAGCGCACGGGCAGGCGATGATCAGCACCGCGACCGCATTGACAAGGGCATTGCCAAGAGAGGGTTCAGGACCGAAAAGGTACCAGAGGATAAAGGTGACGATACTGATGGCGATAACGGCGGGGACAAAATATCCCGATACACGGTCTGCCGTTTTCTGGATCGGGGCGCGGCTTCTCTGCGCCTGCGACACCATAGAGACAATCTGAGAGAGGAGCGTATCGGCTCCGACCCTCTGCGCCTCCATCACAAGACCTCCGGTGGTGTTGATCGTCGCACCGATGAGGTGGTCTCCCGCTTTTTTGGAGAGCGGGATCGGCTCGCCGCTCACCATCGACTCATCCACATGGCTCTCCCCCTCGATGACGATACCGTCTATCGGGATCTTCTCACCCGGTCGGATACGGAGGCGATCACCGATTTGGAGGGTCTCGATGGAGACCTCCTCTTCGCTCCCCTCAGGGTTGAGGCGATGGGCGCTTTTGGGCGAGAGCCCAAGCAGGAGGCGGATCGCGTCGTTGGTGCGGCTGCGGGCGCGAAGCTCCAATACCTGCCCCAGCAACACGAGAGCGGTGATGACCGATGAGGCTTCAAAATAGACGGGAATGACGCCGTGCATGAAAAGATTTTCGGGAAACAGCGAGGGGAAAAGGACGGCGATTGCGCTGTATATCCATGCGCTCCCCGTCCCCAGCGCGATGAGGGTGAACATATTAAGACTGCGGTTTCGGATAGATTCCCATGCGCGCACATAAAAAATCGATCCGCCCCACCACACAACGGGGATAGAGAGGAGCATCTCGACCCATTGGCGCGTTTTGGGATCGATGAGGAGTGAAAAGAAGTGCGGCAGGAACATGGAACCCATCGCGATGATAAAGACAGCCGCGGCGAAGATCGTGCTGATCCAAAAGCGGCGTGTCATCGCATCATATTCAGTGGTATCTTCTTCTTTTCGTATCGATTTGGGCTCTAACGCCATACCGCACTTCGGACAGCTTCCCGGTCCTTTTTGCTCCACTTCGGGATGCATCGGACAGGTATAGATTGTCGTATCGATCGCACAGCTTCCGGTGGGACACGATACGACGGTGGGTTCGGAGGGGAGAAAGTGTTCTGGGTGCTCCTCAAATTTGTGCTGACAATGTGCCGAGCAAAAAAGGTAGTGTTGATCCTTGTAATCGCTTTGGTAGGGGGTGGAGGGTGAAACCTCCATCCCGCAGACAATATCTTTATCCATGCAAGCCCCCTTCTCTTTGAACGATGAGCGTATGGAGGGATTGTAGCACTTTTCGTGCAGAAAAAGGGATAAAGATTTTTTTAAAGGATCGGCGCTTTAAGAAGCTCTAAGTGTTGTCTGAGCATTTTTGTCCGCTTGGATAGTTTCAAATGCTCGATCTGAATCGATTGAAAGGTCGTCGTGTATTTGTCGATAACCTCTTGACCTTGGTTATAAACTCTATCGGGATGGTATTTGTACAGAAGCTTTTTAAATCTTTTTTTGATCTCGGAAAGATCTTCCGCAGGTGAGACTTTAAGCAGTTTATAGGCTTTATCTATTTTTGATTGTTCACTCTCTTTTTGAGGGATAAAGTGATTGTTAGCGGCAAGAAGTTGTGAAATTTGCAGTTGATTATAGGTAAAACTCACGTAATACTGCATGATGCGGGTACGCTTTAGAAGTGTGAGAAGTTTTTCCTTCACAGCCTCATTATCAACCTTAACGAGATATTGATCTCTATCCCCATTGTGGCTGATGACATGGGTTCTAAAATAGCCGCGTAAAAAGTTGTGCATATAGGTTGTAGCAGTCTCTTGTTTAAAGGTGAATTTTAAATAAATTTTGTTGATAACTTCGATTGAAATCGGGATATTAGTGATGATATTAGCTTTATCAATCCAATTGATCTTTATCGGGCGCTGCGGTTTTGATTCGATCTCTTCTCTTAAATCGCGAGCGTCTTTGCCGTGCATCTGTTGATAGCTCCAATAGAGCCAATGAAAGAACCTTTTTTTACTGTTTAATTCGTCGTTGCAGTGATGGATAAAGATACTTGATTCGCTTTGAACCTTGTATTTGAAGTGACGATTTACAAAATCGACAATCACTTTCTCTTGTATAGAATCACGTCTAGCATGGACCAGAATCATATTTCCATTGGCAAATATCCGCATTTTTAGATACTCCACTTGATGTGTTTATAGATAAAAGAGTCATAAATTTTCTAAATCAGAGCAAAAACTATTCCCTAGACATAAAAAATAAAAAGATACTGATTCGAACAGCAAAAGGGTAGATTGGATAAACTGTCACATGGAAAAAAGTACGCTGATTTTTGAAAATGATAAGTTCATCGTCGCGATCAAAAGTGCCGGAGTCAACTTCCACTCCGAAGAAGAGGCGGGATTTGTCGTGCAGGTTTCGAAACAACTCGGCACTCTCCCTCTTCCCCGTCCACCGCCTCGATAAAATGACCTCAGGACTCGTCATCCTCGCCAAAAATGCCGAAACTGCGGCACAGTTTGGGAAAATGTTCGAAAACCGTGAGATCGAGAAATACTATCTCGCGATCTCGATGCGCAAACCGAAGAAAAAAATGGGATGGATAAAAGGGGATATGAGCGAGTGCGCGGCGGGGGGACTACAAACTCCTCACCTCGATGAACAACCCTGCCATCACCCAGTTTGTCAGCTGCGCCCTACGTACCCATGAACGCTTTTTTCTCATCAAACCCCATACGGGGAAAACCCATCAAATCCGCGTTGCCCTAAAATCCCTCGGTTCCCCCATCGCCGGAGATGAGCGCTACGCGGCATGCGATGAAGCGCGCAAAGAGGAGCGGGGATATCTGCACGCCTATGCTCTGCGGTTTCGTCTGGGTAATGAAGAGTTTTGTTTTGTCTCACCCCCCGATGAGGGGGAGCGGTTTATGAGTGCGGAGTGTAAAAATCAGCTAGAAACATGGAATAAACCGTGGGAGCAGTTTTAATACATAAAAAGCCTGCTATTTACACATCCGGTCTTTATCTCTTCCCGTGAGGCTTTTATCAAGGATTGTATTTTAGGATCGTCGCTCGCAACTTTATCGAGCAGTTTTAACCCTTCATCCGATCTGCCGCTGTGACATAAAAGGATCGATAGATTGTTCAGTGCAAGGGTATATGAGGGGTTGATAGCTAAAATTTTGCGATAATTTTTCTCTGCCTCTGAGAGATTTAGGACATTATACTCGGCATTGGCTAGGGCGAAAAGAATATCGGTATCTTCCGGCCAACGGCTCAGTGCACTTTGATAGGTGAGAATAGCTCCCGCATTCTCTCCCGTTTTCTCAAATTCATACACAGCACGTAAAAATGTTTTCGATGAAATAGAAGCAGGAAGCTCTCCCGGAGGGAGAAGAATAACGCCCCAGTTACCGCTTCGTTTCCACAGTGCGGCGAAGGTTGCTAAGGATACGGCTTCGTTCGGCTGATCCGAAAAATGAACCAATATGCTCCGTTTCTCTTCATCATATCCGATCACCGGCGCATAGTGCCAAAGCGGATGCCATGAAAAACTGCGGTTTACCAATACAATAACGGGATGATGCGCATTGAGCTCTGCAAACAGTGCTTCAAAGGTTGGCTCCATAGGATAGGCAATCAGACCGTTAGCGCGCGCGGCGGTAACCATCTCTATCTGTAACGTGCCACCTTTTGCCGGAATCAGTGTATGAGCATCCAGTTCTGACGTGGAAAGTTTAGGAGTATAAGAGGTCGTAGATTGCCAGTACGAAGAGAGCATCTCTATGGATGTTGAACCGCATAACTCTGATCGGGGAGGAACAAAAGGGACATTGATAGCAGATGATGCGTAATGCTGCTCGAGAGGGAACGGATCTTTAGGGACGCATCCCGTTGCCATTAAAATGACAACGATTGCGTAGAGGATTATACGGTAGTAATGCGTCATACGATTAACGTGCAGCGCGAGTAAATCCAAATACTTTTGTGAATCCGAGAATATCGGTAATCAATAAAACGATAAATACAAAAACAACTGCCCCAACAATGCCTCCGAAATCACCACCAGCCGGTAATGTATCGATTTGAGAAGAAATTTTTGATACCTCCTCATCACTCATCAGCGCAACGCGTTGTTCAACCATTTTAGGATCAACACCCATCGTTTCAAATGTTTTCGCAACATCCTCACGGGCAACAAACTGGCTCACTTTTTCGTGTGATGAAACCGATGCCGGTTGGGCTAAAACTGTCTCTGTTGAAGCCATTTGAGCCCATGATACTTGGGCAAACAGGGTAACACTCAAGACGAACGATAAAATTACTTTTGACATACGCATATGTTTTCCTTTAATTTTTTTTCAATCACCATTTTAATGCCTTATTGTTAACAAAGCATCACCTATGTTCATTATAGTTATATTTATATATAACGTACCTTGGTATTTTATAATAAAATAATATGCAAGTATTATTAAATTAATCATTACAACAAAATAGTTAATAAATGCACATACGACAGTATCGACTATAGAAGCTGTTTAGCGGAGCCCTTTTAACAACACTCCTTGACTGTAGCGGTAAATCTCTTCGAGATTATCGCTCATCAGCAGATGCCCGTCGATCAACAGCGATGCGAGGCCGTGAATCGAGGCCCACACCGTTGCCGCCTGTACCATCGGATTTTCTCTCTCTATAATCCCCTCTTCCTGAGCCTCGGTTAGAAGACCGACAAGAGCATACAGCCCCGTCGCCTGAGTTTCGTCTTTATAGTCGCATATCTCTGCGCGTTCCTTGCGGTACATCTCTCCAAAAAGGAGACGATACAGATTCGGATGAGCAATCGCAAAATCAAGATAGGCTTTCCCCATCGCTTCAAACCGCTCCGCAACGCTCTGAGTACGATCCTCAAATATAGGGGTAAATATCAAATCAAGCTGCGAGTACCCTTTCTCAATCACCCCGAGGATCAAGGCTTCTTTACTCTCAAAATGGCGATACACTGCCGTTCGTGACGTCCCAAGCCGCTGAGTCAAATCGCGAAGTGTAATCGTATCGAGTCCCTCCGTGTCAATCATCTCCAAAGCTGTCTGCAACAGCTCTTCTTTAAGGTTTCCGTGATGATAGGATGACGTTTTTTTGGCGGACTCATTATTTTTCATAATAGTATTGTAACATGGGTTCAATTAAAACAAAAAAACAATGTTGACATTGTCTACATTTAATGTTACTATTGTCAACATAAAACGTAATAACGATTTAAAAAAGGAAACCAGTATGAGAAATACGGCTCTTTTTCTCCTCACCGCCCAATCGCTGATGTGCGCTGATCTCACATCTTTGCTCCCGAATGCCAAAACAAATTTACGGGTTGAATCGGCACGGTTGGAAATCCAAAAATCCGAAGCCCAACTTGATGAAGCGAAAACTGCCTATTTTCCGACACTCACGGCGACTGCGCTTTATAAGAAAAAAGATATAACACCCGCCTTCGAACCCAATAAAATACAAGGTGCCGAGATAGGGGCACAAATCAGTGTATATGACGGATTTCGACGTGAAGCACTTCTCGATGCACTCCATGCATCCATGAGCTTCTGCAACCCACTCTCTGGCACAAGAAGAGCAAAATGTCCTCATGGAGACCATCGCGGCGTATTATGACTATCTCGATACCCAAGATCGTCTGAGCGTGAATAAAGAGAAAAAAAATGAGATTCTCTCCGAAGTGGAACGGTACGAAATACTTGTCAAAAACGACCTTGCGACGACCGATATTCTCAAATCGCTGATTGCGTCGAAACTGGAAGCCGATTATGACGAACAAAATCTCAAAATGCTCCTCGAAAAACATCGCAAACATCTTGAACTCCTGAGTGCGACACCGATTCATGAGCCGCTAGAGTACCAAGAGCTAGCCCTCCCGACATTCACGACGCTAGAGCGCCATGACCTGCAAAGTGATCGCTCAAAAATCGATATCTTACGCAACACCGAAGATCGTTATACCTATCTCCCCTCCATCACTCTCGAAGCAAAACACAAATACATGGAATACAGCGGTTACGATGCGATGGGAGGAAGCAATCTCCAACCTCTGAACCAAAACGAAATAACCGCCTCGCTTACCATGACACTCTTTGATATGGGGCGAATCGCAAAAGAGCGTGAACAAGCCCGTATCGATACCCTAAAAGCCAAAAATCTCCTCGATTACAAAACCCAAAGTCTGGGAAATGATGCCGAAATAGCCCTCATGTCGATCCAAACTTCCAAAAATGCCTATGAAGCGGCCAAAGCAGAAGAAGAGGCAAGAAGCGAAGCATTCGGTTTTATCAAAAAGCGTTTTGAGGCGGGTTTGGTCAATACTACCACGTACCTCAGTGAACTCACCAACCTCACGTACTCGCGTGCAAAAGCCCATAATGCCCTCAATACACTCCAAGTGGCAAAAGCGAGTGCCGCCTATGCCTACGGTATCGATCTTATGACATTAATCGAGGATAAAAAATGAAAAAAATTGCCCTACTCTCAACACTCTGTACGTTATCGTTATGGGCGGATGTATACGCCACCTTTGAATCCCAAGCCTACCGTGAAGCCTCGCTGGGGATGAACGCATCGGGGATCGTTAAAAATCTCTCCGTCCAGAGGGGCGATCATGTCAAAAAAGGGGCCCTCCTCCTCGAACTCGACAGCACCGAAGAGCAGCTCTCGCTGCAAATGGCAAAAGCCGATTTGGAAGCCCTCACCAAAGAGAGTGCCTTTTTGAGCGATCAATACGCCCGCTATGAAAAAAGTGCGCAGGTATTCGATAAAAATACCCTCGACAAACTCAAAGCCGAACTGGGGACCAAACTAGCCCAAAAAGAGCGTGACCCGATTATCGGTCGCCTATGCCGAACAAAAACTCTCTAAAATGCGACTCGTCGCACCGTTTGCAGGGAGTATTTCGGAAAAAAATATCGAGCTGGGGGATATGGTCTCATCGATGGGGGGGATCACCGCTGTTTAAACTCATCAGCGATCAAACCAAACTCCTCATCCAGTACGATTCCAAATTCGGCTCAGAGGTGAAAGTGGGGGATCGTTTCTGCAGCTCCATCGACGGCAAATCGACGGGAAAATGTTCCAAAATCATCAAAATCTACCCCTCCATCAACACTAAAAACCGTCAAATGACCGCCGAAGCCGACGGTTCAGGATTACGTCCCGGCACGTTCGGCGACGGCATGATCATGGCTAAATAGGACTCATTATGCACAAAATTGCCATTACCCGCCCTATCACGACCATTATGTTCGCCCTCGCCCTGATCTTTTTCGGTCTGGTCGAACGCGGCGGTATGCAGCAATACGCAACTGTCTAGTAGTACGTAGACATAACAATGTATTGCTCCTTGCCGCGCAAGGGCAGGATGGCCTGGTTCTTCCGGTCCCGTCCCTGTTTGGCGGAGCCGCCGGCGGAGTCCCCTTCCACGAAATAGATTTCACTGCGCGCGGGATCACGTTCCTGGCAATCGGCCAGTTTTCCCGGGAGGGCGCCCACCTCGAGGGCCGTCTTTCTGCGGGTCAGTTCCCGGGCGCGCCGGGCCGCCTCGCGCGCCCGGGCGGCCATCGATGCATTTACCCAGGAGCTGCTTGGCACCGCGGGATTCTCTTCCATATAGGGACTGAACTTGTCGTAAACGATCCCTTCGACGAGCCCCTTGACCTCGCTGTTGCCGAGCTTGGTCTTCGTCTGCCCCTCGAATTGGGGGTTGCGGATCTTGACGCTGATGATGCAACACAACCCCTCCCTCAGGTCCTCGCCCTTGAAAGATTCTTTGCCGTTC
>CAWJRP010000008.1:0-13632 GCA_963845295.1 Sulfurimonadaceae bacterium | reverse complement strand
TCGTGCTAATCGAGTACTCAGTATGGGTGTTGATACCTTTTGGCGTCGCAAGGCGTGCGATTTGGCGTTTGGTTATTGCTCCACTAAAAATATCGATTCGATCGTTGATGTCGCGTGCGGTACGGGCGATATGATGGGATATTGGAAACGCCGTGCCGATAAAGCAGGTATTAATGTCAATGAAATTGTCGGAGTTGATCCGTCCGAGGGGATGGTCGGTGTAGGTCGGGAAAAATTTCCGCAAATGTCGTTTCATATTGCTCCTGCGACTGAGCTTCCAAAACCCGATACCTCAGCCGATATCATCAGTATTTCGTACGGTATCCGTAACGTCGTAGAGCGTCAAGCGGGATTGCGCGAATTTAACCGTGTTCTTAAGCCGGGTGGCTTAGTCGTGATCCTCGAATTTATGAAAAATGAAAACCCTTCCATGCTGGGAAAAGTACGTGACTGGTACATGAACAACGTCCTTCCGCGCATCGGCGGACTGATCTCGAATAACTATGAAGCGTATCGCTATCTTCCCGACTCCATCGAGGGATTTTTAACGGTTGCCAAAATGAAAGCCGAACTTGAAGAAGCAGGTTTTGAGATGCTCTATACGAAAAGCTTTTCGATGGATATTTCAACCTTGATGATTGCCCGTAAAAAGTAACTATATGGCCTCCACTCTTAGTGTCTCCTCTTTAAATGAGCAGATTAAGACGCTGCTCGAAACCTCTTTTGAATTTGTCAGCGTCGAGGGGGAACTCTCCCGCGTTACCAAACACGGCAGCGGACACATCTATTTCACCCTCAAAGACAATGAATCAGCGATTAAATGTGTCATGTTCAAAGGCAACGCTGCACGGCTGAAGTTTTCCCTCGAAGAGGGGGCTCATATCATCTTGCATGGGGCACTTTCACTCTACAAACCGCGCGGTGAGTATCAGATCAATGCCTTTAGTGCAGAGCCTTACGGTGCGGGTGCATTGGCGGTAGCATTCGAGCAGCTCAAACAAAAGTTGGAAGCTAAAGGGTATTTTGACCTATCCCGAAAGAGGGCATTTCCGAAATTCCCCCAAACGATTGTACTGGTCACTTCCGCAACGGGTGCAGCATTGCAGGATATGCAGCGAGTCGCGACGCAGCGATGGCCATTGGTCAAACTCATCGTATTGGATGTATTGGTTCAGGGCTCCAGTGCGGCGGGACAGATCGCCGATGCGCTAAGATATGCCGATACCTTAAATGCCGATGCAGTCGTTGTCGGACGGGGAGGGGGAAGTATCGAGGATTTATGGCCGTTTAACGAGGAGATCGTGGCTGATGCCATTTTTGCGATGCAGACACCGGTGATGTCGGCGGTGGGGCATGAGATCGACTGGGTCATCAGCGACTATGTAAGTGATATGCGTGCTCCTACACCGAGTGCGGCAATGCAGATGCTTCTCCCCGATCAAAATGAGTTATCTCAAAGTATTGATGAGATCCGATACAGTTCGTACGGTATGGTTGCACAGCGGTTGGAACGTAAACGAGAACAACTGACGGCAATGCAGGAAGCATTTAAACGTCATGGGGTGGAACATCGCTTGGAAGTACAGCAAGAGCTGATTAAAGAGCTGAGAGAGCGGTTGAACCGTCAGATGTCTCAACGGTTAGAGCAAAGCAGACGAGAGATTATTCCGCTTATAGAGCGATTGAACCAAAGCATCGAATCAACACTGCGGCAAAAGCAGTTTCTGATTACCCAGTTGATCGAAGGATATAGCGCGAATCATCCGAAAAATAAAAACAAAAGCGGATTTGCTCAAATTGCCCGTAACGGTAAAGTGATTGATTTGGATGCGCTCAGTGTCGGGGATCAGTTTGAAGCGATGAATGATCATCGCATTGTTAGAGCGGAAGTGGTAGAAATTATTTCAATGTAATCGGTGGAAAATACATGTGAGCCAACGTGGCTCCTTCAGCCGCAAAGCGCTTGAAGAATCGATCCATCGGGTCTTCTTTATTCCAAGTAGGATTTTTTACTTTACTGAGTGCTTCTACCCGTTTTTTCGCATCGAATTCAACTCCGATACTATCGACTAATCCCACTTGCTGAGCTTGTGCCGCAGTGAAGATATGGGCATCGGCAAAGTCACTGCTCAGTGCCGGATTGAGCTTGCGGGCACGAGAAACATCAGCGACGAACATTTCGTAGGTTCCATTTATCACTTTATCGAGTTCCGCCCGCTCAACTGCACTCCAAGGTCGATCGAACGTTCCCACTTGTTTGTAGGTTCCGGCATGGACCACTTGGGTTTTTACCCCCACTTTTTCCATGAGACCCGAGATATCGGCACCCTCCATGATAACACCGATAGAGCCGATCATGCTCCCCGGATTGGCGATGATCTCATTTCCCCAGATGGCGGAGTAATAGCCGCCGCTAGCCATGATCCCAGCCGCATAAACGACGGTCGGTTTGGCTTCACTGAGACGTTTGATGGCGTAGGCGATTTCAACGGAGGGGGCAACCGCACCGCCGGGGGAGTCGATGCTGAACAATACCCCTTTGACATCTTTATTTTCGCGTGCTTCGTCGATTTGTGTCACTATGGATGTGGCATCCAAAATAGGGCCGCTTAATGCTATTTTTTGAAGATTATGGGGAGTGATTCCCTCATCTGCCGAAGGGAAAATAAGCCATATGACAATGAGTACCAGTACCGTTGCTTTAAAATGTGTTTGGATAAATTTTAGTCCGGTTGC
This sequence comes from Sulfurimonadaceae bacterium, assembly GCA_963845295.1. Lineage (GTDB taxonomy): Bacteria > Campylobacterota > Campylobacteria > Campylobacterales > Sulfurimonadaceae > Sulfuricurvum. Next base: position 10,896 of record CAWJRP010000008.1, on the reverse strand, counting down.
TAAACACGAACCGATTTTTTTGATGAGTTCCATCATTTGATTTTCTCCCCTTGGATATAGAGCGATTGGATGTTGCGAGGCTGATTGATCAGATGGATCGGCAGTTGCTCATTGATAGGATAGTCTACCTTCAAAACAAGAAAGTCAGCATCGTAGTCGGACATGATTTTACCACAATTAAGACGCAATGCTTCTGCCGCATATTTGGTAACACCTTGCCATAAGGTATGTGCCAAAGTAAGGAGATCATTGTGAGGGTGGATGAAGAGGGCGATTTTCATCTCTTCAAACAAATCGAGAGAGTAGTTGGAACTAAGTCCGTCGGTGCCGCAGACGAAACGGATATCATGAGCCGCCAGAGAGTCTAAATCGAGTACACCGTTTCCGAGAAGTCGATTGGAAATCGGACAGTGAATAACCGTGTGTTTTCCCTCCGCGATCAATGATAATTCGTCATCGGTCGTTTGTACCGCATGGGTTAAGAGGGTAGGGACGTTCACTAAAATAGCTTAAAAAGTCTGTTGCCGTATTGGCCGCTTGGCTTTGTTTGAGGAAGTTTTGAAAAAACGGTTGAAATGATCCGCTATTGGTGTCGAGCCAATCCCGCTCTGCCTGACTCTCCATAAAATGTGCCGTAACCCGCAGCTCTTTTTCTTGTGCGTATTTGAGTGCCTTTTGGATCAAAATACGGTGGACGGAGTAGGGGGAGTGGATAGCTACTGAGGGATAAAATCCTTCTCGATGCAACTCTTGAGAGGCAAAAAGCCGCTCTTGAAAATTGGCATACAATGCATCCGCCATGATAGGGTCAGAACCGATCAATTCGTTAAAATATACCACTTTCTGAGGCGCTTTGAAACAGGGCTCCAAATCAAATCCGTATGAACTAACCGCTCCGAATGCGGTGATTCCGTTGGAGAGCATCATCTCGATGGCTTTTGCGGTACATTCGTCATTGCATTCGTTGATCAGCTCATCACGTTGTGCGATAACACTCGATAGCCACGGCATAAATTCACCGTAGGTGAGGTGTGAACGGTTGGCGGAAAACTCAAGATGAACATGGGAATTAATAAGTCCGGGAACCAAAACCGAACCCTCCCCCAGCTCAATGCATTGATCAGGGTAACGGGAACGTAAATCGTCGTTTGCCGCCACTTCCAAAATAGTTTTATTAAACACGATACCGTGATCGCGGAGGATCACTCCGTCGGAAAAAATTGCGTCGCTTAGGAGTATTTGCACCTAATACCTTTGATTTTAAATTGATAAAGTTTTAAAGTATACCTAAAGCGGGTAAATCTCCCATAAGAGCGAGCGATTTCCTTTAAGATTAAAGCGATTTAGTTCCTTATAATATAGAACCCCTTATAATCTATCCTTAAAACAGAAATCAAGGTTTATCAATGAAAATAGTCGTAATCCAAGGGCCGAACCTCAATATGTTAGGAGTTCGGGAACAGCAAGTATACGGACCGATGCGTTTAGAGCAAATCCACGCACAGATGAAAGATGTCGCTACCCAAAACGGTGTAGAGATTGAATTTTATCAAAGCAACTTGGAGGGTGAAATCGTTGACCGTATTCAAGAGTGTTACGGGGATGCGGACGGGATCATCATCAACCCTGCGGCATACACCCACACATCAATCGCGATTCGTGATGCGATCAGTGCGGTAAATCTTCCGACGATCGAAGTGCATATCAGCAACATCTACCGTCGTGAAGAGTTCCGCCAAAAAAGTATGACCGCTCCGGTATGTACCTCTTCGGTTATCGGATTCGGACCGTTCGGGTACCATTTGGCGATGGTAGGGATGATGCAAATCCTCAGCGAGATCAATGCAATGCGTCAAGCGCAAGCCACAGCTGTGCAAGGTGCGGACGAAGAGTAAGCAATGCCTTTGCGTCGCAAGATCGATGATCGACATAGTGTGTATGTCGATCATTGCTTCCCTAAAACACTGCATAAGAGGGACGGGTATCGCTACCATGTCCTTTTAGGGGTTGGGGGAAATATCGGCGATGTTAAACGACGGATGAACCATTTATGGTTTTATTTGCAGCGGTTGAGCATGTTAAATGTTCTTCGAAGCGGTGTGATTCTTGCTAATCCCCCTTTCGGGTACACGGAGCAGCGTGATTTTGACAATACCGTGATCGAGATTGCTACGTCATTGCAACCGAGAGCGCTTTTACGGTTGATTTGGCGAATTGAAAAACGTTTTGGGCGCCGTCGCAGTTTTGCGAATGCGCCGAGGACGTTAGATTTGGATATTATATTCTTTGAGAAACGATTTATTCGGACCAAAGAGTTGAGTATTCCCCATCCTCATTGGAATGAGCGTCCCAGTGTGACGATTCCGTTTAGAAGTTTGGCTCATCAGAGCGTACGGAGACAATATGAAAATCTTGACATTTAGCGGTGCCACCCCTGCCGAAGCGCTTAAAAAAGCGCAGTTGGAGGTGGGCGAAGAGGCGATGCTGATCGAAACACGCGAAGTACAGAAAAAATCACTCGGTAAAAGTGCGCTGTACGAAATCGTGGTAGGGGTCGAAGAGAATGCTATGCCTGCCCCTAAAGCAAAGCCAAGAGTTGAAGAGCCGTTTATGAAGCAGCGTCCACTGGCGCAAAAAAGCAGCGACGTTTTGTACAACATCTCCGAAGCGGCGAAACAGATTTCGAAAATCGCCGAAGTAACCGAAGATGATCGACCTTCACGCCAAGCGCAGGTGAGAGAGAGCGAAGATCTTAAACGGATCAAAGAGGAGATCGAAAAACTCGGGGATAAAGTCAAACTGATCCAAAATATGTTTTGGTCGGAAAAAGCTCCGAAAACGACCGCCGTTATCCCTCCTGAATTTGCCGAAATTTACCGTCTCGCTCAAGAGAGCGGAATGGATCAGGGACATTTGGATGAGATTATGCATCTTACACTGGAGCACATGCCCTCAAAAATGAGAGAAAGTTCCGAGACGGTTAAGCGCTATTTTCAAGTATTGATGCGGAAAATGATCCCCGTTCGTATGGAGAGTGCTCCAAGAGCGGGTAGTAAAAAAGTGATCATGCTCGTAGGTCCTACCGGGGTGGGAAAAACGACTTCGATCGCCAAACTTGCCGCACGGTTTTCGTACCTGTTAGAGAAAAAATACAAAGTGGGCCTTGTGGTGCTCGATACCTACCGTATCGGTGCGGTGGAGCAGCTGATGCAGTATGCGAGGATGATGAAACTGGGGATCGAGACCGTCGTTGATCCGCCGGAGTTTTCAAGTGCACTGAACGCACTTCGTTACAGTGACTATATTTTGATCGATACGATGGGCTCATCACCTTATGATAAAGGGAAAATTGAGAAGATCTATGAGTGTTTGCGCGAGAATAACACTGAGTATACGGTCGATGTTGTGCTGGTAATGCCTAGCTCGATTAAATATGAAGATCTCAAAGCGACCTATGATAATTTCGCGCCGCTGGGGATTGATACGATGATGTTTACGAAACTCGATGAAACCAGAGGATTCGGAAATATTTTCTCTTTGGTGTATGAAACCAAAGTACCGATCAGCTATTTTTCGGTGGGGCAGGAAGTCCCTGAAGATTTGGTTGCTGCAACATCAGATTTTTTGGTTGAGTGTCTGATGGACGGATTTAACAGAGGTGAACGTGCATGAGCCACCAAGCTTCCAAACTCGAAGCTCTTGTTAACCAAAAGCGAAATACGGTAGCGAAAAAAACCCGTTTTATTGCAATTACGAGCGGTAAGGGTGGCGTCGGAAAAAGTACGATCAGTTCTAATATGGCCTTTATTATGGCAAAGTATGGGTTGAAAGTGGGAATTTTCGATGCCGATATCGGGTTGGCTAATCTGGACGTGATGTTTAACGTCAAAATTAAAAAAAATATTTTGCACGTTCTCAAAGGGGAAGCGACCGTTGAAGAGATTTTGGTTCCGATCGGAGAAAATCTCGTACTTATCCCCGGTGAAAGCGGTGAAGAGATTTTCAAATACGCTTCAGGGGGATTGTTCGAGCGTTTTATGGAACAAGCCAACGTATTGGATGATTTGGATGTGATGATTATCGATACGGGTGCGGGAATCGGAGAGCATATTCAACTCTTTTTGCGTGCCTGTGATGATGTTATTGTAGTTACCGTCCCCGATCCAGCGGCAATTACCGATGCGTACGCAACGATCAAAGTAACATCACGTCTAAGAGATGAAATCAATGTTATAATGAACCAAGTACGCTCGGCAAAAGAGGCTGAGTCATTATTTGAAAAAATTCATAAAGTGGCTGCAGCAAATATCGGAGGCTCTTTACGGCTCAGTTATTTAGGTCAAATTTCAAGCGATCCAAAAATATCGTCAAGTGTGAAAAAAAGGGCTCTTTTTTCACAAGAGTTTCCGACAGCAACACCGACTAATGAATTAGAAGTGATTGTTAAGCGTATCGCAAAAAAACTGGAACGAAATGTGCTCGTAGATCCCAAAGAGAGCGGTCTAGGTGGGTTATTTAAACGTTTAATGGAACATTTCTAATCCATTAAGTCCATGCCAGGGTATGTCTCATACCGCTTTTTTCGTGGTAGTCAGTCAAGATTAAGGATAAAATATAATATGCGGGGTTCGAATTTTGTCTCGTTTCTAACAGTACAGGGGTTCTTTATCGGTATTGTTTTTGGGATATTGCAATCGGATACTGCGGAGAGTTTTTTAGGGTATGTTCTCCTCATTAGCTTGTTTTTTTATCTTTTTGCCCATTTATGTGTTGGTTTCTTTTTCCAGTCGATCGGGGTTAAAGCACACGCATTCCCGAAAAAAGCACATGAACATAATCTCGATTTCTTTATACGTGAAATCAATAAGCGCGAACAGTTTATCGACGCTTTTTATACGCATAAATCAGAGTTACTTGATGATCAAGGACGGGGGTAAGGATGAGCACTACCAACGCTTATACGCAAGAATTGAAACATCGTGAAGATCAATTAGCGATCCAGTTCCTCCCTGCCGTGAAAGCGATGTCATTTCGTCTGAAAGAGCGTCTCCCAAGCTCGATTGATTACATGGATTTATGTGCCATAGGAACCGAGGAATTGGTCAAATTGGCGCGTCGCTATGACGAGACGCAAAACGATTCATTTTGGGGTTATGCGAAAACAAGGGTATATGGCGCTATGCTCGATTACCTAAGGTCACTTGATATGGTGAGCCGCTCCAGCCGCCGCTTGATCAAAGAGATTGACCACGCGATTGAGGTCTATATGGCTGATCATGACGATGAACCCAGCGATAGTGAACTCGCTGAGATTTTGGGGATCGAACAGGAAAAAGTACGTGAAGCTCGTATCGCTTCGGATATCTATACGGTTTTGCCGTTGGATGACCAGTTGGGAACCCCTGAAGAGAGCGGGATGCTGGAGAGGATGGAGCACGAAGATTTGATCGAAGCGATTCAAGAGGTATTGATGACTTTTGAAGAGCGTGAACAGATTATTATTCAGCTCTATTATTTCGAAGAGCTGACACTCAAAGAGATCAGTGAAATAGTCAATATCACCGAATCGAGGATTTCACAAATCCATAAAGCAGTTATTAGGCGTATTCGCGACTCGGTAGGAGGGTATTAATGGCAGATATATTATCGCAAGAAGAGATTGATGCCCTTTTAGACGTTGTTGACGATGAAGGGGACGGGTTATTAGAAACGACCGAAGATACCCTTTATCCTCAGCGTCAAATTACCCTTTACGATTTTAAACGCCCTAACCGTGTCTCTAAAGAGCAACTTCGTGCTTTTAGAGGGATCCATGACAAGATGGCTCGTTCCATCGCATCGCAGATTTCGGCAATTATGCGCTCCATCGTAGAGATACAGCTCCATTCGGTCGATCAGATGACGTATGGGGAGTTTTTGATGTCACTCCCCAATCCGACCAGTTTTAACGTCTTTTCGATGAAACCGCTGGAGGGGAACGGTGTTTTAGAGATTAACCCCTCTATCGCGTTTCCGATGTTGGATCGTATTCTCGGGGGGAAAGGGGAGCCTTTCGAAGCGAATCGGGAATTTTCTGATATTGAACTCTCCCTTTTCGAAACAATTTTGCGGGTCATGATGGGGACGCTTCGTGAAGCATGGGGTCCTGTTACCGATCTTTATCCTCAGGTAGAATCGAAAGAGTCAAGTCCGAACGTTGTCCAAATCGTTGCCCAAAATGAGATTGTCGTAATGGTCGTTATGGAGATTATTATCGGACACAGTTCGGGGATGATGAATATTTGTTATCCGGTTATCGCATTGGAGCCGGTATTGCCGAAATTGGCAAGCCGTGATTTGATGCTCAATGAAACCAGTTCTAAAAAAAGCCGTAACCAGGAACTTCAAGTACTCTTGGGTGGTGCTCATGTCAATATTGAAGTGAATCTTGGAGAAGCGGAGTTGAGTCTTCATGAGCTATTGGAGTTAGGGGTGGGAGATATAATCCGTCTCAATATTCCGGCTGATGATGTCGTTAATGTCAGTGTAGACGGAAAAGACCGTTTTGTTGGTCACATGGGGCTACGGCGTTTCCGTAAATCGATACAGATTACTTCGATTATCGATACCGAAAAAGATGCTGTCAAACGTGCCCTAAAAGAGTTCGAAATGAAACGAAAAGCGCGGATCAGCGGGGTTAAAGAGATGATTCGCGGACCAGTAGATGAGGAGGATGAAGATGAGTGATTTTCCCGGCGTATTTGCGACTGAAGCCGTTGCTACGATAGAGGGATTGACGGGTCAAGCACCTAAAATAACTCTTAAAGAATCAGAAGATATCTCCATTGTCTCTAATGTGATACCTCCTATTGTGCAGGTTCATATCAGTTTTAGCGGAGCTGCAGCCGGACGGGGAATTGTGATGATGCCTCCTCAACTTGCAACCGCTTTGGGTGACATGATGCTCGGCGGTGATGGTGAAGCACAAGATACGATGTCTGATGAAGATATGGATGCGGCAAAAGAGATCGTTTCCAATATCGTAGGGGCAATGAGTACCACGTTGGGATCCCAAAAAGAGCTGCCGAAATTCACCATTAAACCTGAACGTGCCGAATTTATTGAAGAGAGCGGTGAAGTGAACCTCGACGGATATGCAAAAATGTTCGTCTTTACTTTTTCGTTAGGTTCCATTAACTCATTGATTATGTTTGCGATCGATGAAACGATCAATAATGCCATGAGCGGTGAAGAAGCCGTTACACCCCAAAAAGCGACTCCAAGTGTAAGCATATTTGACGAACCATCTTCGGAACCGGCAGTCAAACTTGATGATGGTGAGATGAAAAATATTGGACTGATAATGGGGGTCAAACTCCCGGTTCGTGTCCGAATCGGAAAGAAAAAAATGCTTCTCAAAGATGTCCTCAGTATGGATATCGGTTCGGTAATAGAGCTCAATCAGCTTGCCAATGATCCTCTCGACATTTTGGTCGATGATCATGTCATTGCACAAGGTGAAGTGGTCATCGTAGATGGAAACTTCGGGGTGCAGATCACCTCTATCGGAACAAAACGCGATCGTCTGAATAAACTCAAAGGGTAGATATATGCCTCCGCATCGAAAAAAGAAAGAAAAAGAGTACCCGAGCAGTCGTTATGTTAAAGATATTAAATCTGCTGACGTTTGGAGTGTTTTTAAAATTATTGCCGACTTTGTTCAAGGGTTTGATGAACTAGGGGATTTAGGGCCGTCGGTGACGATTTTCGGAAGTGCCCGCATTGATGAAACACATCCCTATTACCAACAGGCGATGATGCTATCGAGTATGCTTGGAGCACGGGGATATAATGTTATCACCGGAGGCGGACCGGGGATAATGGAAGCGGCTAATCGAGGAGCGTATGAGCACGAAGATGTTGAGTCTATCGGCCTAAACATCGAACTTCCGACGGAGCAACAGCCGAATCCGTATATTACCAAAGGGCGAAGTTTTGACTATTTTTTCTCCCGAAAAGTAATGCTCGTCAAATACTCAATGGCCTATGTTATTTTTCCCGGAGGATTCGGGACGTTAGATGAGATGTTCGAAGCATTGACGCTGATACAAACCCGTAAAGTATGGGGTGTGCGCCTTTTTGTCGTCGGGACAGAGTTCTATGCTCCCCTTATTCAGTTTATTCGGGACAAAATGCTTTCAGAGGGGATGATTGACGAAGCGGATATCAATTTGATCATCCTCACCGATGATCTTTCTCATGTTGTCAAAGAGATTGAAAAATCGTTAATCGCACAAATTGTTACAATGAAAAAAGAGGGGTTGGATGATACAAAATATTATCAAGTTCTCTCCTCGTACATAGCTGATCGAGATAAAAGCGATGATAGTAGTATTTAATGGCTAAACGGGTACTGATTGGAATGAGCGGTGGGGTCGACTCGACCGTTTCGACACTGTTGCTAAAAGAGGAGGGGTATGAGGTTGAAGGAGTTTATATGAAACTTCACTCCAAACCGGGTTATCATGAAATCCATCAGGCTCGCGCACAGAGGGCGGCTGATTTTGCGGGTGTAAAACTCCATATCCTCGATCTTCAAGAGGAGTTTAACGCAAAAGTTTTTACCCCTTTTATCGAAACGTACAAAGAGGGGAAAACTCCTAACCCGTGTGCCCTTTGTAACCGTAATATCAAATTCGGAGCCATGGTGGCTTTTGCAGATACAATCGGTGCCGATTATGTGGCAACGGGACACTATATCCGTCATGACGGACAATATCTCCTCCAGGCGCATGATGACACGAAAGATCAAAGCTATTTTCTTTTTTATATCGATCCTACATTGGTTCCGAGATTGTTGTTCCCCTTGGGAGAACGACATAAAAGCGACATTAAAGCATATGCTGCAGGTATAGATGGTTTGGAATCGTTTGCATCCCAAAGCGAATCAACGGAGATCTGTTTTGTCGAAACAACCTATATGGATGTGCTAAAGCCTTACGTTCCGGTCGATCAAGAGGGTGAAGTTCTGGATATGAGTGGAAAAGTCGTCGGTAAGCACAAAGGGTACATGCACTATACGATCGGAAAGCGTAAGGGATTCACCGTAAACGGTGCACATGATCCCCATTTTGTCGTTGAGATCAAACCGCAAACTAATCAAATCGTCGTAGGGACACGTGAGGATTTAGAGTGTCACCGTGTCGAGTTAGAGCGGGTTAACATGTTTGATTCTCGCACTGAGTTTGAATGCGACGTCAAACTCCGCTACCGCACTACGGCGGTACGCTGCAGTGTTAAAATCGACGGTGATCATGCGGTTGTTGAATTGCACGAACCGGTACTCGGTGTCGCATCGGGACAAGCCGGGGTCTTTTACGAGGGCGAGAAACTCCTCGGAGGCGGGTGGATCGTTTGATCCAATCCAAAAAGAAAATCATTGCAGCCGGGATAATCGGCAACGTTATCGAGTATTACGATTTCGCCCTCATCGGTTTTTTAGCGGTGATGATGGGAAATCTCTTTTTCCCCTCGCATGACCCTTTCCTCTCTTTGTTAGGCTCTTTCGGCGCATTCGCCGCAGGGATGATTATGCGCCCCGTCGGTGCGTTGATATTCGGTCATATCGGTGATCGTATCGGACGCCGTTTCGCACTAATGGGTTCGCTGATGATGATGGCACTTCCGACGTTCTTGATCGGGTTTTTGCCCACCTATGCTCAGATCGGGATAATGGCTCCGATTCTTTTGGTTTTACTTCGGATGATTCAGGGACTCTCCGTCGGGGGAGAATATGCCAGTTCAATTGTGTATCTAGTCGAGCAATCCTCACCCAATCATCAAAATCTTTACGGCTCATTTGTTTCCGTCGGTGCGAAGATCGGGATGGCATTGGGCTCAAGTTTGTGCGGAGCGCTGTTATGGTACATCGGCGAAGAGGCGATGGGTGAGTGGGGATGGAGAATCCCGTTTTGGGCGAGTATCGTTATTGCCGCGGCAGGAGTTTATTTGCGACGCAATTTGAGTGACGAGTATCAGCCCAGTGAAGATAAAACGGTGCCGATTGTCGCGATTTTACGTCATCATCGCCGTGAATTCTGGCAATTTCTCTCCGTAGCGTCGGCAATCTGGATTTTTTACTACACCGTATTTATTTATCTTCCGGTTTGGTTGGTAGGGAGTGCGGCACTTAGCAAAGAGGAAGCGGGACAGATCAATACCCTATCCATTATTGTCGGAGTTGTTTTCATCCCGTTAATGGCGATGGTTGCCGATAAAATCGGTTCGCTCCGGGTGATGCGCATGGCGGCACTTGCTCTTGGGCTTGGGATCTATCCTCTGATGGCCGGAATGAGTGTCGGAGGGTATTGGGGTGCATTGGCAGGAACTATTGCTTTAGTGATACTCCTGTGCGCTTTTCAAGCACCTATTTTTGCTTCGACGGTTACCGCATTAAAGTATCACGGTTATCGTGCATCATTTACGGCAGTGATTTTGGGAAGTGCTGCAGGGATTGTCGGGGGACTCACCCCCGTATTGATGACTTCACTCACCAAATTTAGCGGTGATCCGCTTGCTCCTGCCTATTTGATTGCTATCGCCTCACTAGGAGGCTGGAAAATTCTCACAACTATCAAAAGCTAAAACGTTATTGAGAGATATTTTCTTCATTGCCCGACAAACTTGGTGAGTCGGAGAAAGGTTCCATAGTCGGCACTTCATTGGTTGAATCGCTGCCGCTTTGGTTGAAATCGATAGGTTCCATCGTATTTTCTTCTTTTTTCGGCGGTGTCATAACCTCTTTAAAATCAGGGATTACGACACCTCGGCGCTTGAGAATTTTATAGATGATACGTGAGCGATTTTGGACGTATTTTTGATCCCCGGTTGGGTTGTATCTAATCGGGTTAGGTAGTA
>CAWJRP010000007.1:0-9242 GCA_963845295.1 Sulfurimonadaceae bacterium | reverse complement strand
AGCCTAGATAGCGATTCTCTACATTCAAGTGATTTTATCTCTATTGATGTATCCAATCCACTCGATCCTAACCGAATTTTAGATATCTATGGACGGTTCAATCACTCCACTAATGAGTATGAATATTCTATTCAAGCACAGTGGATCGAAGAGGAAACACCGATTCTCAAGATAAATGAAAAACTTTTCCTTGATTTTGCAGAAGCAATACAAAAAACTGCTGCAAAAATTTTAAACCGATAACATCAAGTTACTTCTTCAGTATATAGCCTGTCCCATAAATATTTTCAATAAATAATCCGTCTACTTTGTTCCGAATCCGGTTTATCAATTCACGTATCGTCGAATCACCGATATTTTTTTCTCCCCAGATGGCGCAACGGAGTTCTTCCAGAGTGATCGGTATATCAGGTTTGCTCAAAAAAAGTCTCAATGCAGACGTCTCATTTTTACTTAATTCAACAATTTGTGTATACCAATGCAATCGATTATATTCCTCATCCAGCCAACACTCTACGGATTGTTTTGTTACTTCAAAAGTATTTTCAATATCAAATTGTTCTTTTTTCACTCTCGAAACCGCTAAAACCAATGCAGCAACCAAATCTGCTTCCTTAAAAGGTTTTACCAAAAAACCATGCGGAATTGTAGCTGCCGCCTCATGCAACGTCTGAGTATCACTGTAAGCACTGATAAAAATAACTGCTACTTTGTCATTTAAACTCCGCGCAAGTTGAATACCGTCTTCAGAACCTTGGATATTGATGTCCGTTATAATAATATCAATACGATGCTGGGTTAAAAGTTTTCGTGCTTCCGTTGCACTTTTAGCACTTCCTGCAACTTCATACCCCTGATCTTCAATAATCTCCTGGATAAAACGGGACGTTATTGGTTCATCTTCAACGATCAGAAATATTGGTTTCATTTAAAAACTCCAATCTAAAATAGGTACCGTGCCATTTTTTATACAAAATCTCAGCTTCCGGTAATTTTTCTGCTAATGCCTGTATTAACATAACGCCGATATTTTTTTTATTCAACGCAAATCCTTCAAATCCTATCCCGTTGTCTTTAATCCGAAGAGTGATACGGCTACCATGCTGTTCACATCGAACAAAGAGCTTATTTCCGGTCTCATATCCTTGAAAGGCGTGTTTGAATACATTACTCAATACTTCATTGCAAATCAGCCCCATAGTAACCGCTGTGTCCATATTGATTTGAAGAGGCTGAAATGCAGAGATTATTTCAACCCCTTCACCCAACATATTTCGTCGACAAAGATTCACCAGCGATTGCAGATACTCTTGCAAATTAACCATTGAGATATCATTACTTTGATAAAGCATCTCATGAATAACCGCCAGGCTCTGTAAGCGGGCGGTACTATCATCAATCAACGTATGTACCGCCTCATTTGCAGTCCGTTTTCGTTGAAGCCACATCATCGAAACAATTACCTGTAAATTGTTTTTTACCCGATGATGCACCTCTTTTAAAAGCGCTTCTTTCATAGATATATTTTTATGCAACTCTTGATTGGCTGCATAGAGTTCAACCGTACGTTCTTTCACTTCTCGTTCAAGTTCAACTTTTGATTTTTGCAAAACAATAGCCAAAGCTTTCGCTTTGTGTGTCGCCTCTTCTTGCAAACGATCTTTTTGAGCACGAATAACATTAATACGATCCGCTAAACCAAATGAAAGGAGCAATAATTCAAAAAAGACCCCGATTTGTGTAGCCCAGACCGTCAAAAAATTGATCGGCAAAAGACCGATATTTTTCATCCCTGTCAACGTCGCACCGACAATCAAAAATACCCAAGAAATTAAATAAAACTTTGAAGCTCGAATACGATAACGGAAATAGGCGATCAATCCCACCGATACTAAGCTGAACGTTGTTACAAAAAGAACAACTACCGATAAAATTATTCCATTATGATAGTCGAATACAACGGTAAGAAAGAGAGAAACAATTGCAAAGAATAAAATCAAAAGCAAAACTTTGTCAAGTTTCGGAAGTAATGATTTGGTATCAAGATAAGAACGGCTAAAGACAATGGCAAGTGCATTAGCAGCAACGATTAAAAATGGGATAATAGTATTATTGATTTCAGGTATGGAAGGCCACAAATACCTAAAAGCAACTCCGCTCAGGGCAAGAAGCGTTAAAATATTTACAACTTGAAAAACAACATAATAAAAATAACTCTTTTCTCGGATCGAAAGATAGAGGAAAAAATTATACAAAATCATAATAGCCGCACCGCCGTAAAAAATACCCAAAAGTGCCGTTTTAGTGATCTCATTATGGTAGTATTGATCATCATCCATGACGTAAAGCTGCAAATCCATCGAGCTGCTTGAGTGAATATGAAAATAAAGTATCTCTTTAGTCTGGGGTTGCATCGCGAGTGAAAAAACAATATTTTCATCTTTTTTTTCATGTTCTGCTAGGGCGATTGAGTCACCGCTTATTTTTGCGCTATAGCTCCCTTGAGAATTTTTTCGATAAAAAATGACCTCATCCAGAAGTGGATAATCGAACTTCAATAATTTTTTGATGGGATATTGCTGAGAATTTTCGAGTGAGATTTTGATCCAAAAATCTGATTTACTCAATCCAAATCCAGCAGAACGACCGTTTAACGGACGGAACCTTTTTTGAGTTGCACTTTCTAAAACACTCCCAAGACTCAAAGCTCTGCTTTTATCTTCCAAATAAAGATAATGTTGATGTAAAGAGTCACTATTTGATTTTGAGATATCGTAATATTCGTCGGCGTAAAGAAAACAGATTAGTAATGAAAAAATTAGAACAATACGCATCTCTGTCTCTTTGTCACATAGTTAGTTTTTTTTAAGTACGAATAATAAGAATAATTTTTCTAACAATTCACCATTTTTTCTAACGATAGAATACTATAATATTGCTAATAATGATATTTTGTGAGGAATAATGTAATATGGATGCAATTAGTTTTCATGGTCTTGGATCATTATTTGATCCACAACTGACGTCAGAAATTAAACCTGTATTGAAACATGAAAGTACCGCCATAAACGATAAAGCTCCCACTCCAGAAGATGTTACAAGCATAGTTAATCATCTCAATGATTCCCTCGCATCATTAAAAACAACATTGCGTTTTAGTGTCGATAATGAATCCAATATATTCTACGTCGCAGTGATCGACACAAAAACAAAAGAGATGTTGCGTCGTTTCCCCATAGAAGAGTTGCCTAATTCAACCTCGAAACAACATAAACCAACCGGAGTATTTCTCAATACAAAAGGTTAAAAATTACAGCGACACACAATAATCAGCTAACAATCCACTGCGAAGTTTTTCATAAGTTTCATCACCTGCGAGTTTTTTCACGATAGCCAAACCAAAACAGATCGCCGTCCCCGGTCCGCGCGAGGTCATCACATTGCCGCTCTCGACTACAGCGTGCTTATCGCCGACAAATCCGCCTGTTTTAAGTTCATCTTCGATACCGGGATAGCAGGTGTACCCCTCTTTGAGTACTCCAGCCGCCTCAAGCGCATACGGAGCGGCACAAATCGCACCGATGGCTTTACCTTTTGCATTCATTGATTTAAGGAGGTTTTGGACATTCACATCCGCTGCAAGGGCTTTTGTTCCGCGCCATCCTCCGGGGAGAACGATCATATCGAGTTCATCGGCACTCAATCCTTTGAGCGGACGATCCACGTGAATCGTAATACCGTGCGCTCCCGTAACCATGAGGTGTTCATTCAAACTCCCCATAATTACTTCGATATCGGCACGACGTAAAACATCAATGATACTGATCGCTTCAATCTCTTCAAAACCCTCTGCAATTGGGACTAAAACACATGACATAGATTCTCCTTAATTCATATAGGTTGGATGATTATTATGCTGTTATTGTACACTGAAATAAGGTAATGAAAGCTAGACAAAAGAAGTAAAAAAGAGGTTTGCGGAAAAAATCCGCAAGGAGCGTGAATTACTTCACTTTCTCCATGTATTCACCCTCAACGGTGTTAACACGAATGATATCACCCTCAAGAACATGGTAAGGGACTTGAACCACTGCACCGGTTTCAAGTGTAGCCGGTTTTTTAGAACCGCTTGATGTGTCACCTTTGAAGTTCGGTGGAGTTTCAACGATTTTAAGTTCCATGATTTCCGGTGCTTCAACGCTGATTGCATTGCCGTTGTGGAAGATCATTTGAACACTGGTACCGTCTTTGATCCATTTCATTGCATCTTCACATTGATCATACGTCAAACCAAGCTGTTCATAGCTCTCGTTGTCCATAAACTGAAGCATTTCGCCATCGTCATATAAGAATTGCATGGTTGTATGAACAAGATTCGGTACTTCGAATTTATCACCCGCATGGATCGTTTTTTCGATCACTTTTCCGTTCATGAAACTCTTAACTTTACAACGGACAAATGCCGCCCCTTTGCCCGGTTTTACGTGTTGGAACTCAACTACTTTATACGGAACACCCGTAATCTCCAAACGCACACCTTTTTTGATATCACCCATACCGATTGTTGCCATCAGGAAACCTTTTTGTATCATTATTTACCGGAATTTTACCCGAAAGTGGAAGGAAATTCAAACCCTGTGTAACTTATGGTATGATCTTAGACGTTTAACCTTTTTGATTTTTACCCTTTTTAGCTCTATTAAACCCGTTAAAGTGTATAATAATCCTTATACGATTGATTATAATCACAAATACATCACAAGGAAATCTGTTTATGACAAACCTTTCACGTATTTTCAGTGCATCGCTCCTCATCGGCTCCTGCCATCTTATGGGAGCGGGGCTTTCGCTCCCTGCCGCGCTGGAAATTTTGGAAAACAACAACCTTGAAATCAAAACGGCTACCCTCGACGTCCAGAGTGCCCAAAACGATACGTCGATCGCCAAAGGATACAACTTCGGCTCACTCGATTTGACCCAAAGTGCCATGCGCTCAAATGAAGCCGGAAATGTATTCGGTTTCAAACTAAGCTCTCGCCAAGCCAGTTTTGGTGATTTCGGCTTTGCAGAGTTTGATATGACAGGTGCTACTCCAAAGTCTCAGATTCTTGCTACACAGCCTAAAGATCTTAACTATCCAAACTACCAAAACTACTACCAAACCAAACTCACCTATATGCTCCCTATCTTCACTGGCGGAAAGCTGAGTGCTTACGGTGATATCAGTGAACGGATGGAAGAGATTAAAAAACTCGATTCTGAACACATGAAAA
This sequence comes from Sulfurimonadaceae bacterium, assembly GCA_963845295.1. Taxonomy (GTDB): domain Bacteria; phylum Campylobacterota; class Campylobacteria; order Campylobacterales; family Sulfurimonadaceae; genus Sulfuricurvum. The sequence continues at coordinate 3,969 of CAWJRP010000007.1, read as the reverse complement.
CTGAAAAACGGTACGAATTACGCAAAAGCTACTACGACATGGCACTCCTGCAAAAGTCGATTGATCACATGCAAACGATTCATAAAAACATCTCGACATTAGAGCACACAACCGAGATGATGGTTCAAGAGGGGTATGCAAAAAAAGTAGATTTTCTTGAAGTAGAAGCACGTAAAGCAAATGTTGAGCGCAGCCTCACCGAGATGGAAGCCAATAAAAAACTTCTTTACCACTACCTCAGCTTTTTACTGAATACTCCCGTCACCGAGATCGAACTTCCAACGCATGATTATCCCGCTTCGGCGGTCAGTGAAACCGATGTTATGACAAACAATACCGATCTCAAAAAAGCGTCCCAAGGGTTGGAGATTCGTGATCGTATGGTAGATGTCGCTTATGCACCGTTTCTCCCGCAAATCGGAGCATTTGCCGAAGCATCCAGTGCCGATGATACCTTTTTAGGTAATTTTAACGATCACAAAGCTTATACGATCGGAGCAAAACTCAGCTGGAACCTCTTTAACGGCGGGGTCGATAAAAACGCTCTGGAAAAAGCCCGTATCGAGAAGATAAAAACAACGACTGAAGTTGAGTTAGCCAAAAAAGGGATTGCCCTTCAGTACGATAAAATTCGCACTGAAATCGAAAGTTTAAACTCTCAAGTGGGCAGCCTCGAAAAAGAGCTGGAATTAGCTGATCAAATCTATAAAAACTACGAGGGACGATATCACGAGCACCTTGTATCGATGTCGGATGTTATTATTAAACAGTCGCAACAGATTGAAAAAGTTCTCAATCTACAAATGGTAAAAAATCAACGTAATGAGCGTATTTTTGCCCTCGAAAAACTTAGTAACGGAGTTAAATAATGAAATTTTTCCTCACCTCTCTCGCCCTCGCATCAACTCTCAGCGCTGCAGGGCTTAGCCTCTCAGGAAGTGTTATCAGTGATAACCAAAAAATGATCACCAGCCGTAATATGGGATTTGTCACCAGTGTTAATGTCTCTGAGGGTTCACGTGTCTCTAAAGGGCAACTCCTCTATACGATAGACTCCAAAGAGATCGATTCGGCTAAAACCCAAGTAGAGCTCGGGATTGCTCAAGCCGAGCTTTCCCTTCAAATGTACCAAAACCAATATGCCAATCTGGAGCTGAACTTAGAGCGAAACAAACGTCTTTTAGCCCAAGATATGGTAAGCAAATTTGAAGTGGAAAATCTCGAACTCTCTCGTAAAAACCTTCAGAATATGATCGATATCGGTCAACGCCAGGTGAAGCAAGCACAAGCCCGTCTTCAAGAGGTAAATAATCAGTATAACTACCTGAGTATCACCGCACCTAACAGCGGTGTCGTCGTCGCTAAAAACATCAAAGTGGGAGAGATGGCGATGCCGGGAATGCCTGCAATCGTATTATCCGATTTAAACGCTTTGAAAATTGAAGTAGAAGTGGCGGAGAATAATCTCAAACTTGTCCCCGTGGGAAAACGGGTCAAAATTTCTATCCCCTCTGTCGGATATACAGGAATCGGAAAAGTAAGCGCGATCATCCCGAGTTCCAATCCGATGACTCATACCTTTAAAATCAAAGTCTCATTCAGCGCCAAACAAACCGTCTATCCCGGAATGTACGCAACCGTTGAAATCGAATAGGAGTACTGATGCACGTCCCTCATTCCTATCAGCCTAAAGACTCCGCAGGAAAATTGGCCAAGGGGTTTTTACGTAATCCTCTCACCCCTATTCTAGGAGTATTTCTCCTCCTAATCGGGTATATGGCACTTATGCTTATGCCGCGCGAAGAGAACCCTCAAATGGTCGTCAGCGGCTCTACCGTCATCATCGCCCTCCCCGGCGCCACCGCCAGTGAAGTAGAAAACGTTATCGTCAAACCTCTGGAACGCAAACTCAAAGAGATCAAAGGGATCGAGCATATTCACGGTATGGCAATGGATAATGTTGCCGTACTCAATGCCGCATTTTTCATCGGTGAGGCCAAAGAGGACTCGAATCTCAAAATCTACGACAAAATTATGCAAAATATGAGCATCCTCCCAAAAGGGGCAATGCAGCCGATTATCAAACCGCTCGATATTGACATCGATATCCCTATCGTATCTGTCGCTTTTTATTCTAATGACCCAAAAATGGATCCGACCCTCCTCTACGATCACGTCAAAGAGATTCAACACCATATCAACGGGCTTCCTAATGTTGCCGTAACGGATATCAAGGGGGCTAAAAAACATCAATACAACGTATTGGTCGATATGAATCGTCTCAGCGGATACAATCTCTCTCTTGGACAAATCGTTCAAGCCACCCAATCTTTGGCTTACAACGTCCCTGAAATCAAAGGGAAGACACAGGATAATAAAATCGTTATGATCGGTGTACGCAACGCCATCGAGAGTGTCGAAGATGTCGGAAATATCATTGTTGCCCAATATGGCGGTTCTGCAATCTACCTACGCGACGTTGCTACGATCAGTGCAGGTCAGGATATCCAAAATTTTAGATCAGCACTTGTCACGGTTAAAGGTGAAGATGGTAAATTTTCACCGCTTAAAGATCAAATCACCCTCACTGTTTCCAAACTTCAAGGGACCAATGCGGTTAATATCGCTGAAGAGGTCAAAGAAGAGCTTTTCAAATACAAAGATCAAATGAAATCTCAGGGGATTAATTATGTCATCACCCGTAATGACGGTGAACGTGCCAATGAAGCGGTTAATGAACTGGTATTTCATCTCCTCCTATCAATCGTTATTATCGCTATATTGCTCATCTTTGTCTTGGGGTGGCGCGAGTCACTGATCGTTACCTTCACCGTTCCGGCGATTTTAGCGATTACCCTCTTTATTGCTTATCTCACGGGACAAACGGTAAACCGTATCACCCTCTTTGCATTCTTGCTCAGCCTCGGTCTTTTAGTCGATGCGGCAATTATCGTTATCGAAAATATCCATCGCCATTTTCACGCACCGGGAGCGCACGAGATGGATCCCGATGAGCTGATGATCGAAGCGACCGATGAGATCGGTGCACCAACTAATATCGCGACACTTGCCATTATCCTCACCATGGTGCCGATGGCGTTTGTCGGACAGATGATGGGACAATTTATGAAGCCGATCCCTGCCAACGTCCCCGTTGCACTTGTAGCATCGCTCTTTGTTGCTTATATTTTTACCCCCTATTTGGCGGTACGACTTCTGAAAAAACCCGCCCCCCACGGAGATTCTCACTGATGTATAAAAAATTTGAAAACTATTTGCTTGATCTTTTAGGTTCACCATCGAAAAAAAAGAAAGTATTGGTGGGAACCCTTATCGCCTTTATACTTGCCGTTGCCCTCATTCCGACCAAACTGGTTCTCGCCAAAATGTTGCCGGGAAAAAATAACGATACCTACAGCGTTTACATCGATTTGGCGAATGGAAGTTCGATTGAACAGACACGTCAAGTTAGCGATTGTACCGTGAAAATTTTACAGAATGAATCAGAGATGCTCGATGCAGAAGTTTTTCTAGGAACAGGTTCACCACTGGATTTTGCAGGACTTATCAAAGGGTCCCATTTTAAAAATAATGAAAATGTTGCCGAAGTAGTCGTTAATCTCACGAAAAAACATAACCGTGACGAACCTTCCTACATGATGGTTCAACGCCTCCGTCCACTCATCCAAAAAGAGTGCGGAAACATCTATCCCCAAACCAATATTAAATTTGTCGAACCTCCTGCCGGTCCTCCGACTATGGCGGCGATTGTTGCTGAAGTATACGGTAATACACCAGAGGGAATTCGTCATCTCAGTAACCGTATCGAAGGTGTATTTCAAAAAACTACAGGACTTGTCGATATAGATATTATGCAAGATGAAATTTATGATAAATTTGAAGTACGTGTCAACACCGATAAAATTACAAAATCGGGATTGGATGTAAAACAGGTTAACGATATTTTAT
>CAWJRP010000006.1:0-63584 GCA_963845295.1 Sulfurimonadaceae bacterium | reverse complement strand
AAACGCACTTACGGCTATAACACGGTTGGGATCGAACTGATAAACCGCCTCGCAACAAAAATGGAAATCATCTATTTAGAAGGGAATCACGATTTTTTGCTGGGAGATATATTTCCGAGTATAGTTGTTGTACGTCGTGAACAGCAACCTCTGATTTTGAGTTATGAGGGAAAAAGATTGCTCTCTCTCACGGCGATAGCGCAATGGGGATAGGATATGAAATCTATACGGCACTGATCCGAAGTCCTTTAGTATTGGCGATTCTCCGTAGTATCGATACGATAGGGAATGGGTTCATTGTCGCTTGGCTCGAAAAACAATGAAAAAAAAATCACATTGTCGCACTATTGAGCATTTTGCTGCTTTGATAGAGAAAAGAGTGTCTTCCTTTTCACAGGGTTCATTCGATCTCTTGATCGAGGGCCATTTTCATCAAAACCGGAGCTTCAATTTTTCACAATTTAACTATATAAACCTGGGCGCTTTTGCTTGTAATGAAAGATACTTTACTGTACAATCAATCGCAAAATAAGCTATTAGTTGTACGAAGTCAGTTTTCTCGTCTAAGGAGCCCCGATGAAGGGACAAGGTGATGTTTTAAAGGTCGGTTCCAATGAGATGGAGCTGGTCGATTTTCGTATATTTAAACGCGAAGGCGATGAAATATACGAGGGGATATACGGGATCAACGTGGCAAAAGTGCGTGAAATTATCCGATTTCCAAAATTAACAGAACTTCCGGGTGTTCCGCCGTTTATCGAAGGAATATTTGATTTACGCGGCGTTGTTATTCCGGTGGTCAATCTTGGCTAAATGGATGGGGGTTGATGCACCTGATGGGGTAGAAAAAGAATCCCGGGTCATCATTACCGAGTTCAATAATATTTTAATCGGATTTGTCGTCCATGAGGCCAAACGGATCCGTCGTGTCAACTGGAAAGATATTGAGCCGGCTTCGTTTATCTCCGGCGATGGCGGATTGGACGGCTCCAAAATTACCGGGGTCACCCGTATCGAAGATGACAGCGTATTGCTGATCTTGGATTTAGAGGGTGTCGTGCAGGAATTGGGCTTTATCAACCTTCTCATGGCAAGCTTGAAGAGGGAAAATATAATTTTAGCGGGCTTGTTTTATTGCTGGATGACAGCTCTACGGCACGCCGTATTATTAAAGATGCGCTAGAGCAGATGGGCTTTAATGTCATCGAAGCGACCGACGGTCAGCAGGGATTGCAAATTTTGGAAGATTGTATACCGAAATTACGGTGATAATCTCTCCTCTAAACTCCGTCTTATCGCTTCGGATATCGAAATGCCGTTGATGGACGGTTTTCATTTTGCGGCACAAGTTAAAGCGGATCAACCGATTTAAAATGATACCGATTGTCTTTAACTCTTCTATCAGCGATCATTTTAGTGAACTTCGCGGAAAAGAGGCAGGTGGAGAGGCGTATTTAGTCAAATTTGATTCGAATTTATTTTACGATGAAGTAGCACGTGTTGTACGTGCTCATATTGAATAGGGGTTAGGCAATGGATGAATTTCAAGAGATATTACAAGACTTTTTGGTTGAATCGTTTGAGCTGATAGAACAGCTTGACCAAGATCTTGTCGAGTTGGAATCACGACCCGATGATTTGGATCTGCTGAACCGTATATTCCGGGTAGCCCATACGATCAAAGGGGCAAGCTCATTTTTAAATTTCGATGTCTTGACCCATTTGACCCACCATATGGAAAATTTGCTCAATATGGCACGTCACGGCGATTTGGTCATTGATGCCGATGTCATGGACGTTATTCTCGAATCAATTGATTTGATGAAGGCTCTTTTGGTACGTATTCGTGATAGCGGTGAAGATAGCGGATTGGAAGTAGATGGCATGTGTTGTCCGTCTTGGATGCGGTTGCGAACGGCACATCACTGGCAGAAGCGGTTCCACCAGCTCGGAGCTGCACCGGCACCTGCGCCTGAACCGGTTGCAGCCCCTGCGGCAGCTGAAGAAGAACCTGATTATTCGGGGATGAGTGATGAGGAAGTAGAAGCGGAGATTGAGCGTCTTATTGCCGTTCGTCAAGCCGAAGATGCCGCAAAACGTGCTGCACATGCACGAAAGTACTGCTGCGGCAGAAGAAGAGCCTGATTACTCGGGGATGAGCGAAGAGGAAGTGGAAGCGGAGATTGAACGTCTGATTGCAGTACGTCAAGCCGAAGATGCCGCTAAACGTGCACAAAAAGCGCCTGAACCGGAAGCGAAAAAACCTGAGCCGGCTGCCGGCACCCGTACCGACACCGGCACCGGCTGCGGCAGCACCGGTTGCGGCACCAAAAGCAGCACCGGCACCTCGAAAAGCTGAACCTAAAGAGGATGGTGAAAGCCGCGGCGGTGCAGCGGTAGAACAAACCATCCGTGTCGATGTTAAACGACTGGATCACTTAATGAATCTAATCGGAGAACTTGTTCTCGGTAAAAATCGTCTCATTAAAATCAATGATGACGTTGAAGAGCGCTACGAAGGGGAAGCTTTCCTTGAAGAGCTGAATCAAGTGGTATCGATTGTCTCACTCGTAACGACTGATTTGCAAATCGCCGTTATGAAAACCCGTATGTTGCCGATCGGAAAAGTATTCAATAAATTCCCTCGTATGATCCGCGACCTTTCGCGTGAACTGAACAAAAAAATTGAGCTTGAGATTACCGGTGAAGAGACGGAACTCGATAAATCAATCGTTGAAGAGATCGGCGATCCATTGGTTCATATTATCCGTAACTCATGTGACCACGGAATCGAAACACCTGATATTCGTGTTGCTGGCGGTAAAGAAGAGGGTGGAACCATCCAGCTTAAAGCGTATCATGAAGGGAACCATATCGTTATTCAAATCATCGATGACGGTAAAGGGCTTGATGCCGACATGCTCAAATCAAAATCGATTGAGAAAGGGATAATCACCGAAAAAGAAGCCGATGCAATGTCAGAAAAAGAGGCTTTCGGTCTCATTTTCCGTCCCGGTTTCTCAACTGCCGCACAAGTAACCAGCGTTTCAGGACGCGGTGTCGGTATGGACGTCGTTAAAACCAATATCGAAAAACTAAACGGTATGATCGACATTGACTCAGAAGTGGGCAAGGGTACGTCGATGAAACTCAAAATCCCGCTTACCTTGGCGATTATCCAAGCGTTGCTCGTCGGGGTTCAGGAAGAGTATTATGCGATTCCTCTTGCATCGGTTCTTGAGACAGTACGTATCAGCAAAGATGAGATTTACACCGTTGAGAGCCGCTCAGTTATGCGTCTTCGGGATGAAGTCCTCTCTCTTGTACATATCGGAGATATCTTCGAAGTGGAACGTGTCTTTGACAACAGCGAACACGCTTACGTTGTTGTTCTCGGTCTTGCTGAGAGTAAAATCGGACTTATCGTTGATTCATTGGTCGGACAAGAAGAGATTGTTATTAAATCTCTCGGTGAATACCTCAAAGGGATCGAAGGAATCGCAGGGGCAACTATCCGCGGTGATGGCGGCGTAACCCTTGATCGTTGACGTTGCGGCATTGATGCAGATGGCAAAATCGGTTAAATCAACCGTTGGACAAGAGAGTGCTGAAGCCAAAGGTCGCGGAGGTGCTAAAACGTCACCGACTGACTATTGTGTCATGATCGTAGATGACTCTAAAACAGACCGTACCATTATGCGCAAAGCGCTTGAGCCGATGGGGATTACCCTTATTGAAGCAACGGACGGCGTTGAAGCATTGAATATTCTAAAGCAGGGTGATCATACATTTGATGGAATGCTTGTGGATATCGAGATGCCGAGAATGGATGGCTATACCTTAGCCGCTGAGATTAAAAAATACAACAAGTATAAAAATCTCCCATTGATCGCAGTAACATCTCGTACCGGAAAAGCAGACCGAATGCGCGGTGTTGAATCGGGAATGGTTGAATACATCACCAAACCGTACTCTCCGGAGTATCTGATGAGTGTTGTCAAACGCAATATCAAGTTTAATGAGGGGCTATAATCATGAGCGAAAAACTTCAACAAATTATCAACAAACAAAATAAAGCCCTCTCGGGAGACGATGTTAAAATCGATGAAGTGATTCAACTGGTCGGATTCATTGTGGGTGACGAAGAGTTTTCGGTACCCATTTTGAGCATCCAAGAGATTATTAAACCGATCTCTTGGACACGTGTACCACAAACACCAGCATATATTTTGGGAGTGTTTAATCTTCGCGGTTCGGTTATTCCGTTAATCGATTTGCGTTCACGTTTTGGATTAGAAACGTTGAAGCATACCGAAGAGACCCGTTTTATTGTTATGAAAAACGGCGATGATGTTGCCGGATTTGTGATCGATCGACTCACCGAAGCGATACGGTTACCGAAAAAAGATGTTGGACCTGCTCCGGATACCATTTCCGAAGAGGAAAGTATGATTGACGGTGTCGGTAAACAAGCCGACCGTATTATCACAATCCTTAAAGTTGGAAAACTTTTAGAGCGGAATTTTTAATTCCGCTCCATTTATGGCACAATATGGCCATGAATGAAACACACTTTTTACAGCGACGCCACCAACTCTTTGAACTGATCGAAGAAGGGGTGGCGATTGTCACTTCAGCACCCATCCAAACCCGTTCCAACGATACCGAATACCCCTACCGGCAAAACAGCGATTTTTATTATCTCAGCGGATTTAACGAAGATAACTCTATTCTGGTACTAATCAAAACTCCCGATTCGACGAAAACCATACTCTTTGTCGAAGCGTACAACAGTGAACATGCTCTTTGGAACGGTGCTCGGCTGGGGGTCGATGGAGCAAGGGAGCGATTTAGCGTCGATGAAGTACACGATAGCGCTGAGTACAGCGGTATGATCAAAGAACTTTTACGCGAGCATATCAATCTCTATATTGATCTTTACAGCGATTCTGAGCGGCTTGTTGAAGCCAAAGCGGCTGCACAAGCGTTGCACTCTACCAGAGGGGTCAGACGCCATATCCGTTCTATCCTCGATGTCACTCATCTGATCCGCTTGCTGCGCCTGATAAAATCACCTGAAGAGATCGCGCAAATCCGCAAAGCGGTTGAAATAACGGCTGAGGCACATCATGAGGCGATGCAAAAGTGTCGAGGAGGGATGCGTGAATATCAGGTTCAAGCCGCTATGAGTTACGTGTTTCTAAACAGCGGCGCATTTTTTGAAGCCTACGGCGCAATTGTCGCAGGGGGAAACAATGCCAATACCCTCCATTACGTTGACAATCGTGATGAACTTAGAGACGGTGATTTAGTCTTGATCGATGCGGCGTGTGAGTGGGAACTCTACGCCAGTGACATCACCCGTACCTTTCCGATCAACGGGAAATTCAGTGATGCGCAGCGCGAAGTGTATGAAAAAGTTCTTGATGTGCAACTCCGCGTGATCGAAGCAATCAAGCCGGGGGTCAAGCGAGATTGGCTCCAAACATACAGCGAAGAGTTGCTGTGCGGTGCACTGATCGAATTGGGAATTTTGAACGGTGAACGAAGTGTTCTCATGGAAGCGAAAGAGCATAAAAAGTACGCTCCGCACGGGATAGGGCACTGGATGGGGCTGGATGTTCATGATCCGTGCCCGTATGTGGATGAGTCGGGTGAATCGTTAGCCTTTGAAGCGGGGATGGTGATGACGATAGAACCGGGGCTCTATTTCCGAGCCGATGATGAGTCTGTTCCTGAATGCTATCGAGGTATCGGTATCCGTATCGAGGACAATATCCTCGTTACCGAAGAGGGATATGAGAATCTATCTGCAATGATTACGAAAACGATTGATGAAATCGAAGCGATGTGTGAAAGTTAATTGTTATAACTATAACTCCATCCGCTGAGGCCGTCTTTCGCCTCTTTAAACCCATCCGAATCCCCTAAAAAATCGAAGATATGCAGCAGTGTCCACGGAATAGCGTTGGCTTCGGCATCATCGATGATATGTTTGGGCATCGGGGTCTCTTGGGATGTGAGGGCAAAGGCGATCCGCTCCCGATTGCTCAAGACATGACTCGTTGCACTGATCCCCAACTCACGGCAGAACTTTTCTAAAATGAGAGGCTTTACCTCTTCGGGGATCACATCGGCAGTGTTGAGGATAATGGTAAAGTGGATCGGATGCTCATCCACCATCATGGAGGGGGATGCCATCACAATGTATTCGACTTTTTCGAGGAGTTTTGTGATCTCAGATGGTGATAGGTAACTGTTGACCTTTAGGGGTTGCATTTCCTGCATTAATTTTTTCCTTCGAGTATTTTAGTGATGAGCGAGGTCATTCCGATATGGAGATTATAGTTGGTGATCGGAAAATCGACCCATTCATCGTTCAAGTTGACGGTATAGCTACTCAGATATTTCCCCAGTATCTCCAAATCAATAGGAGCATAAGAAGTACAAAGATCAGCGGGAAGTTTTGTTCGTACCAATTTGCCCTCTTTATGACTGTGTGCTAGGGTAAATGCGAGTGTTTTTAGACTGAGCAGATCACACCAACGGATAAAAAGTGCGGAGGTGAGTTTAGAATGAGGATTACCCTCAGGATCAAATAACAGTTTTTGCTCTCGCAGAGGAATGAGAACACTCAAAATAGCCTCACAAAACGGAACAGATTTTTGTCGCCAAAACGGAGCTTCGTCACTTTGATCCAGTGCAGTAGAGATGGCAGCAAGAATGGCTGAAGACTCCCCTGATTCGAGCAGTGTATCCATGGTGTGTAAAATCATCTACTGCTCCTTTTTTGGGTGTAACTTTAACCTTTTTTGTATAATACACGTATTAACACTAGGAGTTTTTAAAATGGATAAAGGTTGGATAACAAATTTTGTTTCAGTAGTATTGGTAGGGGCATCGTATGCATTTGAGGGGATGGCAGGATCAGTACTGCGAAGTGCGGGATTATATGCCCTGTCCGGTGCCGTGACCAATCAGATGGCAATCCATATGCTTTTTGAAAAAGTCCCTTTTCTCTACGGTTCTGGGATTATCATCGATCGTTTTGAATCGATTCGTGAAGCCCTGAAAACCCTTATTATGGAGCAGTTTTTTTCCCCAGAAAAGATCGAGGCATTTGTTAAAACACAGGAACGCTCGATTGACTTAACCCCTATTATTGAAAAAACCGATTTTACCCCGGCGTATGATGCACTGGTCAAAAGTGTGATGGAATCTCCTATGGGGGGGATGATCGGAATGTTCGGGGGGGAAGCGATTATCGGAAAATTAAAAGAGCCCTTTTTAGAAAAGATTAAAGTATCAACGATTGAGATATCTCAGAGTGAATCGTTTATGATGGCGTTGAACGAGCATTTGCATCAAGAGAGCGGACATCTCACAGGGACAATAGAAACAATTGTAGAGAGTCGTCTTGCCGAGTTGACCCCCGTGATGGTCAAAGAGATGCTTCATGCCCTGATGAAAGAGCATTTAGGATGGCTTGTTGTGTGGGGCGGAGTGTTCGGCGGAGTGATTGGAGTCATGGCTGCCTTAGTACTTTAAGTAGTCTTACTTAAAAAACTTGACAACAAGTGACTCAAAGTAATATAATTCTTGTAACTCACTATAAGGGAATTTTATGTCAGCAAATATTTTTGAAAAACTAACCCACCAAATGACCGAGATGATCGAATCATCGATCTTTTTAGCCTTACACAATAAAAACAGCGAAGTAGAACCGATCCATTTTTTATGGGCATTATTAGCCAACAGCAATTCGCCTCTCAATCAAGCGTTTGCGAAAATGGGGATAGATAAAACAGCTATTGAACTCGATGTCAAAAGTGAGAGCAAAAAGCTTCCGATCTCTTCGAGTGTGACAAAAGAGAATATTCGCCTGTCACGTAACTTTTTACGTGCCTTAGAACGCGGTTCAGCTGAAATGGCGGTAAACGGGGATCAGTTTGTTGCTATCGATGCCTTTTTAATGGGAAATTTGAATCATTCTCCGTTTAAAGAAATACTGGAAAAATATATCAATGTGTTCGAACTGCGTAAAACTTTTGAAGCGATACGTGCGGGGCAAAAGATCGAGTCTCAAACGACTGATGAGAATTTAGAATCTCTTGCTAAATACGGAATTGATTTGAATCGTGAGGCAATTGAGGGGAAACTCTCTCCCGTAATAGGACGAGATGAAGAGATTAGCCGGATGATGCAGATTCTGATCCGTAAAACTAAAAATAATCCGATTCTCCTCGGAGAGCCGGGCGTCGGTAAAACGGCATTGGTCGAGGGACTGGCTCAACGTATCGTGAATAAAGAAGTCCCGCTAAGTCTTCAAAATAAGCGTGTTGTAACGCTTGACATGAGCGCGTTGATCGCAGGGGCAAAATATCGCGGTGAATTCGAAGATCGTCTGAAAGCGGTCATTGATGAGGTGAAAAAGAGCGGGAATGTTATCCTCTTTATCGATGAGATTCATACCATTGTCGGTGCGGGTGCATCAGAGGGATCGATGGATGCGGCGAATATTCTCAAACCGGCTCTTGCACGGGGAGAATTGCATACTATCGGGGCGACAACCCTCAAAGAATACCGCAAGTATTTTGAAAAAGATGCGGCGTTGCAGCGTCGTTTCCAACCTGTATCGGTTGACGAACCAAGCGTTAATCAAACATTGCAAATTCTACGCGGGCTTAAAGAGCGTCTTGAAGCGCATCACAGTATTAATATTGCCGATTCGGCATTGGTGGCGGCGGCAAAACTCTCCGATCGCTATATCAATGACCGATTTTTACCGGATAAAGCGATCGATTTGATTGACGAAGCTGCAGCAGAATTACGTATGCAAATTGAATCAGAACCGAATGCCTTGGCGAGTGTAAAGCGTAAATTAACCAATTTAGAAGTCGAAAAAGAGGCTCTAAAAATGGAAGAGTCGGTGGCTAATACCAAGCGAGTTGAGGAGATTGAGCGTGAGTTAGCTGATGCGGGTGAAGAGAGACGAAGTTTGGAATCACAGTTCGCCCATGAAAAAGAGGTGTTTGAGCGGGTTGCCAAAATCAAAGCTGAGATAGAATCCAAACGGCGCGAAGCCGAAAGTGCGAAACAAGCGGCTGATTTTAATAAAGCGGCCGAGATTGAATATGGTCAAATTCCGAAACTTTTCGAGGAAGAAATAGCGCTTCAAGAGAAATGGAAAGAGATGGTCGCAGAGGGGACACTCCTTAAAAACAGTGTCGATGAAGCCTCTATCGCTGGTATTGTAAGCCGTTGGACGAAAATTCCGGTCAACAAAATGCTCCAAAGCGAAAAAGAGAAGATCCTCCACATCGAAGATGAACTTAACCGTGATGTTGTCGGTCAAGAGAAGGCAACGCATGCGGTAGCCCGTGCGATCAAACGGAACAAAGCGGGGCTCTCCGATAAGAGCCGCCCGATCGGATCATTCTTGTTCCTCGGTCCTACCGGAGTCGGGAAAACGCAGACGGCGAAAACATTGGCAAAATTTCTCTTTGATAGCAGTGAGTCGATGATCCGTATCGATATGTCCGAGTACATGGAGAAACATGCCGTGTCACGCCTCGTTGGTGCACCTCCTGGGTATGTCGGATTCGATGAAGGTGGACAGCTTACCGAAGCGGTACGACGCAAGCCGTACAGCGTTATTTTATTCGATGAGGTGGAAAAAGCCCATCCTGATGTTTTCAATGTACTCCTTCAAGTGCTCGATGATGGGCGTTTAACGGACAACAAAGGTGTGGTGGTCGATTTTACCAATACGATCATTATCTTGACCTCTAACATCGCTAGCGATAAGATTATGGCACATCACGGAGAGGCGCACTTAGAGGAGATGGTTCTCGGTGAGCTCAAACAGCACTTTAAACCGGAGTTTCTAAATCGTTTGGATGATGTGGTGGTCTTTAATCCGTTGGGCGAAGCACAAATTCTCAGTATCGTCGATCTTTTCTTTAAAGATATTTCGGCAAAAGTGGAAGAGCGTAATATTACCCTCACCCTTACCGATGCAGCGAAACGCTATATTGCGAGTGCGGGATTTGATCCGGTTTACGGTGCACGTCCATTAAAACGGGCATTGTATGAGATTGTCGAAGACCGTCTTGCTGATTTGATCCTCGGCGGAGAAGTAGAGGAGGGTTCATCGGTAACCTTCGATGCACAGGGAGATGAGATTACCGTTTCTGTGGCATAATTTTGGTCATGAAACTATTATTTCTTTTTTTAGTGGCTTTATTGCCGTTATGGGGATGTACGGGGGATTGCATGACCTGTCACCCCGCACTCCTAAAAAATATCGATGCCGATAAACGGCATAAACCGATGACGACCTGTATCAAATGTCACAGTGCTAATCCTGCCAAAATGGCGGATTGCGGGGCGGATTGTTTTGCATGTCATCCTATAGCCAAGATTGAGGGTGTTCGGGTTGCCGAACATGCGGTAATCCGTGAATGCCGTGATTGCCATATGAAACTAAAACCCTCGCTCAATATAAACACATTCCCAAAAACTCAATCGAATCAGTCGACACTTAGGGATTTTTTGAATCCTTAAGCGTAGATACTTTTCATCGTTTTATCAAATCCATCAATAATCTTTTGAAGAAGCTTTTGGGCTTCATTAATCATTTTCTCATCTGATTTGAGATTTTTTAAACTGTGATCGAAGAGGTCGACTACCCCTTTTTTTGTCTGATTCTTAACATTTTCATCACTGTTTTTCAGATTTCCGATCAATTTGGTAACATCGGATGCGACTTTATTGATCGGTGACGTTTGGTTTTGATCTTGGAGTTCTTTAATGAATTTATCGATATACGGCTGTGCCTTTTTCATAAAAGAATTGATCTCTTTTTGATCTTGTTCAGTGATCCCGTTGCTATCGATATTAAACGAAAACGCCTGCATGGATGAGAAGGAAAAGGATTGCTCTTTGTTAGTATTTGATTCTTTTTGATTGAGGGAGAGGGACTGCTCATTTTGAAAATTAAGTGAGAGTGTATCTCCCGAACTTGTTTTCATTTGAATGGATAGTTCATGGGATCGATATGCATTATAAGAGGTTGATGCTGTCATACGATAACCTTTATTATAGTTTGATTCTTTGTTGAGTATATCGGACGTTTTCAAGATTGTTTTAATAAGCTTTTACGAAACTTAACCCTTCTTTAAGTAAGAATTGTCTATTATTGCGTGCTAAAAATTTCTAAAGGGATGGCTTATGAAAAGAACATACCAACCGCACAATACGCCACGTAAACGTACTCACGGTTTTCGTGCACGTATGGCGACAAAAAACGGTCGTCGAGTATTAAACGCTCGTCGTGCTAAAGGTCGAAAACGATTGGCTGTCTAAATAGCTTCTCGATGTTGAAACTTCACAGCGAGTTTCAGCGTGTTTATCAACGCGGCAAGAATGCTCACAGCACATCTATCGCGTTGTTTTATCTCCCTTTAAAGGGAGAAAAAAAAGTTGGATATACGGCCAGTAAAAAAGTCGGAAATGCAGTAGTGCGAAATCGGTGTAAAAGACGCTTACGGGCTCTTTTTGATGAATTCTCACCCAATGCACAAGACGGATGGTACGTTTTTGTCGCCAAGAAAGGTTTATTTGACAACCCTTTCGATACAGTGCGGCGCGACTGCAAATATGTTTTAAAACGGACAGGTGCTATGGCTGGAGCAGATAATGATAAGAATACTCTTTCTTAAGCTCCTCTGGCTCTATCGGCACTCTTTCTCATTGGTGACGCGAGGTTCGTGTCGTCATTACCCCTCTTGTTCCGAATATGCTCTATGGCAGTTTGAACGCAACACTCTTCCTCGTGCATTTTATTCTACATTTTTTCGTATTTTACGGTGTAATCAACTGTTTCCTGGCGGAATAGATTATCCAATTATCAACAAACCGATGTTAAAACCCTCCGAACTCTCCATAAATACGATAAAATACTGGTTTGTTCCATATCAACAGAATTATTTTCTGATTAAAAATTTTAAGTTTAAAGGGTCAAAGTGTTAGAAAAGTTTACTCCCAATCAGCGACTTCTCGTTGCCGTCGCTTTATCTTTCGTCTTTTTTATAGGATATACGACGATTTTTCCTCCAAAAGCTTCTAAAAGTGAAACCAATACGACTAAAGTTTCTACTGAAAAAGAGGCTGTAGTTCAGCCAACACTAACAGCTGCAGATAAAGTTGATGCTGCATCGGTTTCTGATATTAAAACGGTTACAACCGACACATTAACCACAATCTCTTCAAAAGAGTTTACCCTCAAAGTAGATACACTCGGGCGTATTGCTTCGGTTATTTTAAGCAATGCCAAACATAACGGCAAAGACGGGAAACTCTCTGAGCTTATCTCTTCAGTTGGCGCGAAACCGCTCCAAATTCGTTTTGCTGATGAAGCCCTTAATGAAGCAGCTGCAAAAACTCCGTTTACAAGCGATGTTACGAATATCGCTTTGGGCGAAAATGGAAAAGCAACGGTACTACTTACTCAGAATCTTCCTGAATTGACAGTGACCAAAACATTGACATTCTATGCGGACGGTCATTATGATGCGAAAATCACTCTTAGCAATGAGAGACGTTATTCCCTCTATTTAGGGCAACATCCTCAAATCATTGAGCAGATGATGACGGTCGTTGGTAACATGGTTTACTCCGGTGATAAGTTAACGACTATTTTTAAAGATAAAGATGTTGAAGGGCGTTCACTCTTCACCGATGTCCATTTCGTCTCTGCGTTTGATCAATACTATGCGTCGATGATGTATGGATTTGACAAATCGACTCAAGTAACGGTTGAACGTGATATCAACAGCAACCCTGTTACTTATTTGGAAGGGACACCGAATTTTACCTTTAGCGGGTACATCGGGCCAAAAGAGCATAAAACCCTCGAAGCGATTAATCCTGTTTTAGTCAATGCTATCGAGTACGGCTGGTTTACATTCGTAGCCGCTCCGATTTTTAAAATCTTGATGTGGATTCACGGTATGGTCGGTAACTGGGGTTGGTCTATTATTGCACTCACGATACTTATCCGTATTTTTCTTTACCCTTTGACGCACAAAGGGATGGTCTCTATGCAAAAGATCAAAGAGATTGCACCGCGTATCAAAGAGGTGCAGGAGAAGTACAAAGGTGATCCGACCCGCATGAATGCAGCGGTTATGGAGATGTACAAAAAACACGGTGCCAATCCATTGGGCGGATGTTTGCCGTTGATCCTTCAAATTCCTGTTTTCTTTGCGATCTATCGTGTTCTTTTGAATGCGGTTGAGCTTCAGGGTGCGCCGTGGATAATGTGGGTACATGACCTTTCTCGTATGGATCCGTATTACATCTTGCCTATTTTGATGGGTGCAACGATGTATTTTCAACAACGTATTACACCGAGTAATTTTACCGATCCGTTGCAGGAAAAAATATTTAAATTTTTGCCCCTTATTTTTACATTCTTCTTCTTCACGTTCCCGGCAGGGCTTGTATTGTACTGGTTTGTAAATAACCTTTTCTCAATTGCGCAACAATATATCGTTAACAAACAATTCGAAGCGGCACGTGCGGCACGCCATGAAGCTCATCTTGCGGAAAAGCATCATGAAAAAGATTGAAGCACCTACATTAGAGCAAGCATACGCGCAAGCCGCACGCGGAATTTGGATGTTCCGTTACCGCGCTTCAGGTGGAGATTGTTCAATTCCCGTCAAAAGGGGTATTGGGTCTGTTTAAAAAAACGGCAATTATCATTGCCAATCTTCCGCATAAAGCTTCTGTAGCAGCTGTGGAGCCGGTTGAAGCTCCATTGGCAGCAGAAGAAGAGATTGAAATTCCAACCCCCTTATCGGTTGAACCTGAAGAATTGGTATTGGGTGATGAATTTTACGAGCAGGCGGATGACTTCGAGGAAGAGGGGGAGATGGAGGACGATTTTTATCAACTCTCTGCCCAAGAGTGTGCCGATGAAGTCAAAGAGCATATCAATATCCTTTTCAAAGACATCTGTTTCGAGATTAACGATATTGACGTCAGCGTGTATGATGAGAATACCCTTCTCGTTGAGTTCACGGGCGCTGATGCGGCATTGATGATCGGCAAAGAGGGATATCGTTATAAAGCGCTCTCCTATATGCTTTTCAACTGGATCAATGCAGTGTACGGTATGCAGTTGCGTTTGGAAATCGCGGAGTTCTTGAAAAATCAAGAAGAATCAATTTCCCGTTACCTGATCAACGTATGTGACATTATCGATCAAGACGGACGTGCTCAAACTAAAGTGCTTGATGGCGTATTGGTGCAGATTGCATTGAAACAGCTTCGAGACCGTTACCCTGATCGCTATGTCGCTATCCGCTCTACACGTGATGGCGGTAAGTTTATCATCATCAACAGCTATCACGAATATTGATGAATGAGACTATCGCCGCCATTGCCACCGCAAACGGCATCGGCTCCATCTCCATTCTCCGCCTTAGCGGAGAACGCTCTTACGATATCGCTTTAAAACTGACCCAAAAACAAAGCCTTCAGCCTCGCTACGCAACCCTTACTTCTTTGCATCATAACGACGGAACGCTGATCGACGAAGCGATTGTGATCTATTTTCAGGCTCCCCGCAGTTTTACGGGTGAAGAGGTCGTTGAATTTCAATGTCACGGCGGTTATGTGGTCGCCGAGTCGTTGCTTCGTGCCGTTCTTTCTCTTGGAGCGCGATTGGCGGAACCCGGAGAGTTTAGCAAGAGGGCCTTTTTAAACGGTCGGTTAGATCTCACCCAAGCCGAAGCGACCGCCGCACTGATCGAAGCCAAAAGCGATGATGCTGCACGGATTTTAGCCCGCCAGATGAAGGGGGAGTTACGCGGATACATTGAAGGGATCCGTGATGCGCTGCTCGAAATCTTGGCGTACTCCGAAGTGGTGATCGATTATGCCGAAGAGGATTTGCCTCAAGATGTCGTGGATCAAATTGAAGTCAAACTCGCAAACATCAAACGTACTCTTTCACGTACCCTCGAATCGAGCCGAAGACGGAGCGGGCTAATGCAGGGATTCCGGGTAGCTATCATCGGCAAGCCCAATGTCGGGAAAAGCTCACTTCTTAATGCACTTCTTGATTATGAGCGTGCCATCGTCAGTGACATTGCAGGGACGACTCGTGACACGATCGAGGAACAAGTGCGTATCGGTACCCATCTGATCCGTCTCGTCGATACAGCAGGGATACGCAACGCTCACGATGAGATTGAACGGATCGGGATCGAGCGCTCCATCGCGGCGATTGAAAATGCCGACGTGGTGATTGCCCTCTTTGACTCTTCACGAGAGATTGACGAGGAAGATCGCGCTATTATCGATTTGATCGAGCGTTATCGTGATGAAAAACCGTTTATCTGTATTTTGAACAAATCGGATTTACCGAAAGTTTTTGATTCAACGACGATCGAGCACTACAATCCGATTTGTTTGAGCTGTAAACAAGATACTCAAGCGCTAGTCGATATGTTGAGCAGCTTGATGGATCATGAAAATGACGGTGAGGAGATGATGCTCATTTCTCAGCGTCAAATCAGTGCAACCGAAAATGCCGTCCGCTCTATCGACGAGGCGTATGAACCGCTCCGTGACGGCGAGCTGGAGTTTTTCTCCTTTCATATCAATGCCGCGATCCGCGCCGTCGCCTCGATCAGTCGCCCGTATGAACTCGATGAGATGTTTGACAAGATGTTCGGTCAGTTTTGTCTGGGGAAATGATGGGTGCTATTATCGCAATTGATCTGGGGCTGAAGCGGATCGGATTAGCTCTGAGCGTAGGTGCGGGGATTGTGACCCCTCTTCCTGCCATCGAGCGGAAAAATCGCAACCAAGCGGCTAATGATGTTAAAAAAGTGTTGAATGAATACGAGGCAACGACGGTCGTGATCGGTATCCCGATGGGAAGTACAACGGAGGATGAGATGCGCCGTCGTGTCGCGCACTTTATGAATCTCGTCGAGTTTAACGGTGAGATCGCCTACCAAGACGAATCCCACAGCTCCCAAGAAGCAGAAGCACTGATGAAGGGTGAAATCCGCTACAAGCGCGACGGTCGGATTGATTCGCTCTCGGCGAAGATTATTTTAGAGCGGTATTTGACTCAGTTAAAAAAATAATCTTTGGCTTCCGCTTCATCATCGGTGAGAGTAGCAAAATCCTCGTCGTTTTTCAGTTTATCTTTTATGGCGTTGACACAATACTCAAATCCGACTTGTCGTGCATGATCGATGTCGAATACAAATCCCAATCCGCTGAACTGGTACGGTTCTTCTTGCTCGATGCAGAGCAGTACTCCCTCACATTGTACTTCAAACTGTTCAACGATATCTCGATAGCCGATATTAAACTCGGTTGCATGCCACCCTATATCTTCGAGTTTTTTATCGGAGAATTCAGCGATTCCATCACCGGAAGTATCATCATACAAAGCGCGTTTTTGATTGTAGCCGATGATACTCTGCCATGCACCGGAGGCTTTGATGAGGATACGATCGTCGTCTTCGACAATACGGTAATTATTTCCGAGCATTTCTGATATTGGGCGGGAGAGATTAGATGAGAGAGGCGAAATCAGAGGAATTAACCCCTCATAAATACAGATGAGTGAGGGGTCAAACGGTTCATATACGATCTCCCCTTTGTAGGTAATGGCAAAACGTTTGGCAGAGTTGACGGCGCGTAAAAACTCCTCTTTTGAAAGGACAATGATCTCTTTAAACAGGTTGAATTTTTTCATGAAAAAGTCCCTTATTTTTTGGATGAATTGTAGCACGGGATCGTTGCGTCACCCTTAGAAGAGTATTTAGCATAACATTCTAAGGGTGCGCTAATATTTTTTTATGCTAAAGTGGAGTATAATTCGCCAAATTTTAAGCCTATGCGCTTACTCTAAGGATACCTTTATGGCATTGAGCGTCTACTACGATAAAGATTGTAATATCGAATTAATCAAAAGCAAAAAAGTGGCAATGATCGGTTTTGGATCACAGGGTCACGCACACGCGGAAAACCTTCGCGACAGCGGCGTTGAAGTCGTTATCGGTCTTCGCAAAGAGGGTAGTTCATGGGGTAAAGCGGAAGCTAAAGGGTTCAAAGTTATGACCGTTGCAGAAGCGTCTGCATACGCTGATGTGGTAATGATCCTTCTTCCGGACGAAAACCAAGCGGAAATTTACAAAAACGAAATTGCTCCTAACCTAAAATCAGGTGCTACTATCGCATTCGGTCACGGTTTCAGCATTCACTACGGTCGTATTAAACCAGCTGCTGATATCAACGTTACCATGATCGCTCCTAAAGCACCGGGTCACACAGTTCGTAGTGAATTCGTTCGTGGTGGCGGGATTCCCGATCTTATCGCGGTTGGACAAAATCCAAGCGGTACGACTAAAGAGTTGGCACTTTCATATGCATCAGCTATCGGTGGCGGACGTACAGCAATCATCGAAACAACATTTAAAGATGAAACAGAAACTGACCTTTTCGGAGAGCAAGCGGTTCTTTGCGGCGGTGCAGCATCTCTTGTTCAAGCAGGATTCGAAACATTGACTGAAGCGGGTTATGCACCAGAGCTTGCATATTTCGAGTGTCTACATGAGCTTAAACTCATCGTTGACTTGATGTTCGAGGGTGGAATCGCTGATATGCGTTATTCTATCTCTAACACAGCTGAATACGGTGACTATGTTTCAGGTAAACGTGTCATCAATGCAGAATCAAAAGCGGCAATGAAAGAGATCTTAAAAGAGATCCAAGACGGCCGTTTCGCAAAAGATTTTATCCTTGAAGGTCAAGCGGGTTATCCTCGTATGAACGCTGAGCGTGCAAACGCGCGTGCGTCATTGATCGAGCAAACGGGTGTTAAATTACGCTCAATGATGCCGTGGATCTCTAAAAACAAAATCGTTAACCAAGCTACAAACTAATTCTCTCTTTTCAGAGCAATTTGCTCTGAAAACGTACATCGAAAGAGGTTCCTTCTTTTATGAAACAACAGCCTCTATTTAAAATCTTCACCTTAAAACGTCTTGCTATCGGACTCACCGTATTACTCAGTTTACTTCTTGCCGTATTGATAGGGTATTTTATAGGATTTCACGAAGCAGAAGAGGAACTTGCCGCAGAGCGCAAACAAACGCAGAAACTGGTTCAAACCATTAAAACGATTGCATCAATTGATGAGGGCAATATATCCTCAGTCAAACCTAAAGAGAATCTTCAAGAGGATGAAATCCGTCGACTAAAAAAAGAGCTTGAGGATTTATTGACGCGTGAAAGAGCGCATGAAGAGGTTTCTCCTCAGCATGAATACGCACCGAATAATAAAAAAGCTCCACCTCCGCCACCACCGGAACGGGCTCCACGTACTATCGGAACAGAAGCCAAATTAGTCATTATTATGGATGATGTCTCTTACGCGCATGACGTTACGTCGATTCAATCGACCGGACTTCCACTGGTGATGTCATTTCTTCCCCCCAGCTCCCGACACCCTGATTCAGCGCAATTAGCTAAGCAGCAAGGGAAGTACATGGTTCATTTACCGTTGGAAGCGGTTGCTTTTCACGACGAAGAACCTAATACTCTGCACATAGACAGTACAGAAGAGGAGATAGAAAAACGGCTGGATATGTTAAAACAGCTTTATCCGAATGCCCATTACATGAATAATCATACCGGTTCAAAATTCACTTCAGACTCAGCTGCTATGGACAAATTAATCCACATTATGAAAAAAGAGGGATTACAATTTGTTGACAGCCGCACCATTGCATCCAGTAAAGCACGTGAAACGACTGCTAAATACGGGATGCGCTATTTAACACGTGATGTCTTTTTGGACGATCAAGACGGTGTCTCGAATGTAAAAAAACAGATCAGAGAAGCAGTAGCAAAAGCGAAACGCTACGGTACGGCTATCGCTATAGGACATCCCAGAGTGGATACGATTAAAGCGCTTAGCGAATCAAAAGAGCTTTTAAAAGAGGTACAAGTAGTCGGCATCGATCAAATCTGACAATTTGTCAGATATTTTAGGTTTTTTCTCTCATTTTGGTAACGTTGTACATTCCTATAAAGAGTTGGCATGTGTAACGAGATCTCTTTTTCTATTCCTGAACTCGTCTCTATGAGACATTATCCTGAAAAGCTTTATTACAGAGGTAATGTAGAGTTACTTCAACGACCTAAAATTTCGATCGTCGGGACACGACGGCCCAACCCCTATACCCGTGCTATGACTTTTGAACTCTCTAAAAAACTATCTCTTTCGGGAATAGTCATCGTCAGCGGTGCCGCAGCGGGAGTTGATGCGATAGCTCATCAGGGTGCCGGTGCCGAAAATACGATCTCCATTTTGCCGTGCGGTATAGATATTCGCTATCCTGCGGCGAATGCAGAGCTTATCGCGTCGATAGAAGCTCATGGTCTGAGTATCAGTCAGTTCGAGATTGGATTTGAAGCACGTGACTGGAGCTTTGTTGTCCGTAACGAGATTGTCGTAGCATTGGGGGATGTTCTGATCGTAACGGAAGCCGATCATGGAAGCGGGAGCATGCGCAGTGTTGAGTACGCATTGGGAATGGGGAAACCGATTTATGTTCTACCTCACCGCATGAATGAGAGTGCCGCTACGCGCCAGCTCATGAGAGAGGGGAAAGCAACGGCTATTGATGATATGGATCACTTCGTTGCCCTTATATCCCAAAAAGGGAAAAACAGCATCGAAGATACGCCATTTATCGCTTATTGCCGAACTAACCCTATTTATGATGAGACGGTGGTGAAATTTCCGAGTGAGATTTTTGAAGCGGAGCTAAGCGGTTTAATCGAAGTGAGAAACGGGAGAGTCTCTGTAGTCTAATCAGGACTTAGTGCTGTCCTGATTGAACTTCATATCCGTAATGTTTTACGAGATAGTTGATAATGGTTTGTTGGTCTTCTTTTGGGATAGGAGCTTTGAATTCATTGACCATTTTTGAAACGGTTCCGGTCCAGTACGGGCGGCTTTTTTTCCCTTGATTCAAAACATATCCGAACGAGTGGCAGATAAGGCAGTATTGTTGAGTCACTTCATCATGATCTCCTGCTTCAATCGGATAATCGACATAAGGAGTTTCGATAGGTTTGGTAACCTGGGCGAAAAGAGCCGAGGTACTTAGCAATAGTGCAATAATTAATAATTTCATTTTCATGGTCTCTCCTTACACTATTTTCACGTTGACATAATCAACGGCATTGTATTGGTATCCACCGGCATTCCAACCGATTTCATCGGCTTGCGGCTGAATATTTCCGATGCGGTTGATAGCGCGGACCATAATAATGTATTCCCCTTTGGCTTTCGGTTCCCATTGGAAAGTCCATTGGCGATAGGCGTATTTACCTAAATCTTTTTGAAGTTGTGTAGCACTCCAGCTTTTTCCGCCATCGGTGGAGATCATTACCTCTTTGATTCCTTTACCTTGATCGAAAGCGACTCCGGTCACTTTGACACGGGAACCTTTTTTGATAACGGTATTAGGGGTCGGATAGCCGATGACCGATTTGACTTTCATTGCGGCGATCGGTTTGCGTTTATACTCGAAGTCACTTCCTGAGATGACACATTCGCAGTCATTGTCAGGAACCGTATAAGCGACATCCATAAAAAATGTTTTTCGGTATTCATCTAAAACGGTGATTTCAGAGAGCATTTTAACCCAGCTGTCGGAAAAATGTCCCGGTATGACAAGTCGAAGAGGGAATCCGTTGAGATACGGGAGATCTTCACCGTTCATCTCATAAGCGACGATGAGTTCACCGCTGAGGGCTTCGTCAATCTCCATTTCACGGAAAAAGTGTGGTGTTGCATCGACAGCCGGTTTTTCCAAGCCGTTCACCCCGACAAATCGGGCAGTTGCTTTAACCCCAGCCATATTGAGGATGTCTTTGAGACGTACACCTTTCCATACTGCACATCCCATTGCACCGTGTCCCCATTGGACACCGTGGGTCGCTTGCCCGGTTTTGGCATAATATTTACGACTGTTACCGCCGCATTGGAGAACCGAAGTGATCTCAACCGGTTCGAATTTTGATTTTAAATCATCCACACTGAGAGCAAGCGGTGTTTCAACTGAGCCTTGAACCTGTAGACGAAATTCATTGAGATCGATATAGGTCGGGATATCAGGCATATGCCAACGTACGAAAAATTGATCATTCGGTGTGATGGCCTGAGTAAAAATATCGCGCGGCGATTCGAGAAGCGGCGGGCGATCAGAAATCACTTTGAGAGGTTTTTTCTCCGGAAATGCAATAATAGGAGGGACAAATTCTTTTGTCTCTGTAATGATTTTTTGAGGTGTCTCTTTCCCAAATAGGGTGGAAGCTCCCATGATAAGGCCGGCGCCTAAAAAATGTCTGCGGTCAATTTTATCCATGATAATGCCTTGGAAAGGAATATCACTATTTTATCATAATCTGGAATAATTTAGAGTATAAGCATCGCATCACCGTAGGAGAAAAAGCGGTATTTTTGATCAATGGCTTCTTTATAGATGCGGTGTGTCTCTTCCAAGCCGACGAAGGAAGCGACAAGCATTAGCAGAGTTGATTGGGGAAGATGAAAATTAGTGAGAAGATGGTTTATCCGCATCGGCTGGTTGTTCGGGTGTAAAAAGAGATTTGCTTCTCCCTGTACCGACTCTGTACGGACATAGTATTCCACGGTGCGAGTCGAGGTGGTTCCGATGGAGAGCAGAGGTATTGAGCTTTGAATAAGCTGTTGCGCTTCGGAACCTATATCAAAATACTCCGAGTGCATCGGATGATCGGTAATGATCTCCGCTTCGACCGGTTTAAAGGTTCCGGAACCGACATGAAGGGTGACAAAGGCATGAGGATGTACGGCACATACGGCTTCAAACAGCTCATCGGTAAAATGAAGTGATGCGGTAGGAGCCGCTACGGCCCCCTCATGGTGGGCAAAAACGCTTTGGTATTCGCGCTCATCCTCGGAGTTATCTTCACGCCCCAGATACGGGGGGAGGGGGATATGACCGATTTGCTCTAAAATAGGGAGAAGCTCTTCAAATCGGATAAGGGTACCGTTCAAATAAAAATTGACATCACGGGAACCATCCTCATGCAACGCTATCACTCGGGCACTAAGCGTATCCTCAAAAAGTAAAAGTGTATCCGCTTTTACCCGTCCTTTGATATAAACGTTTATTGTATGCGCATTGTGGGGGCGATTAATGAGAAGTTCAATCGCTCCGCCGCTCTCTTTGTTTCCGTAAAGTCTTGCTTTGATGACTTTCGTATCGTTAAAAATAATCCCGCAATTTTCAGGGAGAAAAGAATCAAGTGCATCAAAACGGGAATGAGTGATGGTTTTATCGGCTCGGTTGTAGACAAGGAGACGGGCATGATCTCTGGGGTGAACCGGATGGGTAGCTATAAGCTCATCCGGGAGCTCATAGTGATAACTGGAGGTGAGAAGGGGATTGAGATCAGTCAATCGTTTCCTCTTCATCTTCTTCGATATATGGCTCTTCTTTAGGGGCAGGGTTGACAAGGCGGACGATAAATATTGAGATTCCGTAAAGAAGAATCAATGGAACCGCCATCATAATCTGGCTAAGAACGTCCGGCGGAGTGAGAATGGCAGCAACAATGAAAATAAGGACGATAGCATAGCGGAAAAAACTGATCATCATACGGTCATCGATAAAACCTAAAAGGGCAAGAAAATAACAAAAAACCGGAAGTTCAAATGCTAAACCGAATCCAAATATAATTTTGGTAAAAAATTCAACATATTCACTGATATTGTACATTGGGACAAAAGAGGCACTACCGAATTCGATAAAAAATTTGAACCCGAGGGGGGTAACAAAATAGTAGGCAAATGCTCCCCCGATCAGGAACATGATACTTCCCCCTACGACGATAGGGATAATCATCTTTTTTTCATTGGAATAAAGCCCCGGTGCGATAAAAAGCCAAATCTGAGAAAGAATAACCGGTATAGAGACGATAAGTCCGGCGAAAAAGGAGATTTTCATCGCAACGAAAAAGGCTTCAGACAACTCTTTGGTAACCAACATCCCTTTAGCCGCTTTAGGGGAAATTTTAGCCGCAGAGGTTAAAGCATCGATGAGCGGTTGTGTTATCCAAGTCAGTAACGCTTCATGAAAATTCCACATAAAAATAGACAAAATAATAACAGTGGCTACACTAATACCGAGCCGTTTACGTAGTTCGGCTAAATGCGGTCTTAAATCATCAAACATCAGGCATTCTCTTCAATAGGTTTGGTTTGTTCAGGCTTTAGCTCTTTTGGTTTTGGGGTAAAGGTAACAACCTCCGGTTCTTTAGGCGCTGATGGTGCAGCCGTAATAGAGTTGAAGTCTAGATCGTTTTTAATGATATTGATCTCTGAACCGATTTCAGTAACATTGGTCATTCTCTCCAACTCTGCACTCGCATCGGTAAGCTCTTTTTTGTAATTAAGAGCCTCTTGCTTCAATTCAGAAAATTTCATCTCTTCTTCAATCGTTGCGCGTGCTGAGTTAACCGTTCCTTTGACACTTTTAAAAAATTTGGCAATTTCAATCATTGTGGAGGGGAGCTTCTCCGGTCCCAAAAATAATACGGCTACAATCGCGATAAGAAAAATTTCACCTAAACCCATTCCAAACATTGTGCTATCCAAAAATCAAAATTTTTATAAGTGGAAATTCTATCCAAAGAAAGTTAAAACCCCTCTACTCTCAGAGCAATTTCATCCGCTAAAAGAAAATCGGTATTGAAATAGCGTCCATTCCTAAGTGTAAGGATCCTCTCTTGGCAGAGAACATCGGCTTGATCCTTCTGTTTTTTCGTTAAAAGAGCTGACTCCACACCGACACAGCTTCGAAATCCTAAAAAGAGTTTTTCACTCAGCAGGGCATCTGAATCTATCTCTTCAATGAAGATTTCAGTTGGATTTTGGATGTAGTGTTCCACATTTTTACTGGGATAGTAACGCTGGTTTTTCAAAAATCCGACACCACCTGAACCCAAACCGATATAGGGTTTATGTTCCCAATACCCGATATTATGAACGGATCGGTATGTGCCGAAATTAGAAATTTCATACTGCTCAAATCCATGTGTAGTGATTTCACGAAAAAGCCATTGTGTAAATTCTAATTCCTCTTGTGCTATCTCAGGAGTTTTTTCAAATGCCGTCTCCTCTTCGATGGTGAGGGCATAGAGGCTAATGTGGTCGATGGGGAGAATAAAGGCTTGGTCAATATCCGATTTCAAAAGCGCTTTAGTATCTCCGCTAACACCGTAAATCAGATCGATGCTGAGGTGCTTGAATCCGATAGCATCTGCGGTACGGATCGCATCGAGGGCGTTTTTGGTGTTATGGGCACGCCCAAGAATTTTGAGTTTTTCATTATTAAAACTTTGCACCCCGAAGCTGAGGCGGTTAACCCCCAAGTCATACATCCCCTCGAGCCATGTCCTTGTAGCGCTGTTGGGGTTGGCTTCGGAGGTAATTTCAGCATCTTTGGCCAAATAAGGGTCTATCATCTCAAAAATAGGCTGATAAAGAGAAGGGTCTACCGTAGATGGTGTACCTCCTCCGATGAATACCGTCTCTATCGGATTGATTGCGCTGACATTGAAACGGATTAGTTCCGTTTTGAGTTGAACAAGGATAGCATTCATATACGCTTCGCGCAGGGAAAATTTATCGACATAAGAGTTAAACGCACAGTAAGAGCATTTGCTATCGCAAAAAGGGATGTGAATGTATAAAAGCATATTAGGATTATAGTATTTTTAATGGCGAATAGTTTACAATACCTCTCCAAAATAATGTAAAAGATGGTGAATGACCGAAAAAAAGTTCTACCGACCGAATGTGGCGGCGATTATTGTCTCTCATGAGTATCCTGAGACCAAAGATGTTTTTATCGCCGAGCGGAGTGATTTGGAAGGGGTATGGCAGTTTCCTCAAGGGGGAATTGATGAGGGTGAATCGGCTGAAGAGGCTCTGTTTCGTGAGCTTGGCGAAGAGATCGGTACTAAAAAGGTAGAGATTGTCGCCGAGTATCCCGATTGGATCGCGTACGATTTCCCCTCCCATGTCGCTGCTAAAATGGCTCCCTATGTCGGACAAAAACAGCGCTATTATCTGGTACGGCTGAAAAAAGGGGCTAAAATCGATTTAGATACGAAGCACCCTGAATTCAAGGCGTACCGATTTGTCAATATTGATGAGCTGTTGAGTCACGTCGCCCATTTTAAAAAACCGGTCTATGAACGGGTCATTTCTCATTTTAGAACCAAGGGGTACCTGTAATGCTAATTGTGCAAAAATTCGGCGGAACCAGCGTCGGTGATTTGGAGCGAATCCAAAACGTCGCCAACCGCGTCTCGCAAACACTTAAAGAGGGGCATCAAGTTGTTGTTGTCGTATCGGCCATGAGCGGTGAAACGAACAAACTTATTGCTTTTGCGGAGCATTATACCTCTACCCCTGAACGCAGCGAAGTTGATATGCTTCTAAGCTCAGGCGAGCGTGTTACAGCAGCTTTACTCTCGATTGCACTCAATGCTATGGGGCACAAAGCAACATCGATGAGCGGCCGTCGTGCGGGAATTGTGACGGATAGTATCCATACGAAAGCACGGATTGAGAGTATCGACCCCTCAGCAATGCACTCTGCACTTTCAGAGGGCAAAGTGGTGGTCGTAGCAGGGTTTCAAGGGGTAAGTGAGAGCGGTCAAGTAACCACACTCGGGCGAGGAGGCTCAGACCTCTCAGCTGTAGCGGTTGCCGGAGCACTTAAAGCTGATTTGTGTGAGATTTATACCGATGTTGACGGTATTTATACGACCGATCCGCGCATAGAGCCTAAAGCGAAAAAAATGGATCGTATCAGTTATGATGAGATGCTCGAACTCGCCTCTCTCGGAGCCAAAGTACTCCAAAACCGTTCCGTTGAACTCGCTAAAAAATTAAACGTTAACCTCGTAACCCGTTCCAGCTTTACCAATGCGGAAGGGACACTTATCACAAAGGAAGAGAATATTATGGAACAACCACTTGTCAGCGGTATCGCACTCGATAAAAACCAAGCACGTGTATCACTTAGCGGAGTGATCGATCGTCCCGGAATTGCTTCGGATATTTTTACCCGTTTGGCGGATAACAGTGTCAACATCGATATGATTATTCAAACATCCGGGCATGACGGTAAAACCAATCTTGATTTCACCGTTCCTAAAACCGAATTGATCGATGCGAAAAAAGTGGTTGAAACCTTTATCGCCGAAGACGAAATCAGCGAAGCTTCATATGACGAAAATATTTGCAAAGTTTCCATCGTTGGTGTCGGTATGAAGTCTCATACGGGAGTTGCGGCAAAAGCATTCCAAACAATGGCACGCGAAAATATCAATATTATGATGATCTCTACCTCAGAGATCAAAGTTTCAATGGTAGTCGATGAAAAGTATGCTGAATTGGCTGTTCGATCATTGCACAGTGCTTATTCGTTGGATCAATAAGTGCGTCATTTTGATCAATGGACATTAGAATCGATTCGCTCCGAGGGGGCATCGATGAGCTGGTTCGAAGAACAGCGTTTCGAATGGACTCCTCCTATCGCTAATGCCATGGATCAGGTGATGGGTGGCAAAAGCCTTGTCCTAATCACCGATCACGATCGAAAATGGTTTGCCCATTATATTATTTCATCACTCAACAAACGGACTCAAGATCGTCCGATGATCCCAATCGTATGTATCGACTCTCTTTATCCCCATTATGATCATATCAGCGGCGGAGAGTCGATCGATATGATCGGAGATATGCTTGACATCGCTTTTAAAGGGGATTACTTTTTTTGGTACGTAGGTCGTGGTGATGATCGCCGTGCCGATATCGCGAAACGTAATGCGAACAGTTTTTTATGGATAATGGACGAGCGATTTCAAAACGCACTAGTGCTCCGTTCACATGATCCTCTAATCGATATCAAACTTTTGCAGCTTTATCGGTTGTTTGACAAAACACTCAGCGCCGTACTCTTTGGGGAGATCAATGTTCGAGAATGAACGGGGCGGTATTCTGATTACGCACGAGATGGAGGAGAGAGCCAAAGAGATCGAAGCGTCTCGACATCCTCTTCGGTGTGTTACCTTTATGCGCGATGATTTTAAAATCGAAGATGCCAAAGAGGTTATTTCTGAAGCCTACAAAAGCGAAGAGAGTACAAAAACATTGATTCTCGGAGCCAAAAGCTTTACCGTCCCGGCACAAAATGCCCTCCTTAAAATCCTCGAAGAGCCACCTCGAAATATTGTTTTTATCCTCCTTGCCCCCAATAAAAGTACATTTCTTCCAACGGTGCGTTCACGCCTCTCTCTTAAACAAGAACATCTCAAATCGACACATGAAGTACTCCCTATAACGTTAAAAAATCTGGATCTTTCAGGGTTGTTTACCTTTGTCAAAGAGCATGACCGACTCAAAAAACATGACGCCAAAGGATTGATTGAGCAGTTGATGTATCAGGCGATTCATGTTGAAAAACTATCCCTTACAACAACACAGCTTGAAGGGTTTGATAAAGCGCTTCGACTGATTGAACTGAACAGCCGCTTTCAGAGTGTGTTGGTTATGGTACTGATGAACTTTATCAAAGAGGTCAAACGTGGTCGTTGAGAAACTCTCTAATGTTATCGATCTACATCGTGAACTAAAATCCCTTGGAGTTGACAGCGGCGGTATATCGATTTTAGCAGATAAAGGTCAGCTTCACCTGATCCGTATCCGTGATTTGCATGTCGGGGCCGCCAATATCCTCAAACAAGATGCGCTGAGTATCGGTGCCGATGTCGCGGTTCCGCGAGGGACGGTTACGGCATCGCTGCCTCGCGTAGATGTCCTTTTGATCGCGACAGAGCGGCAGTTGCAGCAGTTGGTGAAAAAAGAGAAAGCGCAACCGTTCGGATTGAAACAACTCTCTGCAGAGTTGGATAGTTTTTGTCATATTAAACATGACGATAATATTTCGATCATGGGAATTTTGAACGCGAACGATGACAGTTTCTATCAGGCGAGCCGTTTTCAGGGGACAAAAGCGATAGAGAGGATCGAGACGATGATTGATGAAGGTGCCGACATTATCGATTTGGGTGGGGTTTCGAGCCGTCCGGGTGCGATAGCGGTAAGTGCGGATGAAGAACTTTCTCGGGTACGTCCGATTATCGATACGCTGTATGAGCAAAAGTTTTATGAGCAAACACGTCTCAGTCTTGACAGCTATGCGCCGCTAGTTATCCATTACGCCCTTGAGAGAGGATTTCATATTATCAATGACATTACCGGATTAGCCAACGATGAGGTGGCACGTTTGTGCGGCAGTTACGGGGCAAGTGCCGTTATTATGCATATGCAAGGTGATCCTGTAAATATGCAGGAAAATCCGACCTATTCCTCGGTGATCAGTGATGTTGAACTTTTTTTTCGTGATCGGATTGCCAAAGGCGAATCATTCGGGATCAAAGAGATGATTCTCGATTGCGGAATCGGGTTTGGAAAACGGTTGGAAGATAATTTGGCGTTGATCACCCATCAAAGCCATTTCCTCCGTTTAGGAAAGAAAATGTTGGTCGGGGCAAGCCGTAAATCGATGATTAATACGATTTCGCCCTCAAACAGTGATGAACGCTTGGCAGGAACGTTGGCAATTCATCTCAAAGCGATAGAGCAGGGGGCGTCCATCGTGCGGGTGCATGATGTAAAAGAGCATAGTCAGGCGATTAACGTCTGGAAAGCGATGAGAGGATAAATATGGGCAATACTGTTGTTATCATAACTCTCTCGCTATTGGTACTTCTCTCACCGTTTTTATCCCGTGTTACCAAAATTCCGGTTGTTGTTATAGAGATCATGTTAGGGAGCTTGGCAGCTTATTTTGGCTTATTGGTTGAAAATGACCTTTTTAAAATCATTGCAAAAGTGGGCTTTTTATATCTGATGTTCTTGGCAGGAATGGAGGTCAATCTTAAAGCATTCGGATTTGAAAAATCTTCATTACTTCGCCGGACAATACTCTATTTCGCAATGCTTTATGGGTGCTCTTTCACCCTATATGTCTATTTTGATCTGAGTTCAGTCTATCTGGTAGCCTTTCCGATTTTCTCTCTTGGGATGCTAATGGCACTCGTTAAAGAGTACGGTAAAGATAAACCGTGGTTGGCATTGGCACTCAATATCGGGATTATCGGTGAATTGGTCAGTATCATGGCATTGACGATTCTTAGTGGCGGGTTGGAGTATGGTTTTAACCGTGAATTTGCTTTCGTATTGGGAGGATTATTCCTTTTCTTGATTGGGTTTGTCCTCTTTTTTCGTGGTATTCGGATTCTTTTTTGGTGGTATCCGACCCTTAAAACACTCATTATGCCGCACGAAGACAGTAAAGATCAGGATGTGCGGTTTTCGATGGCGCTCATGTTTATTATGATTGCAATGATGCTTTATTTAAAAATAGATGTGGTCCTGGGAGCATTTTTGTCTGGGATGTTTATTGCCACCTATTTTAAGCACAAAACAGAACTCCCTGAAAAATTATCTTCGTTCGGATTTGGATTTTTAGTTCCCATATTTTTTATTCATGTCGGATCGACGTTATCTTTAGATGCGTTTACTGATATCAAAATATTAGAGCTGGCGTTCTTTATTGCAAGTGCTATTATTGGTATCCGTTTAATTAGCTCTTTGGTTGCGTACAGCGGTTATTTGGGACTAAAAAATACAATTTTATTTTCTCTTAGTGATTCAATGCCGCTGACGTTTACGGTGGCTATTGCTACACTCGGATACAGTGCCAATGCAATCACTCATGATGAATATTATGCCTTTATCGTAGCGAGTATGGGGAGCGGGATATTTTTGATGATTTTGATTAAAGTTCTGTATACTTTGTTTAACAAAAATCAGTAAATTTGGTACTGATTTTCAGTGAAAACAAGGTACAATCACCATTATGCCGAATGGTAATTACAGGGATGTAGTTTAATTACCCGAAACGAGAAGGAGTCACGTGGATTTAACCGTTATATTAGGGATATTAGGGGCGATAACTACTATTTCCGTCGGAGACTTGATGGAGGGGGGAAACCCAGTCCATATCGTCAAGATCACTTCACTTATTATCATCATGCCTACAACATTGTTGGCATCAATGGTAAGTACCGATGCTGAACATGTTAAAGGGGCTTTTAAAAGTATCCCAATGATTTTTAAAAAATCGTCAGTTAATTTGGAAGAGCGGATTCATCAGATTATCGAATTATCGACGATGGCGCGCCGTGACGGACTATTATCGCTGGAACAGAAAGTATCTCAACTTGATAATGAGTTTTTGAAACAAGGGCTCAGTATGGCGGTTGACGGCAATGAAGTCGACACGATTGTTGAAACATTGGAACTAGTCATCGAAGAGACAGAGCACTATTATCACGGATGTGCCCACTATTGGGTCGTAGCCGGGGAAACTTCACCCGTTCTTGGACTTATCGGAGCTGTTTTAGGACTAATTCTGGCACTTCAAAAATTGGATAATCCTAAAGAGATGGCTGAGGGGATCGCAGGGGCATTTACCGCGACTGTAACAGGGATTTTCAGTGCGTATGTATTGTTCGGTCCAATGGGGAATAAGTTGATGAAAAAAGCGCATCATATTGTTAAAGAGCAAAAACTGATGTTAGAGGGGATCATTGGGATTGTACATGGTGATAACCCGCGTACCCTTGAAGCAAAATTATTGAACTTCCTTTCCCCGGCGGAAGAGAAACACAGCCAATTTAACTGATGAGAATATAAATGGCTAAAAAACACAAGTGTAAAAAAGTCGAATGTCCTGCTGGGGAAAAATGGGCCGTTCCGACAGCTGACTTTTTTAGTCTTTTATTAGCACTTTTTATTGCATTGTATGCGATTTCAGCGGTTAATAAAGAGAAAATTAAAGCGGTCAAAGAAGAGTTTGTAAAAATTTACGATTATGCTCCGGCTCCTCAAGAAATTCAACCGGTTGTCAATATGGTAAGCGAGAGCAAACCGACACCGGATGCGAAGGCTAATCCGGCTGGGGCCGCTCCAGTTTCTGAGGGGGGGTCATTATTAGTAGGTTCACCTCCGACCAAGTCAACGGAAGAGGTATCGGAAGCGGTTAAAAAAATTCAGCAGGATTTGCAAAATGCATCGATGGGGGTCGGCCCGCTGGATCAAACCATGGATGGTGTGTTACTGAAGCTTCCGACTTCTATTCCGTTTCGTGGAGCTAATGCAACGATTGACAATGAAGAACTTCATTTGTTCCTTCGTCGAGTCACCGATATTATTAATACCCTTCCTCCAAGTGTGGATATTTCGATCCGTGGCTATACCGATGATCTGCCTCTTCCTGGCGGTACGCCATATAAAGATAATATCGAACTCTCTGCAAAAAGAGCCGAGACGGTTATGCGCGAACTTATCCGAAACGGTGTGGCAGCTGAACGCCTTTCAACGGCGGGATTTGGATCGGCTAAGCCACTTGTTGAAAATACTAATGAAGAGAACCGTGCTAAAAATAGACGTGTTGAATTTTATATGTTTGTCTCTAATGAAAAACCGCTTGATAAAGAAAAGCAAAATAATATTTTGGATGCTTTAAGTAAACTGCAGAAGTAAATTTTTGTGAGCATGATAACTATTTTTGCAAAGCAAAAAAAGATGAATCGGATTGATAACTACCATTTTTACCATTCGGGAATTATCGATTATGGTTTTACTCCACAAGGATTGCGTTGGCATTCGCAGCAATCTCAGGAAATTAGGTTTGAACAGCTGATATCGCTTTTGCCGCTTGATACAGCATCGATTGTTGATGCTGGGTGCGGTTTCGGTGATTTATGCGGCTATATCCGTTCAAATGGAAAACATATAGTTGATTATATAGGGCTGGATGCACTCAAAATCATGGTAGATGAAGCATCCAATCGCACCCAAGAGACAATCTTCCAATGTGATATTCTTCACGATCCTCTCCCATCAGCAGAATTTTATCTTTGTAGCGGGGCACTCAATATTTTGACTGAAAATGCCGCTTTTAAATTTATTGAACGTTGTTATGATGCTTCATCACGAGGGGTAATTTTTAATTTTTTAGAAGGCGATAAAGATTCTAAAGTATTTAATTATATGCAAGAGGCCGATATTCAACGCTTAGGAAAGACGTTGAATGCGCAGGTTGTTTTTTGTCGTAACTACTATGAGAGTGACTGCACAGCGGCTTTTTATAAGTGATTCGTTCGGCTTAGAGCCGACGATAAAGAAGAAGAAAAAGCGGTATTTTATTTAGCAATAAAGCTGAAGCAGTAATAGATTGCGGCACTCATTAATGCGGTGATAGGCAACGTGAAAATCCATGAGAGCAAAATTGTTTTGATCATCCCTTTTTGGATTCCTCCGTCCGGTTCTGCAACCATCGATCCTGCAACGGAACTTGAAACGATGTGGGTGGTACTGACCGGAGCATGAGCGAAGTTAGATAGTAAAATCGTCACCATTGCGATAGCTTGAGAGATGGTTCCTTGCATATAATTGACAGGACTTGAGCCGATTTTTTCACCGATGGTATGGACAATTCTTTTATATCCGATCATCGTTCCGATACTGATCGCTAATGCTACCGCAACGATAACCCAATAAGGGATGTATTCTGATGCGTTAACGAGTGTTTTGCGCTGAGTGGCGACGTAATCGGATTTATCTTTATCGACCGATTTTTCAACTTGGCTGAAAAAATTATCGCTACACAAAATAGCGGTATGAACGCTCCAACGATCTTGCTGAGAGAGTTCTGCATACGATTTGATACCGTTAAATTTATCAGCAATCAATGCCGTGGTTTGATGTACTTGATTTACATCACATTCGGCAATGGTATTTTTGACTTTTAGAGCACTGATGAGGTGCTTATCGCTGACCAATTGATTAAGTGTTTCATTATTTTCTGCATAAAAGTTGGCAAGTTTTGCGGCACTGTCCTGCGTTTGTTTGATTTTGTATTCGTGTGAACTCATATCAAGCGCATAGTAGGTAGGGAGGATACCGATTAAAATAATCATAATCAACCCCATCCCTTTTTGTCCGTCATTTGAACCGTGTGCGAAGCTGACACCCGCACCCGTGGCGATGATCCCCATACGCATCCAAAAATTAGGACGTTTACGTTTGGTTTCATTTTCGGGAGATTTGTAAAACTTAGGATTTGGGAAAAATTTGCGCGCCGCTTTCATCATCAAATAGGCAAAGCCAAAACCTACTAATGGTGAAAGGGCCAATGCGGTCAAAACTTTATAAACAGCAGACCAGTTGACACTTTGTGAGAATTCAAAACCGTGCATCATACTAAATGCAATACTTACCCCGATTAACGAACCGATAAGCGAATGCGAACTCGATACCGGGATACCGAAATACCAAGTACCGAAATTCCAGATAACAGCTGAAATGAGCAATGAATAGATCATCACTAATGTTGCACTTTGGTTGGATGAAACTATGATGTCCAGCGGAAGAAGATGAACAATGGTGTAGGCAACACCGATTCCTCCGAGCATGACACCGAAGAAATTCATAATCCCTGCCATCAAAACGGATTGTCCCGGTGTCAGAGAATTAGTATAAATGATCATCGATACCGCATTAGCCGTATCGTGAAAACCGTTAATCATTTCGTAGAAGAGAGCGATAGCCAACGAAAGAAGTAATAAACCAAGAGTAACATTGTTGATGTTGCTCAGCGCATCCCATATTACAGACATATTATTATCCTACTGTTAAAAATGTTGAGGTTAAAATATTACAAAACCATTACAAAATGGTTACGTAGTGATTACGAATTATGCCCGTTTGTCTCTTTGAAGAGACTTTATCGGGCGATAAGAGAGATTAAGGAAGCAGTGTGGCCTTGATAATTTTTTGGGTTTGTAGCGGTTTGTCTCCCCCTGCTTGACCGTTGGTTTGAACATTATTGAGCTTGCCGAGGACATCCATACCGGAGACAACACGACCGAAGATGGTGTGATAGCCGTTTAACCATGGAGTAGGGGCTGTTGTAATAAAAAACTGGCTTCCGTTAGTGCGAGGCCCAGCATTAGCCATGGCTAAAATCCCGGCTTTATCAAAGACAACACCTGATTTGAATTCATCTTTAAACGGTTTTTTCCAAATGGATTCCCCTCCTGCACCGGTTCCGGTCGGATCGCCCCCTTGAACCATGAAGTTCTTGATAATCCGGTGAAAAGTCAACCCATTGTAATAGCCGTTTTTGACAAGTCCTGTAAAGTTTTCAACTGCTAAGGGGGCAACATCCTCATAAAGTTCCAAGGTGATCTCCCCTTGTGTTGTTTGAAGAAGAACTTTTGGGTGGGAAGCGGCAAAAGAAAGAGTTGCCGCCAACAATAAGGTAATTAATAAACGCATTAAGACTCCTGTGTACGTGGTGTAAAGGTTAAGCAGATGGAATTGATGCAATAACGCAAGCCGGTGGATTTAGGACCATCGGGGAAAACATGTCCTAAGTGTGCATCACAAGCGGCGCACAACACTTCGACACGAATCATACCGTGAGTGATATCCCGCTTCTCTTCGAGGGCTTCTGAAGTGATGGGGGCATCAAAACTTGGCCATCCGGTTCCTGAATCAAATTTTGCTTTGGAATCAAATAAAGGTGCACCGCAGCAGACGCACTTATAAATTCCGTCCCCTTTGAAGGTGGTGTACTCTCCGCTAAAAGCTCTTTCGGTTCCATGTCCACGTGCGACTTGATATGCTTCGTTTGAAAGGAGGGATCGCCACTCAACATCACTCTTTACCAGTTTGATCATCATCTGCCTTTTTTGGATTTGAAATAGAGATTATAGTGGCACTTTCTGACGCACGGCTTAGTGCATAGGTGTAATTTTCTTCTTCATCGGATACGATACAATAAACGTGAGGAATATGCAAACCATGCGTGTATTCGGGAGTCGTAATAATCAAATCATCAAGATTTTGGTATTGCAGACTAAAATCTTTATTTAATACACGGCTGTTGATTCCAAAATATTCATCTATAGCCTCTTTGTAGTGAAATAATTTAGCATCATTTGCCAAAATAACGATTGTCTTTTCTGAAGAAGTGGAAAATATATGGGTTCGAAGCTCTAAAAGCAGGGTTGTAAGAGCTTGTTTAGCAGTAGTAGGGAGCTTTTTAAAGGGTATGTTTTTTTGATAGTTCTTATAGAGTATAAATGATGAATCGCTGAGCGGAGAGTAGGTATTGTACATAGACAGCAGAATCCACCGTTGTGCTCTATGTTCAATCAATGAGTTAATAAAATGCTTTTCTAAAAGATGAGAATCATCACATAATATGGTTGAGGCAGATTGAAAAATAGCCAACTCTTCAATTTTTTCAGAACCAATAGGAGTATAAAAGCGAAGCGATTCATGTTCAATTTTCAGAGCACCATACTCCAACAACGAAATGAGCTCATTTCGTAAAATTTCCCCTCCGATAAGGGTGGGGGTAATGATAAGAACTTTATCTTTAGGATTAGTCAGGAGTAACAAAAGTGCTTTACGAATAATGAGTGTGCTTTTTCCGCTGTTATGTTCACCAAAAAGGGTGGTAACGGTATCGCTAAAATCGGTTTCGAGAAAGTTCTCTTGCTCTTCTGAGAGGAATTCACCGTACGGTTTCTCTTCCGTGGGCAGGATCAGGGTGTGTGAGCGGAGTGATCCCATGATTTTGAGTGTGGAGTAGGGCTCATTAAGTTTTTGAGCCATAGAGTCAATTTTATAATGGATAGATTCTTTCGATGAGTCACTGAATATGAGTCTCTCTTTTGGGAGGAGTTCATGAAATGAAGGATCTAAGTCATTAAATTCCTCTTCTTTTAAGCGACTCATCCAAATAAAACGTTCGCATACGGTGGAGTCAAACGAGAGGATATCTTCAAGTTTTTGATGTATGGCTAATTCCGTCGTTTCCAAATGGGTAGTAGAGCGATTTTTGTTTTTTTTAGAGGAACGCTGAATGCTCATCTCTTGTAATGCATTAAAATCCCATGCGAACATTTCTCCGAAATAGAGTCCACGATAGGGGATAAAGAGTAGCAGATCAATATTGATGTGCTTTTCTTTGTAAAAAAGGGGAAAATTTTCGAAAAAAAGCCCATCTTCTTCTTTGACTATTTCTTTAATAAAATCGATTTGAAGCGTATTGGTACTATCAAGCGGTAATTCGTCGATATGTTGGGATTTTTTTTGGAAAAAACGGGTTAAAAAAGAAAACACCTGTATCTTCTCCTATGAGATTATGTTGCCGCATCGACGAGATTATTATAGAATAATTATAACCGAATTTAAATTGATAAAAGAAATGGGTAGGGTTTAAAAGTAGAATAAGCCGAGGGCAAAAACCCTCAAGCATATTAAGGGGTAATTATTTACCAGCTTCTACGCTGTCTTTAAGACTTTTGCCCGGTTTGAATTTAGGAACCATTTTGTCTTTTGTGCTGTAAGTTTTGTTAGTACCAGGAACTTTACCGCTTTTCCCTTTTTGAAGGGTAGATGTAAAACTTCCGAATCCTACCAAAGAAACTTCTTCTTTTGTAACAAGAGCTGCCGTTACCGCTTCAGTGAAAGCTTTAATAGCCGTTTCAGCTTCAACTTTAGTTTTGTAACTACCACTTTTTTGAACTAATTCCACGAATTGTGCTTTATTCATTTATTGCCCTTAATCTTAGATATGCGAATAACACTCAAAACCTCTACAAACGCGAGTAAGCAGGGGTAAAATGTTTTAGCCGCGAATACTTTAATATCTCTTCCCTTAAATTTTTCTTCTTTTTTGAAATTTATTGAATAGTTTTGTTATTTTGTGGGTTTTTAGGCCATTTTTGAGCCAATTTTTTGAATGACGAGAGAATGTCAGAGGGGATGCCCATTTTTTAGCATCAAAATCGATGGCGAAGTTTTTACTCCACAT
Source organism: Sulfurimonadaceae bacterium (assembly GCA_963845295.1). Classification (GTDB taxonomy): domain Bacteria; phylum Campylobacterota; class Campylobacteria; order Campylobacterales; family Sulfurimonadaceae; genus Sulfuricurvum. The sequence goes on along the minus strand of CAWJRP010000006.1, from coordinate 26,451 downwards.
AGACCATTTTTCTACAATATTATGTGATGAAGATATGGATAAAAATACATCTTCTAAACCGATACGCTCTTGTTCACTTAAACTGCTCATGATTTATGTCCTAACTTATTAATTTTTCTAACTACACGAATAATCTCATCATCTTCAAGCATCCCCAGCATCTCAAGGACAGCTTTGGCAGCTTGAGGTTTGGCATTACCCAATCGCCAGTCTTGATACGTCCGCATAGAAATGCCAAGCTCAGAAGCCATATCTTTTTGGGATATCTTCTTTCCGTTACGCTGTGCCTCCACGGCATTGTGAAGAAGATTAAAAAGATCACTCATTTCCATCGCTCCATTGTAATATTCTTTTCTTAAAATAAACATTAAAACGTATATAATATAATTAAAATATACGTATAAATACATTATATGTGTATATAAACTACATATTTATTTACATAGCATTAATTATTCCAAACTAAAAAGTTATATATAACGTATGAAACATACAGAATACCGTATATATATTGGATTGGAATTTTATAAAAATAAAATGAAAAAAGATTACGAGAGAGAAGATGTGAAGTTGGGGGTGGATTTTTTTATGTAAAATATTAAATAATGGGGGAAAAAGGGGGAGGGAGAGGCTGTCTACCCCTTAGGCGAGAAAGTCGGTGTAGTCGTATTTGGAGAGATCGACGTAAAATTCTCCCTCTTTTTGGATAATACGGACATCGCTTCCATAGGCGAGTTCAAAACGGCGCTTCACCGCTTTACGCTCATCCGAGTTCATTCCGATAAATTTGAGATAACGTTTAAGTTCGATAATACCGCTGGAAAGTGATGGTGCGATCGGAGCCGGAGTGGCGGAGATATCGGCATCATGGACACGACTCTCTTGAGAGAGGAGAAGCTTCGTGTTGATTACATCCAAAAGATTTTTTAACTGTTCATCTTTTGCAGTGTAGATCTCTTCTATCCGTTCACGTTCCGCAATCAACATTTGTTCTTTATCGTTTACTAAACGATCAATTTTATTTTCAAGTTCTTTGATTTTTAGTTTCAGTTGCTGATTCTCTTTTTGATAGAGGGCGATGATCATTCCGACCGTAGTTTTTTGAGGAGCGGGCGGTGATAAAACTGGTTTGACACTCTGAGAGAGTTCGCGACGTTTCTCTTCATCCAAAGAACTTCGGGGGACAATAATATAGGTGACTCCCCCCTCTATAATATAGTTCAGACGTTTAGTACGAAGTTTATTTTGAATCATCTCTTTGGACATTTTAAAGGTTTTGGCATATTCATCGACTGTAAAACGCATGCATTCTCCTTAATGATTGTGTGGCTGTTATGGTATCCAAAAATATCTCCTTAAATTAGGATTTTTTAGGTGGAGTCACTCTGGTATGGTGAGGAGGAGGGATTATTCCCCCCTTTCTTACCCAAATAAGATACCCTTTATGGGTAAAATTGTGCTTATCTTGAAAGGTGTGTACCGAGCTGTGGCGAAACTCACATTTTTCCAAAAGCTGACGATAGTCCATATGGCTATCTAAAAATTCTTCTAATGATACGAATGCTTTATCGGAGATTATAACGGTATTGGAGACAAGATTTTTGATGTCGACGTAACGGGCACACTCATTGAGTCCATCACCGACATAGTTATCATGTCCTAGGATATCTTCGAAACGGTGTATTTTACCGGTATGCACGGCAACCCGTATCCCTTTGAAGTAGGGGTAATCTTTTGCAATAAAATCAGAAAAATGGATAAAGGAAAGTCCTAATATAGGTCCGAATCCTCGTAGTGATGGGTGAAGGATACAGTAAAACCCATCTCCCGTAGGGATCAATCCCTGAATCATCTGATCCATAGAGATAGCTGAAGCTTTAAGCATTTTTTGGATCATTTTTTTATAAGTTAGAGAGAGGTAAGAGATAATTTCGAGCTGTTTTTCCATACTAAGACGGGAGAAATCGATAATATCAATCAGGACAATATCGGTATGGATTGCTCTTTTGCTCATTCGTTAGGGTACCTGCAAAACTTGAATAGCTTAATTGTAGTCTAAAATTGCTGAGATTGATTGTAACTTCATCGCCCCGGTATCATGAATGGTATTAAAGTGTGTTACTATTTCCTAGAATATCTATAAGATAAGGTGGCACTTATGCAAAAACGGACTAAAATCTTAGCAACAGTCGGTCCTTCATCGGATAATGTAGAAACCCTTGGCGCATTAATCAAAGCAGGGGTCAATGTCTTTCGCCTCAATTTTTCTCACGGTACTTATGATTATCATGCACAAGTTTTAGCCAATATTCGTACCGCTATGCGTCAAACCGGATTGATCGTAGGGGTTATGCAAGATATCAGCGGGCCGAAAATCCGTGTCGGAAAGCTGAAAGAAGAGTTTAATCTAGAAAGCGGTGATCGGCTTGATTTTCATTATGAGAGCTGTGAAGGGGAAAAAATCGGCGATAATCACTACCGTCTCTCGATCAATCAAAATGAGATTCTTAAAATGTTGAAGGTTGGGGATTACATCTATCTGTATGATGGTCTTATCCGTGCCCGTATTTCTGAGACCAATAATGAGTATGTTCAAGCAATGATCGAAAATAAGGGGAAACTGACGTCAAATAAAGGGATCAATTTCCCAAATACCCGTCTCGGAATAGATATTTTGACCGAAAAAGACAGACGTGATATCGGGTGGGGAGTCGCTAACGGAGTCGATTTTATGGCGATTTCGTTTGTTCAAAATGCCCAAGATATGATTAATGCGCGTGAAGTTGTCCATTCGTACGGCGGAGATGTCCAGCTGATTGCGAAAATTGAGAAGTTTGATGCGGTAGAGAATATTGATGAAATTCTGCGCCATTCGGACGGTTTGATGGTCGCACGGGGGGATTTGGGGATTGAAGTTCCCTACTACCGCGTCCCGACGATTCAAAAAATGTTGATTGATAAAGCCAATGCCCACTCAAAACCTGTTATTACGGCAACACAGATGCTTTTATCGATGACGGAAAAAGAGTCTGCTACGCGGGCTGAGATCAGCGACGTTGCCAATGCGGTACTCGACGGAACCGATGCGGTAATGCTCTCTGAAGAGAGTGCCGTGGGACATAATCCGGTGCTGGTCGTGGAGACGATGGTCAACACGATTCAGGCGATTGAGGAAATTTACCCTTATGAAAAGTTTAATTTCGGATATGACGACTCGATGGATATGGTCAATGAATCGGCAGTTCGGCTGGGAGATTCCCTTAAAGCGGAGGGAATTATCGCGATGAGTGCATCGGGGGCATCGGCGAAAAAACTCTCCCGTTACCGTCCGAAAATGACAATTTACGCTGCAACGCATGAAGAGCGGATCGCGCGATTATTGACAATCGTTTGGGGGGTTGTTCCGGCATATCTGATCAAAAAAGGGCGTATCGAAGATATGCTGAGCGATATTATTCAAAGCGGTTTGAAACGGGGGATTATCGACAAAAAAAATACCTATATCTTTACGGCTGGGTATCCGATCGGAACGCCGGGGACGACCAACATCATCCGCATTTTGCGTGAAAATGAGATCACTTTTTTCGGAGAGACGAAGTCAAATACAAGTAAAAATACAAAGTCGGTAGAAAACGGAGTCCCTACCCTCTTTTAAAATAATGGACTGGAAATTGCTTTTTAATGAGTGAGGGGCAAAAATGTTTGTTTCGTCACTTGATGTTTGCCCCTCAAAACTTCTCCTCTTTACGCTACAATTACCCTTATGAAAACCGATACTTTATTTACCAAGCCCATATCAAAACAGTTTGAATTTGATGCCGATGTTGCTGCCGTATTTGATGATATGCTTCTGCGATCTGTCCCTTTTTACAAAGAGTCGCAAACACTGACCCGCAGGTTTGCCCTCAATGCTTTATCAGAAGGTGGCGTTGTGTATGATTTAGGGTGTTCAACCGCATCATTACTCCTAGAGATTGAACGCGCCATCGAAAAAAAAGGGGACGTTCGGCTGATCGGTATCGATAACTCCTCTGCGATGATTGAGCATGCACGAAAAAAAGTGGAAGCATATGGCTCGCAGATTGTACTCTTCGAGGGAGATATTCTCGAATTTCCGTATGAGCGCGCGCAAGTGATTATCAGCAACTACACGCTGCAGTTTATCCGTCCGATGGTACGGGATACGTTAATCCGAACCATCAGTGATACATTAAATGACGGCGGTGTTTTTATTTTCAGTGAAAAAGTGGTGAGTGAAGATCCGAAACTGAATAAAGAGCTGATTGACTGTTATTACGATTTCAAAAAAGTGCAAGGGTACAGCGAATACGAAATCGTTCAAAAGCGCGAAGCGCTTGAAAATGTCCTTATCCCTTATACGATGAATGAAAATCTCTTGATGGCTAAAAATAACGGATTTAAAACGTGTGAAGTACTTTTTCGATGGGCGAATTTCGCTACCTTTATTGCAATTAAATAACGGTTAGCGAACGCTTCCTCTATTCGGGTTCTGATTGGATTCCAACGCTTTGGGAATGTCGGAGTAATCGACAAGATTTTTATCGCACTGCTTGTGATAATACCCCTGTGCATCATAGTATTCTTCACAATCGTTGTAATAGCGCAGACTTACTCCGCGCTCATTGACACATCCTGCAAACAAAACCGGCAGCAGTAAAAGCAATAAATAGTATTTCTTCATTCGGTTATTGTATCTCATTTGGGTTTAAACCCCTCCTTACTCTTACAAAACTCATTCAAAAAACATTCGTTCTCACACTTGGGATTTTTGGCGGTGCAGATGTATCGACCGAATAGTACAAGTCCCTGATGGAGCTGATGGAGATTGGTTTTAAATTTTTTGACGAATGTCGCTTCGGTAGCGATGGCGCTTAGATCATCACTCAGTCCCAAACGGTGGCTGACCCGAAAGACATGGGTATCGACTGCCATCAGATTAGCCCCGGTATATTCGATTAATACGACATGCGCTGTTTTTTGTCCCACTCCCGCTAAGGTCACTAGCTCTTTTTCATCCAGCGGTACTTCACCTCCGTACACTTCTACTACCCTTTTTGCCATTGCGATGAGATTAATCGCTTTATTATTGAAAAATGAGCAGCTTTGGATGAGACGCTTAACATCATCAATATTGGCATTGGCAAGGGCTAGCGGAGTCGGATAGGCTGCAAAGAGAGCAGGGGTGATGAGGTTAACCCGTTTATCGGTACATTGGGCGGAGAGGGCTACTGCGATGACAAGCTCATAGACATTGGTATAGCTAAGTTCGGTTACCGCATCACTATAGCGTTCCAAAAAAGCATTTTTTATCGATTCAATCTCTTTCTTTGTCGCCTTCTTCATCGTAATAATTCCGTTTTTTTGTCGTATTGTAGCATTTAAAAAGAGATGAGATAAATTTTGTGTTACAATAAGTGATGTCTGTCCTAAACCATTCTTGTAAGGGGAAAAACTGTGGGATTATTACGTGTTATCAATGATATTTTTGGCAATAAAAAAACCCATTTTTCAGAGGAGAGTAATCAAACAATCAATAAAGAGCTTTTCTATAAAGTTTTAGATACCGATACGGATTCATTGCTTTTTTTTACCAAAGAGAGCGGGTGGATCGGCGCTAATAAAGCTTTTTTTGATTTAGTACCCCTCCAAAATATCGAACAACTGCGTAATAATCACGAAAGTATCCGCGAACTCTTCGATCATGAAGATGAAGAGGTTTTTACCGAATTTGATAAAAGCTGGTTAGATTATATCCGAACCCATTGTCCAAACGGATACGGGCTGGGGATTGTTGACCCCTCCGGAAGAATGCATACCATGGTGGCAACCTCTACGTTGATCCAAGAGGGTGGAAGTGATTTGTATCTGCTTCGACTGGAAGATCAAAGTAAACTCGTCGATTTGAAAGCGGAAGTGGTCAAAGTAGAGCAGTTGAAAAGTAAATTTTTGGCCAATATCGGACATGAATTTCGCACACCGATGAACGGTATTTTAGGGTTTATCGAACTTCTTTCCAAAACTGATCCAAACGAAACACAACTCGAGTATATTCATTCAGTACAAGGTTCAGCACGTAATTTGATGTCGAATATTGAAAATCTTCTCGATTTGGCACAAATGCAAAACGGTCGTTTAAATGTAAGTAAAAGCGAATTTAACATTGTCGCCGAGATGGAAGAGTTGGCCCGGGGTTCTATGCCGATAGCTGCCGATAAAGGGGTAGGTGTTTCATTCTTTATCGATCCTAAACTTCCTACTTATGTCACCGGGGATGTTCGTAAAATCAAACAGGTAATCAATAACCTCTATAACAATGCCCTTAAGTTTACCCAAAGCGGAGGGCGTATAACGGTTGAAGTGAAACTGCTGAAGCGTAATACGACCGGAACGTGCAATATCGGCTTTATCGTCAAAGATACCGGAAAGGGGATCAGTAAATCTGATCTAAGTAATATCACGCGCCCTTTTGTCTCGGGGGATCATGCCGATAATCGTTTGGGTGTGGGGCTCAGCCTTTCGCACGGGTTGATCTCATTGATGGGAGGTGAACTCAAAATTGCCAGCGAGGAAGGAAAAGGATCATCCTTTAGTTTTGCCCTCACTCTGGAGGGCTCATCCGATCATGCGATGGCGATGATTAATGGTCACAGCGTCAAGGTAGTATTGCTCGATGAAAAAAGGCTCGATGACGCTAACCATTTGACCAACTATCTGCGTAGTTTTGGGGTAAGTGTCACTAAAACTCAGACGGTTGAGGAGACAATTTTCAGCGATACCGAAGTGGTTTATTTGATCGGGTCGCAGGAGAAAAGTGATTGGGCCATGAACCTTTCACAAATGAAAAGAGAGTGTAAAACAGTTCTATTGGTAGAACATAATGAACGGTTGCAGGCAAAAATGCTTCATGTAATCGATATTTTTCTCTCAAAACCGCTGTTGCCGTCATCATTATTGGAACATTTGAGCGGTATATTTAATTTACCTCAAGCAGCTCCTGTTGCGGTCCCTCAAATTCAGCGCGGTGTCAATGCTTTGGTGGTTGAAGACAATCTTATTAATCAGCGGTTGATTAAATTGCTTCTCAAAGAGTACGGTATCTCTGTAGTCGCTGTCTCCAATGGAGATGAAGCGGTTGAAATGTGCCGAGAGAAAACGTTTGATATAGTCTTTATGGATATCGATATGCCGATAAAAGACGGTATCCTCGCAACGGAAGAGATCAAAGCTCAAGAGAGATATTCCAAAGTGGGACGAATGCCGATCATTGCATTAACGGCGTTGGCAATGGAAGGGGATCGAGAGTATATTTTGGGACGTGGATTGGATGATTATCTCTCCAAACCGCTTACGCGCGAAAAACTTGAATATGTTCTTCAAAAATATTTACATGTAAAAGTATAAGGGATCAATAATGGTTTATACTAAGCGTTTTCAAGAAGAGTATGAAAATTATATAAAGATTATTACCTCGTGTGCTCATTTGCACTCAGACCCCATGATCTATACCGATCTCTCCGGAACAGTGGTCGGCTGTAATGTGCTATTGATGGAACTTTTAAATATTTCAACATTGGAAGCTGTTAATACACTGGAGAGTTGGTTTGAGCCACAAGGGGTAAATCTATCGTATCTTCTCTCACAATCGGGAGATTATCGGGGAAAAATTTATACAGAGGGTGTAGATTACGATGTGGCCGTAAAATCAGAAGTACTTTTATTAGATAATAACCCTATTGTGGGGGTCGTATTTCGAGACGTATCGATTATTGAGCGGGCACGTGCGGCTGAACGCTATTTTGAACATTTTAAAAATAAATTTTTGACCAATATTTCACATGAATTTCGTACCCCCATGAACGCGATTATCGGATTCACCGATTTGCTGAAAAATTCTCCTCTTAGTTCATGGCAGCAAGAGTATGTTCAAATGACGAGCCGAAGCGCCCAGTCAATGATGCGAAATATTGAAAATCTCTTGGAGCTTATGCAAGTTGAGAGCGGCAGTGTTCATACCAATCTGGGACTTTTTAATCCCCTTGAAGTGTATGAAAATTTTTCAATGCAGTTTAGCGACCTCGCCCTTTCCAAAGAGATCCGCCTTATGTTTTTGATTGATCCCCATTTGCCTAAAGTCATAATCGGTGATCAAGATAAAATTCTTGCCATTATGCGTAATCTCATCCAAAATGGGATTAAGTTTACAGAAGATGGGGGAAGTGTTCTTGTCGAAATTTTGATTGTCAAAGAAGAGGGCAATTTTATTGAGGTTGAGTATGCGGTAAGCGATACCGGCATCGGAATCGAAAACGAGCGGATTAAAACGCTTCTTCGACCTTTTGCTGCAGCATGGGAAAATCAGCGTAAAGGGAAAGACGGATTAGGAATCGGTCTTAGTCTCAGTCATAAATACGTGGATATGATGGATTCACATTTGATGCTCGCATCTGAGAGCGGGAAAGGTTCACGCTTCTCATTTCGAATAACCCATCAAGTGAATGAAGAAGGGAACTTTGATTTTGTTGAAGGGACTCGAGGGGCAATATATACTCAAGAACAGCAGCTTACAACACAGGGTGCCCTACTCTATAAATATTTGGAACTTTTTCGTGTAGAAACTAAAGTGGTTCATGATTTGGTCAATACCACGTTGCATGAGAGCGACGTTCTCTTCCTGGATATACCTCATATTGCTGCGGCACAGATTGATGCCCTTAAATCAACCTATCCAAACTTGCAAATTGTCCCTATTATGAAACAAAATTATGGGACTCAAGCCGATGCGATAATTGATTCAGTTGCTTCCATCGTGACGTTGCCGATTTTACCGAGCTCATTACACAAAACACTTGCCGTTATCTGTAATACGATGCCAAAAGAGTATATATCCCATTCTCATGAAGCGCAAAGCGTTCCAAGGGCTGAGAACATCAAAATTTTAGTTGCCGAAGACAATCTTATCAATCTTAAGCTTCTTGAGACAATTTTGCTTCAAGAACATTTCCGTGTTGTTGCCGTCGACAACGGACAAAAAGCGGTAGATGCTTATTTGAAAGAGAAATTTGATTTGGTGTTGATGGATATCGATATGCCGGTTATGGACGGATTGACGGCGAATCGACTAATCAAAGAGATCGATAAACGCGATTCTAGAGGATATGTGCCGGTAATTGCACTGACAGCCCATGCATTGATCGGAGATCGAGAACGGATTGTTGCTGCCGGCTTGGATGCCCATTTAGCTAAACCGATTGATAAACACTTCCTTTTACAAACGATGGATCGCTATTTAAAAATCGCACAACAAAAGCGTCAAGGGAATATCGTTTAATATTGATTGTTTTTTGCATACTATACTCACAAATGTATTATAATGCCGAAATCAAATCCCCTTGAATAGAGGGGAAAACACAAGGATAAAAATGAAGCGATATTATGCCGCTTGGATTTTGGGTTTATTGTTGAGTGCTACCAGTGGTTCAGCCGCTGTTTTAGCAACCGTTAACGGGGATGAAATTACCTCTGATGAAGTTAATAAAGTATTGATGGAGGGGACACAAGGTCGATTTGATTCTCTCCCAGCCGATAAGCAAAATGAATTGCGTCAGCGGATTATCGAGGGTATGATTGCCCAAGAGTTAGTCTATGATGATGCTCAAAAAACAGGTGTATTGGATTCAAAAGAATACAAGCAAGAATTGGATGCTTTAGTTAACCGACTAAAAATTCAGTTAGCCGCAAAAGTATGGGAACAGGAACAATTCGAAGCGATTAAAGTAGACGCGAAAGAGGTAAAAGCCTATTTCGATGCTAATCCGGATGAGTTTGTTGATAAAGAAAAAATTCGTGCACGCCATATCTTGGTAAAAAGTGTAGCAGAGGCACAAGCAATCATTAAAAGTATGAAAGGGTTAAGTGGTGATAAGCTTAAAAATGAGTTTATAGCACAAGCGAAATCCAAATCAACCGGACCAAGTGCAGCCAAAGGGGGTGACCTCGGTTACTTCCCACGCGGACAAATGGTTCCTTCGTTTAATGATGCGGCATTTGCTATGAAAGAGGGGACGATCTCATCGACTCCGGTACAAAGCCAATTCGGATATCATGTTATTTATGTCGAAGATAAAAAAGCGGCAAAAAAGCTTGGGTTTGATGAAGTGAAAAACTTTATTGAGCAACGTTTGAAAATGGATAAGTTTAAAGCGACCATGGAGAAAAAAATGGCAGACCTCCGTGCTAAAGCTAAAGTCGTTTATACTAAATAACTCACTTTTTTTTAAATAGCTCCGTATTTTGCGGGGCATTTCCTCTCTTTCCCTACTCACTAAATCATATTTAATTACCTAAAAATAGTTTTTATATCCTTTGAAACTCTTCTATAGATATCTCAATAATATAATTATGCATATAATAGTTATTATAATAACTATTTAAGCTCTCCTGCTCTACAATCCCAAATATTTTTAAAAGGAGCGCTATGAGTTTTGAATCTGACAAGTCGATAGGCTTTCTTATCGCTAAAGCACGGAATGTTCTAAAAAATGAATTCGAAAAAGAGTTGAAACCGTATTCTCTTTCGTATGCCCATCGAGTTATTTTGATCCGATTAAGTGAAAAAGAGGGGTTAACCCAAAAAGAGTTGGCACAAGATACTTATTTTGAGCAATCCAACCTTACCCTTATGCTCGATAAGCTTGAGTTAAAGGGATTGGTAAAACGCTCCGCAAAAGAGAATGACCGAAGAGCCTATATCGTCACGATTACTCCTGAGGGGAAAAAGCTTCGAGATCTCCTCGTACAAATGGGGGAAGATGTGATGGATAGAGCGTTAAATGGGTTAAGTGATGAGCAAAAGGGTGAACTCTCCCAGATGCTCCAATTGATTTATGAGAATCTTAAAAATGTCTCATCTAGCAGTTAAATATTAATAAATTAACAGGAAATACAATGATGGTAAAGTTATCTAAAATGATGGTTGGTTTAGCTGTAGTTGTCAGTATGACCACTTGTTTTGCCGATTCCATTCAAGATGGAAAAAATGCATTGGATAAAAAAGAGTACTTAGATGCGGCTGCACAGTTTGAAAAATCATGCGATAGCGGCAATGCACAGGGGTGTTTCCAGCTTGGGGCACTTTATGAAAAAGGTGACGGTGTGGTACAAAATAAATATAAAGCGGTTGCTCTCTATACACAGGCCTGTAACGGCGGTGAATCACATGGATGCAGTAATATCGCCATGATGTACGACACCCCTTAACCTATTGAGCAAAAATAAATATAAAGTGTTCATCATGAAACCAAAAATAGTGATAATGCTCTGCCTCTCTTTTTTTTTACTGACAGGCTGTGTACCTAAGCTGGATAAAGCTACCGCTATCTCCGATGCAGCTGTTAATGCTGATTTGGAAAAAAATAGTGCCGCTTTTGGTGATGAAACGCTTGTCCGTGATTGGTGGAGAGGGTATGAAGATGAGCAACTCAATAAAATTATTGATGAAGCTCTCGAAAAAGCTCCTAGTATTCAAAGTCTCGAAGCGAAATTTGCACAAGCTAACACGATTATTCAATCGGTTCAATCGCGAAATCTCCCTCATGTTTCTGCCAATGCAACCGTTATGCGAGAACGGTTCAGTGAAAACCATATTTTTCCTCCGCCGTTAGGCGGAGGGACGTATAATCAGTATCAGCCCGAATTAAAATTAGATTATGACTTTGACTTTTGGAATGAACGAAGTTCACATATTTTGGCGGCAAAAAATAGAGCTTTGGCACAAAGAGCAACCATTGAAGCGTCCAAAATAGCCTTGAGTAGTGCTATTTGTGAAACCTATCTTTCATGGCATTATGACGAACAGAAATTAGCAGTACTACGTGCAATAGAGCAAACAACCCGCGAAGAGCTGAAAATTGTTGAAAAACAATACACTTTAGGATTGATCGATGCGGTAGCTATCAATAATAAAAAGAGTGCTCTGTTACAAATTTTACAAATTATAGAAGAGAAAAAACGCACTATTGAGGGGAAAAAGGAGGCACTGTGTGTTTTAGGAGGGTTTCTCCCCTCTTACGCAGAGACTCTGAATGTTCCAAAAATTAAAAATGGATTTAAACTTCCGCTTCCCAAAGAGATTATGTTGAACTTTGTAGCACATCGTGCTGATGTTGCCATTGCAAAGTATACGGCTTTGAGTAAAAGCTATACCATAGAACAGACAAAAGCGCAGTTTTATCCTAATATCAGTCTCTCAGGTCTCATTGGATTTACCTCTTTTAACTGGACAAAAGTGATAGATCACTCTTCTTTTACTCCAGCTGCAGGGATTGCAGTATCCCTTCCATTATTGGATTGGGGGATGCGAAAAGCTAATCTGCAAAGCAGTGTGAGTGATTATAACGCTTCGGTATATGAGTACAATCAGGTTGTTGTCAAGGCAGCAAATGAAGTCGTAGTCTTACTGAAACAAGATAAATTGCTTCAATCCCAGCAACAATTTCATGATCAGGAAATAAGCGCTAAAAAGGGCAATGAGACTATTGATCACAAAAAACTTATCCAAGGTTTGAGTGATAAATTGCCATACCTGTCGGCTAAAAAAATAGTATACGAGGGGGAAATAGATGCCCTCTCTTTGAATGAAACAAAATCATTAATTCAAATTAATCTGATAAAAGCATTAGGGGGCGGATACACCGATAGTGAGGATAAAAATGCAAGCCGATAGGGCATTAATAACCTCATTGAAAACATTTCCGTGGCAACGGACACTGCGCGAGTGGCTTACGATTGATGCACCGATACTGATTTATATGGCCAAGGCAATCATTGCCGCTTTGTTAGCTCTGTGGATATCCATGAAACTCAATCTCCCCGATCCAAGAACGGCAATATTTACGGTATTTATCGTAATGCAGCCTCAAAGCGGTTTGGTTTTTTCCAAAAGCTATTACCGTGTTCTGGGGACGATCGCAGGAGTGGGAATGTCGTTGGTGATCATGGGGATGTTTGCACAGGACCCGATATGGTTTATCGCTTTCTTTGCCCTATGGATCGGTTTGACGACAGCAGCAGGATTCAAATATCGAAATTTTCAATTTTATGGGTTTGTTTTGGCGGGATACACCATGTGTATCGTTGCCCTTCCGGTAATTGAGACACCGTTAGAGGTTTTTGATATTGCGGTATCACGCTTTTCCGAAGTGGTGGTAGGGATAATGAGTGCAACCGTGATCAGTGATGTGATTTTTCCCCGTCGTCTTTTGGATTCACTAATCGCCAGTGAGCAGGAACGATTTCAAAATGTCCTCTCTACCCTTTCCGATCCGCAGTCGATATTCGCCGTTTTTGATGAAACCAATCCTGCCGTTACACGGTTTTCAAGCGGGGTAGTAGGACTCAATGCGGTACGTCTAAATAGCAGTTTTGAAAGCGGAAGTGATCGACGTGAGCAACAGCATTATGGGCATCTAAACCATGAATATATGAATCTATCTACCACATTTCACTCTTTAAAAAGTATCATAGGATCAATTAAAGAGAATGAGAAAGAAAAGCTATTACTGGGATTAGAGTATCTCTATGAACCAATTGCGTCAGCATTAAAAACACGCCCTAATACACTCCTTAGTCAGGATGATTTAACTCGTGTACTAGAGGAACTTTTAGAAGCAAAAAAGAGGGTGCAGGCACGATACGATCAAGAAGCTGTCAATTTTGAAAAAGAAGATGAATTTTCGTCGGCAGCTTATCTGATAATGCGTTTGTTGAATGAGTTGCATAATCATTGTGCCACGTATCTTTCACTTCTAAAACTTCGTTTATCAGGGACATCGTCACGCAGTTTCAGCCGCATAGTACGGTTTTCGACCCATACCGATAATGTTTTGGTTGCATTGGCGGCACTTCGAGGAAGCGGTGTTCTTCTTTTGACCATGATATTTTGGATTTGGACGGCATGGCCTTATGCTACCTTGACTATTACGATGGCGGTGGTGATCGGATTATTGCTTGGAACACTTCCAAGCCCACTTGACGGGGTTAAAGATTTTTTCAAAGGTGCACTTATAGCCCTTAGCGTTGCGGCTATATATGATTTTTTAATTATACCGGCATACACGTCTGATCTTCTTACGCTTGGGCTTCTCCTCGCTCCGGTATTAGCTTTTATCGGATGGATGACGACACGGCCAAAACTGGCAATTTTTTCGTTTGGTTTTGTTTTCATGTTTATGAGCCAGTGCGCCCTTGACCCCTATTATAAGATCGATCCTACCAAATATTTAGAGAGCTCATTAGCGGCATTGATCGGGATTGTATTCGGAGGTCTTGCCTATCTATTAGTCAATTTTTGGTCGTGTTCGTTGACACAGCGCCGTGTTTCAAAAATCTTACGACGCCAAATTGTTCGGGCCTGTGATGGGGCATTAAATGTGGAACGAAGCGCATTGGAGAGTACGGGACGAGATCTCGTTCAGCAGTTTTCGACACAGGGTAGATTAAATATGCGTTCCAGCCGTCTGGTATTTGAATGGCTCCTTGCGACACTTGAGATCGGTCGAGCTATTTTAGTGATTCGTCGGAGTATTAAACGACTTTATTCGCACTATCAACAAACTCATATTGCCGTCGCATTAGAATCGATCAAAGGTTATTTTGATATGCCGTCCGAATCACGGAGAGAAGTTTTGCTGATGGCATTAGAAGAGACGATTTCGACTCTTCGAAACACAGACCGTCCACATGAAGCGATGCAGAAAAAACATATAGAGACACTTATTATTGAATTCGCTCTTGTCCGTACTGTATTGCTCAATTCGACCACCTTTCCACTTGCTAAGGAGGATTCATGCCGTTAGATATAACCTTATTCGGAATTCAGATGCCGACACTGCTCCCAATTTTTGTGACAGCTGCCGTTGTGCAGATTTTACTCGATCGAATTATGTCGGATGGGGGACTTTACAACCATGTTTGGCATCCTGGGCTGTTTCGAACAGCTGTATTTGTCTGCATCTTTTCTATTCCGTGTTTACTCATTTATCATTAAGGAAATAAAATGGATAAAAATACCAAATTGTCGAAGCTGTTACGTTTTGCTATCACCTTTGTAGTGGTTTCATTGGCCGTCTTTTTGGGTCTGATGTTGTGGGATAACTATATGAACAGCGCATGGACGAGAGATGGTCGTGTTCGAGCCGATGTTGTGATGGTTGCACCGGATGTCGGAGGGCTTGTAAGTCGTGTAGCTGTTATTGATAACCAGTTTGTCCATAAAGGGGATTTACTCTATCAAATTGATGAGGTTCGTTTTCATCATGCCCTGAGCGCGGCAGAAGCGATCGCACAGACACGTAAAGCTGAGTATGAGATGAAAAAACACCAATCCTCTCGCCGTAATGCCGCTGATAACGAGACGGTATCGAGTGAAAATCGTGATGACGCTTTGTATGATGCTCAAATTGCCCGAGCTAAATATGAGGAAGCAATAGCTCTAGTGGAAACCGAAAAATTAAATGTTGAACGCTCATCAGTTCGTGCTCCAAGTGATGGGTGGGTATCTAATCTGTTGCTTCGCAAAGGGGATTATGTTCAAGCGGGTGAAAAACGCCTCGCCCTCATTACCGGAGGATCATTTTGGGTATATGGCTATTTTGAAGAGCATAAACTCTCATTGATTCATATCGGCGATAAAGCCAAAATGAAAATGCTCGGAACCAAATACGTTGTGAAGGGGCATGTGGAGAGTATCGCCAGAGGGATAAGCGACCGGGATAACACAACCGATGGACGGCTCTTGGCAAACGTAAACCCGATTTTCACTTGGGTGAGGCTGGCACAGCGTATTCCTGTCCGAATTCATATCGATGAAGTGCCAAAAGGGATGAACCTCTCTGCGGGGATGACCTGCTCGGTGAGTATTTTCTCGAATGAATCCGGACACTGAAGTACCTCTAAAGGATAGTTATGAAGCGATATTATTGGGTCTATTGTTGAGCTCGAGCTCAGCCTCAGCAGCCGTTTTGGCAACGGTTAACGGAGACGAGATTACTTCGGATGAGGTTAGAGGGGAGGGGATCTGGGCTATTTTCCTCGCGGGCAGATGGTTCCCTCTTTTAATGACGCGGTATTTGTGATGAGAGTGGGGACAATTTCATCTTCTCCGGTACAAAGCCAATTCGGTTATCATGTGGTTTATATTGAAGATAGAAAAGCGGCAAAAAAAATGGGATTCGATGCAGTGAAAAGGCTTATTGAAGAGAGGTTGAAAATGGATAAATTCAAAACGATGATGGAGAAAAAAATGGTATCGCTCCAAGACAAAGCGAAAATTATTTACTCTAAATAACACCTCATATTTGAAGATAAGAATTCCAAATAAATGTTAGAGTAATATAAAATTTTTCTAACAAAGATATGGTAAAATGTTTAACGTGTAAAACTTTAAAATAACTAAAAATAATGTTTTCAATAAGAAAGTTAAATAACTTAGCTGAGATAACAGCAGAGGACGTGGAATGAACTATCAGATGAGCGAGCGCGCCAATAAGAGCGTATTTAGAATATTATCAAAAGGGCGATTATCGCTGGCGATCCTGCCAGTTCTCGCTGTTCGCTACTGATTCCGCGCACCGGTCAGGCGAGAAAAAGTGGGACGCCCATATCGATACCGAGGGTAAGGTCGGTACCGACCGCAATCTGGGCGAGGCCGATTTGTTCATGCCGCTGCGGATCCCGTTACAGGCCGAGGCCAAGTCCTCGCACCTGACGCTGATGGAACGCCGTATGACTGATTTCATTGTCCGCGATATCGACGTTGTTGCCCAGGCGGGTGCCTTCGGCGCGGAGGAAACTGTCACCCAAACCTCAGGCGGACAGACCATTACGGCGCTGAACAGCGGCACGACCACGACGGCAGCGGCGCTCAATGCCGCCCTCGCCGCCGCCGGTGCCAATACGGTGATCCTGTCGGGGACGTTCAATACCAATGCCAGCGTCAACATGGCGGCTGGCCAGACGCTGATCGGCGGCGGTTCGCTCTCGGTGAGCAGCCCATCGGGCCGAACTGCCGTCCTGAGCCTGCCCGGCGCCACCATTACCGCTTCAGCATCATCCGCCTTGGCTATGGCAAACGGCACTACCCTAAGCGGCATAACCATCAACAATACCTATAATCTTGGGGCCGCCTATGCTTTGGACGCACAGGGCATAAATAACGTGACCATAAAGGACAGCGTGATTTCCGCAGCCAGCACCGCCGGCGTCTATGTCATTGATGCGCGAACGACAAACAATATGATTCTCAGCGGCAATACCATTACCAGCATCTCCGCGGGGGGGGTCGGCATACAAGCAGACAGTGCCTCCAATATCACCATTGCAGGGAACACCTTCGGAACCGCTTCCCTTCCCTTCGGCATCCATGGCAACCAGTGGACTTCCTTCAATGCCGTCTCCACCGGTAACGTGGCAAACGGCACCAACTGCGGCTTCGCCCCCGGTTCTCCAGTTGGCTCGGTCGGATTTACGAACGGTACAACGTGTCCTTGAACTCCGTGAGTGCATTTAGCTAAGGGGGACGTAGCGTTATCACCTCTGATAAACAGTATGAGACAAAGTGGCTGGTTCAGGGGGAATAGTTTTTTAAGTGGAGGGATATTTGCTTATTCCCACTCGGAAAGTGGGGATGAGGTGAAAATTAATTTCTACCGATTGCATTTAAATCGTCAAACGCCGATTTGACACGATTAATCAATGTTTCTTGCCCGCTACGAAGCCATTTGCGAGGGTCGTAATATTTTTTATTCGGTTTCTCTTCACCCTCAGGGTTTCCGATTTGCCCTTGGAGATAATCTTTATATTTTTCATAATAATCTTTTACCCCTTCCCAGGTTGCCCATTGGGTATCGGTATCAATGTTCATTTTGATAACGCCATAGCCGATCGCTTCGCGGATCTCTTCGTGGGTAGAACCTGATCCGCCGTGGAAGACAAAGTTAACCGGTTTATCCGAAGCGGTATGAAATTTCTCTTGGATGTATTTTTGAGAGTTGTTGAGGATGATCGGAGTGAGGACGACGTTACCCGGTTTGTAAACACCGTGAACGTTTCCGAACGATGCGGCGATGGTAAATCGTTTACTCACAGCGCTGAGTCGCTCATACGCATACGCGACATCTTCGGGCTGGGTGTAGAGGAGGGCGTTATCGATACTGCTGTTGTCGACACCGTCTTCTTCTCCGCCGGTAACACCGAGTTCGATCTCCAGCGTCATACCGATTTTATCCATACGTTTCATGTATTCTACACACGTTGCAACGTTTTGCTTCCAAGCTCTCTTCGGAGAGGTCAAGCATGTGAGAGCTGAAGAGAGGTTTGCCGTATTGTGCATAATGTTTTTCACCCGCATCGAGGAGGGCATCGATCCACGGAAGAAGGTGGCGTGCCGCATGGTCGGTATGTAAGATAACGGGGATACCGTACAGCTCCGCCATGGCATGAACGTGCATTGCTCCGGCAATTGCTCCGGCGATTGCCGCTTTTTCATTTTCGTTGCTGAGCCCTTTTCCCGCGTAATAGCTTGCGCCGCCGTTAGAGAATTGGATAATTACCGGTGAGTTGACCACTTTGGCCGCTTCGAGGACTCCGTTGATCGAATCGGTATTGACCACATTGACCGCAGGGAGTGCAAATCCCTCTTGTTTTGCAATTTCAAAAAGTTTTTGTACATCATCACCGAAAATGACTCCCGGTTTCATCACGTCTAAAATATTTACGGACATTGCTTTACCCCACTGTTAAAATAGACGATATTATACTCTTAGAGCAATAATGATAGAATTAAAATAAAAGGGAGTCGGTTTTGGTGCGTATAGGACTTTTGTTTTTCCTTTGCTACGGGTTCCTTTCTGCCGCTTCTACACCACTTATTTTTAATTCCCTTGTCGAGCCGCTCCAAAAAAGTACGGAGTCGATTGAAAAACTGAGCCAAAAACCGGTAATGGAACCCAATAAACAAATTTTACGAAATTTTTTGAATGGGGTCGAAGTGACGTTAAGTATCGGTCGAGAGTTATCGGGTACTAAAAAAGCGGATAATGAGCTTTTGAGTGCTTATTTGAAAGAGTTGCGTGAGCTTACCCGTACCAAAGAGTCCATCGATCTCCTCTATCGCAAATCGCTCAATACCGCTATGGCTCAATCGGATAAAAAAAGCTTCGAGGATTTGGTTTCTGCTCCTCTCGATCCGCTCAATCATCCCCGTATACGCGCTGAGGTAATCGCTTTTTATCAAAAAAATTTCCCCACCATTCGATTAAAAGTATTGATGCTTTGTGTGATGAGGAGGAGTTGGAACAAAAAAGTATTCAGTTTGCCGCTGAACAAGAGCAGGCGTACGAAGAACATTTGCGTATTTTAAAGCGCTCTGAAGTCTCTGCTATTAAAAAAACAGCCCAAATCGGTTCACGTAACAGTGTGATTTTAAGTGCTGAGTCTAACAAAGCTGGGGGATTTGAATTTGAAGCAGAAAATTTAAACCCTTATACGGTAACAATGAGCATTGATTTTGAATTGTTGAATAATCTTAAACCCTCCGGAAAAATCCCTCTGTTTATTGAGGTTCCCGGTCGGAGCAAAAAGAAAGTACTGGAACTTTCACGCATCTCTTCGGAGCTGCCGGTTGATTATCGCTCATCTTATGGGTGGGTGCGGGGATCGGCATTTGCTGTTCACCAGGATAGTTATGTGTACAAATTCCCTTTTAGCCCGGGAGCGGTTGTGAATGTTTCGCAAGGCTATAACGGTGAGACAACGCATAAAGGGCTCTCTGCATACGCAGTTGATTTTCCCGTTCCGGTGGGGACACCGATTTATGCCGCACGAGAAGGGGTAGTGGTTGGCTCGGAGGGGTCTAATAATTTCGGTGGTGTTGGAGCTGAATATCGTCAATATGCCAATTATATAATTATTGAACACAGTGATGGGACGATGGGGAATTATTACCATTTGAAACAGGGGGGAGCAGTAGCCGTCATAGGACAAAAAGTTTCCAAAGGTGAACTGATCGGCTACTCGGGAAATACGGGGTACAGCAGCGGTCCGCATCTCCATTTCAGTGTAAGTAAAGTGGATCCGATATCGATGCGTAGGGCGATGAATATACCGATTAAAATGCAAAGTGCAGAGGGGATAGTAACATTACCGCACAAAGGTGACCGATATACGGTACAATAACAGACACAAATTATAACAATGAGGTCATAGAATGTTTAATACCGTCAAATCAAAAATTATTTTTTCCACGTTGCTTTTTAGCTTTATGGGATTAGGTGCAATTTATTGGTATTTAACGACGACATTTCATGATTTTTCAAACGAGACGGCAAAGCGATCTCTAAATATGTTAAGTGAGTCAATTTTTCAAACTCTTACTGGGAGTATGTTAGCGGGTGACCCGGCAGTCGTTGCTGAAACGATTGCTAAAGCGCAAAAAATCGATGGAATTTCGGCATTAAAAGTAGAAAAATCTCAATTTGTTATCGATTTGCTTTCACCGGATTCAAAGTTTACTGAAGAGCCGTTAATCAAAGAAGTTTTTAAAAATAAAAAACCTCAAGTGTTTGAAAATACGAATGGAAAACATACCATTCGTCTTCTTCAACCGCTTATCGCTGAACAACGTTGTACCGCATGTCACACCAATGTTCAAGTCGGGGATGTATTGGGGGTTATGGATCTGGTGATCTCGCTGGAAAAAAATGATGCCGAGATTAATAAGACCCAAACGATTTTATTGATTGCTTTAAGTATTGTTGTTATTGCGTTTATATCCGTTATGAATGTTTTCTTCGGAAGAGAGGTATTGACACCTCTTGAAGGGTTGCGCAGTCGTATCGGTGCTCTAGTAAGTGGCGATAAAGATTTAACGAAGCGGCTTGATGCTTCCAAAAAAGATGAATTTGCTGATGCGGCGGTAGCTGTTAACAACTTCGTTTCCATGGTACAAGATACGGTGAATGAAGTGAAAACGCTCGGACAGCAAAATTCTATGATTGCCACTACGATTACCGATGCGACCAAAATCATCTCGGATGGTGTAGATCAAGAACGTCATATCGTTGAAGCGACAACCAAAAAGAGCCAATCGATTAAAGAAATTTTATCCGGAGCCATCACTGTTTCGGAACAAACACAGCGCAATGTGGCTAATGCGAACGGAGAACTGCTAACAGCAAAAGATGCCCTTTATCATCTTGTTAAAAAGGTAGAGGGTTATATCGAAACGGAACATGAGATGTCTTCTCAGCTCATCTCTTTGCGAAACGATGCTGATCAAGTTAAAAATGTTCTGGGTGTCATTAAAGATATTGCGGATCAAACCAATCTTTTGGCGCTCAATGCTGCTATCGAAGCAGCACGTGCAGGTGAACATGGGCGCGGTTTCGCCGTGGTAGCCGATGAAGTTCGAAAACTGGCGGAACGAACCCAAAAAAGTTTGACTGAAATTGAAATCAGTGTCGGGACGATTGTGCAGGCGGTGAATGATGTCAGCGACAGAATGGGTGAAAATGCCAATAATATGAATGAACTTACCGTCATCTCTAATGAGGTAGAAGATAAAATATCGGCTACATCATCTGAAATGGAACGCTCAGTTACTGTTGCTCAGCAATCTTACAACGATTCGGTTGAAGTGGTAGGGCATATTGAATGGATTATTGAGAGAATTTCACAGATAAATGTTGTTTCCGAAGCCAATCAAAAAAGTGTCGAACAAATTCAAAATGATTCCAAGCAATTGGTACAGGTAGCTCAAACGCTTTCCGCCCGTATCAATGAGTTTAAGAGCTGAAAATACCGAGCCAAAGGGCATTTTTCGAGGTAGAAAGTACCCGATGAATCGTATGTTTCGGAATAAATAGATAATCCCCTTTGAGAAGCGTAAGCGCTTTCTCCCCGATTTCGAGTGAGGCTTTCCCTTCTAAAAGGATCACCCACTCATCTTTGTCTTGATTGTACACTTCTCCCGGAACTTTGAGCCATGATCGGATTGATTCGATTTTAATGGAATTATTTTGAAAAAGTGTTGAAAAAATTTCACTATTTTCATGGGGAGATGGCTCCTCATAAAGGTTGTTTGGGCGGATCAAGAAATACTCCTAAGTTAACGCATGATATGATGTCGTCATTATAAACTAATAGCAGAGAATTTATGAAAAACATTGTTTTAATCGGTTTTATGGGAGTCGGCAAAGGTTCCGTAGCACGTGAAATAGTAAAGTTGTCGGATTTGATTGCACTTGATACGGATGATATTATTGAAAGTATGGAAAACCGACGTATCAAAAAGATTTTTGCCCAAGAGGGGGAAGAGTATTTTCGCTCACTGGAGCGTAAAGTAGCACATTGGCTTCAAAAAGAGGTAAGAGGAACACTTATCTCGACAGGAGGGGGTTTTTTTAAAGTCCCTAATTTGAAAAAAATCGGGACTAGTTGTCTATTTGTCAGCACCGTTTGAGACTATTCACGGTCGTATTCTTGCCCATCCCGATGCCGAAAAAAAATTGCGTAAACGTCCTCTAATGCAAGACATTGATAAAGCGATTAAACTTTATGATGAACGAGCGAGTTCTTTATAAAAAAGTGGCCGATATCACCATCGATGTGACTAACAAAGAGGTTTCCGATATCGCAAAAGAGATCCTCAAAAAGGTAAAATAAGATGGTAAAAATAGTATTTATTATTGCTTTAATGGCATTTTCATTGTTTGGAAGTGATATCAAATGGGAAAAAGATATCGCAACTGCCGTTGAACGTGCCGCCAAAGAGCATAAACCGCTAATGGTAGTTGTCACGAAAATCGGATGCCGGTGGTGTGATGTACTTAAACAAAATACCCTTACAAGCCCAAAAGTCGTCTCCATTGTCAACCATGACTTTGTTGCCTATGAGGGAGTTGTCGATGAGGGGACAGTACCACCGTCATTAATGACACAAGGGACTCCGGCGATTTGGTTTATTAAAGATAAAACACCTATGTTTGAACCTATTATGGGTGCGGTAGGGAGTGATGATTTTCTAAAAGCACTCGATATTATCAAACAAGAGTACAAAAAAAGTTCGACCAAAAAGTAAAAAGGATATTTTATGACCCTTATTCATACCAATGAACCCAATTTTAAATCTGTTTTTAGTGAGCTGTTAGGGCGCGGAAAAATGGATATGGAACATGTATCCACCATCGTTAAAGGGTTGATCGATGAGATACGTTCCGATGATGATGCTGCACTGATGAGCCATATTGCAAAATTTGACCGATGGACTCCAGCGTCAGGGGCAGAGCTTCGTATCGATGTTGCAGATATGAAACGTGCCTATGAAGCGTTGGAACCGACACTTAAAGCATCGCTCCATTTGGCATACGATCGTATCCGCGCTTATCATGAAAAACAGCTCCCTAAAAGCTGGTTTGATACCGAAGCAAACGGAACGATTTTGGGGCAAAAAGTAACACCGGTTGATCGTGCAGGTCTCTATATCCCTGGTGGAAAAGCGGCGTATCCGAGTTCATTATTGATGAATGTGATTCCCGCTCAGGTAGCAGGGGTAGAGCATATTGTGGTCACCACACCGACACCGGATAATGAGCCCAATGAGCTTTTGTTGGCAGCGTGCCATTTGTGCGGTGTGAGCGAAGTGTTTAAAGTGGGAGGTGCCAGTGCGATTGCCGCAATGGCGTATGGCACGGCAACGATCCCGAAAGTCGATGTCATTACGGGACCGGGAAATATTTTTGTAGCAACAGCGAAGAAA
Source organism: Sulfurimonadaceae bacterium (assembly GCA_963845295.1). Lineage (GTDB taxonomy): Bacteria > Campylobacterota > Campylobacteria > Campylobacterales > Sulfurimonadaceae > Sulfuricurvum. The sequence continues at coordinate 2,621 of CAWJRP010000006.1, read as the reverse complement.
ATGGTCTTCGGAGAAGTCAATATCGACATGATCGCCGGACCTAGTGAGATCGGTGTACTGGCGGATGATTCGGCTAATCCATCTCATATCGCGATTGATCTTCTGTCCCAGGCGGAACACGATGAAATGGCAAGCTCTATTTTAATTACTCCGTCACAAAAATTTGCAGATGCGTGTGCGGCTGAGATCGAAGTATGGTTGAAAAAACTTCCGCGTGAAGCAATCGCGCGCAAATCGATCAATGAACGTGCCGCCATTATAGTGACTGATACTATGGAAGAAGCGGTGGCGTTAATGAATGAGATTGCACCAGAGCACCTTGAAGTGGCAACCGATAACCCTTTTGCCCTCTTGCCGTCTATTAAACATGCAGGCGCCATTTTCTTGGGTCACTATACCCCTGAGGCTATCGGCGATTATGTCGCGGGGCCAAACCATACTTTACCAACCGGTGGGACAGCGAAATTTTACTCACCGTTGGGTGTTGAGAACTTTATGAAAAAATCTTCTATTATCTCTTTCTCCAGACAAGCGATCAATGAGATCGGTGAAGCGTGCGCTCTTATCGCTCATACCGAAGGACTTGGTGCCCATGAAGCCTCTGTACGCTGCCGCTTAGACGTCTAAATTCTCTCCTTAATTAAACTCTCTAATATCGAGAGTTTATTTTTACAAACGGTAACATATCAAAAAGTTATAGCAAAATTGGTTTTACATTTAGAATCTGTTAACCCAAATTTAGTTAACATCAACCCAGCAGAAATGCCGTCAAAAGCCTGTAATCACGGTATCAAATAAAGATTATTCATTTCGCTTATGATATGAATTTCTTAATCGTGAATCAGGAATAAGGAGAATATATGCAATTGGGTTTCTTGGTAGACCTTCACCTATGTATGGGGTGTAAGGGCTGTGAGATCGCGTGTAAAGTGGAAAATGAAGTTCCACTTAGTACATGGCGTCTTCGTGTTAAATACATCGATGTGGGAACTTTCCCTGAAACGAAACGGACATTTACCCCGCTTCGCTGTAATCATTGTGCGAATGCGCCATGTGAACGTATCTGTCCGGTTAGTGCATTGCACTATATCGAAAACGGTATTGTTAACATTGATAAAGAGCGTTGTATCGGATGTGCGGGATGTGTTATGGCATGTCCGTACGGTGCGATCTATATTGATCCTCAAACCCAAACGGCTGATAAATGTACCTATTGTGCTCACCGTGTAGCGAGTGCAATGATGCCGGCATGTGTCGTAGCTTGTCCGGTTGAAGCAAATATTTTCGGTGATTTGGATGATCCGACCTCCAACATTAGTAAATACATTCAACAACGTCAAGGCGATGTACAAGTTCGTAAACCTGAAAAAGGGACTGATCCACACCATTTCTATGTTGGCGGCGGTAACGTTCAACTCAATCCGTTGGCATCGTTCCGCGGCGAGGGTCATAATCTCTTTAACAAATTGACCCATCTTCCTCTAGGAGGGCACCACTAATGGTACACGAAACACTTGCGGCAACCAATGCAATCGTAGTCCTTGACGTTCCTTTGCCGGCTATTTTTTGGGGTTGGATTATTACCATGAATATGTGGGCAAAAAGTATCGGTACCGGTATTATTTTTATCGCATTTTTCTTGTTGAAAAAATATCCGGAGCAAACCGGCTTTATCCGATTTCCGGTTGTAGCGGTTTCAATCGTATTTATCCAAATGTTCCTATTCTTTACGGTTATTGATTTACATCAGATTTTCCGTTTTTGGCACATCTTTTTCTATCCTCATTTGACATCGGCGATTACGATCGGTGCATGGATGGCAACCGGTTTTGTCGGACTTCTTTTTGCCATGGCGTATGCGATTTATATGAAAAAAGACGAAGTTATGTATGATAAATACTTGGGTTGGACAGTATTGCTGGCTATTCCGGTTACCTTGTATACAGCTGGATTGATGGCGGAAGCGACAGCACGTGAATTATGGCAAATGCCGACCGAATCGGCACAAATGATCTTAGCAGCGCTACTAGCCGGATCAGCAACGATGATTTTGCTTGGCGGAAACAAATTCTCTGATGCAATTAAAAAAGATCTTGCGATTATTTTGGGGCTCAGCGCATTTGCTGCATTTATCCTTTATATGTCAGAGTATATTTTTGGCGGAATGAAATCTGAAGAAGTTGCGGCAACATTGGCGTTTGTCAAAGGCGGCGAATATACTGCGATGTTCTGGATCGGTCAAGTAATGGCATTCTTGGCTCCGATGGCATTGATTTGTTTGAGTTTGAAAAACAAATCGTATTATTTGTTAAAAATCGCTGCCGTATCGGCATTGGTCGGTTTGTGGGTGAGCAAACATGTTTGGCTCGTTATTCCACAATTGTTAAATATGAGCTAAGAGGTAAATGATTATGTATTTAGAAAGCAGAAGAACATTTTTAAAAGGTACTGCACTTACTGTAGCCGGTGCCGCAATCGCAAAGGGTGTTTTTTCAACCGATGCAGTAGCAGAATCGATCAAAGAAAGTAAATTTACCAATACCCCGGACACTTTGTCTTTTTATCCTCCTCTTGATCAGTGGGATAATTTCCAAGAGCTTGACGGCACAGACTGGAAACGG
>CAWJRP010000005.1:0-155438 GCA_963845295.1 Sulfurimonadaceae bacterium | reverse complement strand
CGTATCAGGGAAAAACATGAAATCGTCATCGTCTTCTACTGTAGTTGCATTTGCGGGTGCGGAAAAAAACATAAAATCGTCATCTACTTCGAGTGTTTCTCTCACGGGTAGTAATATTGATTCAATCGGTTTAAGTTCCTCTTTCATCGGACATTCCGACCGGCAGGAAAGCGAAATCGCTTTCTCTTGCTGATTTTCAAGCATCTCTATGTAGTGCATCAGTACCGCTCTATCATGGATTTTTCCGCACACCTTGGAGAGGATTTGATAGAGGTTATGGGGTTCGGACGGTTTAGGAATAAAACAGCCGATTTGGCTGTTTAAGAGTTGCAGCAGCAATTCTGCATCATCACTGCGGGAACTGCATACCGCAATTGCCTGAAATATATCATGTCGGTGTATGGTATCAATGAAGCGATACGCATCAGCAGAAAACGTATCAATATCCACCAAAATCAGATCAAACTTTTCACGTCGGTAGAGAGACAACATTTCATCGCTGCTTGAGACATAGGTGATTTGTTTAAAAAAACGATCCAAATTTCTTCCGATGGCATCCCGACTCATCGGATCATTATCAACCGCTAAAAGAGTGAGCGGGATGCGCTCTCTTTGAGTGATTCTTGCGTACATCATTACCCCCTTTTGATGGTTTCTATAATCTGATCCGGTGTCAGAACACCAATCACCGCATCGATCTCTACTGCCGCTTTGGGCATACCGTAGACGATACAGCTCGCTTCGTCCTGCGCATACGTTTTAGCACCGCGATCGCGCATCTCACGCAGCCCCTTGGCTCCATCATCCCCCATCCCCGTCAATAAAAACCCTACCGCATTGACCCCCGCTTCGTTGGCACACGACCTAAACAGTACATCGACACTCGGTTTATGTCGGCTCACTTTCGGACCGTCTTTGATCTCGACGACATACGAATTGCCCGAACGCTTCACTGTCATGTGTTTATCCCCAGGGGCGATCAATGCCCTGCCGCTTAGAAGCTTATCTCCGTTTTCCGCCTCTTTGACGCTGATGGCACAGAGGCGGTTGAGTCGATCGGCAAGCGATTTGGTAAATCCGACCGGCATATGCTGCGTTACGAGGATCGGCGGCGTTTTCTCCGGCAGATTGGGAAGGATTTTCTCCAGCGTCTGAACCCCTCCCGTAGAGGAACCTATCGCGATAACACTGTGGGTACGGGTATGGGAAACATTCGGTTTGAGAGAGAGGATGGAGTCGGCATCGAGTTTCGCCGTCTCCTTTGGTATGATCCTCTTCGACGGCGGCGGTGCGGAGCGCCGTTTCATCCCCTCTTTGGCGGCGAATGCCGCTTTGATCGCATGTATCAGGGTGTAGTGAGACTCTTCCAAAAAGCTTTTCAGCCCCACTTCGGGTTTGGCGATCACCTCTACCGCACCCAGCGAGAGCGCCTCCATAGCGTTTCGGCTCCCGCTTTGGGCGACGGAGGAGCAGATAATGACGGGGGTCGGATTTTCCCGCATGATTTTACGTAAAAAGGTCAACCCGTCCATGCGAGGCATCTCGATATCGAGGATAATGACGTCCGGCCATCCGATCCGATCCGAACTTTGCCTCGGCGAGGATCGGATCGGAGGCGCTGCCGTGGAGGGTGATATCGTTCTCATTCTCCAGCATAGCGCTGATCGTCGTGCGGGCAATCGCGGAATCATCTACGATAAACAGGTTGATTTTATCGTTCATCATTTCTCATTCTTATAGATAGTCGGGCGTACTTGTCGGACGGCGTCGGTAATGTGACTGATCGTTTCCGCATGACCGATAAACAGATACCCGTTTGGTTTTAGCACTCGCAGTACATTATCGATGATTCTTTTTTTGTTAGCATTATCGAAATAGATGAGCATATTACGCAAAAATATAACATCAAATTTTCCCAAATCGCTCGGTATCGCCTCCATCAGATTGGCGGGTTTGAAGGTTACTTTGCCCCGCAGATAATCATCGATCAAAAACTCCCCCTCATGTTTTCCCGTCCCTCGGAGACAGTAGCGTTTGAGATAGGCTTCATCGATCTGATCGGCAAAACGGATCGGATAGAGCCCCTCTGAAGCCTGTTTGAGTACGTCGGTATTGATATCGGTACCGATCACCTCCCACTCTATCCCTCGATGGGTGAGAGCATTGTCCAGTTCCATCGCCGCGCTGTAGGCTTCCGCTCCGATACTGGCGGCGGCACTCCACACCCGAAACGGGAGAGCTTTTGACGTTCGGGAGGATATTTTGAGCCATAAAATCGAAATGATGCGACTCTCTAAAAAAGCTGGTTTCGTTGGTCGTGATGGTGTTAATCATCGTTTCTAGCTCTTCTGGAGAGGCGATGCAGTGATCGTGATAGGCTTCGTAATCATCGAGATCTAGATGTCGGAGCCTCTTGGAGAGACGTCCGACGACGAGCTGTTTTTTCGACTCAGCGAGGTGAATCCCGCTGTGGTGTTTCACCAAGGATGTCAATTTTTCGAATGCGCGGTTGCTAATCATAAGTAGGAGCCTCTGTTAGACGCGTGCGTATTGCTGAATTTTTTGTTGCAACTCTTCGACGTCGAGTTTGTGGATGACGTAATCGACCCCGTGGCGTTTCGCCTGATCGATGATCGAGGGGTTCGCCATGTTGGTGTTCATCACAAACGGAATCGTGCGGGTGGCGGCGTTGTTTTTCACTTCGCGCAGCAATGCCATCCCGTCCATCACCGGCATCTCGATATCGCTGAGGATGAGTGCGACGTCGTCCGCGTTCATAGTGCTCAGACGATCCAACAGCGTCTTACCGTTATCGAACACCTCGAAATCGAGGTTCATTTGGGTGAGCGCCATTTCGACCGCTTTTTGGATGATTTTGCTGTCATCGCAAAAGAGGATTTTTTTCGTGATCGCCAGATGTCCCAGTGAGCCGATTTTACTCATCTCGTTTGCGTGCGTTTCGGGAAACACCTCGGTGAGGAGAGCATCAGAGTTGAAAATGATGCAGAGTTTGTTCTCCCCTGCGATCATCATCTCGGTGATTTGAGCACTTTTCGGATCGCGCGCGGAGTTGTCGATCAGTTTTTCTGCCTCGATATTTTGGATACCGATGACATTTTTGATGATGATCCCGACCCGCTGATGACCGAAGTTGCACACGACGATCAGCTCATAGACGCACTCGTTGTTTTCACCATGCCCCAGCCATCGGTCGAAATGGATGATGGAGCACATCTCGTCGCGTATTTTTGCCGTCCCCAGAAGGGTCCCGCTGTTTTCGGAGTTGATCGCTATCTGAAGCTCTTTATTGACGATCAGCTCTTCGACTTTGGCGACATTGATGGCGAAGAGTTCGTCATACCCGTTACGGAAAATGACGTATTGGCTCGTCACATCGGCATTGGAGGTGACCAGACGGATCAGTTCGTCGGCGCTGTCGATTTGACTGGACGCATTGTCTCGGTCGTTTTCGTGGATACTACTCATACTGCTTCCTTATACGTTTCGTTTTTTGGTGACACGGGAGAGCTCGACGATATCGAGAATCCCCTCCATGTCGAGCAGTGTGATAAACCGATCATCCACTTTTGCCATCATCTGCATAAAATCTTTTCGGATTTTGGAACCGAATTCCGGCGCTTCCATCTTGTGAGAGGGATCGATGTCATAGACCTGATCGACCATATCGACGATGATCCCCACTTCGGTCTCTTCGTCCCCTATCATGGTCTCTATCGTGATAATGCAGCTTTTTTTACTGATATCGCTCAGCCCTATCCCAAGTCTGCCGGAGAGATCGAGGACGGGGATGACGTTTCCTCGGATGTTGGTTACCCCGGCGATGAAGCTCTGCATCATCGGTACACGGGTAATCTGCGTGTATTCGATGATCTCGCGGACATAGCCGACATTGATTGCGAACATCTCATTTTTTAGGTAGAACGAGAGGAACTGATGTCCCTCCATGTTCTTTTGCGTTAGTTCAGCCATGAGTTCCCCATTATCAGAATGTCTTGAAATCTTTCTTGTCTACCGCTTTAGTATCGTGCGCTATTGCTTTAGGCTCAGTGGCTTTTTTAGGCGATGCCAACATTTTTGCCGCTGATTTGCCGCTGTTATCATCGACGACGAAGAACGACATCATAGAACGCAGCCCCTCTGCCTGAGCCGTCATCTCTTCAGACGCCGACGCCAGCTCTTCACTACCTGCCGCATTTTGCTGCGTCACGCTGTCAAGCTGTGCCATAGAACCGTTGATCTGCTCGATCCCCGCGTTTTGCTCTGCCGATGCCGCCGCGATCTCTTGGACGAGTTCGGCCGTTTTACGGATATTCGGGATGATCTCTTTGATCAGTTCACCCGCACGTTCGGATACTTTTACGCTGTCTCCGGTGATTTTCCCGATCTCTTGCGCCGCTACCTGTGAGCGTTCCGCAAGTTTACGTACTTCGACCGCAACGACGGCGAACCCTTTACCGTGTTCACCCGCACGCGCCGCTTCGATCGCCGCATTGAGGGCTAGGAGGTTCGTTTGGTACGCGATATCTTCGATAATGCTGATTTTGCCTGCGATCTCTTTCATCGCATCGACCGTCATATCGACCGCTTGACCGCCGTCTTCCGCCATTTTAGAGGCGTTAGACGCCATCTCATCGGTACGTTTCGCGTTTTCGGCATTGAGGTTGATACTTCCCGTCATCTCTTCGATGGCTGCTGCCGTCTCTTCGAGGTTGCTTGCTTGCTCGGTTGCACCGTTGCTGAGGCTTTGCGCCGTTCCGCTCACCTGCTCGGAAGCCGAAGTGATTTGGAGTGCTGCATTTTGCGCTTCGATAACGATATCTTGGAGTTTTGCTCCCATATCGTTGGTTGCCGTTTTGATCGCCGCGAGGTCGCCTCTGAAATCGTTACGGATACGGGCACGGAGATCACCCTCAGCGATTTTGCCGAGTACTTCACCCGTTTCGCTTACCGCTGCTTGAACGTTTGCCGCCATATTGTTGACCGCTTGTTTAAAGACATCGTAGTCACCTTTGTACTCCGTCGTAATACGGGTCGAGTAATTCCCCTCAGAAACTTTTACCAATGCACTGACACCGTCGGTTACGACTGCCGCATAGATGGTGTCAAGAACCGTGTTTACGCCGCCGAGAATCTCTTTGTATCCGCCGACATATTGAGTTGCGTTTGCACGGTATTGCAATTGCCCGTCAATCGTGTTGGTGATAAGGAGAGCTGTGTCTTTACCCATATCATCTAGTGCGATACACACATCGTTGACTGCTTTTTTGAATACGTCGTAATCCCCTTTGTACTCGGTCGTAATACGGGTTTTGAAATCACCCTGTGAGCAGTTTGATCAATGCGCCGACACCGTCGGTAATCGCCGCAGCGTAGATGGTGTCAAGAACCGTGTTTATGCCGCCAAGAATCTCTTTGTATCCGCCGACAATTTGGTCGCATGTTTGCACGGTATTGCAATTGCCCGTCTACAACGTGTTCCGATAAGTTGATCGTATCGTTACCGATTTATCGAGTGCGATACGCAACGTCATTAACCGCTTTTTTGAAGACGTCGTAATCCCCTTTGTACTCGGTGGTGATACGTGTTTTGAAATCACCGTTAGAAAGTTTCACCAATGCCCCGACACCGTCGGTAATTGCCGCTGCGTAGATGATATTCAACATCTCGTTAGCGCCGTCGATAATCCCTTTCCAGTCTCCTTGGAATTTAGAAGCATCGGCTCTTTCTGTGAGATTACCCGCTTTTACTTCCTCAACTAAACCGTTAAGCTCTGTTCTTGCCGCAATGATGGTATTGAGCATACTGAGCATCGCCGCTTTGAGCTGACCCGTCTCTTCGTTGGTGTCAGCGACGATTTTGATCGACATATCCCCTGCCGCAATCTTGTTAGCCGCATCAAGTGCTTCCGCCATAGGGGCAGTAATACTGCGGGTGATAAACATTGCCATCATAATTCCGGCGATGGCTGCAATAACCGTTAGGATCGTCATCATCGTTTTAGCCGAAGCATAATCTGCATCCGCTTGTTTCGATGCTTCGTTCACAAGTCTGATTTGATACCCTTTCAGTGCATCGGTAGAATTCATAAATCTTTTTTGTACAGCTCGTGTTTCATTTACGAGAAGTGCATACGCTTCCGCTTTGTTTCCTTGGAGTGCCAATGTTTTTACTTTGGCACCGGAAGCGCGATAAGCATCCTGTGCATCGATTACCTCTTTTAAGAGCGCTTTGCCCTCATCACTTTTGATGCTTTCTTGCAGTTTTACAACAATATCATCAATTTTTTTGCCGTTCTCAACTATTTGATCCATATCTTTTTGGTTTTGCGCCGAATCAGAGTTTAGAAGAAGATTTCGCATTTTTGATCTGTTTTCGTTGGCTAAATCTACCATTTCCGCCACATGAACGACTTTGGTAAATTTATCTTTCGATATATCATTGATCGACTCGTTCAATCCTGAAAGTTTTGAAATACTTAACAAGGCAACAATAGCAATCGTTGTCAGCAGTATCCCGAATCCAAGCCCGAGCTTGGCACCTATTTTCATGTTTTTAAACATTTTGTATCTCCTTGATATTATTTAATTTGATATGCCAAAAGGGGTTCCCCTTTGACTCCATTTATTGCATCCTTGCGTTTAGGCACTCTTCATTTCATCCGCGCCCCCCTTGAAGCTGAGGATGTAGCTCACCAGCATAGGAACGTCGAGGATGAGGGCGACTTTGCCGCTTCCGAGGATCGTCGAGCCGCTGATACCGTGAAGCTCCGCAAATATTTTCCCGAGCGGTTTGATAACCGTCTGAAACTCCCCGAACAGCTCGTCGACGATAAAGCCATATCGACGTCCGGCGTAGTGGACGACGACGATGTTGGCGCGCGCGTTGGCGGTTTTCGCCTCATCGAACAGATCGCCGACGTTGAGGAGCGGGAGGATTGTCCCGCGCAGGTTGATGTAGTTGTTCCCGTGCATCTCCTCTTTTTCGCGATCAGAGAGTTCGATACACTCGACGACCATGTCGAGGGGGATAACGTAGAACGTCTCTCCCACTTTGACCAAGAAGCCGTCAATGATCGCCAACGTGAGAGGGAGACGGATAATAAAGCTCGTCCCCTCCCCGATTCGGCTTTTGATCTCGATATTTCCGCGAAGTGCTTCGATGTTCCGTTTGACGACGTCCATCCCGACACCGCGACCCGAGAGGTCGGTGACGGCAGGTGCGGTCGAGAATCCCGGTTCCAAGATGAGTTTGTAAATCTCCTGTTGAGTTAGATGAGCTCCCTCTTCGATGAGACCCTTTCTCGATTCGCTTTTCGATAAAGCATCTCTTCATCGAGCCCTTTACCGTCATCGGTGATCTCGATCACGACCGTACCCGCATCGTGGTAGGCGTTGAGGGTCAATGTCCCGCGCGCGTTTTTGTCTCCGCGATCCTCGGGCATTTCGATCCCGTGATCGATCGCGTTGCGGATGATGTGGACGAGCGGATCGGTGATTTTTTCCGTCACCGTTTTATCCAGCTCCGTCTCAGCACCTTTGATGACGAGTTCGATATCTTTCCCCAGTTTTTTGGAGAGATCCATAACGATCCGTTTGAAACGGTTAAAGGTCTCACCGATCTGCACCATCCGTATCTGCATCGCGCTCTCACGGATATCCTCCAACATCCGCGAGACGATAGAGACCGACTCGATGAGTTCACCGTTTTTCAGATCGATCGACTGCTGGACGACATTGGCGTTGGCGATCACCATCTCCCCGATTTGGTTGATGAGCTGATCGATCTTTTCAGCATCGACGCGAATCGTGTAGGCGTTTTGCGCCTGCACCTGCGTGTTGGCGCTTTGAGCGGAGATTTTCTTCGGTTCCTCTTTGACCACCGTTGCGGTAACGACTTCGGCTTTAGCTTCGATCACCTCTTCGGAGAGTTCAATCGTACAATCGTCGCGGACAAACTCAAACACATCGAGTATATCCTCATGACTCAGCGCAGTAGTAAAACGGATATCGAATGTGACGTAACAGCTTGTCGGCTCAAATGCTTCAATAGTTGGAACCGCCGACGTATCGACAACGGACTCAAACGCGCTGGAGTTTTTACGTAAATGGGCTAAAAAGCTCGCCGGTTCAAACCCCTGCTCCATCACTTCACGCGCAAACGAGAGTTTCATCGTCCAGTTTTTCTCACGGCATACTTCGATTGCCGCAGGAGACGTCAGCGCTGCCGTGATGGTGTATCTCCTCCCCAAGTGTTGCACACAACGCTTCGCCGAGGCGTGCCGTTGTTTCGGTAAGCTCCTGTTGTCGGTGCTGCTTCATTATTCGTAGCGACGGCGAACTCGACGAGGTTTTGCATGTGGTCTTTACACTCCAACAGCAATTCCCCGAGTTCGTCGGTCATCTCGATTTTGGCAGTTACGGACCTGATCGAGGAGATTTTCGGCAATGTGGGTAAACCCGACGACAAAATCGAGTTTGTACATCCCCGCCGCCCCTTTGATCGTGTGGGCGGCACGGAATACGGCATTGATCATCTCATCGTCCATCCCGTTTTCGCGGATACTCATGAGCGATGTTTCCATCGCTTCGAGGAGTTCGAGAGATTCTTCACGAAACTCTTTGGCGATGTCGCTAAAATTCATACCACTCATGCTGTACCTCCGTGTTGGGCATCCCATTCGTATCCGAAAAGCGCCATAAAATTCTCGATTGAACCGCCGATTCCCTCAATCGTATACTCTTTGCCCGTTGCTTTTGCACTTTTGGTAAGAGAAACGAGGAGCTGAAACCCCGCCGTATCGATTTTGTCGGTTCGACTCAAATCAATCAAAACCTCTTTTGCCTGAGGAAGCGACGACACTATCTCTTTTGATCGCCTCTTCGACCTGATAGATAGTCAGTTCGCCCGTCTGGGTTAAAACGTAAGGTATGAACCGTCCATGGTTACCATACTTCTCCCCTACCCTAACAATTTTGAGACGGCACCGAGGAGTTTGACCTTGTCAAACGGTTTCACCATCCATGCTTTGACCCCTGCGGCTTTCCCCGCTTCCATCTCGTTCTGACCCGTAACGGTAGTGAGCATGATGATCGGAACGAAACGATACGATGCTTCCTCTTTGATCAACCGTGCGAACGTTAGACCGTCCATCACCGGCATGTTGACATCACAGATAATGAGATCAACTTGAGTTGCTTTCGCCTTATCGAGTGCGACCTGACCGTTTTCCGCTTCGATCACGGTGTACCCTGTCTCTTTTAATATAGTAGATACCGTCATTCGCATAACGGTAGAGTCATCGACGATGAGTAACGTTTTTGACATTTTTCCTCCTTGTGATATTACATTTAACAATAATTTCTCTCCCGTAATACTACACATGCTATCGGATATAGATCAGTTCCGTATTGTGACGCTAAAGGTCACCGATATATGACCGTTTGACTGTTAGGATTGCAATACTTTATAAGCTAAAAAATTAGATGGAGAGTGACATGGTAGGTAAGCTTATGCAGCTCAAATTAAAACGTCTGCTTTATATCACTACCCATTCCGTCGTCAATGAAGAGATTGCAAAAATAGTGGGAATACTGGTAGGTAAGGTTTTTTTTGCTTCCAGTGATAAAGAGGCAATAGAGTGCTATGAAGATCAACCTCTTGATTTCATTATCTTCGATGTGGATGAACCCGATAATGATCTCATTTCTATGATACAACGGTTACGTCAAATCGACTATTCTATACCGATAATTATGTTGGCAAATCAAGATAATCAAAAGATGCTCATGAAGATTGCTAACCTCTCAATCGATGCTTATCTGTATAAACCGATCGGATACGAAACATTGACCCAGACGCTCTGTCATACAATGCAGAGAAATGCAAAAGAGAACGGTCTCATTATTCTAAACCAACAACTTATTTTTAATCTCGCGACCAAAGAACTCTTTTTTAACGGAGTGGTAGTCAATCTGGGGAACAAAGAGTTCCAGCTTTTTTTACTCTTAATCAAAAACCGTCACAGAACCCTCACGAAAGAGGAGATAGAGAAAACATTATGGCCGCTTCAGGCTATAAGCGATTCGGCGATCAAAAAACTGATTCTTAGAATACGCAACAAAATGAAAACGGATATCATCGTCTCCGTCAGAGGTATCGGCTACAGGCTCAATACGAGAATGTCGAAAGAGACAGAACAAATGCAAGTATCAGCGTAAATGAGGAGAAGATATTCATGTCACTAAAAGAACCTAATTTGGATAAAACCCAATCCATGTTCGATCCCAAAAAGATGTCCAATCTCCTCCTCTCCAATATGCTCAAAAAACTGGACGCCAAAGAGCGGGAACTACGAACACTCACGAACAATACCCCCGATGCGATCGTCCGATTCGACACGCAAGGACACCTCACTTACGTTAATCCCAAAGCTCAAGCACTCCTTGGCAGTAATCAATCGCTGATCGGGAAAACTGTTACCGACCTTACCCCCGTTATCGACAAAGATTTTTTTGAGACAAACTTTCGAAATGTCATTCATAGCGGAGAGGGGCTCTCTTTTGAAAAAGCGTATATCAATGTTTCCGGTGAGAATGGATGGGCACATATCCGCATGGTTCCTGAATTTGATAACAATGGTACCATCAGCAGTGTCCTCTCCATCGGGCGCGATATCACCGAACGAAAAGAATTAGAGTTAGCCCTACAAGAGAACCAAGAGCGTCTACAAACCATCATTGAAAATGAACCGGAGTGTATTAAAATCATAGACTCTGAGGGACGTTTAGCATACATGAATCCGGCGGGACTCGATATGATTGAAGCAACACTGGAACAGGTTCAAGGAAAAGAGGTACTCGGTGTTATCGTAGAGAAATACCGAGACCCTTTTATTCAAATGCACCAACGGGTCATTGCCGGCGAAAAAGCTCATTTAATCTTTGAAACCATCGGTTTAAAGGGGAAACATTGCTGGCTGGAGACCACTTCAGTACCGATGCAGAGTAACGGAGAGACGGTTTTACTGGGTGTTACGAGAGATATTACCGAACGCAAGCAGGCTGAAGAAGCACTGGCAATGCGGGAGAGAAAGTTTCGCTCTTTGGCGGAAAACTCACCCGACAATATCGCCCGCTGGGACACTGAGGGACGCTATCTCTACATCAATCCGACACATGAACGCTTATTGGCAATGCCATTGTCCGAGGCAATCGGTACCTTTATACCTGAGAGTCATACAGCAGTTAAAGCTGCTATTGCTCAGGTCGTAGCAACCAAAAAAAAGGCAACCATCCAACAAGAAGCACCGGGGGAAAACGGTGAAATGGAGATACACGATGTCTCATTGGCACCTGAATTAGGTGAAAACGGAGAAGTACTCAGCATCCTTGGAATCGGCAGAGATATGACAGCTATCTATCACATGCAAGATGAGCTAGCCAATAGAGAACAAGCACTACAAGAAGCCCAGCGCATCGCCCATGTCGGCAGTTGGGATGTGGATATTGTAAACAATCACCTCACGTGGTCGGATGAAACGTACCGTATGTGGGAGATCGACAAGGAGCTTTTTGAGGCAACCTTTGAGGCATTTCTCGAAACGGTGCACCCGGAGGATAGAGAGCTAGTCGCTAAAACCTACAATGACTCAATCATCAACCGCTCGCATTATGATGTAGAACATCGTTTGCTATTTCCTGACGGACGAATTAAGTACATACACGAACGAGGTGAACCGCATTACGATGAAACAGGCAAACCGGTACGATTCATAGGGACATCTTTAGATATCACCGAGCGCAGACAGATGGAAGAAAAAATATTCCGAAAATGAAAAGCGTCTCAAAGAAGCCCAAAAAATTGCCAAAATCGGAAGCTGGGAACTGGAGTTCCCAGGACTTGCACTCACATGGTCCGATGAGATTTACCGTATTTTTGAAATCAATCCCGACGCTTTCGAACCCTCGTATGACCATTTTCTCAATATCGTTCACCCGGATGATCGGGTAATGCTCGATATCGTATTTCACGAATCACTCCAGAACAAAACCCCTTATGATATTGTCCATCGTCTACTAATGAGCGATGGAAGAATCAAATACGTCCATGAGATTGGCGAAACTACCTATGATGAAGAATGGTAATCCACTCCGAAGTGTCGGTACGATACAAGATATCACCGAACGTAAATCAGTCGAGAAAAAAATCGAGCATATGGCACACCACGATCCCCTCACAGGTCTGCCGAATCGTATCCTTGCCAAAGCGAGAGCGGAGCAGATAATAGCAACCGCTAAACGCTCTAACACCAAAGCGGCATTTTTATTTATCGACCTTGACGGATTTAAATCGATCAACGATATTCTGGGACACTCCGCAGGGGATGCTATGCTAAAAACCATTTCATTCCGCCTCAAAGAGTGTGTCCGAGAGAGCGATATCATCAGCCGACAGGGGGGAGATGAGTTTCTGGTAGTTCTATCAGATATCAAAGAGAATAAATTTATCGCTTCCACAGCAGAAAAGATTCTCACAGAGTTGGAAAAACCATTCGATCTGAGCGGTAATACCTTCTCGCTATCGGGATCAATCGGGGTTGCCCTTTATCCCGATCACGGAAATACGTTTGAAACACTTCTCCAAAGTGCCGACACCGCCATGTACAAGGCCAAAGAGAAAGGTAAAAACGGGTATCACTTTTATACCCATCAAATGACCCATAATATGATCGGTCAATTTAAAATCCAAAACGATCTCAAAAGTGCATTGAACAATAACCAATTTGTCCTCTATTATCAGCCTCAAATCGAGCTTATAAGCAATCGTATCATCGGGGTAGAAGCACTGATCCGGTGGAGACATCCACAACTGGGGATGATACCGCCGATGAACTTTATCCCTGTTGCCGAAACTACCGGATTGATCGTCCCAATCGGTCAATGGGTAATCGAAGAGGCGTGTCGACAAGCCGCTCTTTGGCACAAAGAGGGAAAAGAGATAACAGTAGCCGTCAATATCTCCGCAATGCAGTTTAAACGGGGGAATCTCGAAGAGGTGGTCAAAAATGCCCTCCTCTCCTCCCAAATCGATCCGAAATGGCTCGAACTTGAACTCACCGAATCGATCATCATGCACGATGCCGACAATACGCTCCAAGCGGTTCGGAATCTAAAGGCTCTTGGAGTACAACTCTCGCTCGATGATTTCGGAACCGGGTATTCGTCTCTTGCCTATCTCAAACGTTTTGCCGTCGATAAGCTCAAAATCGATCAGTCGTTTATCCGAGATATCCTCCAAGACCGAGGAAGATGCCACAATTGTTAAAACTATTATCCAAATGGCAAAAAACCTCAATCTCAAAACCATCGCCGAAGGGGTCGAAACCCAAGAGATCGTCGATGTCGTTGAAAGTTACGGATGTGATGAAGTTCAAGGATACCATTTCGCCAAACCGATGAATGTAACCGATTTTGAAAACTATTACTATGATATTACATAAAAATGACTATATGACTGATTTGTGACCTTTTTAATATTTTACACTATATAATAAACAGACAAAGATGTAGTATGTGATATTTTCATAATTTGAAATGAGATATAGTCAATGATTCAAAATTTATTACTGCTTAAATCTAAAAGCATTTTATATGCCGAAGATGATCCAATCAACAGAGATCAAATCATTCGGATACTTCAGATGATCTTTGATAAGGTTTATGCTGCCAAAAATGGGGAAGAAGCATACGAACTCTACCAAGATGAATCACCCGATATCATCCTTACCGATATCCAGATGCCTATTAAAGACGGGTTAACGCTGATTAAACAGATACGTCAAGAGGACTACAATACTCCTATTATTTTAATAACCAGTTTTACAGAAAAAAAATTGCTTATCAATGCGACTAACCTCTCAATCGACGGCTATCTCGTTAAGCCTGTCAATCTTGAAAAACTAACCATCGCACTTAGCCAAGCGATGAAACGGACACATAAAGACGAGGGGATCGTTTCAGTAGGTGAAGCGCTTTACTATAATCCGGCAACTAAAAAAATTTATCATAACGGGGTTATGGTGGAACTCGGGGAGAAAGAGCTGGAATTACTGCTGCTGCTGATAAAGAATCGTCAAAAAACCGTGACCAACGATGAGATAGAAAGAAACTTATGGCCTCTTACGACGATAAGTAATTCAACCATAAAAAAATTAGTTCTTAGATTACGCAACAAGTTAGGTACAGACACCATTATCTCGGTAAGAGGCATCGGTTACCGGCTTAATACAAGGGGGAACAAACAGTGAACCTTTTTCCTGATTCTCTAAAGCTGTTATTTATCGCACTTTTATCTTTGGAGACGATTATTATTGTTATCCTCTCCTATAAATTAAGATCATTCCGAAACAAACCCAGCAAGACATTGCTGCAAAACGAAATTGACCCAAAAGTCCTCTATTTTCAATCCAAATATGCCTCAATGGGTGAGACGGTCGGAAACATCGCCCATCAATGGAAGCAGCCCCTTAACGCTATAGGAAGTATATTAAGCGGAATAAAAGCCTCCCTGATTTTACAAGGTGGGATTTCTAAAGAGAATCTCCTCTATTCAGTGGAAACCAGTTTTCAGCTCATCGATCATTTAGCTGAAACAATCGATACATTCTATAGCTTTTTATCGCAGCAAAACAGTACTGATGATAGTTTTGAAATCTCCGATGAACTGGAAAAGATACGGAAAATCACAGAATATTCGTTCAAAAACAGCAATATAAAACTCAACATTGAATTAGAGATCAATCCAACCATCCATGGTAATGCCAACGAGTTCACCCATGCGATGCTTAATCTCATCCTCAATGCCAAAGATGCATTTTACACGTCAACTGTCGATACGCCTACGATCACCGTTCATGTCCAAGGAAATGATAAAACCTGTTCCATCATCGTGAGCGATAATGCAGGAGGGATCCGTTTACATCCGATTGAGATGGTGTTTGATCTCTACATCACGACTAAAGAGTCAAGTTCCGGTCTGGGTCTCTTTATGACCAAAAATATCATCGAAAACCGTTTCGGCGGAAAAATCAGCGTCGAAAATAAAAACGGCGGTGCCTCCTTTACCATCGAATTACCCTATATGGAGTACTGCGAATATTGTACCGATTCGGTAATCCCCGATAAAAAACTTTCCTTAGAGCGGATCAACCAACTCTCACGCAAAATTATTGAGCTAGAAGATATCGGAAAAGTTCTCCAGAAATGGACTGATATTTTTAAAAAGGCCCATTGGGGAATTGCGATGCATAAAGGGAAGAACAATACGTTTGAACTCACCAATGACGCATTCAATCTCCTCTATGGCTATACCAATGAAGAGTTGAGAGAGATTAGCGTTAGCGATCTTTTTGCCCCTGAATCACTGCCGATACTTTTAGAGATACAAAAAGAGGCGTTTGAAAAAGGGTATGTTGCTTTTGAATCGGTTCATAAACGCAAAGACGGCTCACGCTTCCCCGCATTGATCGAACTGATCGTGGTAAAAAATGATGAGGGAGAAATACTCTATAATATCACCAATATTTGGGATATCACCGAACGCAAATTCCTTGAAATGCAAAAAGATAATGAGCGGATGCGTCTTTTCTTTGAGCGGCAGCTCGTCGGTATGGCAATCAGCTCACCTGAAAAAAGGTGGATACATACCAATGAAAAAGTTCAAGAGATGCTGGGCTATTCTCATGAGGAGCTAACTGCACGAACATGGATAGATGTAAGCCATCCGGACGATCTCAACCCAGACTTAGCGAATTTTGAACGGATACTTGCAGGTGAGATCGATTCTTATACTGTCGAAAAACGCTATATCCGTAAAGACGGCGGTATTATCCATGTCAATCTCTCTATCGGATGTGTTCGCAAAGAGGATGGAACAGTTGATTATGTGCTGGCACTCATCGAAGACATCACCGAGCGTAAAAAAGCGCAAGCTCTGTTAGAACAGCGGGAAAAACAATACCGTACACTTGTCGAAAACATTCCAGGTTTTGTCTATACATTTAAACGTTCCCCTGATGGTCATTTTAGCTTTCCGTACGCGAGTTCCGGCATTGAAGATATTTACGGCTTACACCCTCAAGACGTAGTGGAAAACATGGCGCCTTTGCTTGCTTTGGCTCATCCGGATGACCGCCGTATCATAGAAGAGGAAACAGAGAAATCGGTAAGTGAAGCACGCGGTACCCATCTCGTATTTAGAGTGATAAACCCGATACGCGGTGTACGATGGATTGATGCACGAACGACACTCGAACAATCTGAAGGCGGCACAATGCTGTGGCATGGAATAATGTTGGATATTACCGAGTATAAAGAGGCAGAAGATAAAGTGAACAAAGATAATCTCTAGGTGTCGAAGCGAGGCGGTTCAACTTTTTAGGGTAACTTTTATCGCTTTTGAAGCATACGGATAAATGAATTGACGATACTCATATCCAAATGCTCCCGCATCGACTCTTTCATCAGTTTTATTGCTTCAAATGTACTCATAGGCTCTTTGTAAGATCTTTTAGTCGTTAATGCATCAAATACATCACATACAGCAATAATGCGAGCAAGTTG
Organism: Sulfurimonadaceae bacterium; assembly: GCA_963845295.1. Taxonomy (GTDB): domain Bacteria; phylum Campylobacterota; class Campylobacteria; order Campylobacterales; family Sulfurimonadaceae; genus Sulfuricurvum. Next base: position 138,797 of record CAWJRP010000005.1, on the reverse strand, counting down.
AGATATATCATCTCCTTTGATTTTGTCCGGGTATCCTTTACCGTCTATTTTTTCATGATGATGGCGAATTCCGGATAGTACCTTCGGATCAGTTACTCCCATTTTGATAGCTAAAGCATGCCCGGTATCCGGATGGGCTTTCATCGTTTCAAACTCCAGCTCTGTGAGTTTTCCGTTTTTATTAATGATCTCGTAGTCGACTTTGCTTTTTCCAATATCATGCAATATGGCTGCCATTCCAAGCAGTGCTAACTCTTGTTCACTAAGTGCTAAAAAATTTCCAAGACTAAGAGCATAGATACTGACATTGATTGAGTGGGTATGGGTGTAATAATCATGAGCCGTTATCTTTAAAAGCGATTCGATTGCGGCCGTGTCACGCAGTATAACATCAACCATAGAGTTAACGAGAGGTTGTATATTTTGTATATTTTCCAAAGATTCAGGATTATGAAACATTGTGTTGATAACGGAGGTTGCACGTTCATAGATAATCATCGCTTTGCTGTCGATCGGGATGTTTTCCGCTCGTGCAATCGTTTGAATATGCTTTTGTACATACGCTTCGTACCGTAAACTGTCCGTATCTTCGATATAAAGACGTTCTACTTGGTGCAATCTAGCTTTGTTATGAATATCGACGACCGTATCGCTTTGCAAAAAAAGGGTCATATTTGTTTTGGTTTCATTCGTTAAGTAAATCGTAAAGTCGATGATCTCGCCTTCAGTAATAACTCGTTTATCAATCGATTTATAACGTTTACTATTGTTCATAAGTTACCTTTAGTGAAATTCTACCTTCTTATGTTCTAATTATAAAACATTTTTTCTAACAATTAATTGTCAATGTGGGTATTCTGTACGAAAGTAATCATTTAATGAAGAATCAGAGCTTTATAGGCTCAGATTTATTTGCGTGAAGTTATAAAATCAGTGATTGGAATTATTGAAGGATAGAGGGATTATTTAAAAATGGTTTTTTTGTACCGTTCAACGATCCACTCCGCGACCGATTGTTTTTCATCATTGTTCAGTTTCCCTTTTTGTGAGGGCATGATCCCGAATTTCTCGATTGCCATCGGATGGCACATGCTGTATTGAACGCTCGGATTATCAATGTAATCTTTTATAAATGCGATAGTAACACGACGTTTAACATCACTGTCATCATCTGCAATAATGATATTTTCATTTAAACGGTTGGCGACTTCTACCATAGGGGGCGCTTTTAGTGTGTCGATTACTTTAATGACCTCTTTTTTTTCCATCATCTCAACATGGCACTGCATGCAATGTTTTTTATATACGCTGTATCCATCAGAAGCGTTAAGCTGCACACCTATAAAAAATATTAAAAGAATTTTATTCATCTACATTACTCCAAAAAAAATTGATGAAGTGTAGCGAGTGAGGAGATGAATTTTATTGATCGATATCAAGAATATATTAAATACTGACCCGATCTTCCATCGCTTTAGTGAGAGAGAGAATATCAACGTTTTCCAAACTCACCCCCGTAGGAACTCCCTGCGCAATGCGGCTAAATCGGACATCGCAGTCGATCAGTTTGTCTTCGATATAGAGCATAACCCCTTGGTTGGCGATAGAGGGGGTCAGGGCAAAAATGACCTCTTTGATACCGCTTTGGATAATCCCGCGCAGATGAGAGATATCAAGCTCTTCGATAGAGTCTAAGACAAAATAACGGCCATCAAAGAGAGCGTTTTCTTCGAATGTTAAAATGTCTTTGGCATTTTCGATAATACAAAGGATTTCATGATTACGACGATCATCACTGCAGATCGAGCAGAGCTCATCTTCACTCAGACCGCCGCATGATCGACATTTTTTTAGTGAAGTAATGGCATTTTCGATAGCATGAGCGAGTTTGAGGGCGCCGAAGCTGTCGTGCATAACCATATGATATGCCAAACGGGTTGCCGATTTTTGCCCGATGGTGGGGAGCTGCTGGAGGGCATCAACGAGGCGGTTAAATTTTTCAAGAGATCTTTTCATAATCGTTATTGTAGCAAAGGTTGTGCCATAAATAGTTTAGTCTTAATGACTCAATTAAGCTAACACTCTTTTTGACATGGTATAATTGCGCGAAAAATATGTTTTCGGAGTAGATACGTGGAAAATTTGAGTTATTATGAAATTTTAGAAGTCACTAAAAATGCCAACGGTGATGAGATTAAAAAAGCGTACCGCCGTATGGCGAAACTCTACCATCCAGACCGTAATCCGGGTGATGAGAGTGCAGAACACAAGTTCAAACTTTGCAATGAAGCATATCAAGTCCTCAGTGACGATCAACAGCGCTCTATCTATGATCGCTACGGTAAAGAGGGGTTACAAGGGGGCGCGGGTCGACGAAGCAGCGGCGGATTTGACGATCTCGGAAGTATTTTCGAAGAGATGTTCAACGGTTTCGGCGGTGGCGGACGTAAACAATCACGTGCGCAATCCGATAAATTTCCGCTCGATATGGGTGTAGAGATGCGCGTCAGCTTCAAAGAAGCGGTTTTCGGATGCGAAAAAGAGGTAACATTTACAAGTAAAAGTTCGTGTAAAACCTGTAAAGGAACCGGAGCCAAAGACGGTAAAGTAACCAGCTGCAGCCAATGTGGCGGCAAAGGACAAGTGTATGTCCGCCAAGGTTTCATGACGTTCTCCCAAACCTGCCCTGCATGTCACGGCGAGGGGACGATGGCGAGTGAGAAATGCGGTGACTGTAAAGGTAAAAGCTACACGGAGACCAAAGAGAGCGTGACGATCAAAATCCCTGCCGGAATCGATACGGGGAACCGTTTGCGTGTATCAGGACGGGGTAATACCGGTAAAAGCGGTGTGAGAGGTGATATGTATGTCACGTTTGAAGTAGAAGAGGACAGCCACTTTATCCGTAACGGCAATGATATCTATCTCGAAGTTCCGGTATTTTTTACCCAAGCGGTATTGGGTGAAAACATCACGATCCCATCATTGAACGGCGAACTGACATTAGAACTCGAAACGGGAACCAAAGACGCTCAGCAGTATCGTTTCCGCAACGAAGGGGTAGCAGATGTTCACGGACGCGGTAAAGGGGATTTGATCGCTCAAATCCACCTCACCTACCCTAATCGTCTAAACTCGGCGCAAGAAGAGTTACTTCAGAAGCTTCAAGAGAGTTTCGGTATCGAATCCAAACCGCATGAGTCGATGTTTGAATCGACATTTGAAAAAGTAAAGGGATGGTTTAAATAAAACTGTAGATTGAGCTAAGTCGAAGGGTCTTAGTTCACGGCCCACGAACGGTAGGGGAAGTCCCCTACTTCGTGCTTCTTTTTGGATACGCCATCGCAATCACGATAGCGATCACGGCATAGGTCCATGGGACAAAATCAGGAACCGGAACGGGATCCCCTTTTGCATACGAGTGCATACCGCCGAGATAATAGTTTACCCCGAAATAAGTCATCAATACCGACGTAAAAGCAATCAGCGACACGACACTGAAGATAAAATCGCTGTACGCCCCTTTGATCATACGCAAGTGGATAACCACCGCATAGACTAGAATGGTCACGAGTGCCCATGTCTCTTTCGGATCCCATCCCCAGTAGCGTCCCCAGCTCTCATTCGCCCAAACTCCACCGAGGAAGTTTCCGACGGTCAAAAGTATCAAACCGACCAATAAGCTCATCTCATTAATTGCATTGAGTTCTTTGATGGCGAGGTTAAGACGTGCCGAATTTTTCGGATTTTTGAGGAAGAACAGGATGAGTGTAATCATCCCAAGCAATGCTCCAAGTCCCAAGAAACCGTAACTTGCCGTAATCATAGCAACGTGGATAGCCAACCAGTATGACTGTAGTACCGGAACAAGATTCGTCACCTGAGGATCCATCCAGTTGAGATGGGCGACAAAGAGGATAAGCCCCGTCATAATCGCCGTAGCCGCCATCGTCATCACTGAGCGGCGTGAGAAGATAAATCCTGCCAATACACTCGCCCAACCGATATAGATCATTGACTCATAACCGTTTGACCACGGTGCATGACCTGAAATATACCAACGCATAATCAATCCCGCAGTATGTGCGGCAAAGAAAAGGACAAGGAGACCAAACGAGATTTTACTCAACCACACCTCACGGAATGTCGGTTTGATAATTTTGATAAAGGATAAAATGAGCAACGTAAATCCGACGACAAAATAGAGAGGCCAGAGTTGTTCGAAGATATTCGATTTATTGTAGAAAATTTCTACTTTCGATTTCATATCACTCGGATAGACACTTGCCCCGACAAAACGTTGATATTTATCGATACGTGTGAGTGCTTCGTCCGCTTTTGTCCAATCACCGCTTTTCATCGCTTCGTCGATAGAACCGAAATAACTGATAGCAAGAAGGCGGACAATTTCTGAGTCTTTCGGGCTAAACGTCTGTAATGCGTCTATAGTAGCATCCCATTTGTGGTTTTTATCGCTCGGTTTCGGCCACATTCGTACCAAAGAGCCGGTATACACCATATAAGCCACATTGACCCGCTCATCCACTTGTAAGAGTGCTTTGTCAAATTTATCCCGTTTGCCCGGAGCTTTACGATTCGCTTCATCAACGAGCCCAGCGAGTTTGTATCCTTTGATTTCATCGGGAGCTTGGAAAAACTGTGAAAAAGCTGCTGCTCTGCTGGCTTCAGGAAGACCGATCAGTTTGTTGATCTCTTTGTCACCTGTACGGATGATGGCAATTTCACGCCATGCATCAGGGCGGAGCATCATCCCTAATACGACTTGATTCGGGGTAAGACCCAAAAAGCTGTCACTGCGGTTGAGTTTCGCCAAAATTTCATGGTTGAGGGTATCGATAGGTTTCATGCGGCCACTGGCATCTTGAACGATGAGATGACCGAACTTATCGGCATGGGCTTTATCAAACCCTTTTGCTGTTTGTATAACAGGGTTTTCTTCATCTGCCGCGATAGCGTTTGTTGAACTAAACATCACTAAGATGACTGCCGCTAAAGCCGCAAGGGTACTTTTTGCCTTAATCGATTTTAGTTTTTCACCGAGGAGATTAAATCGACCGTTTTTCACGATCAACACTCCGAACATTCCGATTGCGAGAAGAATATATCCGATGTAGGTAATTAATGTCCCCGGATCATGATTAACCGAGAGAACCGTACCTAACTCGTCTTGGTCAAATGACGATTGGAAGAATCGGTATCCTTGATAATCTAAAATATGGTTCATATAAATCCTAAAATCAAATTTCTCTTGATTGGCAGGGTCAATGACACTCACTTCACTCGCATACGATGCCGGAGACATTGATCCCGGATAGCGCTCTAGCTCAAAGTCACGAAGTGCAATAGCAAAAGGAAGTTTTCGTTCAATCGAACCGTATGACGCTTCGATGATGAGATCACCCAAGATTATTTTTTTAGCTTCACCGACATTACCCGGTGTTCCTAATATAATTTCTGTCGCTTTTTTATCACCGCTGACAAAACTAAGTGTCAAAGCATCCTGAGCACCTTGCTGCATCATAGGACCTTTCCCTTTTGAAGGGCTAGAGACTAGCTGCATCGAGGCTTTTGGTAAAAATCCTCGCATAACGAATCCGCTTTTTGGACTTTGGAACAGGGTACGTTTGGTCATTTCATGTTTACCGGCATTCAGACTTGAATTTTGTTGGGTATCCATGCTGAGTGTTGCAAGGGGTGTCGGTATATTCATATACGGTGTATCTTTCTCAACGCTAAGAGAAACTACCGGTTTGTCAAACGTTTTGTTAGAGTCAAAATCGATAACCAAATCATTGGCTTCTATAAATTCACCGCGCTTCAAAGTGACTTGTTGAGCCCCTTCTGCACCGGTTACCATTAGGTTAAACAGCGGTTGCCCTTTTGGGTCGGACAACGCTTCATAGCTAGCATCACCCATATAATTGTCAAGTTTAACTTTTATCGATTTATCAGCTAAAGCCAACTCTTGCTCAAAGTGGTTTGACGTTCGTTTTGAGAGATACAAAACTTTTTTAAACGGATAGCTTTTCCCATCTTTGAGGACATTGAATGATATATAAGGTTCTGAGCTGACTAACAAATCACTGCTCTGTCCTTCACGGATGTGCATTGTCCCCTCAAACCCGATATAGCGGGTAACTGCCGCACCGACGAGAATAATCAAGAATGCGACGTGAAAGGTAAATACAAGCCATTTGCCCTTTCGTGCCATATTGAAATTAATAATATTCAAAATCAAATTGAGCGTTAAAAGTCCCAAAAGAACTTCAAACCAACGGGCATTGTAGATATCGGCTTTGGCGGACATCGCGCCGTAGTCGTTTTCAACAAATGTAGCGTAACCTATAGAGACGGCAAAAATGAGCATAAGAGCAGCCATCGTTTTCATGGAGCTTAGAAGTGAGAGAACTTTGTTCATGCAAGACCTATGTGAAAAATATTTGGTATTGTAGTGAGTGTTGGGTAAATGTATGTTAATTTTATATTAACAATCAAATAATTTCAACATGAGATACCGGTGCATCACTTTCCATCCCGACCATTTTTGCGAGGATACGGACGGTTTCCATCATAGAGGTGGCTTGCGCGTTTAGCTCTTCAGCTGCTGCTGCCGCCTCTTCTGAGTTAGCCGCCACTTGTTGGGTTACTTGATCTACTTGACCCATAGCCTGATTGATCTGACCCATACCCTCTGCCTGCTCTTTTCCTGCAATAGCGATTTCACCGATCAGATCGGATACTTTTTTAGACTGTTCAACAATCTCTTGGAACGAGGTATGGGTTGCAAGGGCGATTTGGTTCCCCTCTTTGATCTGACCTACAACCTCTTCAATAATATCAGAGGTCTCTTTGGCAGCAGAGGCTGCACGTTGAGCTAGATTTCGTACTTCATCGGCAACCACGGCAAACCCAAGACCATGCTCACCCGCACGTGCCGCTTCAACGGCTGCATTGAGTGCCAAAAGGTTCGTTTGGAAAGCGATTTGATCGATGGTTTTAATAATACCTGAGATTTTAGCCGCTGATTCGGTGATCGCGTGCATAGAGTGAGATAGCTGTTCCCCTTTCTCATATCCCGCTTTCGCTGAATCGTTTGCATTCTTAGCCAGGATATCGGCTTGACGTGCATTGTCGGTGTTTTGAGAGTTGATCGCGGTAGACTCTTCGAGGGTTGCGCTCACCTCTTCTACACTGGAAGCTTGTTGACTAGCCCCCTCTGCCAGAGCGGAGGATGAAGAGGCAACCTGATCGGAAGCAGAGGTGATCTGCATTGCACCATCACGAATAGAGGTGACGCTAGAAGTGATAGAGCGGGTAATGGAGCGGATGATGAGGACGGCAAGCAAGATTCCAACCACAAGGACTATACCGATTGTGATGAGCATCATAGTGTTTTTGTTCGCAGAGTCACTTTCGGCATCTTTTATCATCGTAACGGTGTTCTTTTTATTGTTGTCTCCCATTTCAGTCATTAATTTGCCCATCGAGTCGGAGAGAGGAACCATTTTGGAAACACTCTCTTTATAGGTGGCAAAAAGGGCGGCATGCATCGTAGCATCATGAGGGGTGGCAAATTTAGCCAACAGAGCGTCAAGCTGAACATAAATATCCCTCCATCCTTTATAAGCGGGAACAAGATCACCTTTAAGCACTTTCCCCTTATCACTGGAAGGATTAAACTCATCTATTATTTTCCAGTTTTGATCGATGCTATCCCACGACTTTTTACGCGCGTCGATGATCTTTTGAAACCCTTCGGTGGCACTCGGATCGTTTTGGTATTTCCATGCCTCCAAAGTTTGGGCACGGATCGACATCCTCTCGCGGTTAAGATCGCTTAAGGCTATCATGATAGGTATCCGTTTTTCGCCGAATGTCGTCATATCTTTTGACCATTGGCTGATTCCGCTAAAACCGATTAGACCGACAATCAAAAGTCCTGCAACCATTACTACCGTCAACAAGATCAACTTGATTTTTAGTTCCATGTTTTCTAACCAATTCATCTTATTCTCCTTCACTTGCGTGTGTTTGTTGTATTTGTTCCAAACTCATCAGTTCATCCGCATGAAAAAGCTTGAGGACATCCAAAATCATGACAACGTTATCATTGATCTGTACCATTGAGCAGATGAACTCGGTATCAATACTATTTCCGAACTTCGGCGGTTCACTGAGTTTTGAACTATCAATACTCGCCACCTCTTCGACACGGTCAACGATAAAACCGATGTTCATTTTTTCAATTTCAACAATGATAATGGTTGTATTCATATCGATCTCTTTAGGTTCCATCCCAAATCGAAGCCTTGTGTCTACTACCGGAATGATCGAACCGCGCAGGTTAATAACACCGCGCATATACTCCGGGGTTTTTGGGACATGAGTCACTTTCATCATCGCAATGATCTCTTTGATCCGATCGATCGCGATACCGTATTGTTCCTCTCCCAGAAAAAACGTCAGGTAACGCTCTCGTCCGGATTGTGCCGTGTTTTGCTCCATATTAAACTCCTAAGACCATTTTAAGAAATTTCATCCACTTTTTCATTGCGCTGCCTCCAGTATAGATTCATAAAATTTTTTCGATATCTGCTGCAATCTCTTCAGGTTTTACGTGCGGAGAATAACGGCGAATGACGAATCCGTTGCGGTCAATCAAATATTTAGTGAAGCTCCACGCAATTAAGTCACTTTTTCTAAAACCGCTAATTGTATTTTTTAGATAACGGTACAGAGGATGTGCAGTATTACTATTGATATCCATTTTTCCGAATATCGGAAATGTTACACCGTATTTTTGTCTACAATAATTCTCAATCGATTTACCGTTTAACGGCTCTTGAACGGTAAATTGATTTGAGGGAAATCCAATTACTTCAAACCCACGTCCACGATAGCTTTGATAAAGTTTTTCAAGTCCACTTAATTGGGGGGTGTAATTGCTCTGGCTGGCAGTATTAACGATGAGCATTACCTTTCCGCGATACGGTTCTAAGGTTCTTCTCTCATTATGGAGTATTTTGATTTGATACGTATAAATTGATGCAACATAGAACAGCACTAAAAATAGTGTAATGACCCATCCGGCAAATATCCATTCTTTTTTCATAATTAAGTCCTCCTCGTAATAAATTCAAATTGGGCTCTTACATCTACATTGGCATAGGTTTCCCGAAATAATACCCTTGCGAGTAGTTGATGCCCATTTCTTTAACTTTGTGATAAATTGATTCCGAACTTACAAACTCGGCAACCGTAGGAATCCCCATCGCTTGTGCAAGTGAAACAATGGTTTTGACAATCAGTTCAGACGTTTTATTTGTATCAATATCTTTGATATAGGCAGCATCGATTTTGATGATATCGACGTGTATTGAATGAATACGATAAAAGTTTGATTTGTCACTTCCGAAATCATCGATCGCAATCGTATATCCCATCTGCGACAACTCATTCAGCTGTTTAATCGATTCATTTGTTCCATTTGATGAGATATTTTCAAGTATTTCCAGGGTTACACGAGAAGGCTCAACCCCATATTTTTCGCCTAATTGCGTCATAATTACAGCAAGATGACTGTTTTTAAGATCTTCTTCGGTGATATTGACGCTAAATGATTCTGATTTATCGGCAAATATCGCGTAGGTTTTTTCCAACATGACTTGAGTGATATTGGGTAGAAGTCCCACAAGTTTTGCCGGTCCAATGAAATGCTCAGGGCTAATTGGCTTACCATCTTCAATGATTCGTGCGAGTGCTTCGTATTTAATAATTTTCCCGGTCAAATTATCGACGATAGGCTGAAAGTAAGGGACAATACGATCTTCGTTGAGAGCAAGACGGATTTTACGCATCCACTCGATATTATTTTTTTGTCCAGCTATATAATCAGAATCATTTTGATAAATTTGACAGCGATTTTTCCCTATCATCCGTGCCTCTTTCATCGCCGCATGAGCTTTTACCAAAGCATTTGGAGACGACGCGATACCGATGGTGCAGGTGATACTGATGAGAATATCCTCAACTTTGAATATGTAGCTCTGTATCCCCTCATAAAGGGTCTCGATGGGACATATGTCATTCTCATCAGTACAGCTGGAGCAAAAAATTACGAATTCATCCGATGCGACACGATAAAGTGTATTGGTGTTGTTAATATGAGTGCGAAGATATTCGGCAAACATAAACAAAATTTGATCCCCTATTTCATAGCCATAGGTTGAGTTAATCGAATCAAAATTATCTATATTTAATAATATTATTAGGTGCTCAGGGTTACTTTCAACCGCAGCAATAAGTTTCTCTTTTTTAAAACATCCGGTTAATGAATCGTATATATACGACCGCTCTAGCTCCTCTTTTTTTTCTGCAAGCATTGTCTCCAAATGTGTGGCGTAATTTTTATGCTCTTTTTTTATCTTCACAGTTTTGGCACTTTTGGAGAGAACATTCATCATTTGCTGCATATCGATCGGTTTGACGATAAAATTATCAATTCCTATATTAATCGCTTGAATAAAATATTCAGGCTCATTATGAGCGGTAATGATAATTGCATGGATATCAGGGTTGTCTCGTCGTATCTCTTCAATCATCTCTAAACCATCCATATTTGGCATCGTAATATCGGCAATGATCAAATCGATATCGTTGGGATTACTCCGATAGATTTCCAGACCATCCAGACCATCCACCCCTATAAAAACATGTGCGTAAAGCATATTTAAAATTTTTGTCATGTTTTCACGTATCTCATATTCATCTTCGACATAAAGGACTCTCAACATTTTGGTATGCCCTATTGCTTCGTGTGTTTTGATCATTTTCATGAAAAACCTCGCTTTAATGCTAATTTTATTTTCTAAAAAAGGATTAAATCTTCTTCGGTTGAATCGATTTCATTGATTTCATCGGAGAGAATAAGCTCAATTTGCAGACAGGTACTAAAGAGTGAACTGTCAAGATAGTGAATATCCAAAGTACTTTGTGCTATAAACAACAATCGTCGCCATTCGCTTAGATCCGATTGTATACCGCTAAGCAAAAGGATGATTTTTTTCATTTTTTTCTCATCAATGGAACTATCTTTGATCTCGGAAAGCACTTTGGCTAGAGATCGGATCGCATAGGCAAGATCTTCAAACTCGAAAAGCATACTGATCTCATGAGCATATATCTCTAACTGAACCGACATTTGACGAAGAGCGTCGATATCAGCTTCTACACTCAGAAGATAGATAGATTCTTTAATATCATTGTCAAGTTCGTCAAGCTCCTGAAGCTCTTGTAGAATTTCATTGTCAAGTTCGGAAATATATTCAGATGCTGTCGTTTTGTGAGTATGCGAACGGCGCAAAAGTCGGTTTTCATCATCATCGATTGCGAGTTTGCTTTGCGTAGACTTTTCTATTGAAGGTTTATGCTTTTCAGCAGGTACATCTTGCGTCAAATTCTCCTGTACTAACGGAACCGACTTTTTTGCTTTGGGGACAATATCGGAATGTTTTTTGCCACGGTAATGGTTCTGAATTACCAGTTCTTCGAGAATTTCGGTATAAGATTTGATTTTGATTTTTTGATACTCTTCGAGAGTAATATCGTTAAAAAAATAGATGCAACTTTCTTCATCTTCATTATCAATATGGATATCCCGACGGGCTATTCGGTATATTTTACGTCCCTGTCGTTTCGAGACAGAGATGCGGTTATTTTGAGGCTCTTTTTCATCATATTCGGCTAGAGAGTGTAAAAATCCGGATCGCTTATCAAACGGTAATCCTTCCGCTTCCCCTTTTAAAAACCGCTGTAATTCTACAGCATCGAAAATAGCACAAAAAGGGTCGTTAAAATAACGAACGGTATTATCGGTATAGATAATACACGGTGAAAGATAGCTTTCGGTAATTTGGGCAATAATCCGTTCGGATAGATGATTTATCTTCTCCTGCAACTGCTGAATTTCGTACTCTTTCGCTTTTTTACGATCGTCAATCATCCAAGCAAGATCGAAAAAAACATTTTTGGCACGGCTCTCTTCGATCGGTTTGAGAAGGTACTTGTCAATTTTGAGATCAATGGAGCGTATAAAATAATCCTGATCACTGAATGCGGTTGTAATAATGATGGGTATATCGGTATTGACCATCCGAATGCGCTCTATCATATCCAGCCCATTCATATTCGGCATTTGAATATCGGTAATAATCAAATCATAAGAACGCTTATAGAACATCTCCAATCCAACAAATCCGTCACACGCTACATCAACTTTGTTAAACAGAATTCGTAGCAGCCCTAGCATTTGATGGCGGATATCCTCCTCATCCTCAACATATAAAACGACGAGTTCTTTTGTCAATGTTTTAAGTGCAGCAATATCATAGTTTTTCATCTATATCTCCTCGTTAATATAATTGAGCATCACCTTGCCTGTCTGGCTTTCTAGCATTATCCGTCTTCCGAGTGCTCCCCCTACATCTCTGGCAGTAACTGGGATATGGTATTCGCCCAACACTTCTTGAGCAATAACAATATTTTTTCTCCCCACCATCATCGATTCCTGAGAGACAGTATCGATCACGTTACCTCCACCGAAAATTTTGGCCTCAAGGTTTTCTATATTGCATCCGATGTTAATCATCCCCTCTATTAGCCTTTGAATGGCAATATTCCCGTATTTCGGAGTTTGTAGACCATTTCCGTTCCATAAAGGGATGAGATAATGGTTCATGCCACCGATCTTTTCCATCCGATCATAGAGACACACTGAAACACATGACCCTAATATAGTAAATACTTCTGTCGGTTTGATTCCGATGAAAAATTCACCGACTTGGATATATTTTTGAATATTCATTAAAACTCCTTTAATGAATGTGCGAAACTGCTATCAAAGAATTCATCTGACCCGAATCCATGTGAGACCGAAATACCTTTTTCATTTTTAAGTGGAAACCTAGCGACGAATATGGTTTTCCCCTCATCTTCAGAATAATCAATCGTCCCTTCCATCGACTCGCACAGTCCCTTAACAACACTGAGCCCTAGTCCAAGCCCCTGAGTCGGACGGGTTTTTCCAATACTGTATTTGTAGAAGCGGTTATAAATATTTTTGCCACTCTCTTCATTGATCTTTTCACCCATATTCGATACCCTTACTTCATAGTCGTTATCATCTTGAATAAACGAAATCGATAGTGTTGTAGATGGATAAGAAAACTCGCATCCGTTTGAGAGAAGATTTAATAGGATTAGATAAAATTTTTGAGCATCAACTACCATCGTTGGTACTGTTGTGATTACCTCTACGTAAAGTAGTTTCTCCTTAATCATCGGTTCTAAGTAACTGATTGCTTCGTCAGCTATCTCTTCTGGACGAATACGGACATAACTGTTTGCTTTTTGTCCGTATTCGATTTCAGAAGCGGCAAAAATATTTTTTAGGCTGAAATCGAGATACATTAACTCTTTGTGCATCATTGTTGCAATTCTGGAAGCTTTGGCAGGATCATTGTCTCCTCCGATTTTTTTAACCAAATTAAGTAATACCGTCATGGGATTATTGAACTCGTTTTTTATCAGAGATAGAAAGTAGGTTTTAACCTCCTCCGCTTCTTTTGCTTTTTCATTGAGTTCAAGGAGTTTTTTGGTTAAAAATTCCATCTCTTGGATCGAAGCGCTTTTCTCTTGAAAACGGCGACCAATCTCTTTGAGCAAATCTTGGTCATCAAGCTGTGTGATCTCCATGTTCTCTTCCTTACAAAATTTGGCAGTTCCACCAAATCTCACTGAATACAATTCATTGAGACAGTATAGGATTTAAGAATGCAGAAAAAATGCAGAACTAAATATTAATATCTTTGTTTTTAAATGTTATTATAAACTTTGCACCGCTTTCGGTATTGCATGCCTCTATCGATCCGCCCAGTATCTCACAAACGATTCGTTTACTCATATATAAACCGATGCCAGTACCTTTACCTTGGTCTTTTGTTGTAAAGTATGGATCGAAAATTTTTTCAATATTATCAGGATCTATCCCACCTGCACAGTCTTGAACTGATATGATAATTACCCCATCTTCATCTTGTGTAACTGAAACATCGATTGTTTTAGCCGCTAAGTGTTGACCCTCATAAGCGTCACGAGAATTAGCAATGATATTGATGAGAACATGTGCCAGCTCTTTTTTATAGCTACAGATTGAGATTGGATTTGTCAAATCATAGTATAATCTGATTCCTCTTCCTTGCAATTGTGCTTTCATCAATGACTCTATCTCTATCATGACATCGCGTAGTTTAAACTCTTGAACTTCCTGATCTGGCTTAAAAAAATTCATAAAATCGTTGATTGTCTGAGACATCTTTTGGACACGCCACTGAATATAGGTGAGATGCTCACGGATGTCATCAGGTCCCAACTCTTCGAGGTCTAGCTTCATTGATACAGAGATTGCCGATGCACTGATTGCATTAAGAGGCTGGCGCCATTGATGTGCAATCATATTGAGCATTTCCCCCATTTGAACACTTTTTGACTGATTGTGCAGCATCTGATCTTTTTTGCGGTTTTCTGTAACTTCCGTTTTAATCCGCTCCTCGAGAGTCTTTTTGTACTCTTCTAGTTCAGTAATATCTGAAAAAGAGGCAATATGGATTTTGTCAGTTTCTATATGCACTTCATTAACACTGACACTAAAAACACACTCTTTCCCCCCTTTTTTCATCAAAGCGTAATGAGAATATTCAGGGTTGTCTTTAACATACTCAATCCAAAATACCCCCTCCATCATCGAAGAAAGATATCCCTCCCGTTCTATAAAATAATTACAGATACAATCATGATCTGTTAAAAATGAGGGAACATCAGGATAACCGGCAAAATCAAAAAAAGCCTTGTTTCCATCACATAATCCATTGTTATTACAATTAGCAATAATAATGTTGGGCTGCCCGTCAAAGATAGCTTTTAAGTATTTTTGAGAATATTCAAGTCGTTTGTTGAGCATTTGAAGCTGCGTTGCCTTACTTCCTAGTTTGTCATATTCACCCAATAAAACCTTGGTATTCATCAACGACATTTTGTTTCTCCTGCTTCAGACTTTATTCTATTCTTGCCATCATATTAGAAAAAAATGCAGGTACTATGCAAAAAATTAATTATAATATATTTTGTGATATGATATTTTAATTCAGTTTGTCTCGAAAAGGACCATTCATGAACGAATATTTGGATTTTAATTGTGTAGAGAAAACCATTAATACTGATGAAAAAAAAGAGAGTACCGAAATCGACTTTTCAACACTTGATATTTCATTTCGTCGTGAGTTCATCGATGCACTAAACAAAGGGGCGATTAGCCGTTGTGAAAGTTTAATTGATGTTTTAGAAGAGGGAGAATGTAAAATTTGGATTGCAAAACGGCTTTCTGAGATGGATTTTAAAACAATCAAAAGCTCTATCGTTTTTGCATAATACTACATTACGATTATCACTAAAAAGAAGCGGCTATGTTTTCATACAATCTAGAAAGTCCCAAAGTATTGTTAGCAGATAATAACGTACAAAACATCTTACGTATGAAAGATATTCTTACTCCGATTGATTTGGATCTTTATATCGCCAAAACCGGTGAAGAGGTTCTTATGCGCATTTCTCAGACTAATTTTGATATGATTATTCTTGAGAATTTGATACCTGATATTGACATTTATGAACTATGCCGACAAATCAAAAACAATGAATTGAATAATGACATTTCAATTCTCATTATAAGCGAATCGCCAACGAATGAAGAGAAAGAAAAATGGTTTGAAAGCGGTGGAGACGATTATCTCATTAAGCCTTTTTATGAAAAAGATGTGCTCACCAGAGTTAAAATTCATCTAAAAAAACACACCGTTATCAAATACCTTAAATCGCTCCTAAAACACTCCTTTCACGAACTCTACAATCCCCTTAGTATTATCAAAACATCTGCAGAGATGTACGGATACCGATACCCTAAAAATTCCTATGTCGATACGATGCACGCTGCGGCAAAATCACTTCATCTCATTTATGAAGACCTCTATTATGCTTTGGAAACGAAAAAAACTTCCCCTCATAAAAACGATGTCATTGATTTGAGCGAATTTTTACGAAAGCGGTTAGAGTATTTCACACTTCTTGCAGAGGTAAAAAAAATACGGATTGAACTCGATGCCAAAGAGATCTATTTTGTTGAAATTGTCTCTGCCGATTTACAGCGTATCATAGACAATACTATCTCTAATGCTATCAAATACTCTTTTGAAAACAGTGTAATCAATATCTCTATCAACAATAAATCGAAGGTCTTACTCAAGATTACCAATAGAGGAAATACCATTATAAACCCCCACTGCATTTTTTCTGATGGATACCGTGAGGCGTACAATACCATCGGTATGGGAATCGGGCTGGAGATAGTTTCTTCGATATGCCAGAGACTCAACATTCTAGCGCAAGTAGAATCTTCAGAGGGGACAACCGTCTTTACATATACATTTAAAGGGAACAATCAGTGATGAAAATTACCTTGCTAGAAGATGAATATGCATTAAGAAACAATTTGAGCGATTTTTTTTCTCTCCACTCCTATGACGTCGAGATATTCGGCGAGGGAAATGAGATGCTTTGCCAATGCAGTTTTAATTCGGATATCTATGTTCTTGACATAAATGTACCCGGGGCTAGCGGATTTGAGGTTAGCGATTGGATTTTACGAAATGATCCCGGAAAACCTATCATTTTTATGACTGCCTATACCGATATCGAAAGTATTACCCATGCTTATAAGCTTGGATGCAGCGATTACCTGAAAAAACCGTTCGATCTGATGGAGTTGCTGCTTCGGGTTCAAAAGCTTCTTCTCTCCACTGAAGATGAGGCGATTCAAATCGCCCCTCTCTATACATTCAACCTCATTACTAAACAGCTTTTACGCAGTGGTGAAATTGTTAACCTCACCAAAAATCAGCGGAATATCCTCTATTTTCTAACAAAATACCGTAACAGTATCATCACGTATGATATGTTTATCCAGTATATTTGGGAAGATCAATATATCAAATACAATACTATTGCTTCGCATATCCGAGAGATACGCAATACAGTTAAAGAAGTGGAAATCCATAATGTCAGGGGAGAGGGATATATCCTGAAAGTATAAACAGCTTATACCCCCTCTAGGATCATTGCCTCTGCTACCCGTTTAAATGCGGCTATATTTGCTCCATCTACAAAATTTCGCTCTACTCCGTACTCTTTTGCGGTTAACGAAATCCGCTTGTAAATCTGGCGCATAAGCTCATCAAGCTTGCGGTCCACTTTGTCAAAATCCCATTTCTCCATTGATGCGTTTTGAGACATTTCAAACTCACTTACCGCTACCCCTCCGGCATTGGATGCTTTACCCGGGGCGAACAAAATACCTTCTTGCTGGAAAAGATTAATGGCATCGGGTGTGGAGGGCATATTCGCCCCCTCCACGACAGCGATACACCCATTTTTTATGAGTCTTTCTGCATCCGTTAGGGTTAATTCATTTTGAGTTGCACACGGAAATGCTGCAAAACAGGGATAACTCCATACTGCATGAGCGTTTTTCGGATAGTCCGATTTTTTGGTATAGGTGGCGGCGGGAACCTTATCTTTGTATTTCTCTAATGAGAGATGCTTTTCATCCCCTTTAATACTTTTGAGAAGTTCGAGCTTGATCCCCTCGGGATCGTATATGGTCCCTTCGCTATCACTGCAGGTAATGACTTGAGCACCGAAAAATTGCAGTTTCTCAATCGTATGAAGGGCAACATTTCCTGCACCGCTTACCGAACATATCTGACCTTCCAGCGTTTCTTGAAGCTCTTGAGCTAACATCTCTTTAGCGAAATAGACCACACCGTATCCCGTCGCCTGAGGACGCATTAATGAACCCCCGAATGCATAGGGTTTTCCGCTGAGAACTCCGTCATAACTGTGGGTCATCCGTTTATATTCGCCGAAGAGATATCCGATTTCTCTGGCTCCGACGCCGATGTCCCCTGCCGGTACATCAATACGTGCTCCGATATACGGATAAAGTTCACGCATAAACGCGCGACAGAATCTCATGATCTCGAAATCGCTTTTCCCTTTTGGATCGAAATCCGATCCTCCTTTCGCTCCGCCGATCGGAAGTCCTGTCAAAGAGTTCTTAAATATCTGCTCAAACGCTAAAAATTTGAGTACTCCGGTCGTGACACTGGGATGGAATCGGAGTCCCCCTTTGTAGGGTCCAAGAGAGTTATTAAACTGAATACGGTAGCCGTTGTTGATATGGACTTGATTGTTATCATCCAAGCCATTGAACTTTGAACTGGATAATCCGATCAGGGGTTACAAGACGTTCCAGTATGGCAAACTGCTCATATCTTGGATCGGTTTTGACGATCGGCTCTAATGAAGTGAGAACTTCGCTCACTGCTTGTAAAAAAGTATCATCGCTCATACAGTTTGATTTTTCGAGATTGGCTAAGATTTTTTCGACCATTTGAATCTCCTATTTGAGTATTTTTATATTCAATAATCGTCATTCCCGCGAAGGCGGGAATCCAGCTATCAATGAAATTACCTCTATTCGTTTACGGAATTATGTTGCGTAATAACACTCTGACATAATATTTTGAATTTCGGTAGGCCATTTCGGATAATCCATTCGATAATGGCGAGATTTACCCCTTCATAATCGTGAGCGATATAGGTACGAACATCATAAATCCCTTTTATATCTTCGACATCAAACACATCAAGGATATGGGTTGCATTTTCGATCTTGAGTTTATTGAATTGTTCCGCAATAGCGGTGAGATGCATCAAAATCGCAGGGCGTTTGGTAACGGCATCTTCTAAAGCTCTCGTTATGTTTCCTGCTTCTTTGATAATTTCTTCGATGTATTCGATTTTTTCGAGAACGAGATAGATTTTACTGATCGACTCTTTAGACATAAATAGCCCGATCAATGATAAATTTTTTAGCCGTTTTTCCCATCCCCGTACGATCCGCTAAATCAACTTTAACACCGAGTGCATTGCTCAGCTCATTTTGGATTTGACGGATACGTTCAAAGGCTTGAAAACCATATTTTGAGGCAAATTGCGGTGTGGCTTCGACGAGTATATCGATGTCACTTTTTGCATCGGCATCGTCACGTGAGTACGATCCGAAAAGGGCTTCTATTAAAAACCCCTCTTGCGCATACGTGCTTTTGACATTTCTAAGATAATCTAAGATTTGTTCTTTATTCATGAGAACGATTATAGCAAATAATCAATTTTAAATCTGATCTTTTGTATTTAATACTGGGAGCATGAGAAGAGAAGGAAACTTATTTAAGTGCTTTTAAAATATGTATACTTTCGTATAATCCCCATATCAAAGCTAAGAATGAACTAATTTTTAATAGCCAGACTATCAATATACCCAATTTACTAAACCCATATCCTTGAATGTCTTCTATATTCATTTCATTTCGAAAAAATAAGTCAACTTGATTCGTAATACTAATTGTGGCTTGATTAGAAACTACCATAAAAGGAAAATACATTAAAGCTGACAAAATTGCACCAATTGAAAACTTAATAAGAGGGTCAACCAGTGTAGCAATTAGTGTAGAATTCTCAGCCATTGAACCCATGAAAGCAGATAGAAGAAGAATACCAGATCCATTTCCAAGTGTCAAAAAACGTAAATATTGACGGCTATATTCTTGTTCTTCTTGAGATTTAATATTAATCATATGTAAAAGAATATCTTTATATGCTTCTTTTTGAGTCTGATCCATATCTTTGTATTTCATAATTTTAGCCTAAATATTTTATTAGTACACATTTTAGCAGATAATCAAGAAAGTAACACATTAAGCTGGATTCCCGATCAAGTCGGGAATGACGGAGGGTTTACTTCAAGTCACCCCAGTGATTCCCGATGTGCATCGAGGTTTTAAGCGGAACGCGCAGTTCTAAAATATGTTCCATGACTTCGACAAATCGTGTGGCATAGGCTTCTGCCACATCTTCATCCACCTCAAAAATCAGTTCATCGTGGATTTGCAAGAGCATTCGCGCACGCAATCCCTCGGCTCGGATCATCATATCGATTTTGTTCATCGACAGCTTGATAAGATCAGATGCAGAGCCTTGGAATACGGTATTGACCGACTCGCGCTCGTACGCCGCTTTGAGCATCGGGGTGGCACTAGCGAAATCAAAATAACGGCGGCGATGCAAGAGTGTCTCAACATATCCCAGCTCTTTTGCCTGTTCGACGATACCACTAAAATATCCTTTGACACTCGGAAAAGTTTCAAAATAGCGTTCGATGATCTCTTTTGCCTCTTTGGTGGTAATTCCGAGGGTATCGGAGAGCTTTTTCTGTCCCATCCCGTACAATAGTCCGAAATTGACCGTTTTCGCGACATTACGTTTACGCGGAGCATCAACCTCTCCGAACAATGCTATCGCTGTTTGCATATGGATATCGTGACCTTCGTTAAAGGCATTGACCAACACCGTGTCTTGGCAGAAATGTGCCAGTAGTCGAAGTTCGATCTGTGAATAGTCGATTCCGATCAGTTTTTTACCCTGCGGAGCGACAAACGCTTCGCGGATCCGCATCCCCAACACCGTTTTAACGGGGATATTTTGAAGATTCGGATTTTTGGAGCTGAGCCGCCCCGTTGCCGTCCCTGTTTGGACAAACGACGTATAAATACGCGATGACGGATCATTTTGTGCCAAAGCGATCAATGGTTCGATATAGGTCGAATAGAGTTTGTGGTACTCTCGATATTGCAACAGCATCGGTATCACTGGATGTTCATCTTTAAGGCTTTCCAAAACCTGCTCATCCGTACTGTACCCCGTTTTGGTTTTCTTGCCGTGAGCAAGCCCCAATGTTTCAAATAAAATAACTCCAAGCTGTTTGGGAGAGTTGAGATTAAAGATCGTACCGCAAGCACTGTGTATTTGCTCTGTGAGTGCTGCAATCTCTAATGCCACCTCTTTTTTAAAGAGTTCCAATACTTCCGTATCGACCGCAATCCCCTCGCGCTCCATCCCCAGTAGTGTCAGGGTAAAAGGGAATTCGATGGTATATGCCTCATCCAACGCTTCCTGACCACCTTTTAGAAGGAGATTCTCACGAAGCACTTCGTAGAGACGATAGGTGATATAGGCATCTTCACCTGCGTATTTACACGCATCCTCGATCGCAACAGAGGCGAAATTCTCCCCTTTTTTGACCGTATCTTTGAAATGGATCATTTCATGGTTCAAAAGGCTTTGAGAAAGGTTATCCATGGCAAGAGAACGTGCCGAATCGGTAAGCCACGCGAGAACCATCGTGTCGGCATAAATATCGAGACGATCAACACCTAAAAATCGGGTGACAAAATGGAGATCAAACTTGATATTATGTCCTATGACTTTACGGGTAAAAATCGCTTTGATCGCTTGCGCCGCCGCTTCGGTAGTTACTTGATCCCCTACTCCCAGATAACTGTGCATCATCGGAACATAGTAGCCGCTTTTGCCGTCACTGCTAAAGCTAAATCCGACGAGATGATCTTTGGTAGGATCGAGTCCCGTCGTTTCGGTATCAAATGCGATAAGGGCATCATGAGGGATGGCTTGAATAATCTTTTGCAATATTTCATCATTATCAATCAGCACACTGCATCCATCAATACTCTCACATTGCGGAACTGCTGCCTTTTCAACTTTTATGGCTGTGGTTGAGGGTTGCGACTCTTCAAATAGCGCCTTAGCTTTTAATGTTCGAAGTACTGCATTCATCTCATAATGGACCAAATCATCATATATTGGAAGAAACGGATTATCAAAATGCATGGCAAATTCATTGAAATCGAGGGTTTCAAAAACATCATCTTTCAGACGGACCAGCTCACGCGAACGGAATGCATCCTCTCGATAGGTTTCCAGTAACCCTTTAATCCTAGGGGGGGTGACCTCTTCGAGTCTCTCATACATTGCATCCAAGGTGACGAACTGGGTCAAAAGTTTTTGCGCCGTCACTTTTCCGATCCCTTTTACTCCGGGGACATTATCGGCTGTATCGCCGATAAGGGATTGATAATCGATAAACTGACGCGGATGAACACCGTATTTCTCTTCACAGTGCCGTTCATTCATCACTTTTTTAGAAATAGCATCAACTAAAACAACCCGATCATCATCAATCAGTTGATATAGGTCTTTATCGTGCGAAACAACTCGAACCAAAAAACCGTGTTGACGGGCGGCTCTAACGACCGAAGCGATCATGTCGTCGGCTTCATAGCCGTTCATGGAGAGCGATTTATATCCCATTTTATCGATCCATTCTATGGCGATTGGGAGTTGCATGATCAGCTCCTCCGGTGCTGGGGAGCGGTTGGCTTTATAATTGGGATCAATTTCGGCACGAAAGCTGGGTCCCTTAGCATCGAGGGCAAAGATCAGATAGTCACTGCTGTGATCTTTATGCAAGGAGGCAATAAAGTTTATAAATCCGGTTAAAAGACCGGTAGGGAAACCCTGTTTATTTTTGAGTGGAGGTAGCGCGTAAAAAGAACGGAAAAAAAATCCAAAAGTATCAATTATGGTAACGGTCGGTTGCTTCATAAAATCGCCTTTATCAGGCGTTTAATTTTTCAAGGATCGAATCGATCGCACCTTGAAGTTTTGATATGTCATAACCTGCATCTTCAGCCTTTTTGAGTCCAAAAGAGATACCGTGTTCACCCAACGGGTTATTGATAGGGACAATCGTTTTAACAATATTTAATGCCGTAGCAAACTCTTTTACCTCTTCAGGCGCAAGATCAGGTGTGTCGGAGAATTGAATCATATCGATAAACTCTCTATCAAAGTTCCAATGGGTAAAGATAGCAGCTGTGACGGCTGCGGTTGTTTCATTGATATAGGAGCGCTCAACGCTGGCAATATCAATAGCACTATCGATATCTGCTTTAAAATTGGTGACTAAGCCTTCTTGGATTACATCGCTTGCTATAATGATTTTTCCTGTTTCCTGCAAAAAAGCGGATAAAAATAGTTTGTCCGCTTTGACACGGTCAATTTTACTATACCATGCGTGCATAAGTGCACCCTGCATTGAAGAGATTTCTGCAAAACGGTCCGAACTGATGCCGTAAGGCTCCATATCAACATTCAGGAGTTTTCGAACCGAATTGCCTAGACCGATAGAGCGGGTCATACTCATTCCGAATAAAGAGACTGCCTGCGATACATTAAGGATTTCACGACGAAAGCTATAAAGGGGTGAATTTGCCGCTTTTAGCAGGTTGGCTACAATCATCGGATCGTTTTCAACAACTTTGACCAAATCGCTGATTGAACCCTCAGGATCATTGCAGACACGCTGCATATCAATAACTGTTTTTGGAAGCGGTGGCAAAGATTTAATACTGTTAATAATCGAACTCTTCATTGAAACTGATCCTATAATAAAGCAATTGTAGATATTATAACTTATTTAACTCAAGAGACAAATATTTTCCGGTAAAACTTCCGGTTTTTTCCCAATCTCTCGCTACATCTTCGGGGACTCCTTCAGCTACAAGGAGCCCACCTCCGCTTCCACCCTCTGGACCCATATCGATAATGTAATCAGCATTTTTTATCATGTCAAGATTATGTTCAATGACCAGTACGGAGTTTCCAAGTTCGACAAAATTATGAAGCACTCTGGTGAGACGGTTAACATCATCAAAATGCAACCCTGTAGTCGGCTCATCGAGTATGTAGAGGGTATTTCCCGTATCACGACGGCTAAGCTCTTTGGCAAGTTTTATCCGCTGCGCTTCACCGCCTGAGAGGGTAACGGCGTTTTGTCCCAAGGTGATGTAATCAAGCCCGACATCGCTGAGCGTTTGTAAAATCACTTTGATTTTTGGAATCGGTGCAAAAAATTCGAGCGCTTCTCCGACAGACATATTCAAAACATCGGAGATTGTTTTACCTTTGTATTCGACTTGAAGTGTCTGGAGGTTATAGCGGCTACCGTGACACGCATCACATTTGACCATGATGTCGGGTAAAAAGTGCATCTCGATTTTGATCTCCCCTTCCCCCTGACATTTTTCACATCGTCCCCCTTTGACGTTGAAACTAAAGCGTGACGCAGTGTACCCGCGAATCTGTGCCTCTTTGGTTTTGGTAAAGAGATTACGAATCTCATCCATTACTCCCGTATAGGTAGCCGGATTAGATCTAGGGGTTCGTCCGATCGGGCTTTGATCGAGATAAATGACTTTATCAAGTTTTTCCAACCCTTCCACTTCAACCCCGGCGACGCGGTTGATTTTTCGAGCATGGTTAAGAATTTCTCGGGTAACAGGAAGTAATGTTTGCAAAATCAATGAACTTTTTCCGCTACCGCTTACCCCGGTTACACAGACGAAATTATGGAGCGGAATTTTGACACTTAAATTATTAATATTATTTAATGTAACATTGTTTACGGATACCCACTCTTTCTGAGGACGTCGGTAAAAATATTTGATCTGTTTACGTCCTGAGAGATAGTCGGCTGTGAGAGTATCGGCTTTCATCATCTCCTCTAAGGTGCCGGCAAATACAACGTTTCCGCCGAATTTTCCGGCTCCCGGACCGATATCGACGATATAGTCGGCGTTTTCGATCGTCTCTTTGTCGTGCTCTACAACAATAACGGTATTCCCTTTTTCTTGAAGTGAACGAAGGGTTCGAATCAGTTTGAGGGTATCGCGTTCATGCAGTCCGATGCTCGGTTCATCCAGAACGTACATGACACCCGTCAAGCCGCTACCGATTTGACTTGCAATACGGATACGCTGCGCTTCTCCACCACTGATGGTACGTGCATCACGACTGAGGGATAGATAGCCTAATCCGACATCGAAGAGGAAGAATAGACGCTCACGAATTTCATTAAGTATCGATGCGGCAATCATCGTATTTTGTTCATTGAGGCTCTCAAAAGTCTTCGGATCAGCAAACCACGCATATGAATCTTTGAGAGGCATAGAAATCACATCACCGATCCCTTTGTCAGCTACTCGTACCGCTAATGATTCACGTTTTAGGCGGTGAGAATTACAGATATTGCACGGTTTTTCCGACATATAATCGGCAAGATCTTTTTCATCTTTGAAAATATCGTAGGCAATACGGACAATCCCCGGCCAGATACGTTTAATGGGGTGATCTTGCCATTTGAACTCTACTTCATCGACGCTGCCGTGGAGAATCGCTTTTTTCTGATACTCTTCAAGGGTATAAAACGGAGCTGTAATACTGATCCCTTCTGCGGCACAGAATGCTTTTAAAAAGGTGAAGTAATACCCTTTGTTAAATCCGTAAACGATTTTTATCGCCCCCTTCTCTATCGGGAGCTCGGAATCAATAATTTTTTCATAATCCAGAGCGTATCGGATACCGAGTCCGTCACACTCACTGCACGCACCCTTAGGAGAGTTAAACGAAAATGATAGTGGTTCTAGCGGATCAAAACTGACCTTACAGTCAAAACAGGCACTGTGCTCGCTGTAGTGGATCAATTTTTCATGCATTCCCACCTCTTCGTGGTTTTGAATCTCGATTTCTACCTCTCCGTAAGACTCTTTTAGCGCTTTTTCAACATCTTGGGCAACGCGGTCATGATTGTCATCTTTGATAATCAGGCGGTCGATGACTACTTTCAGGGTATGCTTTTTGGTTTTAGAGAGTTCGATCTCCTCATCAAGACGAACCATTACTCCATCGATCTGTGCACGAACATACCCTTTGTGGCGGAGCGATTCGAGGATATCGGCAAAAGATCCTTTTTTCTCTCGAACCAACGGTGCCAAAATAACTATTTTAGCACCGTCAGGGAGTTTTAATACCTGATCAATGATGTCTTGAGCTGACATTTTGGAGATTTTCTTACCGCATAAATGGCAGTGCTGAACGCCGATTCGGGCATACAAAAGACGAAGATAGTCATAAATTTCGGTAATCGTCCCTACCGTTGATCGGGGATTCTTAGAAGTCGTTTTTTGATCAATCGCAATGGCCGGAGTAAGCCCTTCTATTTTATCCACATCAGGTTTTCCGACACGATCCAAAAACTGTCGTGCATAGGACGAGAGTGATTCGATATAGCGGCGTTGTCCTTCAGCATATAGGGTATCAAATGCCAAGGTCGATTTGCCACTACCGCTGATTCCGGTACAGACGATCAATTTATTTTTGGGAATTTCAAGCGAAATATTTTTAAGATTGTGTTCCCGAGCTCCGATAATTTTAATCATATCCATAATATCTACCTCATAATCAATTTGTATGCTGTAATCGCGAAAATTACTATGTAAAAAACAACCAACACCTGTTTGTAATGGGCAACTTTAACCCGATGGAGCAATGTGATCCCAACCATTATGCCGATGAGTGAACTCAGTGCCATAATCAGCCCCGCTTCAATATTGACAAAACCTAACCATAACAGTGTGATAAACGCTGAAATAGAAGAGAATGTAACAAAAAAATGTCCCACGGCTGATGCTTTTTTTAGTGGAAAGCCCATAAAGCCAACCAAAATAGGGGTCATTAGAATGGATCCCCCTACCCCCAACATACCGGAGAATACACCGATGATACCACCGACAAAGGTATACAATGGGCGATTTACCACTTCCGTGCGTGTCGGAGTAGGATTTGAAAATATCAGTCTAGCGAGCGTAAAAGCAACGATAGAGAGAAAAAGCCATTCTAAAACACTCGAGTGGAGGATTTTAACGAACAAACCTCCGATCACTGCACCTAGCATTCCGCCATAACCAAAGAACTTAATGTCACTGATCGCATAGGTTCGATTTTTATGGTGAATCCAGGCAGCCAGTAAAGAGCCTGCAACCATTTGAGTTACAGATATTCCGATCGCCTCTTTAATTCCAAAACCCAAATAGAGTAATATGGGAACACTTACAGTCCCTCCTCCGATTCCGAAAAATCCGGAAAGTGTACCGACGCTTATCCCTAAAAGTGCCAATTCTATAGTCATATTTTCACTTTGGTGTTCAAAAATAATTTTTGTGTCGCGCGATTATACTCCCTTCGTGCTTCAACAAACACCTTTAAAGTTCAATTGATTTTACGCTATAATCAATCGTGATACTAATAAAAATAGAGTGAGGACGTAATGTTACCGATCATTGTAGAGGCTGCAACCAATTTTTGTCTTCATCAAATACGTCTTCCTTATGATCTTTCACCAACATCTACTAAAAAGAGAACACTTCTTGCTTATATAGACGTTGAAACAACAGACGGTGAAATGCATCGAGCATATGTAGGATGTGATGAGATGTTAATACAAACCATCGCAGAAATATTTTTGGGTGAAGATGACAGTGATGAAGAAACACTCATTGATATGCTTTTGGAAACAACCAACATGATCGTTGGTAATGCAAAAGTTATTGCCGGAGAGTTGTATGAAACTGCCATAACTATTTCGACACCGTTTATTTTGTCCCAGGAAGAGATCGCAAAACTTATTTTGGATGATTTACAATGTATACGTGTTGATGGCGGTGAAATGACAATAGGATTAAAAAGGCTCTAAAAGATGGATGAAACAGTCGTAGCAACAGAACAGCACCTTCATAATGATAACGTTTATGATCCGAGCAAAGAGTTATCGTGGATGGATTACGATGGGTTACTCGATATGGAAGTTGAATTTGTAGCCGATTTGGGACAAACAACAGCAACACTGGGTGAAATCTTAGGGTACGAAAAAGGGTCAGTAATCGATTTGGGCAAACCTGCCGGTGAAAGTGTCGAATCGTATGTTAATCACCGCATTATCGGCAAAGGAGAAGTGATGGTTTATGAAAAAAACTTAGCAATCCGTATCAATGAGGTACTCGATTCGAGTGCCGTACTTTATTACCTTTCAAAAGAGAGACTATGAGATATTTACTCCCCTTAATGTTGCTCCCCGTATTTTTGTGGGGTGCTAAAATTTTAAGTTATAACATCTATGATCGGAACGATCGTGTCGATGTAATGTTGACATTTGATACACCTTATGAAGGGGTACTTCGACAAAATCGTATAGGAAACACATTTACCGTCAAACTCGAAGAAGCATTTATTGATGACCCAATTGTAAAAAATGTCAATTCAAAATATTTAAACAAGCTAGCTCTCTCCCCAAAAGAGGACCATATTGAAATTGTTGCAGATGTATCAAACGATGTTGTTATGCAAGCTTCTAAAACATCCGACTCGTATGGATTACGCCTTCGTTTTATGAATCCGGCAGCCCCGGCAAGTACTTTGGGTAGTTCTGCAACGGCTGATGATGTGACTATAGGTGCACTTCCAACTAAAAAAGGGAATGAATTTGAGCAAAGTTATTATGTAGTCATCGCTATTTTAGTCATAGGGATCGCTATCTTGTTTTGGCTGAAGCAAAATATAGCCAAACGTACTGCCGCTATGAAAAATGAACCGAAAACACCATGGTTATTTGATAAATCTACCAAGAAAGAAACTAAATCGACATTCTCTGCACCTCTTCCGATATCCGGAGACAGCGGTGGTATCCACGTACGGTTTCAAAAATCACTCGATAACTCTCATACGGTCGCAATGCTTGATTATGGGACTATGAGCTATCTTGTACTTCTTGGAAACAATACCATTTTACTCGATAAGTTTCAAGACAACATTCCGGTCACCCAAAACGATTTTGAGACACTTTTACAATCAAAACACCGTGAACTAGACGGATATTTCCAACTTGCTCCGGTAGAAGATGAAGTATTTGATTCTTATAAAGAAAAAGCCTCCGGAGGCTATTAATTTATGGATTTAAAACAAAAGCTTATTGATTTTGGGTGCAGTGCAGAGTTTATTGAGATAGCAGTAGGGTATCAGAGTACTTACAATTCGGAAGATGATATTGAATCTTTTATCGAATACGTGGAAGTTGAACACGCAAAAGTTGAAGAAGCCGAAGTGTTAAAATCGATGGAAAAAGAGATCGTTGATGCTTCAGGGATACTTCAGGAGTTTGAGGATGATTTGGAGGGCTAACTCTCCTCTCTTCTTTTTTTAAACCTTACACTGCTTTTTGACTCTTCTGCACACTCTATTTGATAATTTACCATAGATGGTAAACGGATTTAAAAATTGTTTAAATGCCTCTTCTTTAATGTTTTCAATACCATGAAAATGAAGCAATTCCAAGATAGTTAAGGTTGACTCTATCGTAGAGAGACAATAATCCTTCGGCTGTTCTTTAATCATGAATTGAGAACTTTTGGAATGGGTAAAACTCATCTTTGGGAGTTTTTGAAGGTTACGGCTTACTCTTAGCATTTTTACCGAACAGGGCCATGTCGAGTCAATAATAAAAATGATCAGATTTTTCCCTTCGGTCTCAATCTTTTGGGTATTTAAATTAAGAGTGTTTTTTCCGGGATAAAGGACATAGCACAGATTGTTCGGATGATCAATCAGGGCATTAATCGCACTGTGTTCGCTAAAATCGACATCGATATAAAGTTCCGAGTTTGGGAGTGAAAGATGGGTCAACCGCCCTGTACCGTTTTTGGTTTTTTTGAACTCTTTGGGATGCATCAAAATGACAAACTTTGTTCGTGTTATGATCGGATTGACCTTCGAACACATACAAGAGCTGATCGGACGGTAGCATCGGTAGCATTTTTCTCTGCCTTCAAATATTTCATTCATTTATAAATCAGTTTCTCGCTACTATTTTTCCCGAAGTATAGCGGAAAATGATCTATGGGGATTGATATTAATTAAAGTATTTAGTATGACTTGAGTGTTATAATATATTCTTAAAATTGATGGCATTTTTAAAGGATCAGCTATACATACACAAGAAATCAAACTTATTCTTTTCAGTTTTGTCTTTGTGATATTGGGCGGTGCTATATTGTTGTCAATGCCGTTTGCCCACAATGGCGATCTTCGTTTCATAGATGCCGTTTTTACTGCTACCTCGGCTGTTTGTGTAACAGGATTAATCGTCAAAGATACTCCGGTTGACTTTACAGCATACGGACAAGTTATCATTCTCTTGTTGATCCAAATCGGGGGGCTTGGGTATATGACGGCGGTTACTTTTATGGCGGTTATTCGAAAACAAAAGATCGGTCACCGTGACCGTCTTATTCTCCAAGAATCTCTCAATTACCCTGGTATGGACGGGTTAGTACGATTTTTGAAGATTGTTTTCTCAACTATATTTACTATCGAGCTTGTCGGGATTGTGGTTTTAACACTTCGTTTTTGGGTAGATATGCCCTTAGCCCAAGCGGTATGGTTTGGAATATTCCATGCTATATCCGCTTTTAACAATGCGGGGTTTTCACTCTTTAGTGACAATCTGATGCGTTATCGCGGCGATTTGGTCATCAATCTGACCATTCCGTTTCTGATTATTCTAGGCGGTCTTGGATATTTAGTCCTTTTGGAACTTTATCATTTTCATCGCGGACGGGTATTGCGACTCTCGACGCATACCAAAATTGTTTTGATTATGTCGAGTGTTTTAATAATTCTTGGGATGGTATTGCTCCTCTCTATGGAGTGGAATAACCCTAAATCATTCGGCTCCATGAGTTTGTATGAGAAAATATTGTCCGCATGGTTTGCATCGGTTAACTACCGAACCGCTGGATTCAATACGATTGATTTCTCAACCCTTAGCGACTCTAACCTCTTTTTTGCTACCTTTTTTATGATGACCGGTGGTAGTCCCGGCGGTACGGCAGGCGGTATTAAGACCACTGCTGTCGCGTTAGCCTTGATCGGCGTTTGGTACACACTAAGAGGAAGTACCAATCCTCATATATTTCGCCGTTCTCTTTCCCCTTTTCAAATTAATAAAGCGTATGCGTTTATTTTTATTGCATCGATTTATGTCGTTTTTTCAACAATCATTTTGAGTGAAGTGGAGAGATTGCCGTTTTTACGAATTTTGTTTGAAACCACATCAGCATTCGGAACGGTTGGAGTATCTACCGGAAATGGTGGAGTCCTCAGCTATAGTGCCCTCTTCAGTGACTGGGGAAAAATCAATATTATGGTTTTGATGCTCATGGGACGGGTTGGGGTATTCGCATTTACCATTGTATTGGTCGGAAAAGCGGTAGAGAGCCGTATCAAATACGCAGAAGGAAAGGTAGTTATATAATATGGAAACATACGCAGTTATCGGTTTAGGAAAATTTGGATTTCACGTTGCCAAAGGGTTGGCTCAACAGGGACTAAGTGTTATTGCTGTGGATTTGGATGAAGAGCAGGTACGAGAAATAAATGAGTTTGTACAAGATGCCGTTATTCTCGATTCAACCGATATGCGTGCACTTCGTGAAGCGGGTATTGGTAATGTCGATGTTGCGGTTGTCAGTATCGGTGAGAATATCGAAGCGAGTATCTTGACCGTTATGGCACTCAAAGAGCTAGGGGTTGAAACTGTTGTTGCCAAAGCAATCACAACGGTACATGGACAAATTCTTTCAAAACTCGGTGCGGCAAAGGTAATCTATCCCGAGATGGAATCGGCAAAAAAAATCGTTAAAAAAATGGTGCGTAATATGCATTATGAGACGATTGATCTCTCTATTACTATGAAAATTGCAAAACTGATCGTTCCTTCTTTTTGGGTCGGTGTTTCTATCCTTTCACCGATATTTGAGGGGGAGTTTGAAGTAAAACCGATTGCCTATAAACATCAAGGTGTATGGTATACCTCGTTTGAAAAAGACGATATCCTCGAAAAAGAGGATATTTTAGTTGTATTGGGTAATAGTGGACATATTGAGGCACTCAGCAAGAAAGTTTGATATTAGAGTTTATTAGCAATCGTTTTTATCTCATTAACGAGTGCTTGTTGACGAGCATAAATGTATTCGATAAGGTAGCTCTCAAATGGTTCCATCAAATCTAGATCAATAACTACTTTGGTAAACTCTTCACCCTCATGGATATATTGAATTTTCCCGGCAATATTCATCGTGACCATTCCACCATCAAGGCGTTCAATCGGAAGGTTGAACTGCAAAGAGGCATGCGATTGCAAAAGAAGCTGAACTTTTGAAACGCTTATTTTGCACGCAATGGATTTAATCGAGATATCCAAGATTGTCCCCGATATAACACTTTTTCCGGCCGTTATGGTTACATGCATACGATGATCACTTTGTATCCGGATATACTGACGATTGTTTCCGGAAGCTTTAAGCGGCTCAAAATTTGACAAGACCGCAATTTTTTTGGCTACATCCACAATTTTGACGTTTGCCATGATGTCAAATGGAATGTTAGCCCCTTGAATAACGACATGCTGTTCAAGCTTCATCGCGTACCCTTGCATCTTTTCAATAGAGACATAAACCATATCATTAGAAATTTTGACCAGCTTCGCCGCCGTACTAATACGGATCCCTTTATAGAAATTCAATAATTTGACGCCGGTTTTGGTCATCATCATTTTTTCAAGATAGTGAATTGCATGTTGCTTGTCATCGACTTCCTGCGGAGATGCAGAAATTTTATAATGAACCAAGTGTGCTAATTCATGGGATAAAAGCTGCTTTTGATTGATATGATCTATAATGCCAATCGCTTTATTAAGTTCAACCCCGTGCATATCAACGATAAATGAATCGATTATAGGTGAAACACCTTCGATGGAAATGTCAAGTTTTAGATTCTTATGAAATGTTTCCAAATTTTGTTTGAGCTTATCCAAAGATTTATTTGAAGCCAAAACAGTAAAAATATCTTTGTGCCATTGCGCCATTTGGACATCATGATCAAAATTAACCTGTGCGAGTGCTAGAATTTCTTTACATACGTCATTGTAAATCTCTTCACCACGCATTTCGATGATTTTTTCGGCATTTTCAATATACATAATAACAACGGGAATAGATTTATTTTCACCTTTATGGATTACAAACGCATCTTTAAGCAGCCCTATAAAACTCATCCGATTATTGAGTTGATTGTCACCGTTTTGTATCGGTGCGCTTAATGGGATCATACTAACGAGGTACTCTCCATCTTTTAAAGGCTGATTGGTAACAAAATACTCTGCTGAATCACCTGTTAGGTCTTTACCGGAAAGAATTTTTTCTAAAAATCCGGATGATTTGATTAATGTGACTATCTCATTATGAGAAAGATGATTATCGAGCTCTTCTAAATTTTTGATTCCAAATTTTCGTTTGAGTGTATCATTGGCATAGACTATTTTCCCCGCTTTATGAATCCAAAAAAGATTATTGGAAAATTCAGAGATTGTCCGATCATAATTGGTAAGGATGTTCTCATTGCGTTTTTTTACCAATGTCGGAAAAATTCCCATCATGGTATTGGCGAACTCCTCTTCATTGGAGGGGATATTCACTACGTTAGATGCACGAAATGATAGAGCAATTTTATAAACATTGATATTCGTAAAATCGGGGGTTAAAATGAGTATTTCAAGGTTTTGAGACGTTGAAAGGATAGTACGCAAAACAGGATTTTTTAAAAAATTGAATGATCCGCATATAATTAATAAATGGCAAGAGAGTGAAGATTTGTTATGTGAATTATTGATATCTATAAAATTGGAGGTACGAAATAGTGACTCTGCCGATTCACGGAATGGAAGTACAATATCTGATTCATAAATGACGAGAAGGTCAAGATGCTTGGCATATTTGGAAATTTTTTGAATGGACACCTTCATCCCTGATGTTCTAATATATCCTTAATTGTACACTAAATGAGCGATTTTCCCCCTTAAATATGGGCAAAGTTAGGTTAAACACACTTTCTGCTAATATTGCAAAAAAATTTAGGAAATATTATGCTACGTTTTGCCCCAAGCCCGACCGGAGATATGCACATTGGTAATCTTCGAGTCGCTTTATTTAACTATATTTGCTCAGTTCAGCGAGAAGAACCTTTATTAATTCGCATCGAAGATACTGATAAAGAGCGCAACATTCCCGGTAAAGAGAAAGAAATATTTGAAATTTTGGCCCTGTTCGGGATTGAATATCAAGAACAACAACTTCAAAGTAACAATTTACGATTCCATCGTGCGATGGCGCTACAGCTTCTTCAAGACAAAAAAGCGTTTAACTGTTTTTGCAGTTCCGAAACCCTTGATGCAAAACGCGAAGCTTCTAAAGAGGGAAAAATTGCCTATCGTTATGACGGTGCGTGTGAAAATCTTCATGCCGAAGAGGTTATTGATAATCCCCTTCCTTTTACGATACGACTTAAAAAACCGACCCATCCGATTACGGTTACTGACATAATAAAAGGGGAATCAACCTTTGCCCCCGATGATATTGACAGTTTTATCCTAATGCGTGCCGATAAGTATCCAACCTATAATTTCGCGTGTGCGGTGGATGATATGATCGCCGATGTCTCTCTTATCATACGCGGTGAAGATCATCTCTCTAATACCCCTAAACAGATGGCTATTCATGAAGCGTTGGGATATGATAAAAAAATTGAGTACGCGCATCTGCCGATAATCCTCGGAAACGAGGGAAAAAAGATGTCAAAGCGAGATGATGCATCGAGTGTTAAATGGCTCCTTGAGGAGGGATATCTTCCTGAAGCAATTACTAACTACCTGATTTTGATGGGGAATAAACCTCCATGTGAAATTTTCATTCTCAAAGAGGCAATCAAATGGTTTGATCTAAAAACACTTTCCAAAGCCCCTGCCCGTTTTGATATTGATAAACTGAAATTCATCAATCGCGAACATCTGCGCGGACTTGATCCCAAAGAGCTTTCTCGATACGTCGGGTTTGCTGATGAGGAGATTGGTAATTTGGCCAAACTTTTTCTCGAAGAGGCAAGTACTCTTAAAGAGCTTCGGGCAAAAATCAATGCAATTTTTTCACCAAAAATTGTTCCTGATGAGTATAAAGAGGGTTTTAATCTGTTGCGTGATTTGACTATTAAAGCTCCCCATTTTGATGATTATGATTCGTATAAAGCTTATCTAATGGAACACAGTGGACTCAAAGGCAAAAATCTTTTCAAACCACTTCGTATCCTTATCGGCGGTGCGGAACACGGTCCTGAAATGAATGATCTTTACACTCACATCAAAAATTATCTCAAAGAGGTGGTCAAATGACGGCTGGTATTATTTCAGGTTTGGGCGGAATAGTTCATTCACTTATTACTGTTTATATATGGGTTTTAATCATCGGTGCACTTCTTACATGGGTTCGTCCTGACCCGTATAACCCGATCGTACAAATCATTTATAGATTGACAGAGCCTGCTTATCGCGGACTTCGACGTATTATGCCGACGGTTTTCAACGGACTGGATCTTGCTCCGCTCATTTTGGTCATTTTACTTCAAGTAGTCGATGTGATTTTGCTTAATGTTATCAATGCGGTGGTCTTTTAGTATGATTCGATCAACTCTTTTAGCCGTTTTTCTCACTTCTAGTGTATGGGGGGTTACCCTTTCGGATATAAACGATAAGCCTGCATCTCGTCAAAAAAACTTCTTGATATGGGAATTTTTACATCAGGATATTAATGTAACGGAAGCATCTGACGCTTTTTATCAAGTCGAAAATGTTAATGATCGCTTCTTATTTGATTATGCGGCAAAATCGGATGATTCTAGCATCAAGTATACGGCAATGTGCATGCAACAGCAAGCCTGTAATCTTCCCTCAATCGAACAAGACGATTGTTTGATGCTGGCTCTTACACCGGCAAAAGCTACGGCATTAAAACCTGAAGAACGTGAAACTATTGCTACACGCCTTAATAATAGATTTGGAAATACCGAATGGCTTAGAGCAATGAATCAAGAGAGTTTCTATACTTCCACTGCCAATCTTTCCAATGAAACGATTGTGTTTCGTCTTGCTGGAGCCGCGTACCGCCATGAAAATTTTAATCATCCCCTTTCAATGGATGTTTTAGATGCTTTGGCTCAAAACCCACATTTTGGGCAAATTGTTTTTCTCGCTGTGACAGACCCATAAATGGATCAGATGCAGCAATCACTATTTGGTGTTACCAGCGGTAATTTTGATCCACAAACCCATTTTTTTCTTGCAATGAATGCGATAAAATACGGGAAATTCGATATTGCGCTTGATCATCTAAAAGATGCTAAAGGGCATTTTTACTCTTCGATAGATCGTGATAAGTGTACATTTTGGATCTATCAAATCACCAAAGATCAAGCCTATTTGGATGAGCTTTCCAAAAGTCTTGATATTAACATGTATGTTCTTTATGCAAGAGAGCTACTCCAAATGCCGACTGAAAATTATTTCACTACGCTCCCTACCGTTCATCGTAGTGATAGTATCAACGGAATAGATCCGTTTCAGTGGAGTGAGTTTGCCGAAGAGATCAAAGCTTCTAAACCTGAAACGATTTCAGCACTCATAGACCGCTGTGATGGAGATGATTCTATTGCCGTACAAGGATATATTCTTGAGCGGACGTATGAGCCGTATATTCATAATTTTACAATGGCATATGATCAGTATATGACAAACCTCAGTACTGATCAAAAAGCGCTGATTTATGCACTTATGCGTCAAGAGACACGTTTTATCCCCGGTCTAATATCGCGTTCTTTTGCACTAGGATTGATGCAGATAATGCCCTTTAATGTAGATACCATCAGCAAAGTTCATCCGCTGAAACCGACCACCTATTTTGATATGTTGCAGCCGCAGATCAGTATCGCTTATTCGGTTTCCCATCTGAAGCATTTAATCGATTATCTTCGCAATCCGATTTTGATTGCCTATGGATATAACGGAGGAATTGGCTCAACAAAACATCTTTTAACGGATGGCGGACGATTTTTACCGGGGCAGTTTGAACCGTTTTTAAGTATGGAACTGATCGGGAATGACGAGAATCGAGAGTATGGCAAAAGAGTACTTGCCAATTACGTTATCTATAAGAAGATTTATGGGGAGGAAGTATCGATAATCGATCCCTTTTTGATAATTTAATACAACCTTCCCAGTCTGATTATTTTCGAGCAGAAGCATTAAAGAAGAGTTTTGTTCCGAATTGAATTGGAGAAAATAATATCGATTCCAATTATTCTGCACCGGTATCAACGCACGGCTCGGATCATTTTCACTTAGAGGTTCGATAAGGTTGGCTTTTTTACCGTTGAGGGTAACGGTGTAACCGTTAGACTCTAAATCTCTCACTTTATAACTTTTGTTGTCATTTTCAAAATAGACCGAAACGATAAAATTTTCACCATCATGGTATTTTGCAGGATCAATTTGGTTAAGATACAAAGATGAAAAAATAGCTTTGGTCTCCAACGAAAGTACGATAGCCCCGCTTCGAAGCTGTTCAACTGCACGTTCATGCGCTTCATCCATCTTAAAAAGATCAAATGTCCCTTTTTGCGCGCAGCCGCTTAAAAGCAATAAAGATGATATTGCTATCCATGATAATCGCATATTAATCCTTTGGTCATCGAATAATCGTTATTATTCGTCAACTCCCTTAACGAACTTTCAATGATAGTTGACTATAATATATCTATTTAATTATGAGGTTTGTTTTTTTGAAAAAACGTTTAGCGATTGCATTTACCGGTCCCTCCAACAGCGGCAAAACGACACTGATTCTTAAAGTGGCGACGAAAATTGATCCATGAACACAGTTTGGAAGTTGCCATTATCAAAAATGATCCAAAAGACAAGGCTCAATTTGACGTTCCTGGCAAAGACAGTTATAAATTCAGTGATACGGGTGCTGAAGTAATTGTCACCTCCCCTACCCGTACAACGTATTTCTCGCAACGGCATAAAGAACTCGATGAAATCATCGCCCTGTTCGGTGATTTTGATGTTTTACTCGTTGAGGGGCTTAAAAATCTTCCCCTTCCCCGTATCAGTATTTTTAGAAGCTCTATCGATACTGATTATTTTCCTTATATGAATGCATTGGCAATCGATGATAGTATCGATCCGACACATTACTCTATTCCAAGACGGTATCGATATACTCGATCTCAACAACCCCGATCAAGTGATCGAGTGGATTTTAACTCACGCAAAGGTTATGAAATGAATGAAATTTTAGAAGCGATTGAACAAAGTGCTATACGGATTAAAAATGCAATTGATGTCAAAGATATCGGTTATTCTCAAGAACAAAACAGTTCGGGTGAAACACAGCTTCAACTCGATATTCAAAGTGATTTGATTATCGAAGAAGAACTTAGTCATGTCGAGGGCGTTCATACGATAGCCAGTGAAGAAAAAGAAGTACCGATGGTGCTCAATGAAAAAGGTCATTATTTCATCGCGTTTGATCCGCTGGATGGTTCATCTCTTGTGGATGTCAACCTTAGTGTCGGTTCGATCTTCGGAATCTATGAGGGTGAATTTACACCGAGTAAAATGGTAGCTTCATGCTATGTCGTTTACGGTCCGCGTGTAGAGCTTGTTTTTGCTGATGAGAACATGTATCTCTCTATCTCCTACAAGACGGTGAATTCGAATACGTCAAAGAGATCCATTTGAATGAAAAAGGGAAAATCAATGCTCCGGGTGGAACACAACAGTTTTGGGCACCGTATCATAAAACGATGATCGATAGCTTTTTCGCACGTGGTTATCGACTCCGTTACTCCGGCGGAATGGTTCCTGATTTGCATCAAATTCTCCTCAAAGGGGGCGGATTGTTCAGCTATCCAGGTGCGACTGATAAGCCGGAGGGAAAACTACGCATGTTGTTTGAAGTCTTTCCTTTTGCTTTTATCTTTGAAATAGCGGGCGGCAAAGCGGTTGACGGCTTTAAAAGAGTTCTTGAGAAAGAGCCTCGTCATGTTCATGATACCAGCCCTTGCTTTTTTGGATCACAAGATGAAATTAATGAGGTGTTGAGTGTCTATGGAGCAACAATGATATTTTCGAAGAGAAGCTTGATACAGCTATAAGAGATCTTCAGGAATGTCAGAGCGAACACAGCATTAGAGAGCTGTTACGTGTGTGAAAAATGTATCGGGTGTGAGATCCGCACCAAATATGTTCGTACTGTTTACGAGAGTATGTCCAAAGGTGAAACCGGCGGATTTGATTTT
This sequence comes from Sulfurimonadaceae bacterium, assembly GCA_963845295.1. Lineage (GTDB taxonomy): Bacteria > Campylobacterota > Campylobacteria > Campylobacterales > Sulfurimonadaceae > Sulfuricurvum. The sequence goes on along the minus strand of CAWJRP010000005.1, from coordinate 99,557 downwards.
TAACAAGGAAAATGAATGAAAAATTATATTACTACCCCTATTTATTACGTCAACGGTGAAGCCCATATCGGTCATGCGTACACCACGTTTATCGCTGATACACTTGCACGTCATTCACGCCTTATCGGAAATGAGACCTATTTTCTCACAGGTACCGATGAACACGGACAAAAGATTGAAGAAGCGGCTAAAAAACTAAATAAACCGACTCAACAATTTGCCGATGAGATCAGTGCAACGTTCAAAAATCTGTGGGATGAGTTTGATATTAGTTACGATCAATTTATCCGTACTACTGATGAGAACTCATAAACATGGGGTTCAAGCCGCATTTGTCAAAATGGTATGAAAAAGGGGATATTTATAAAGATTTTTATGAGGGAAACTACTGTGTCAGCTGTGAAACCTTCTTTCCTGAATCACAACTGATGGAGGGTGGATGCTGTCCTGACTGCGGACGTGCCACCACCATCCTCAAAGAAGAAAGCTATTTTTTCCGACTCTCAAAATACGAAAAACCGCTTATTGGAATATTATGAAGCTCACAGCTGATTTTATCCTTCCAAAATCACGCCGTAATGAAGTGATTAGTTTTGTAAAAGGGGGGTTGCATGATCTCTCTGTCACCCGAACCAGTTTTAGTTGGGGAGTTCATCTTACCGGAATCTCTTGAATGAACCTAAACATGTTATGTATGTTTGGCTCGATGCGTCTGATGAACTATGTCACCGCTCTTGGATACGGTTCAGATGAAGCAAAAATGGAGTTTTGGCCAGCAAACATTCAATTGTCGGTAAAGATATCCTCCGTTTTCATGCAATCTACTGGCCGGCATTTTTGATGAGTCTTGGATCTGCCGTTGCCGAAACATATCGGTGCTCACGGTTGGTGGACACGCGATGGTGAAAAGATGTCCAAATCCAAAGGAAATGTCGTTGATCCAAGAGAAGTTTCCAAACATTACGGCGTTGAAAATTTCCGCTATTTCATGATGCGTGAAGTACCGTTTGGTCAAGACGGTGATTTTTCACAACGTGCACTGATAGACCGTATGAACTCTGATCTCTCGCAACGATTTAGGAAACCTCCTCAATCGTATTATCGGAATGTCTGAAAAATACTCTGATTTTGTAATCGATAGCTGTGATGTTGTAAAATATCATGCTAAAGAGATTGAGTGATGCTCATGCTATTTTGGACTCTTGGATACCTATTTGGGTGATTTACAGTTGCACCGCTACCTCGAAGAGCTTTGGAAAATATTTACGATCGGTAACAAAGCGATTGAAGAGCATGCTCCATGGGTTAAAATCAAAGAGGGACGTAATGATGAAGCACTTGCAACGGTAGCATTGGTTGCCAATCTCTTAGCCAAAGCATCGGTAATGCTACACTCTATTATGCCAAATACGACTTCGACAATCGCAGATGCACTAGGTTTGAAATCAATACCGACAAGCTATAAGCATTTGATTCTAAATAAAGCACTTCTGAAAACCTTTACAATCAAAAAAATACCGCCTCTTTTCCCACGTGTTGAAGAGCCGTTAATGCAGGAAGCTCCAAAAGCAATGATGGATGAGGCACCGAAAGCAGAACCAAAACCGAAAATGGAAGATAAAAAAGAATCTACCGTTCCGAAGAGGGGCTTATCACCATCGATCAGTTTTTCCAAACATCGATCAAAATCGGAACCGTTTTGGATGCCGAAGAGGTACCGAAAAGCTCGAAACTTCTCAAACTTCAAGTAGATTTGGGAGAAGAATCTCCACGTCAAATCGTTGCTGGAATTCGTGAATATTACAGCGCTGAATCGTTGGTCGGGACACAAGTGTGTGTGGTTGCCAATCTTAAACCTGCAAAACTGATGGGACTGCTCTCAGAGGGGATGATTCTGGCGGCAAAAGATAGCGAAGGTCTTTGTCTTATTCGTCCTGAAAAGTCACGAAAAAGTGGAAGCTCGGTTGGATGAGACTTGAAAATATCCTCGCGCTTACCAAAGGGAGCCTCTTAGGAGACCCTACCGTAAGTCTCTTTGAAAGTGTCGCTTTTGACCCTTCCAAAGTAAAGCGAGGATCTCTTTTTGTTGCCTATTCCCCTGAGGATATACCTGAAGCACTACAAAACGGTGCGTATGGAGTGACTGTTTGATAAACCGACACAAATCAGTGACAGTGAAGTCGCATGGATCAAAGTGGACAATATCGACAATGCACTCAAAAAGCTCCTCCGTTTTTATCTCTTGGAAAAAGAGCTTCTGGTATATGCGTGTGATCCGATTACATTGCATCTATCAACAATGATCTCAACCCCTGCAAATTTTTGTCAATATCGAAGGAGCTATGGGCCAATATTTGGGAAAAACTTTGGCCATTGGAAAAAAAATCCATTGTACTGTTTTCCCCTGCCCTGACCGATCCTGATATATTTATCGAACACGCTCAGCTGATCCGTGCTCAGGAAAACACCATCACGATTATTGAACAAACTCTGTTTGAAACCTCATTTATTCACAATGACACTTTTTATGAGCGTCAAATGCTCTCCCCGTTTTTTATCCCCTATCTCGAACATCTTCTCTTTTTTTATACATTTATACGCATACCGTTTCAACTGCAAAGGGTTCAGTAAAATGGGACATTTTATCCCTGTCTTTACGAATTCACGTTTAGAGATTAAAGAATTTGGCAGCAGTGACCGAGTCGTTATTTTTGAACCGCTTGTTGAACTTATCGATGAGCAAATAGATTTTTTGCGATGCACAGGCATCATGGGCAAAAATTATCTATCTTCTCCCCGATACGATGCGCTCTATCTTTAACTATAGGGGTTGAAAATATTCTCTTTTATCGCTACCCTGAAGAGATATTGGCTATTTTACAAATCAAAGAGTTTTCATTTTGCCCTTGTGGCAGGGGCAGATAAAAGTATACTCAATCCGTACTCGTTCTTCTATGAAACAATTGGAACTCTTATTTTTAGCCGATACGAATCTCTTTTAATTCACTGACGTAATCCCTTTTCATTTGCCAAAATAGTCCGTACCAGAGCATGAAACTCTTTTGAGTGATTCATATGTTGCAAATGGGCTAACTCATGAACGATAACATAATCAATATGCTCATACGAAAGCTGCATCATCATCGTATTAAATGTTACGATTCCTGTACTGCTGCAACTCCCCCACCGTCGTCTCATTTTTTTATAGCGTATCTCTTTGGGGTGCAAATTCATTTTTCGTGCATAATGTGAAATACGTGATGGAAGGGTCAAAATTGCCTCATTTTTGTAAAAATTTGAGTAATATTTTTCAATATCAATACTATTTTTAGCTTTTTCTAACTTTTCTGATAATGGAATCAGCTGATGTACAGGGATACATTCACCTCGAAATCGGATCGTTTCTCCCAAGGTATGGAATTGCATTTTGGTCGAAGCTATGGAAGATAATTTGGATCGTATCCACCCTTCTCTTTCCCGCAAAATCACTCGAATACGCTTCTCATCTTTAATCGGTGTCCGAACACATACTTCACTGTTGTGGGTTATTGTAATATAGGTATTGCGATTTCGGGGACGATAATGGATCGTAATCGCTGATGTGAGGTGATTAAACATACTCTATTGGATCAACCGCTCCGGCACGTTCAAAACCGCGAAGACGCAAGCGACAGCTATCACATACGCCGCACGCTTTCTCTTCACTTTGATAACAACTCCATGTCAGGTGCAACGGTGCGCCCAGTTTAAGAGCTTCTTGGACAATCTGTGATTTTTGAAGATGTACCAACGGCATTTCGATAGTGATATTTGTCGTCTCTTTGGTACCGAGATTGGCAGCTTTGGCGAAATGTATCGAATAAATGCTTCACGACAATCGGGATAGCCGCTGCTGTCCTCTTCGACCACCCCGATTGCGATTACCGAACACCCCTCTTTTTCAGCAATAGCGGTAGCGATACAGAGAAATATACCGTTACGAAAAGGGACATAGGTGATAGGAACACCCGCTTCTATCCCACCCGTCGGTACATCAATACTATGATCGGTCAATGCTGATGCACCGATGGTTTTGAAAAAATCCAAGATCAATCTCATATTTTTCACTCACACCTAAATCCTCACAAATTGCACGATAAGCATGAAGCTCTTTATCAACGGTGCGTTGACCATAATTAAAATGAAGTGCAACGATTTCATATCCGCGTGAGCGCATGATATAGGCAACGAGGGTTGAATCCATCCCGCCGCTCATAATACAAAGTGCTTTTTTCATCATACCTACCTTTGGTGTGATTGTACCAAGGCAATGCTTATGCTACAATGCCGTCATGATAGATCTTGATAACCGAACTGACAATAATTATAATTTTCCCCTTTTGGAGCAAATCGCCGATGCTCTGACAACACAGGAGATCGAACTGATCCTTACCGATAACGACGAGATAGCCAATATTAATCGTGAATTTCGCGGTATTGATAAAGCAACCGATGTCCTTAGTTTTCCCAGTGATCCGTTTCCTGGTGCACCGTTAGGGAGTATCGTTATCAGTGTTGATAAAGTGAAAAGTGTAGCTCGCGAATTGGGGCACAGTGAAGATGACGAAATCGCCCTCCTCTTCATCCACGGAATACTTCATTTACTCGGATTTGATCATGAGGTTGATAACGGAGAGATGCGCCACAAAGAGGTAGAGTTGATTGAGAAGTTTAAACTCCCCAAAAGTCTTATCGTAAGAACCCTCGAAGAGTAGTTATTGCTCAGGTGGGGGAGCTTTTTTAATATACCCCAAATCATCAAGTTTATTATAAATAGCGGATACTATCCCTCCGGTTGCTTCTCCTCCATGCCCTCCGTGTTCTACCATGACGGTAACAATAAACTGAGGATTATCGGCAGGACCGTAGGTTGTAAACCAAGCATGTGAACGTTTTAAATACTCCATATCTCGCTCATTAAGACGATTTTTAATGGTTTGACTAATCCCAGTTGTTTGAGCTGTTCCTGTTTTACCGGCAATCGGAAAACGGGTAGAGACGTATGATCTCGCTGTTCCTCCTGGCTCATTACAAACGCCTCGCATAGCATTTTGTATGATGGGAAGTTTAACTTTTTCCTCTGGTGTTAAAACATCCAACGGTACAGGTGTATAGGGGGTATTTCCGATCATTTTTGCAATATGAGGTACTGGAAGATAGCCCGTCGCCATAAGTGCGGTTTGCTCTGCTATTTGCATCGGGGTAACGAGCAAATCTCCCTGTCCGATTGCGGTGTTGAGAGTTTCTCCTTGATACCATGCTTTATGAAACTTCTCACGTTTCCATGCACGGCTTGGAACCGTTCCGATAAATTCATTGGGTAAATCAATACCGGTTTTTTTACCCAGCCCCATTCGTAAAATACCGTTACTCATTCGATCAATTCCAACCTGTATCGAGCCTTGATAAAAATAATCATCACAGCTCTCTATAATTGCTTTAGTAATACTCGTTGCGCCATGTCCGGTTTTTTTCCAGTCACGAAAGATACGATTGCCTAAGCGCATCGATCCGGTACTATTGATTGTCGTGTATTCATTCCATACACCGGATGTAATGTAGATCAGCCCCATATTGTCTTTAATGGTTGAGCCTGGCGGATAAAGACCATTAATCATTTTATTCGTAAAAGGTGAATCTACACTGCTCATGAGTGTATTCCAATCCTCAGTAGTGATTCCTGAAACAAATCGGTTAAGATCGTATTCGGGATAGCTCCCTGCAGCATATATCGCACCGTGTGTATCCATGACTATAATAGCACCAACCCGTTTTTCAAAAAGCTGAGTAATGTAATTTTGTAGCCTCATATCAATGTTGAGGCGAAGATTGTGATTCTCCTGTGTTGCGCTATGTCCTATCTCTTCAATTTCAACATTATGAGCATTGACTTTGATACGACGTTCACCGGCTACCCCTTGAAGATAGCTGTTGTAATATTTTTCAATACCGTTTTTACCGACATGGCCGATAAGTTTTAACGATGAATCTTTGTCAATCTCTTTTTGATTTGCTTTTGCTACGTAGCCTATCAGATGTGAGCCGACAAGACCGTAAGGGTACAATCGTTTTGGCGAAGGGGAAATTTTGATAGTTCCCCGTAAATTCATAATAGAATAAATTGGGATAATCGTGTCATGTGGAATAAAATCAACGACATCAATAAATCCATGATTGTAATAGGAGTCGTTTTGTATATATTCTTTAGCAATTTTATCAGCGTCCAATGTCGGAATCATTGAGAGAAGATATGCTATCTCTTTATTCAGAAGCGTTCTATCTTTCCCTTTTGTAAGATGAGGGGCGAATGAAATTTTAAATCCTAATTCATTGATCGCAATAGGTTCATTATTCCGATCAAGGATCTCACCGCGTACAGGTGCTGAAAGCTCAGATTTGATACTGTTGTTTTCAGAAAGAGATTCATAATAATCATTCGATTGTACCGAGAGGTGAAAAACCCTGACAATCAAGCCGATCCAAACAACAATAAAGAGAGATAGTATAATTTTTATTTTCATATCAAAGCCGCAATCACTAAAAATTCAACAATCATATAAAGAAATATATGCCAATCGACAACAGGAGCCGCGAGTAAAAAAAGTTGATTAATAAACCATATAAATGCCCAATAAATCGGATAAGCCAGCCCAACAAAAATAGCTGCCATACAAATTTTACATCGGGTTACCTGCTCAAATTTCGGGAGTACATAGTGGGAAAATAAAGTAAAAAATAAAATGGTGCTTCCGAACCAAAACCCTTTTTCAGCCTCAAAAACCAAAAGCATAACGATAATTGTAATTAAAGCAAAAAGATCATGCTTGGTTAACGCATTATGATAAGCAAAAAATAAAACTGCCAACAATGGTGGCATCAGCAAGTAGATACTGCTTAAGCTAATGTAACCGACAAAAAGTACGACTAAAAAAAGTCGACTTATAACGTTTTGATAAGGGAGACTTCGTTGCATACGGGAAAGTGTTTACATTTAATACAATCTGCCCAGATTTTATGTTCCGGGATAGATTCTTTGGGAATTTCTATAAATCCCAAACGTTCAAAAAAGCGTTGTTGATATGTCAACGCTAAAACCTCTTTTAATCCTAATTTACGACCCTCTTCGCATGCATTTTCAACTAATCTTGTACCGATATTTTGTCCTCTATAAGCGGTGTCAATAATCATTGAACGAAGCTCTGCCAAAAGTGGAGAATGAATATGAAGAGCCACAAATCCGACCAGTTTCTCTCCATCCATCGCTAAAAAATAAGATCGAATATTGGTGGCAATCTCATCGTTACTGCGTGGTAATATAACACCGCTCTCGATTTCAGGCTCAACCAACTGTTGCATCGCAGGAATATCGTGCAGTGTTGGTTTTTTATAGGTGATCATAGATTGTCACTTTTTAATAACCGATAGATATGCTCAACAATGGTATCTACCCCTTTTCGTTTAGAATTTGAAACCATCAGTGAATCTGGGAAACGTTTTTTGAGTTCGGAGAGCTCTTTTTGGTTTAGTTTATCAATTTTGGTAAAAATTGTCATAATGGTCTGATCAGGGGTACAAATTTCATTTAAATAGGCATTAACTGAACGATCAATCTCTAAATCAGGGTGGCGGCAATCGATAAGATGTACAAATATACGGATTTGTTTTCGTTCTGCAATAAAGCTGGTAAGATTGCTTTCCCAATCCGTTTTGAGTGATTTTGCTACTTTTGCGTAACCAAATCCAGGCAAATCGACAAATTTCGCACTAAGTCGTTCATTGGTCTCACGATCAGCGAATACTACATCAAAATAATTTATTAAGCGTGTTTTACCCGGAGTGGCCGACACCTTGGCAAGTGATTTTCGTTTTGTAAGTGTATTGAGTAATGAACTTTTACCCGTATTAGAACGAGCCATAAACGCTACTTCATTTTGGTAATCGTTATCTGGCGTTAAGCGAATATTAGGGGCCGATGTAACAAAAAAGGAATCGATAATTTCAATCATTTAGGAGAACTTTTTTCTTTTGGTTTTTTATCTTGAAGGGTAAAAGTCATCACTACCGGTTCATTATTAGCACTTTCAGCGGAAGCATTTCCGGCAATTGTATTGACTATGACTTTATCCCCTTTTATACGTCGGTAATCATCCAAGCGGATCAAGTCAACTTTTTGATAAAAATGGTATTCACTCATTTCAGGGAGATAAATGGCACTCTGAGATTTCCCTCGATATTTTTCATTTGTCTCGGTTACGATGTAAAATGAAACATCTCCTTCGGCAAAATATTTAACCGGTTTTCTATCTTTATCCGTATAAATCGTTACTTTGGAAGCATTAAGATCATCCGATCCTTTGGTTATTTTAACATTCCCTGTGAAGACAGAAACCCCTTTTAGTTGGTCACCTTTAAAATTATCTGAGATTATTTTAAGCTCTTCGCCCCATGTAAGGGTAAACAAAAGAGGTGCTAAAAATAGTAGCTTATTAATCATACTTGTTTTCCTATTTTAATTGGTAAACACCGCACACGCGATTAGCGGAGACAGTGTCTTGCGCAGTGTTATAATTTAATGTTGTTCCATCAATACGGTTAGAGTTTTGAGTTATCACAAAAGAATCCTTGGTCTGAATCAGAGATTTTTTTGAATTATAACTCCCCTCATTGGAACGGAATTCCAACCCGTCTTCTCTGACATAATGGACATGCCCATCAACTTTTAGAATGTCATTGCGATAATCGGCATTATCAGAGAGGATAAACTGGAACAAATTTTTCGTATTATCGCTAAATTTAGCTGATGTTATCACATAATATTGATCAAACTTTTTACCCTCTTTTCCTTCTAATATATGATCAATCCCTTTTTTAGAAATTTCATAGATAGTGAAATTGGATAATTCTATTTGAGGAATCTCTTCCTTTTTGTTGTTAGACGGATAATCGGGGGTAAAATAGCTGTACATTCCTATTAATGATCCCACCAATAAAAGAAAAAAAACATTAATAGACATTTAAATCCACAACGCTAAAAATTTTTCTTCTTCACCGTTACGACGAATCACTTTTTCAATCATTTCACGCACACAAGCATCACCGCCGCATCGTTCAAGGACTTCAGCGATGCTTTTGAGATAATCTGAGCCGTCTTTGGGAGTATAGGCTTGACCTGCCCATTGCAAAAGAGTATAGTCGTTTAAATCATCACCGATAACAGCCACTTCATGCGGCTCTATACCGAGCTCTGAACACATAGCAATAGCAACAGCTCGTTTGTCTTTTACCCCTTGATATAAATGAGCTATATCCAGTTCTTTGGCTCTGTGAGTAACAATGGAGGAGTCACGTCCGGTGATAATTGCTGCACTGTGCCCCATTTTAACCCATGCTTTGATCGCGAAACCGTCTTTAACATTGAAGTTTTTGAGTTCTAGCCCATCAGCAGTGTAGATGATTTTTCCATCACTCATACACCCATCAACATCCAAAATCAACAATTTGATCATAAAACACCTTTGGTACTCGGGACACCCGCACGATCATTAGGTGCCAATGCACGACGAAGGGCGACGGCAAGAGATTTAAATGCCGCTTCGATGATATGGTGCTTGTTTTTTCCCCGCTGCATAACTATGTGAGCGGTGATTCCGGCATTAAAGATAACGGCACGGAAAAACTCTTCAGCAAGTTCTGCTTCAAAAGCTCCGATTTTACCCGAAACCGGAACATCATAAACGAGAAATGGTCGGTTACTTAAATCCAAATCACAGCTGACTGCTGCTTCGTCCATAACGATCACCGCACTACCGAATCTCTCTACTTTCTCAATCGGATAAATCGCTTCACGAAGTGCTTGACCTAAAACGATCCCGATATCCTCGACACTGTGGTGATCATCAATGTGGATATCACCATCACACGTTACGATCAAATCAATTTGAGCATGTTTGGCGAAACTCTCCAACATATGATCCAAAAAGCCCACTTTGGTCGATATCGTACTTTTCCCCTTTCCCTCAATGGTGAGTGAAAGCTCGATATCGGTCTCTTTGGTTTGACGTTTTTTTTGGATCATACTATTCCCCTATGATAAAGGAGCCTTTAAAGTACCCCCGTGAAATGAAATCGCGTGCTTCAGCTTCACTTTTGAATCCGCTGAGCCATACGCGAAATAGACGTTTGTTATTATACTCTGTATCCTTTATGATTGCAGAATAGCCATGGAAAGATGAATACTTTTCTTTAGTAACCTTTGCCCCTTGAAACCGTTCAAATGAGCCGATTTGTACAAAAAAGTTGTTCAACACACTCTCTCTTGGCCCATTAGCCAATGAGAGCGTATCGATTGTCCTTGCGGATGATGGTTCAAATCCTAAAACTTCCAATGTGACTACCGCTGTCCCGTTTTTGGTCAGACCGATTTGATTGGCTGCTGTGTAGGATAGATCAATAATTCGATTCTCGACAAAAGGGCCTCTATCATTTATCCGAACGACGGTTTGTGCATTGTTTTCAGTATTGGTAACCCGCACAACCGTATTCATTGGCAATGTTTTATGGGCTGCCGTCAAAGCATACATATCATACGCTTCGCCGCTTGACGTTGATTTACCGTGAAAATCGGGACCGTACCAGCTTGCTCTTCCGCTGAATGAATCTCCAACATGAACAACAGTAGGGCAGTACTCTTTTCCAAATACGGTATAAGGGCGCATAGTCGCTTGAAATTCACCGTTCTTTTTATAGACGGCAGATGAGTTTGTCGCTAGTTGTTCTGAGGGATATTTTTGAGAAGGCTTGGTCGGCTGGTAAGAGTACGAACCGCTTCTCGTCGTACATCCTCCGAATAAAATTACTAAACAAGTTAAAAGGGTTCTAATCACCAATTTTAATTTCCTCCCCTTCATACAGTGTATTCACAATTAACGGATTTTTAAATTTGAGTTGTTCAAGTGTAGTATTATACAATTTTGCGACTGAAGCGAGGGTTTCACCCGATTTTGCTTTGTAAGCACGGGGCTTTATTAAGAACGGTTTATTGATTGGAATTTTCACACGACGGCTAATGTTACGCTCATTATCTCCGATCATATTTTCCATCATGATGGATGTTTTCGGTACATTATATCGTTTGGAAAGCTGTTCTAACGTCTCCCCTGATTTGACCCGATCCATAACAAAATACCCTTTTAACTCTTTCGTATGGTACTTTTTACGGAATTCATCTAATTTGTCTTGAGGAATATAAACAGGATACGCTTGCTCATTCGGCGGTGTTACCCCTTTTTTCAAATGTGTATTAAGTTTTAACAATGTTTTTTTCGGCATCTCCAACACGGCGGCTATCCGATCGATATTTTCACCCTCAGGGAGATAAACGGTTGCAATCGGGTTCTCTTGATCATTGTTTGAGAAAGAATCGTATTGGATCTTTGCTAAAAAAACATCATCGGTTGCTAGTAGAGCCAATGCTATCACTTTTCGAATATATTTACGGCTCTCAGGAGGGATGAAAGCCCGTTTGGGATCGGTTAGAACACGAATATCGTTTGTCCCGGCCTTAGCAATAGCACGACTGAGCCGCCCATCACCGCAATTGTAAGCAATAAGTGCCAAATACCATTTACCAAACTGTTTTTTCAAGCCACTCAGATAGGCTATTGCGGCACGAGTCGATTTGACGTGATCACGACGTTCATCCACAAACTGATTAATCTGCAATCCCTGAAGTTTTCCGGTACGCTCCATGAATTGCCATAACCCTGCAGCGCCGCGTGAGGAGGTAGCGCTCCCTTCCAACTGAGACTCTGCCAGTACAACAAATAAAAATTCACTCGGTAAGTCCGATTGAGCAATAAGCGATGAGAGCATCGGTATAAAGACATCACCCTCTTCTGATACATCAGCAAACCCCTGAAGGGTACATTCACGTTTTTTTTGATCGTAAATATCATGCAGTCCGGGGTCTTTTAAAAATGAGGGAGGAATATCAAAATGGTGGAGTACTTCAAGCTTTTTTTGATCATTTGGATCAAATCCAGCTCCAATAAGACACAATGGGATAAGCAGTATTGATGTTAATAAACGCTTCATATCCCCTCCATAACTCTATCCGATTCCAAATAAAACTTTAGCGTTTTGAGTTGTTAAAGATTCAATAATATCAGGATTCATACCCAATATTTCTCCCATTTTATCGGCAATAAAACGTGTATAGGCACTTTCATTCCGAGTTCCACGGTGAGGATGGGGAGTGAGATAAGGACCATCGGTTTCGATTACTAACTTGTCAACGGGGATTTTCGGAAGAACATTAATTAATTTTTTAGCATTTTGAAAGGTAACAACCCCGCCGATTCCGAAATAAAAACCATTGTTTGCGAGAGAGAGAAGTTCATCATCGGCATTGTAACAATGTAATACGCCCCCTACTTCACCGGCTCCCTCTTCTAAGAGTACCATTTTAGCATCGTGGCTTGCATCACGAATGTGAACAATAAGGGGTTTGTGGTACTGTTTCGCAAGTCGAATATGTTGACGAAAGACTTCATCTTGGCGCACTTTCTCACGTTGTTTATCTTCTTCAGACCCATCCAGACGAAAATAATCCAATCCGCACTCTCCAATTGCGACACATTTCGGATGAGCTGCATAATGATCAAAATCAACGCCATCCATGTGCTCCATATCATAGGGATGTACCCCGACTGCAAAATAAATATCTGCATGCTGCTCACACAACTCTAGAGCACGAGGTAATGTCGAGGGATGGGCACCTGGGATGATAAAGGCGTTTACTCCCGCTTCATGTGCACGAGTTATCATTGCATCAAAATCATCTCGGTAGCGTTCATCATCGAGATGGATATGGGTATCAATAATCATTGTTTTACCCGTGAACGTTCAAATAAATCACGTGCAAATCCACGTGCTTCGTCACCAACACTATCACCACTGATGATTCGTGCAATCTCTTCAATACGCTCTTCTTCATTTAGCTCTCTTACACGGCTTTCATCTTCTTTATAAATCAAAAAGTGCTGCTGCCCCATTGAGGTAAGCTGTGGCTGATGGGAGATGACAAAAATTTGATAGCGCGTTGAGAGATGTCGTAATACTTTTGCCACACTCATCGATTCTTCACCGCTGAGATTGGCATCAATTTCATCAAGCATCAATACTCCGCCATTGCCTTGCATGCTCTCAACCCCCAAAGCTAATAATGCCAAACGGAGGCGATTAAACTCACCCGAACTGAGTTTATCGAGTTTAGTGCCCTCCAAGCCCAAAATTGCTTTGTCACATCCGGTTGCACTTAACGCAGATGTTTCAATTTCCAAAGTTGCCTCACGTAGGTAGAGCATGCTCAAATAGGCATTTAAAGCATTAAGCGTTTCGTTTAAAACACTATGGCGCTGTGCAGAGAGTATTTGTGAAGATATATCCAGCGAACTCTTAAGTGATCCGATCTTTTTGATCAGATCATCTTTGGAATGTTCGATCGTCTCATACGATTCAAGCTCACTCAGCTTTTGATCCCGATACGCTAAAGCCTCTTCAACTCCGCCATAACGGCGTTTAAGTTCTGAAATCTGCTCGATCCGATCAAGTACCGATTCAACCGAAACCTCTTCGAGCTCTTCGAGGCGCTCTGATGCACTCTCAAAAACACTCCGTAACTCATTCATCGCATCATCAAAAAAAGCACTCTCCGCTTCCAATAGTCCCAATGCGGAGCTTACCGATGATTCGTAAGAAAAAATCGATTGTGCCTGAGAGATGGCTGTCTCAATTTTCTCTTTTTTAGAGAGCTGTTTTTTAATCAAATTGAGCTCTTCATCTTCGCCGATTCGAGGTTTTATACCATCGATTTTGTTAATCTCGAATTGGGCAAATTCTTTGAGTTCTGATAAATTTTTCTCTTGCTCTTCAATCGCTTTTAACTGATCGGTGAGTGTTTTATACTCAAAGTAGCGGTTTTTATGTTCTTCCAGTGTGGCTAGATGATCGGGTAATTTGATACCGATACGCGAATCGAAGAGATTAAGAAGCGATGAGGGTTCAAAATCGCTGTAATCTTTGAGACTCAGATGTCGAAGATAGGTCGAGCTTATCGACTCCATTGAGGATTTTGAGGTACTTTGGTTGTTGATGAAATAGCGGGTTTTCTCCTTTTTAACCTGCCTGAAAATATTTAATGATTCATTTTGCAGACCGTAGCGCTCTTCATCGATATTCCATGAAACACTCGATTCACAGATCTGGGCATCAACATTCTCTAGCCCTACTGATGCCAAAATTGAGCGCATCAAAATCGATTTACCGCTTCCGCTGGGTCCGGTAAAGACAACAAGCCCCGGATGAAACTCCAAGTCTGCTTCTTTAAAGGTTAAAAACTCTTTTAGATAAAAGCGTTCGATCATTAATCACCCCACCCTAATTTCTCTTTGAGTACCTCAAAATAGTTAAACTCTTTGCGATGGATCAGATGTGCCGCTCCGCTGGCGAGCTTGATATGAACCGTGTCGCTATCGCTGATTTCGACCAAATCCTGCCCATCAACGATGACCAAGGCTGATGGATCGGGTGTTTTCATCTCTATTTCAAAATGTCCCGGTAAAACAACGGGACGCTGAGTAAGAGAATGCGGGCATATTGGGGTAAGGGCAAATACCTGTGTAAGTGGGAAAAGGACAGGCCCACCTGCGGAGAGGTTATAGGCAGTTGAGCCTGTAGGGGTTGAGACAACAACACCGTCACCGTAGTAGGTGTTAAAACTGCGTCCGTCAACAAAGGTTTCAAAATGGATCATTTTGGCAATAGAGGGGCGAGTAAGGACAATATCATTAAAGGCGAAAATTTCACTCTCACCGTTCGGAGTAACAATCGTCGCTTGTAAAATTGCTCGTTGATCAATACGGTACTCACCGGCAATCATTTTATCGATAAAGGATTCGAGCTCGGCAAAATCAAGATCGGCTAAAAAACCCAGCTTTCCGGCATGTATCCCTAAAACCGGCAACTGATAGCGGTAAGATCGGCGAACGGCAGAAATCAAAGTTCCATCGCCCCCTATGGTGACGAGAAAATCTGAATTTTGACACATCATATCAAAAGGCTGCCCCATTGAGCCAATCATACCGCCGCTGATGTTATCGATAATAACCTCGATACCGCGTGATTCAAAAATTCTCTTGGCTTCGAAGAACATCTCTTTGAGTTCGGGGGTTGAGGGGCGAAGTACGATTCCGACACGTTTAATATTAGTTAATTTCAATTACTTCGCCCTTTTTCTTTTGATTCTATTATAGCTAACTTCGAAGCATGAACCAAATAATAGTGCTAATTGTAATATTCGAGTGCTATCCCCTCACGCAAACCGTCATCTATAATTATCGCCTCATTAGTCTCTAAAGATTCATACATTGCACACACCATTTTGATCCCGGCAATTATAAGATTTTCTCTTCCTACCCCAACATAACGGGATCGTATCGCTTCATCCATGGCTATCAGCTCATCATACACACGGTAACAATCGTCTAAATGCAATATATATCCGTTTATCTGTTGAGGATCATAAGTAGTGTAGTCCATTCCGTTTAAATAGGCTGCGATAGTTGTTGGCGTACCGGCGGTTAGCACTAAACGAATTTTAGAATATCTTGGAAGTGATTCGACTACCTTAGCTTTAAACAGATCAAGTTTTTCTTGCAACTCTTTAGGTGTACGTGCACTTTCGCTTAGGGTTACGATCCCCATGTTTAGACTTACCGATCTCACTACATCATCATCTGAACAGTGTATGAGTTCAGTAGAACCACCGCCGATGTCGACAAGGATAAAATCGTTTGGCTCCATTGAGAGCTTGGTGAGACGATAACGTACCGCACTCAACGTTAATTCAGCCTCTTTAGCCGCAGTAATAATTTTAAACTCAATCCCCGTCTTTTGATATAGAGTAGTTAAAACCTCATCGGCATTGGTAGCAAGTCTCATTGCGGCAGTCGTATAAGCCCATATCGGTTGAGAAAAATCGATTTTTTCTTTAGCCTCATTTATGGCATCAACAATTCTCTCAATAGCACTTTCACCGATACGTTTGGTTTGATGAAGTCCTTGGGCAGTTCGTACAATCTTCTCGAAACTTTCTCCCCAATTCTCTCCGTCAAATTCGATAAAACGGATCGTATTGGAACCTAAATCGATAGCAATCATTTATCCTCTTACGGTGATGTCATCGATTTTCACGTTTGGTGTCCATGACATAGATGCATTCTCTTGGATTGTATCAAGATCCAACGATACTTCATAGAGTAATTTAAAGTAGTTATATACGCTTCGAATCCCTTCATCCAATCCAAACAGATTGATATATTGACGCATACCGTATTCTATATTTTCTTGAGGAGCTTTGAACTGAATTTTTTGTTCTAACTGCACACAATATGCCTGTGCCATTA
Source organism: Sulfurimonadaceae bacterium (assembly GCA_963845295.1). Classification (GTDB taxonomy): domain Bacteria; phylum Campylobacterota; class Campylobacteria; order Campylobacterales; family Sulfurimonadaceae; genus Sulfuricurvum. The sequence goes on along the minus strand of CAWJRP010000005.1, from coordinate 83,055 downwards.
CGCTGCCCATTGCTCTGACTTTATCGGTTATTGCGAAATAGGGTTTGAAAACTTCCAATGTTTCATGAATACTCCCAGTTGAAGAAAACCGCTGCGCATTGTCCACAATAACGTTCCATTGGCGTTCAAGAAGTTGGGCTTCGGGAGTCTCATGGAGGAGCGGATAGGTGCCGAGATACGAAAAGGCATTCGAAAGATCATTTTCAGCAATCGCTTGATAAAAGAGATGTTTAATACGTATCGTCTCTTCCATCACTTGTGCATCTTTAGCATAATCAGGAAATGCGACAAGAATTTTACACGCTTTATTGGCTGTAGCATAGTCACCGTTTAAATATGCCTTTTGCGCTTGAATATTAAGAATATCTCCATATTCAATTGTTGAGGAGTATTCAGAGAATTCTTTTAAAAAGGGGGACATTTTAACCAGTCCGAAAAACTTGACATAATCATGTTGCGCAAGAAGTTTTTTCATGTAAACATAGGTTTTACCCTGCTCAAACATTTCTTGAGTCAGTACCGTTTTTTCCGATATCCCACGGTATGGTGCCAATAACGCTCTCGCTTGCTCTTCCCCGTTGGAAGATAAAATCAGCTCTTGTGCTTTAAAAAAAACTTTTTTCCATTGCAATTCCATCTTAGCATACAGTTGCGAATCTTGAAATTGGGGATATTGTTTGGCTAACGAATAGGCTAATGGAAGCCGCCCTATCTTAATATAGTTTTCAAACATTCCAAATTTTTCATAGGCGTTTAGCATCTGATTTATAACGGCCGTTTTCTTTGGGACTCCAATAAAAGGGGCAAAAATCTCTTTGACTTTTGAGCGTTCATTTTGTTCAAGATATAGCCGCCCATTTTCTAAAACGTTTGCCCAATTATTTTCAGCCAATTCATAAGGTTTTGAATAGGAGAGAATCGGATTCTCTTCAAGTGCACCATAAAATGCCTTGTAATCTCCCTCAAGAAGCATCTGCATATACGTATCTTCATCACCGAATAAAGAATAAATATAAATATTTCCCACTTGGGTACCGATAGCTAAACGGACAGGATTATTCAAAAAAGCCAGCGAAGTTATCGCTTCGGACACTTTAATAAAACGTTGTGAAACAAGATCCAAAGTATGGAGATTGTATAACGACACATAGCCGAGTTTAGACCCGATAAAAAGAAAATGCTTATCGGAACTGACAGATACCGTGCTGACTTCATCTAATGTTTTCGAAAGTCGCTTGATCATTTTACCGCTGCTTATATCCCAAATAATCAGCCCGCCGGATCGATCAATGGAAAGAAGTTTTGCTTCGGGCAAAAATATTATTTCTTTAATCACATCAGAGTGTCCGCGTAACTTTATAGCCTCTTTCATTGTCCTCGTATTGAACAGATTGATTGATTTGTCATAACTTCCGGTAGCAATCCATTGACTATTATCACTAAAAACAACTGTGCTTACAATCTCTGTATGCGTAGGAAGTGAGAACGCCAGTCGGGAGGTATCAAGAACCCATGCAAACGATTTGCCGTCTTGGCCTGATGTAATAAAATATCGACCGTTAGGATCCATAGCGACACTCTCAATTTCACCTTCATGGGAACCGGCTTTACATATCTGTTTTCGTTTTGACAAGCTAAAAATAGCCGCTTTATTTTTTTCTGTATCCGCAGTAACCATATATTCGCCATCATCCGTTAAGTCTACATAGCTACTAAGGTGACGTTCATGCTTAATATTGGTTTTAAATCCGTCAATAACCGAATACATGGCTGTGTCCACAATACGAAGTGTGTTGTTTAAATCAACAACACCAAAATTTCCATTACTGAGTGTTTTGAGAAATAGAATAGGTTCTTTAAAATTTAATAATTTCAAAACATGCATCACTTATCCTATTATTCTTGTATTGAGTAACATTTCATGCTCTTAGTGTAATATCATCGATTTTATTCGTAGGGGTCCAAGATTCGAGTGAGCCTTGCCGAAGGCTTGTAATATCAATCTTTGATTGAGATATCCGCTTCAATAAATCAACGATCCCCTTAATCCCCTCATCGGCTCCAAATATCCCGACATAGTGACGAATGCCATTTTCTATAACTTTCTGTGGTGCATTATGACGTATCTTTTGTTCTAATTGAACACAATAGGCTTGGGATATGACAGACCCCATAGCGGTGTATTTAGAGCGTATTGCGAAATAAGGTTCAAATACAGCAAGGGTATCATGGGCATTCCCTTTTGCGGCAAATTTTTGTCCTTTATCAACGGCATTGTTCCATTGGCGTTCTAACGCTTGCGCTTCAGACGTTTCATACAATAACGGATGAGAACTGAGATAGGAGAAAGCATTCGATAGATTATTGGTTGAAATTGCTTCGTAAAAAAGATGTTTAATCCGTATAGTATTCATCATCTCCTGTGCCTCAGTAACATAATTTGGAAAAGATATAAGAATTTCACACGCTTTTCGTGCTGTAGAATAATCACCATTTGCATATGATTTTTGGGACTGGATGTAAAGTTTATCTGCGTAATCAATCACTTCCGTGTATTCGGAAAACTCCTTCAAAAACGGATATTTATTGATAAGAGAGAAAAATTTTACATAATCTTGCTGTGCGATTGTTTTTTTGAAATAAAGATACATTGTCCGGTCTGCAAAAAGTTGCTGAATCAAAATTGTTTTTTCAGAAATACCGCGATAGGGAGATAACAATTCGTGTGCTTTCTCATCTCCGTTAGGGGTTAAGATAAGCTCTTGCGCTTTAAAAAATACTTTTTTCCATCTCATTTCCATATTACTATAGAGATCGGTATCTTGAAATGCAGGATATTTTTTCGCCAAGGAATAGGCTAAAGGGAGTCGTCCTTCTTCAGCACAATGTTCAAACTGTTCGTATTGTTCATACGAATTAAGCATTTGTAAAATGAACGTATTTTTTTTCGCTATTTCTATAAATGGAGAGAAAAGTTCTTTTGCTTTATTCCGTTCATTTTTTTCAAGATATGCCCGTCCTTTTTCAATCGTATCAAGCCAAATTTTTTCAGCTACTTCATACGTTTTAGAATAAAAAAGCATCGGGTTATCTTCCAGCGCATCATAAAACAGCTTATATTTCCGGTCTCTGAGCATTTGAATATAAATATCTTCATTACCCAAAAGACAATAGATATGAATATTCCCTTCAATAGTTCCAATAGCTAAACGGATAGGGTTGGTTAAGAAAGCAACTGAAGTGATGGTTCCGGAAATTTTGATGTAATGATAGGCAACCTGTTTCATTGTCTGCATATCGTATAAACCGATGTAGCCGAGTTTGGTCGCGACAAAAACAAAACGATTAGTCGTACTGATACACATAGAGGTGACTTCATCGTCCATCTTTTTAAGTCGTTTGATTATTTTGGCATTGCTCATATCCCAGACGATTAATTCTCCGTTACGGTCAACCGAGAGAAGTTTTGCGTCAGGTAAAAAAATGATTTTAACGATTGGACTGGTGTGCCCCCGTAATTTTATCGGCTGATTCATGGTTGCAATGTTGAGTAGATTAATCGTATGATCAAAACTCCCTGTTGCAATCCATTGGCCGTTGTCATTAAATGCAACTGTACTGACAACATTCGTGTGGGGAGGTAACGAAAAAGCAAGACGGGATGTTTTCAAAACCCATGCGAATGATTTTCCGTCTTGCCCGCATGTCACAAAGTATCTGCCATTCGGATCTAATCCGACGCTTTCAACTTCTCCATGATGCCGCCCTGCTTTGTAGAGCAACTCACGTTTGGATACACTAAAAATAGCCGCTTGATTTGTACCTAAAAGGGCAGAAACGGAGTACTCACCATCGGGGGTCATATCGACATAACTGCCAATATAACGGTCATGCTGAACATTGGTTTTAAATCCGTCAATTACCTCATAGGAGTCTGTATCGACAATTCTAACTGTATTTTGAGCGTCAATAACTCCCAGGTTACCATTGGTGAGTGACTTTAGAAGGAGCACAGGCTGTTTAAAATTTAAAGTTTTTAAATCATCCATGCTCCCAGCCCTTAGTGCTCTTCGCTACTGAGATAGTGGTTTTCCTGCAATGAAGCACGAATTTGATTCTGATGAGCTTCACCCTTGGTCTCAAGGTGAATCGTCACATTAGCATCACCGTACGCCAAAGAGGTTGAGGTACGATCGTATTCGATATGAACGATATTGGCATTAAGGTCTTGAAGCATACGTGTGAGCTGCATCAGAGTCCCCGGTTTATCGATCAATGTAACGGTTAGTTTCATCTTCCGACCCGATTTGATAAGTCCTTTTTCGATAATGATAGAGAGAAGAGTCACATCCATATTGCCGCCGCTGAGGACTACTCCCACTTTTTTATCTCTTAAATGGTCCAATTTATAATGAAGAAGTGCCGCTACTCCGGCAGCCCCTGCCCCCTCAACTACCAGTTTTTCACGTTCTAGCAAAAACAAAATGGCATTGGCGATCTCTTCATCATCAACACTCACGAACTCATCAACGGTTTCGAGAATATGTGAAAGGGTGATCGGTGAGGTATCTCGTACCGCGATCCCATCTGCTATGGTGCGAACACTCATGGTATCAATAGCAGTTTTAGCATCATACGATTCACGCATAGCCGGAGCACCTGCCGCACCGACGCCGACTACATGGATTCGGGGAGCAAGCGACTTGATTGCCGATGCCATTCCTGAGATGAGTCCGCCACCGCCGACGGGGATGATAATAGCATCCAAATCATCCATGCATTCAAGCATCTCAAGTGCGATAGTTCCCTGTCCTGCCATAACTGCTTCATCAGCAAAGGGGTGGACAAATACCAGATTGTGTTCATCACCATAACGGGATGCATAAGCGTATGCTTCATCATAATTTCCGCCCGCTAAAATAACCTCGGCACCGTAGTAGCTGACACCATTAATCTTGGTCAGCGGGGTTGATTCTGGCATAACAATGAGCGCACGTGCACCAAACATTTGTGCTGCCATAGCAACACCTTGCGCATGGTTGCCCGCACTGGCGGCAATGACTCCACGAGAGCGCTCTGCATCACTTAGTGAAGCGATTTTATTGTATGCTCCCCGTATTTTAAACGCTCCGGTAACCTGCAAATTCTCTTTTTTGAGATAAACATTGCATCCCGATTCCTGAGAGAGGCGTGGAGCATGTGAAAATGGTGTATTAACGGTAATATCTTTGATTCTAGCATGCGCTTCATATATTGTTTTTAAATCGATCAATCTAAACCTTTAACCGTGGATAAGACGATGTTCAACCATCGAACAATGATTTTGTACTACTTTCATCCCCGCATTGCGGGCATATTCAGCAGCTTCGTTATTGACAATCCCTTTTTGTGCCCAGAATACTTTTACATCACCCCGCTCCGCACACGCTTCGGCAATCATCCCTAAGGCATCGGGCTTACGGAAAATATTTACCATATCGATCGCGTCAGGGATTTCAGCGAGCGAGCGGTACACTTTTTCCCCCAAAATAGTCTCTTCTTTCGGATAGACTGGGATAATGGTGTATCCTGCGTTTTTGAGGTATTCAGCAACACGATAGCTATCTTTGCTCGGATCGGGAGAGAGTCCCAAAACAGCAATCGTTTTAACTTCTTCTAAAATAATTTTGATTTCATGATTCGTTGCATTGATAGTCGGGAATTCACATTCCATAAAGGCTCCTAAAAAGGGTAAATATGGCTTATTATACCAAGTTTTCTGTTTGGAATCTTCTACCTGACACAAGATTTTTTTTTAATATTATAAATATGTTAAGGTTAAAAATATACCTGCTACTATAAAATTGAAATACATGTGAACAATAATTACCCTAATTTGTAGGGAAGGATAATGTGTGAAAATTTACAAAAATAGTTCTAAAGAGATTCGTTTTATTGTACTCGTTTTTATATTCATTTCAATTTTACTCATCGTATCTAAAATTGTAAGTCTCAACCAGCTGTCTGCAATGAATGATATGACTGGCATGATATATAAACATCCGCTAAAAGTCTCTAATGCAGCGCTTCAGGTTCGTTCCGAGTTATTTAAAATGCATCGGGATATGAAAGATATTGTTATGGCACAATCCGATAAAGAACTTGAGGAACGTATTATAGATGTTGAGAATGATGAACAAATCATAAATCAAAATTTGTTGATTATTCGAAAAAACATATTAGGTGAAAAAGGTCAAAAACTTGAAAGTGAGACAGAAGCTCTCTTTAAAGCAGGGGAACCGATACGCGATGAAATCATTAAATTGGTAAAAAGTCATCGTAAAGATGACGCTATTGAAATGGCCAAAGGAAAAGGGGCAAATTATGTAACCAGTTTGGAAGCTTCTACGTTAAAACTTTATCAATATGCACTAAACAACGCAAATTATTATAATGATCTTGCCGACACTACCTATATATAAGATGAAAATAATTAGCACTGTTGTCGGTGTTTTAGTACTGATATTATTATTTTTACTGGCGTATTACACTGTTAGTAGAATATCGTCTTTTATTTCTAAAATTGACCATTTAACCAATGTATTATCTGTGATCCGTAATGTCAATCAACTGATTGTCAGAGAAAAGAATAGAGAAAAATTAGTTCAAACTATTTGCGATATATTAGTCTCAAAACATGTATATAGCAATGCCTGGATTGCCCTATATGATGAATCAAAACGAATTACTCACGTCACTAGCGGAGATAAATCTGAAAATTTTACGCGCTTGAAAGTTAAGCTAGAAAGAGGATGGATCCCTCCCTGTATTGAAAATATTGATGCTCAAAATAAAGGTCATTTAATAATCGATAATACCAAAGAGAGCTGCCCAGAATGCCCTTTTACCGATATTTATGAAAACAAAGGTGCTTTTAGTATCCAGTTAAAATATCATGAAAAAATTTACGGCAATCTTACCCTATCTGCCAATGCAGAGTGTCTAAAAGATAAAGAAGAAATTTCCCTTTTGGAAGAAGTTGCAGGTGATATCGCATATGCGCTTCATAACATAGAGAACGAGGAGGATTTAGCGAAGTACACTAGAACTCTTATTGATACCAAAGAGCTTTATGAAAATATTATTGACAGTGTCGATAACTTGATTTTTGTTAAAAACACCGATTTTACCTATATTGTCTGCAACAATGCGTTTGAAAAATTTGTTGGTAAATCCAAACACGAGATAGTCGGTAAAAGCGATTATGAAATATTTGATCGAGAGGTTGCCGATCTCTTTCGTGAAAATGATATAAAAATGTTAGAAGAAAAGAAAAGTAATTCAAATTTTGAATGGGTGACCTATCCCGACGGTCAAAAAATATATCTTTTAACGGTTAAATCACCGCTTCATAATTCTCAAAAAAACCTATTAGGACTCGTCGGAAATTCAGTCGATATGACAGAAGAAAAAATGAGTCATGAAAATTATAAACTGCTTACCGACAATGTCATCGATTTAATCTGGAAAATGAATATGAAGCTGGAATTTATCTATGTAAATCCCTCTGTAAAAACGCTGCTAGGTTACAGCACAGAGGAATTTCTTGGAACTAAGCTGTATAACCATTTATCCAAAAAAGAGTTTGCCAAAATACAAGTTCTTATGTCCAAAATGCTAATCACAGACAGTGATAAAGCTGAATCTTTGGAAGTACTTATGTATAAAAAAGACAGAAGTGAAATTCAATTAGAAATCAACGGTAAAATTATTTTTGACGAGACACATACTCCGATCGGTTTTCAAGGTTCTGCTCGAGATTTTACTGGACAAATAGAAGCACGAGAAAAACTCGGAGATGCCCTAAAAGATGTTGAAAAAAAATCCCATGAGCTACAAACGGTTATAGAAGAGGCACCTAACCCTATAATGTTGCATAACGAAGATGGAGAAGTGCTACTAGTCAATAAGGTTTGGGAGAGCCTCACAGGTTACCGTTATGATGAAATAAAAACCATTGATGAATGGACACAAAAAGCGTGCAATAAAAAAAGCCTTATAAAGGAAAAAAATAAAGATGAACTTTATTCGATAGAAGAAAAAATCGATCTCGGTGAAAATGTTATTACGTGTAAAGATGGAACTAAGATGATTTGGCAAGTCAGTTCCGCACCGCTTGGTATCATCAATGGCAAGCGTACCATTGTCACATCCGCTATGGATATTACCGAATTGAAGAGAAAAGATGAACTGATGATGTCACAATCTCGTCATGCTGCGATGGGCGAGATGATAGGAATGATCGCCCATCAATGGCGCCAGCCTATCACCGGTATTGCGATGGATGCCAATAATATGCTCATGGATATTGCATTTGAGACGTTAGATAGTGCTACATCGGAAAAATATGCAAAAAATATTTTGGATCAGACACAACATTTATCCAAAACAATAGATGATTTCAGGAACTTTTTTAAACCGGACAAATCGGTTGTAACGGTAAAAGTAGAAAACATTATGGAAGAAACTCTTTTAATCGTTAAAGAGAGCCTTACAAACAATGCAATAGAACTGATTACTTCCTATCAAAGTGAATCACAAATTGATGCTTATCCACGAGAGCTAATGCAGGTTTTTGTTAATATTATCAATAACGCTAAAGATTCATTGATCTCAAATAAAACTGATGATCCTCTTATAATAATCACAATATATGATGATGAAGAGTATGTTATTACCGAAATATGTGACAATGGAGGAGGAATTGATGAATCGATTATGGCTAAAATATTTGATCCCTACTATTCAACCAAAGATGAAAAAACAGGAACTGGTTTAGGACTTTATATGTCTAAAATGATTATTGAAGAACATCTTCACGGTATTCTTGAGGCTTCAAACAATGAACGTGTAGGAGCATGTTTTAATGTACGATTATTACGAAAAAATGAGACCCTGCACGACATAAAGGTTCAAAAATGATAATGGAAAATCTGAAAAAGAAAGTTGAGTCGCTCAAAGATAAAGCGAAAAAATTTTCTCTTCTGTATGTGGAAGATGAAATAGAACTGCGAGAAAAAGTCACACAATTTTTAAGTAAAATTTTTGACAATATCGATACGGCAGTGAACGGAGCAGAAGCGCTGGATAAATATCTTCAGCATCCGTATGACATTGTCCTAACCGATATAATGATGCCTAAAATGAATGGATTGGAGCTAGTTCAGCACATTCGGCAACATAATGAAAAGCAAGAGATTATAGTACTATCAGCCGACACAAGTTCAGATATCTTATCTCAGTGTATTCAATTTGGCGTCACAGGCTACATGATCAAACCGATAGATTTTGAACAGGTACTAACAGTACTTGATCTCTCTATCGATAAATTGAGTGCATTCCGTGAAAATGAGATGTATAAAGTACAGCTCGAATCAATGGTCAATGAACGGACCGAAAAAGTCATTTTACTTCAAAATCAACTCATTTCCAACTATGATCATGCTATCCAATCATTGGTTAAGATGATGGAGGGGCGTGATACCTATACGGGCGGACACAGTGATCGGGTAGCTAACTATTCCAGAATGATTGCAGAAGCCATGGGATGGGACAAAGAAGAGTGTGATTTGATCTATAAAGCGGGTATATTGCATGATGTCGGAAAAATAATCACACCGGATGCTATTCTACTAAAACCGGGTAAATTGACCAATAATGAATATTCTCTGATCAAAAATCATGTTACATCAGGTTATGAGATACTTTCTGAAGTACCTATGTATAGTAACTTTGTAGACATTATTTATGCACACCACGAACATTATGACGGTAGTGGTTACCCGAGATTTTTGAAAGGTGAAGAGATACCGATAGCTGCGCGGATTATGTCGGTTGCCGATGCATTTGACGCAATGACCACAGGACGGATATATAAATCGAAAAAAACGGCCGATGAGGCGATAGAGGAACTGAGAGGGCTAAGCGGTATTTGGTATGATCCAAAAGTCATTGAGGTCGCACTTGACGTCCTAAAATCAGTAGAAATTGAGGAAGATGCAAATCAAGAACCCAATTCCTATGTTGATGATGAACGGTTTGCATACTTTTATAAAGACCCGTTGACACATCTCTACAACCACGACTATCTTGATTTCATCCTTAGAAAAAGCAAAGAAAATAATGAAAAAATATGTTTATATTTGATAAATATTAAAAATTTTACCTCCTATAATCGACAATACGGATGGAGTGAAGGAGATCAATTTTTAAGTGATTTTAGTGGATATTTGGAGTCCGAATTTTCAAATTTTCAAATTTTCCGTATTTTTGGAGATCATTTTGCACTTCTCAATAGAACGCATACAACAATTGATATCAACAAAATCAATGCTATGCCACTACTCTCCAAAAACAATCTTTATTGTGAGCATAAACATTTAGACTTTCCAAATGAGACAATAATCACCTATAAAGATTTACAATAGTGTTTTTATCTCTATAATGACCTTTTTTCTTCCCCGATATAGCGCTGTCTCGGGCGTGCTATTTTCATCTCTTTATCATTTTTAAGTTCAATCCACTGCGTGATCCAACCCACAGAACGACCGATAACAAATATTATTGTAAACATCGATTTGGGAATTTTTAGCGCGGTTAATATTAGACCCGAATAAAAATCGATATTAGGATAGAGTTTACGTTGGATGAAATACTCATCACTCAGAGCAATTTGTTCTATTTTTTCGGCAATTTTGAGCAGATCATTGTCCACTCCCAATTCATCTTTAAGTTGATCAAGCAGCATTTTTAATATCTTCGCACGGGGATCGAAATTTTTATAGACTCTATGTCCGAATCCCATCAGTTTAAACTCATCATTCGGATCTTTTGCACGTGCGATAAACTCATCAACGTTGTCTACACTTCCTATATATTCGAGTTGAGCGATTACCGACTCATTTGCTCCGCCATGTGCCCTGCCCCACAGCGCATTAATTCCGGCAGAAAGAGAAGCATACGGGTGTGCTCCCGTCGACGCGACAGCACGTACCGTCGAAGTGGATGCATTTTGTTCGTGATCAGCATGAAGGGTAAAAATAGTATCAAGGGCTTTTACTTCGACATCACGGATTTCAAGATTTTCACCCGGATAAGCACGCATCATATAGAGGAAATTTTCGGTAAACGGACGCTCAATATCGGGATAGATATAAGGTATTCCAAACATTCGTCGGTGTGTAAAGGCTGCAAGTGTAGGAATTTTTGCGATGATACGCCGTGCCATAACCTGGGCTTCCTCTTCCGTGTTTACCGTAAGATGTTCAAAATAAAATGTCGATAGTGCCGATACGGCTGAAGACATCATAGCCATTGGATGGGCTTTGTCCGGAAATGCGTCGAACAGACGTTTTAACCCTTCATGGATAAAGGAACGCTTACGCAATTCGATGTCGAAAGAAGCACGTTCCGTGTCATTGGGGAGTTTCCCCATTAATAGCAGATAGGCAACATCTAAATAGCTTTTTTTGGTCGCTAAATCGGTAATGTTATATCCTCGATAGAGTAACTCCCCCTTCTCTCCGTCGATGTAGGTGATTGCGGAACTGCAGCTTGCTGTTGATGTAAAACCGGGATCATAAGTAAACATTCCCGTATCTCTATAAAGATTACGTACATCAATGACATCTGGTCCTATTGTAGCTTCAAGTATAGAAAACTCATAACTTTTGCCATTGCGGTTGTCGGTAAGGGTAATGGTGCTCATACCTTCTCCTTTAGGGTTACATTAAGAAGTAATATAGCATTTTTTCTCGTAATATTTCCGTTATACTATAAAAAATATTTATCATAAGCAACCATGAAAGGATTTAATGAACGATAGCCATTATGAAGTGTTAATCGTAGGTGCGGGGATATCGGGATGTGCACTGGCATATGAGTTAGCCCGCTATACCGATATCAGTACAATTGCGATTGTTGAAAAATACGGTGATGTGGCGACGCTGAACTCAAAAGGGACTGCCAACTCCCAAACTATCCATGTTGGGGATATCGAGACCAACTATACCCTCTCAAAAGCTGCAGTGACAAAAAGAACCGCTAAAATGGTCGAAAAATATTGTCTTCAGCACGGATATCAAAACAATATCATTTTCTCTCATCAGAAGATGGCTCTGGGTATCGGGGATGAGGAGGTAGAATTTCTCCTTCACCGTTATGAAGAGTTCTCTGAATTATTCCCCTATCTCGAAGTATGGGATAAAGAGCGATTAAAAATATTGGAACCGCGTGTTGTTTATGATGAAAAAGGCAATGAACGTCCTGAGAACATTGTCGGTATTGGTACAATCGGACAGTGGACAACGGTAGATTATGGAAAAATGTCCAAATCTTTTATCACCAATGCACAGAGTGAACCGGATACCAAAGTTGAGCTATTTTTAAATTCACCCGTTGTAGCTATCGAAAAAAGCCCTTCTCGCGGCTATAGCATCCGTACTAAAGATAAAGTTTATACTGCTGACTTTATTATCGTTGATGCGGGGGCACACAGCTTATATTTAGCTCATGGTCTCGGACACGGTCTTGATTACGCCTGTCTTCCGGTAGCGGGGAGTTTCTATCTCACTACACAGCACATTCTTAACGGCAAAGTCTACATGATCCAGAACCCGAAACTCCCCTTTGCCGCATTGCACGGTGACCCCGATATCCTTGCTGATGGAAATACAAGATTTGGGCCTACTGCACTCGTCCTCCCTAAACTCGAACGTTTTAGCGGAGGAACCTATCTCGATTTTTGGAAAACACTGAGACTTGATACCAATGTAGTGAGTGCATTATGGAAACTCCTTCGTGAAAGCGATATCCGTAACTATATCTTTCGTAATTTTCTTTTTGAACTCCCCTATTTTAACAAAAAGCTATTTTTACATGATGCTCGCAAAATCGTCCCCTCTTTGCAACTGAATGAGTTTGAATATGCCCATGGATTTGGAGGTGTTCGACCTCAGGTGATCGATAAAATACAGCAAAAACTTATGTTGGGAGAGGCTTCCATCAATACCGGTGAGGGGATAATCTTTAATATGACACCCTCACCCGGAGCGACAAGTTGTCTGGGAAATGCCGAGCGTGACCTTCGTTACATTGTTCAATATTTGGGAAAAACATTTGATGAAGAGCGGTTTAATAATGAACTGACCGACGGCGAGTATTGTGTTCTATCTGCACCGATTGAAGCGCAAAAACAGACGGTCAATACAATCCGAGAAGCAATGCACGCACATGAAAAAGAATATTTTGAAGAGATTCATGTCGGTAAGCCAAACGAATCGTTTTGGCACCGACCGCACAGTTTATGGAAGAAAAAATAGTTTTAATTGCTAATGCAGAAGAAGAGTATTAAAAAATCTTCTCTGCCCATACTTCGCCAAATACTTCGATGTATTCGAATACCATAGAATAAACACTTCCAAAAGCAATACTCATTACATTTCCTTGAACGAATCATATGCTTAACCTCTAAGCAAAATTCATACCTAAAATATTATCGAAAAGTAATCACCTATTTACAAATCACTCTGCACTGTATGCTTGTTGGATATAACTCTCAAGTTTGCCGTCCATAGCACTCATTATAGAGGCTAAAATTTTATCTTTCTCCTCGTTGGATAGTTTGTTTCCTGTCGATTTTTCTATTGCGTAGATCGCTGTTGATGCTGCCGTATCGAGAACGTAGTTGTTGAGCGCCATCGCCATTTTTGCACTATGATCCCCAACTACTTGGGCGATATGGTGTTGCAGTTCTAATAACATTTGTTCATTCATTGATATCCCTTTTTATTTATTGGAAACGCCATTATAACTCACTAATGTACCCGCATATACTATATATGAGAGAAAATGGATTCTCTAAACTTTCACTCATATAAGCTACGCTACACTGCACCCTTAATTTTTATCACAATCTTTTGCTTTTACAGCTTCACAAGGAATCCACATAATGATGACACCCGTTACCGAACCTACGGCGATAAATTTTGTAGGTCATCCGTTTGGATGGATGCTGCTTGCTATATTTGTAGTCGGCTACTATTTTATTGCTGCAGAAGAGAAATACCACCTTGACAAAGCCAAACCGGCATTGTTCATAGGCACGTTTATGATTGTCCTAATCGGACTTTATTATGTTTATGTCGGTGCAGATGTATCTCCTTTCGAACATGAAATTGATCATATGATTTTGGAAATATCTGAAATCTTCTTTTTCTTGTTTGTTGCGATGACGTACATCGAAGCCTTGGTTGAACGAGGTGTTTTTAATGCTTTACGCTCAAAACTGATTGCCAAAGGGTACAGTTACCGTGAACTTTTTTGGATTACAGGGACATTGGCATTTTTTATCTCTCCGGTCGCCGATAACCTCACGACTGCGTTAATCCTCTCCACCGTTTTATTGACTATTGATGGCAAAAGTAAAGAGTTTTTGGTTCCCAGTGCCATCAACGTTGTTGTTGCGGCAAATGCAGGGGGTGCGTGGAGCCCGTTTGGGGACATCACAACATTAATGGTGTGGGCAGGAGAGAAAGGGGCTTTTACTGACTTCCTATATCTCTTCCCATCCGCTTTTATCGGCTGGGGAGTTACAGCCTATTTGCTAAGCCGATATGTTCCTAATGAAAATCCGAACAAAGAGGGTGATCCTGAGAGAGCCATGAAAATAGAAATTCTCAAAGGGGGAAAAGTTATTATTGCTTTTGGGGCACTGACAATTGCTCTTGCTGTCATCGGGAAACAGACGATACATCTTCCTCCGATGTGGGGAATGCTGTTTGGTTTGGCAATTTTACAGCTTTATATGTATTTTCTTAAAAAACACCACAAGATTGATGTCAGTATTTACGAGGCGATGAGCAAAGTTGAGAACAATACCCTCCTCTTTTTCTTCGGTATCCTCGCGGCAGTCGGAGCTCTTCACTTTACAGGGTTTTTAGCGTATGCAGCGAAATTATACGAAATGTTTGATCCAACCATCGTGAATATCGGTGTCGGATTTCTATCGGCTATTGTCGATAATGTTCCGGTTATGTCTGCGGTTCTGAAAGCCAATCCTGCCATTGATCTCCCACAATGGATGTTGGTGACTATGACTGCCGGTATCGGAGGATCGTTGATCAGTTTCGGTAGTGCTGCCGGGGTCGGCGTTATGGGAAAAATGGCAGGTATTTATACCTTTTCATCCCATATGAAATTGTCATGGACGGTATTGGTAGGATATTTTATCTCTTTGGCGATATGGTATTTTCAATTCATTATCCTTGGTTGGTACTAAAATAGTTGATTTTTCCCAAACTTTTGATTACTCCCGATAACGTAAAACTTTAGACTTTGATAAATTGTATGGTCTCTTTAGGGATATTTCTTTTTTCGTTGACGTGATATAACCCTTCTATCTGTTCTGGATATACCTCATTAAACTTCCCGACGTAGGCATTCGGATCGGTCGTTTCGGCATAAAAATAGAGTTTCCCCTCAATTAATAACCGTACGCTATTGGGATTAACTTTCGGTGTATTATCGATCTCTACCGCTATAAACGTGTGATCTTTTGTATAAACCAACACACAATTATGATTTGTTTCGACGAGAATCATGGCAAAAAGTTGAGCCTTTTCGTCACAATCACCACCGTTTTTGGCGATGACATCGACAGGTGTTCTGTGTTTGTCTGAACGGACATAAGGGATATGTGTCACGTAAGTAAAAGCTTGATTGACTTCACACACTTCATCACCGTTACATCGCTCTTTTAACTTCTCTATGATCGTTTTGAGTTTGCTATTTTCATCGATGTAATACGGGGCATACAACTCCCCTACTTTGATCGCATTGGGCGGAGGGACTATGATTGTACGCACCTGTGAAGCGTTAGTATCAACGGGGATAGTGTTGCTGTTTGCCATGTGGTTTTTGTAAACCGCTATCGCTAGTATAAACAAAGCGGGATAGACAAATATCCTCATGCTAAAAGGTTTATGTTCTTGCATATTTAATGTACTTTGGTAAAAATTATAGTGAGAATAGTGTAGCAGAAAAAGAAGGTAGGCACAATCTAAGCCGAAACACTATATTAGTCTCTAAAGTGCTCTTCATAAAAGTCATTTGACCAATTATAACTTTCCGTTGCCATGGTATTTAATTTGTCTTCGTCGATACAAAGTTTTGTCATTAATTCATGAATATTAGAAAAATCTTCTTCCTCTATAGATATTACCAATGAAAGCATTGTACCAAGTGTCCCCTCTTTGTCAATCAAAGCGGATAAAATAGCATCATCCAAATTAAGACCGGCTAGCACTTCTTTCATGGGTGAGCCGAACATCACATCAAACAAAGAGATCAACCCTGTTAAAAATGCCGCATCTTGGATTGAAGATTCTGTACATGATCCTAGACAACTCATCATTTTTGCACGAAAAAGAGCTGACAAAAGTATTGGTTCCGCAAACATCGGTCCGGTAGCATCAGCATATAGAAACAACAATATCCACTGTTTTAACGATTGTCTACCGAGCAATGACATCGCATGGCGCAAAGAGGAGATCGATTCTTTGAGCCCTAATTCAACCGAATTGATGTATCTTAAAAGATTCATTATCAAATGAGGGCAATTTAAAAGCTTCTTCTCTAGCTCTTTTATATCGGCATTGGCATCAATCAGTGCTATGACTTCCAAAAGGACACGGTGGGAGGGATCAAATTTCTTTTGGGAAAATACCGTCGGCTTTTCATAAAAATAGCCCTGAAAATAGGTGAAACCTAGTTTTTTATAGTATTCGTAATCTTCAATTGTTTCAACTTTTTCTGCTAAAAGTTTAATATTAGTATAAGGCTCAAACAAATTTATCTTTTCAAGAATTTTTTCTTTAGTGGCAGAGAACAAATCAATTTTTACGTAAGATAAATATTCAAATATCGGTTCAAATCTGCCGATCATCTCTTCACTAAGATCCATATCATCTAATGCGAATACGTATCCCTGCTCTTTCAGATGTATGACATTAGCTATAAACTCATCATCAACAAGGGTATTCTCTAAAATTTCCAAAACAAATTTATCTGAAGGAATAGCATTAAAAAGAGGAGTATTAAAAAAGGTATGATCGATATTAATAAACCCGAAATGTTTACCTAGAAGCTTTCGTGAGCCGAAGTTATTAAGTGCATTGACCAAAACACGGCATGTAGCCTGCGTATTGCATGATATTGGAGCCGCATAGTTATCCAAACTCTGACGAAATAATAATTCATATCCATGTATATGACCGTTTAGATCAATAATGGGCTGTCTGCCGATAAAGATGTTATGCATGTAATACCTATCAAATATTTCACATATCATAACAAATTAAATAATTATATTCACTTAATTATTTAGCTAATTAACTAATTATTACAAAAAAATTACGTTATAGATAAATTGTGATTTTTTTAGCAGTGTAGAGTTGCGTAGAATACTAATAAAATTAGTTGTTTACTGAATTTTGACTCAATTTTTTTTCTTCATAAGAGAAAATCGATCCGCTAAACATTTCATACAGCTTTTTACATTTTTCGATATCAACATCAACATAAATTTTTTTGCCTTCTCTATAGCTTATGATCAAGCCGGCTTTTCTGAGAATGTCAACATGTGCCGAAATAGTCGGCATAGAATAATTAAACAATGAAGCAATATCAGTTATACACATCATCCCATTTTTATGGATGCTTTTATCACCGTTTGATAGTATTTGTTCAAAAATTTCCAGTCTTGTTTTATTACCAAGCGCTTTGTAAATATCTACTTTTTCATCAAAACTAATCTTTCTTTTATCAACAAAAGACATAACCCTCCTTTTTTATCCTGTTATATAATATATTTATATAATTGTATATTAGATTTGTATTTGATGCATAGGTAAATTATATTGAGTATAAATTTTTAAGCTCTTTTAAAAATTCAACTATAGTCGCACTCTGAGTAAACAATTAGCCTAATTATAGTTCGGCTGTGTTACATTCATATTGCATTTTTTGAACCTAAAGAAAGACAGAGGAAAGATCAGGATGAAAGTAGGTACAACGTAAGCCGGGTTCTGGATGAAGTGATAATTAATCTACTGCTCAGATCACTCTGAGCCTCTAGCGAAACAATAGCAATGTAGGACGCTAACCATCTGTTTCTTGCTGCGCGGTTGGGTTTGCATAGCTCTCTTAGTTACCTAAAAGACTGGTGGGCTCTTACCCCACCGTTTCACCCTCACCTCTTTCGAGGCGGTCTACTCTCTGTTGCACTGATCCCTCATGTTACCATGGCCATCCGTTAGATGGAACCGTGTCCTACAGCAGCCCGGACTTTACCTCTTGGGATTACTAGTTCCAAGCTATCACCTGTTGTACCTACGGTATTATAGAAGATATTAGATTAATTCCTTATCTGTACGGTTCTTTTTAAGCAGTTCAATAAACTGCTTTTTTGGTATCGGTTTGGAACAATAATATCCTTGATAAAATTCGCATCCCCGTTCTTTGAGGTATTCAACCTGATGTATTTCTTCTACCCCTTCGGCTATAACGTTTAAGTTGAGCGTTTTCCCCATAGCGATGATTGTATTGAGTAATATACTATCATTTTTATCACAGCATGAAATATCATCCACAAAACTTTTATCGATCTTTAAAGAGTTTATAGGAAATTTACGCAAATAGGATAGAGACGAATAGCCCGTCCCAAAATCATCCATACAAATATGAACACCGAGTGTTTTGATTTTTTTCAAAACCTCCAACGTTATATCAAGATAATCCATCATTACACTTTCGGTTATTTCTATTGCGAATAAGTTCGGATCTATTTTATTAGTTGTAATAGCATCCCTAATCTCTCCATACAAGTTGAGATTTTGAAACTGCCGTGTAGATACATTGCATGAGACCTGAACATCCTCAAATCCAATATCTTGGAGTTCTTTAATAAACCGTGCCGTTTCATCAATAATCCATGTACCAAGCTTCAAAATAAAGCCTGTATTCTCTGCAATATAAATAAAACGATCCGGGGGGATGATCCCCTTTTCAAAATGATTCCATCGTATCAATGCTTCAGCACCGATAATGTTTCCGCTATCAATATGTACTTTAGGCTGATAATAGAGCTCAAATTCTCCTTTATTAAACGCTCGGTGCATATCATTAGCAACTGCTACCTCTTCGTGTACTTTTTCATTCAACCTTGACGTAAAGAAACTAAATTGGTCTCTCCCCTCACCTTTAGCCTTATACATCGCTATGTCCGCAAATTTCATCAATTCATTAATATCTTTTGAATCATCGGGATAGATGGCAACACCGATACTGGTAGAGAGTCGGAGAGAATGGGGTTGAATATTCCATTCGTTATGAAATAGATCAAGAATTTTAGTGATTATCTGTTCTAAGGCACTCAAATCATTGAAATTATTGACCACAATAATAAACTCATCGCCTCCGATCCGTGCAACAATATCATTTTCGCGAACAATTAATTTTAATTGTTTTGCAATTGCTTTAAGAAGCGTATCACCGATATTGTGACCTAACGTATCATTAACATTTTTAAAATGGTCCAGATCCAGAAATAACACGGCAAATTTAGAATTGCCATTGTTAGAAACAGACATAATACGTTCCAACTGCATATAAAGACTATTTCGATTCGGCAGTCCGGTCAAAGAATCATGCAGTGAACTAAAAGTAAGTTCCTTATTAAGGCCAACTACTTGATTTTCAGAACGATTAATCTCTATGGCATATTCAATCTGCAGCTTCACTATATATCCGATCACAAGTGTTTCGGCAATTACAAAAACGGCGTGTAATAAAACTATGTCCATACCGCACCCGTAGTTAAACACCATCACCGGCATACCGAATAGAGAAACTTCATTCAACTGTAAAAAATTAAACACGATATGATGGAGTATTGTTGTAGAAGCAGCCACAATAATCGGGACAATATCCTTGTACAATGAAAGTATGGCTAATGCAATAAAAACATGGAAATGCATTTCAATGCGTCCAAGGTGCTGTTGAATATAGATTAACGAGAAAAGCATCATCCCTACACCCATTAAAGCACGCATTACCTGCGTCCCTTTAAATGTACGATACGCTAAAAAGAGGACAGCGGTAATCAGCCCTCCCCCTATAAATCCGTACAGATATGTATCGTAAGTGATAGAGGTGACCAAGGTAGCTATAAACCACTGAATAACGATCAGTACCAACATGACTTTATCGGCATAGATAAAATGCTCATTAAAGTTTTTTTGTGCGAAGAAAGGTACTCTTGGAAATTGAAATAGCTTTTCTATATTAGTAAGTGTCATTCTTTCACCTGGCAAAGATCTGAAATGTCGTTAATAAGCATATCACGATTAAGCGGATGCATAGAATAGATCGATTTCAATCTTAGTGTACCGTCTTTTTGCTTCTGAACTAAATAGAGATTATCACTGTGATCGATCTCTGCAGCATCTCCGATGCTTTTAGAAAAATAAACACCTAACTCTCTGTCGATATGCATAAGTTCTTTTTGCGATAGATAGACACCTTTGAAACTGGGATTAAATGATTTGGCAAATATATCTGGTTGGTTCGGCTCTAGCTCCGGCATCAAATTGACAAACATTAAATCTACGTTTTTTTTAATAGGTTCAAATGCTTTTGAATCGTATATTTCATCCAATTGATGCAGAATTGGGGTACATACTTTGGTACACCCAACATATCCGAAAAAAAGCAGCATTATATCTTTATCCGACGATTGCAAATAAGGGGCTTCAAGTTTTTTCTCTATGGACATTTTACCTGTTGAATGGCTTGCAAATAGTATAGACTGAAGTGCAGGAATGACAAAAATCATGGCGACAAATAAAATGATTGCAAGAAAGGCTTTTTTAGACATTTTTGCCATCACATGCATCAAGGATCTTTTTTGTCATCGGTAATTGCGATGAACACTCATCAAAATCACGTTTAAGTCTTCTTATTTCACGATTTTTTTGTATTACTATGAGAATAAATATAAGGACGAAAATAACACTCAAAACAGACAAAATAAATAGTGTATCAACTATGATCTCCTGATAACGCTCAAAAAAAGTTTTTTCTTTATTTAAAATGATCGCATTGTGTGCCGTGTATTCGGATAATATAATCCGAGAGTCCAATAGAGCTTTGTGATCAAACATATAAACATTAGGGCTCTTTACGACAGAACGGATAGTTTTAAGTGGTTCTCCCTTCAGATAACGGACAACTAAATCAGCCGCATGCTCACCTTGACTCTTGCCGCTAGTGACAAAACCTCCGATTACCCCCTCTAATATATAAGCATCTTCCATACTGCATAAAATAAGATTCGGATTTTGTCTAAGATGTTCTATCGATTCCTTGAGCGTCAGATTATGTCCGTCATCATCGTTTAATCCCCCTATTGTTGTCAAAAGAACAAAAGTTTTGTGTTGATTCGGGAGTTTTGCAACAATATTATGAATCTTGGATGAGGCGACAAAATGGAATGAGTATTTAGGATAAAGATAGAGATTCTGACGGATATCCGCTACAATCGCTTTATATGTCGTCGAATCATCCCCGACAATCCATATATCTCTTGTTTGAGGAGAAAATTGTCGTATAAGTTCAATATTAGGGATAATTTCTTTTGTTTCATACACACCGGCGTATTTTAAAGGATCAAGAGTATGAACTAAACTCTTATCGTTTATTCCGGAAAAAAAGATGGGTATCTTTTCATATAAAGCGCTTTTATGATTTAATATAAATTGCAATCCGTTATCGTCTGTCACATAAACGGTATCAAAAGAGTAATCCTTATATTTAGTCTCCAAATAATTTAAAAAAAATGTTTGATAATCCGGTGAAAATTCGAGCCGCTTTGTATCTAAATATTCTGTAGAAATTTCGAGCGGAACCAGAGATTCTTCTTTTAATTTGGATACAAAACCGTCATTTTGAGATTTTGTCCAACCGTACTCTTGTGAATAGGAGTGGAGAATAAAAATACGTTTTTTAACACCTATATTGCCATATAAGGAGAAAGACAAAAACAAAATAAAGAGAATAATTTTATACATAGTAATTTACCTTTACCTAATTATCCATAGTAGCACAAAATGGTTGAAATATGAAAGAGAGAAAAAGAGAGAAAATATGACGGAGAAAAATATTAGTGTTTGTCCCGCAAAAGCGGGATGAGATGATTTACATCCCAATTTTAGCTTTTGCTTCTTTGGCGTATTTGATACCCAAATCCCAAGCTTTGTTATTTACTTCATGTACTTTTTTTGGAACTTTTGAAAGCATAACTTCTTTCAATGTTTCAGGCTCAAGAACACCGGTAAACTCGTTAGTGATACCCAATGCAACAACCGATTGAGTAATAACGTTTCCGACTTCCTCTTTGGCAATCGTAATGATCGGAATCTCTACGATGATCCATTTTTTACGGTCTTCTTCCGTTGGATGAACCAAGTTTGGCTCAACAACGATGATTCCGCCCGGTTTTACACCGTTTTTGAATTGTTGATAGCTCACGTTGGCAACGGAGAGCATGAAATCGATCTCGCCCTCATTTGCATACGGGTAGAAAATCTCATTATCATCAAGGGTGATATCAACAACCGTTGCTCCGCCGCGAACTTGTGACGTATAGGTAGCTGTTTTAAGCCCGTGACCGCCAAGTTTGATTTTAGCCGCAGCCATAATTTCACCGGCGAGAAGAACACCTTGTCCACCGACGCCTGTAAATCGTATCGTATGTCTCATGGTTTCTCCTTAGATTTTTTTCGCAAAGTCGTCTTGCGTGATTTTGCCGCGTTTGCCTTGAGCTGCTGCAATGACCATCTCATACATATCACAATACTCTGCTTGCTCAACTTCACGCAATACACCCGTAGGGAATTTGTTCATTTGCTCTTCCGGGCTTAGTGCTTCCCATTTTTTCAACGGAACAGTGATGCTGTCGATCCATGCAAGGTTTTCCATAGCACTCAACATTTTGTTTTTACGTCCAAGATTAATATGGCAGTTAGACATAATGTCAAAGAACGAGAACCCTTTGTGCGAGAACCCTTTTACCAACACTTTTTCAAGTTTTTTCGGATCAAGCATCGTCTCACGAGCAACGAATGACGCACCCGCACCGATAGCAAGTTTACACGCATCGAAAGTCGGGTCAATGTTACCGTTTTGCGCCGATACACACCACATACCCTGTGGAGTTGTCGGAGAGATTTGTGAGTTGGTCAAACCGTAGATGAAGTTATTGACAAGAATAAAGTTCAAATCGATGTTACGACGACAACCGTGGATCGTGTGATTACCACCGATTGCAAGACCGTCACCGTCCCCTGCTACAACGATAACGTGTGCATCAGGACGAGTCAATTTGATACCGGTAGCATACGCAATCGTACGTCCGTGTGTCGTATGAACCGTATTACAGTTGATGTATGAGCTAAAACGACCTGAACAGCCGATACCGGAAACGACACACACTTTGTCCATGTCCCAGCCCATTTTATCGATAGCGCGGATAACCGATTTAAGGATAACACCGTCACCACAGCCCCAACACCAAAGTGTCGGCATTTTATCTACACGTAAATATTGATCGTAATTGAAAGCCATTAGAACATCTCCTTAACTTTTGCTACCATTTCAAGTGGTGCGATAGGACGACCGTTTGCTTTGTGAAGCGTAGTGAAATCACTGCGTCCTGTTACACGTTCGATCTCTTTTAGGTATTGACCCATATTGAGCTCAGTTACAAAGATTTTGTCAAATTTTGCACCGATCTCTTTGAGTTTTTTCGCCGGACTCGGCCAGATCATGATCGGGCGGAAAAGTCCCGCTTTGATGCCATCATTACGAAGTTTCATAACCGCTTCTTTAGCACCGCGAGAGATACTGCCATAAGCGATCAAACATACTTCGGCATCATCCATCATAAACTCTTCGTAATCGGCTTCGTCATCCAATCCGACATCTGCAGCAACGGCATCGATTTTACCGACAAGGCGCTCGATGTTGAATTGGCATTGTGCCGCATCTTCCGTCGGGAATCCGGTTGGTCCATGATGAAGTCCCGTAAAGTGAAAACGGTAACCTTCAAACATCGGGTTCAATACCGCAGGGGTATTCATAGGAACATCATACGGACGATAATCTTCCGGTTTGCCGTCAAAACGTTTACGCTTAACAATTTTAGCTTTTACCTCTTCCAAATCGGGAAGAACCGCTTTACCGTGCATATGACCGACTGTTTCATCCAAAAGAACAAATACCGGAGTCATGTACTGCTCAGCCAAGTTAAATCCACGTACCGTTTGCGTGTAACACTCTTCGAGTGAACCGGCGCACAACGTGATTGAAGCGTAGTCGCCGTGAGTCGGGTATTGTGCTTGCCCGATATCGGCTTGAGATACACGTGTCGGAAGACCGGTTGATGGTCCGCCACGCATTACGTTAATAATAACCAATGGAACTTCAGCAATAAAAGCCAATCCGATTTGTTCCGCTTTAAGGGAAATTCCGGGACCTGATGTTGCCGTCATAGATTTTGTACCCGCCATCGATGCACCGAGCGCAACCGAAATACCGGCGATTTCATCTTCCATTTGGATAAATTTTCCACCGACAGTCGGTAGAAGATCAGACATTTCATGCATTACTTCAGATGAAGGGGTAATCGGATATCCGCCGAAAAACATACATCCCGCATCAAAAGCACCGAGCGCAGATAATTCATTACCTGTAGAAATTACTTCTCTTGCCATTATTTAACTCCCACTTGGTCTAAAGACATAAACTTATTCGCGATGACAGCGATTTGACGTTCTTTTGCTTCATCGGTCAATTTTGCAAATTTAAAGTCGCTTTTATCAGCTACATAAATAGCAAAGTCTGGACATGAAAGTTCACACTCATTACAGCCGATACAACTCTCAGGATGATCAACAGAGATCATAGCACCTAATGTTGAAGTAGGCTCGTAACGCATACCGAGTACACCTGATGGACATACCGATACACAAATATCACATGCTTTACAGTTATCGGTGTTAACCCATACAGGGGTATTACCGGGATTGATCGTTTTAAACATCTGCTCTCCTATGTTTTAATTTGGAACACCGTGGGAATAAAATCCACACGCCTTCGCTTGCCGCTATGGCACTAAAGCTACGCCTATCGGCGAGATTATTTTTCGTCTGTCTTATTTTCTTCGTCGGTTGTAAATTTACCTACGGCACAAGAGACAAAACTCTTGAGCTTGAGTGCGGCGGTATCAAAAGCGCCCTCTTCCTCAGCGAATAGAGGATAGCCGAGACTTCTTAATATTGCCTTAATTTGTGCTGATTGCGCCTCATCAAGAATATCAACTGTTACTTTGCGAGGCTCGCACGAGAGATCAACGCTGACCTCTTTAAATCCGGCATCTTTGAGAGATGAAATAATCGTATTAGCGCAACCGCCGCAACGAATATTTGCTACCTCAAGGATGCTGATCATTATTTTTTCATCACTTCGGCTAATGCTTTTCCGATATCTGCAGGAGATACAACAACTTTTACACCGGCTGCTTCGAGAGCTGCCATTTTTTCAGCTGCAGTCCCTGCACCGCCGGAGATAATCGCTCCCGCATGTCCCATACGTTTACCGGCAGGTGCTGTTTGTCCCGCGATGAAAGCTACAACCGGTTTAGTAATATGTTCTTTTATATAAGCAGCTGCTTGGATCTCCAAGTCTCCACCGATCTCACCGATCATAACGATAGCATGAGTTTCAGGATCTGCTTCGAACATAGGAAGAAGCTGTTTGTAGCTCAAACCGATGATCGGGTCACCGCCGATACCGACCGCTGTGGTGATACCGAATCCCTCTTTAACCACTTGATTCGCTGACTCATACGTCAATGTCCCTGATTTAGAGATAAGACCGACATGACCTTTTTTGAAAATGAATCCCGGCATAATCCCGATTTTACACTCTTCAGCGGTAATGATCCCCGGACAGTTCGGTCCGATGGTTTTCATGTTTTTCTTAACGGCATACGCTTTTGCGAACATCATATCTTTTACCGGGGCACCCTCAGTAATGATGACTGCAAGATCAATCCCTGCATCTGCCGCTTCCATAACCGCATCCGCTACGTAAGCCGGTGGAACGAAAATCATTGATACCGTAGCACCCGTAGAGGCTACTGCTTCAGAAACGGTATTAAATACCGGCTGACCCAAGTGTTCTTGACCGCCTTTACCCGGTGTAACACCGCCGACAATTTTTGTACCGTACGCCATACATTGCTCTGCATGGAACGTCCCCTCTTTACCTGTGAAACCTTGTACGATAACTTTTGTATCTTTGTTGACCAAAATAGACATTAATTACTCTCCCTTAGCTGCTGCAACGGCTTTACGAGCACCGTCTGCAAGATCTGTTGCTGTTACGATGTTTGCGATACCGGCATTTTTTAGAATTTCAGCCGCTTCAATAGCATTAGTTCCATCAAGACGTACGATAACCGGTACGTTTACGTTAGTAATTTTGGTTGCTTCGATAATACCGTTTGCAACACGGTCACAACGTACGATTCCACCGAAGATATTGACGAAAATAGCTTTAACATTCGGATCTTTTAGGATAATATCAAACCCTTTTGCAACCGTTTCCGCACTTGCAGATCCGCCGACATCCAAGAAGTTTGCCGGTTTACCGCCCTCATAGTTGATCGTATCCATAGTACCCATTGCAAGACCTGCACCGTTAACCATACAACCGACGTTTCCGTCAAGTTTAATATAGCTAAGACCGTATTTATCCGCTTCAATCTCAGTCGGTTCTTCTTCACTCAAGTCACGCATCTCGTTGACTTGATTTTGGCGATAAAGGGCATTATTATCAAATCCCATTTTCGCGTCAAGTGCCAAAAATTTACCGTCACCTGTTTTAACCAACGGATTGATCTCGATCATCTCAGCATCGTGATCCATGTAAACTTTATAAAGGGCAGAAGCAAATTTGATAAACGTATTGATCTCTTCAACCGGAAGACCCAAACCGAATGCCAATTTACGACCGTGGAAGGATTGGAATCCTGTCAACGGATCGATAGAAACTTTGATGATTTTTTCTGGAGTATTATGTGCAACCTCTTCAATTGCCATACCACCCTCAGTTGATGCCATCATGATCGGCATTTCAAGTGCACGGTCAAGTAGGAGACCGAGATAGTACTCTTTTTTGATATCGGCACCCTCTTCGATGTAAACTTTTTGAACAAGTTTACCCTCAGGTCCTGTTTGGTGCGTTACCAACTGCATACCAAGGATTTCAGCTGCCAATGCACGTACTTCAGAAGTTGATTTAGCGAGCTTTACACCGCCCCCTAAACCGCGTCCGCCGGCATGGATTTGAGCTTTAACAACCCAAATATTTCCGCCGAGTTCTTGAGCCGCTTTTACCGCCTCATCGGGTGTAAATGCAATGTGTCCGCGCAATGTCGGTACATTGTACTTTTTGAATAATTCTTTTGCTTGATATTCGTGAATATTCATCCATTCCTCCTGTTATAAGTTTACGCTATTGGTCTTGTCATCTCTTCAGGGATGACATATTTATCGAACTCTTCAGCTGTTAAGAAGACCGAGTTTGATCGCGGTCTCTTTCAGTGTAGAGTTTTCTTTGTGAGCTGTTTTAGCAATTTTTGCCGCATTTTCATAACCGATGTACGGGTTCAGTGCCGTAACCAACATCAATGAGTTATTCAAATACGCATCGATTTGATCACGTACCGGCTCAATACCGATCGCACAGTTATCGTTAAATGAGACGATCGAATCAGCCAATAAACGAACCGATTGCAGAAAGTTGTACGCGATGACCGGTTTGAATACGTTAAGCTCAAAATTCCCTTGGCTCGCAGCAAAACCGATACACGCATCGTTACCCATAACCTGGCATGCAACCATCGTTACCGCTTCACTTTGGGTCGGATTGACTTTACCCGGCATGATCGATGAACCCGGTTCATTTTCAGGGATAGTGATCTCACCGATCCCGCAGCGAGGACCTGAAGCCAACCAGCGAACATCATTCGCGATTTTCATCATATCGGCAGCAAGAGCTTTAAGTGCGCCGTGTGCAAAAACGAGTGCATCATGGCTTGTCAACGCGTGAAATTTGTTCGGAGCGGTAACAAATTGATGGCCAGTGAGTTCAGTCAATTTCGCCGCAACACGTGAACCAAGTTCGGGATGAGCATTGAGACCTGTTCCCACCGCAGTACCGCCTAGGGCTAGTTCACGTACCGATTCAAGAGAATCTTTTGCCATTTTTTCGCATTTGTTGAGCATCTCTACCCAACCGCTGATCTCTTGACCGAGCGTCAAAGGTGTAGCATCTTGAAGATGGGTACGACCGATTTTAACGATATCACTGAAAGCTTCAGATTTTGCCGACAACGTTTTACGAAGATGATCAATCGCCGGAAGAAGACGAGTCTCTACTGCGATAACCGATGCGACGTGCAACGCCGTAGGATAAGTATCGTTTGAACTTTGTGATTTGTTGACATCATCGTTCGGATGAACCAATTTTTGAGTACGGAAATCACCGCCAAGGATTTCGGTAGCACGTGAAGCCAAAACTTCATTGTTGTTCATATTGGACTGAGTACCAGAACCTGTTTGCCATACGACAAGCGGATAATGGGCATCGAGTTTACCTGAGAGCATCTCATCGGCAGCCTGAGCGATCGCATCCGCTTTCTCTTTAGATAAGCATTCCGAGATCACAGTTAACCAATGCAACCGCTTTTTTCAAATATGAAAATGCACGGGTAATTTCGTACGGCATTTTTTCTTCACCGATTTGGAAATTTTCTAAAGAACGTTGTGTTTGCGCCCCCCAGTAGGTATCGTTCGGTACCCGAACTTCTCCCATCGTATCTTTTTCGATGCGATAACTCATTATTTGGCTCCTTCAAAAAATTTATTAGCATTCAATGTATCGATTAGCCCTTGAACCGATTTGCATGAAGCAGCAAACATTGCTTTTTCAGATTCATTGAGTGTGACTTCAATAATTTTTTCAGCCCCATTTGCCCCCAGCATAACCGGTACACCACTGACGACATCACTAAACCCGTACTCTCCTTCGAGATAAACGGCACACGGATGGATCTGTTTGGTATCTTTTAAAATCGCTTCAACCATAATAGCGGTTGCTTTTGCCGGTGCATAATAGGCAGATCCGGTTTGAAGAAGGGCAACAATTTCTGCTCCCCCTTTTCGGGTCCGTTGTACAATCTCATCAATCTCATCATGACTCAAAACATCGGTAAGCGGAACACCTGCAACCGTGGAGTAGCGAGGCAACGGAACCATATCGTCCCCATGTCCGCCCATAACCGATGCACGAATTTGTCCACCGCCGTAACCGAGCTTTTCTTGAATAAATGCCGCCATACGAGCACTGTCCAAAACCCCTGCCATACCGATAACACGGCTGCGGTCAAAACCGCTTTCACGCAATGCGACATAGGTCATTGCATCGAGCGGATTGGAGACCATAATGACAATCGCATTCGGAGAATATTTTGCAACCCCCTCGATCACTTCACGAGTCACTTTTGCATTAATCATGAGCAAATCATCACGACTCATTCCCGGTAAACGAGGACTTCCGGCAGTGATAACAACCACATCACAATCGGTCATATCCGCCATTGTCTCAGCCACTTTTACCGTTGAGTGAGATCGAACCGCTGCAGCGGCTTGAGACATATCCAAAGCTTTTCCTTTGGCAATCTCAATTTTGTTATCACGTAAAATGATCTCATGGCAAGAGCCAAGCATAGCGAGCGAGTAAGCAATCGTTGAACCGACATTTCCTGCCCCTACGATTCCGACACGTTTTCCTTTGACCATTTCCTACTCCTTGTGTCATATAATATTTCTCTTTAAAAAAGAAATAAAAGACGATCAATCGCCTTTTATCTATAGAGCGACTCTACAGATAAAAAACGATCGGGGGGTTCCCCAACCGTATAAAATTTAGATAGCTGAAATGATGGCGTTAAGTGTCGCACTCGGACGCATAGCAGCCGTTACTTTTGCAAGATCAGGATGGTAGTAACCGCCGATATCTTGATGCTTTCCTTCTACGATGAGAAGTTCTTCCATGATTTTAGCTTCGTTTTCTGTAAGTGCATTAGCTACAGAAGCAAACTTAGCTGCAAGTTCTGCATCTACAGTTTGCTCAGCCAAAGCTTTTGCCCAGTATTGAGCGAGGAAAAAATGACTCGCTTTATTATCAGGCTCACCCGCTTTACGTGAAGGCTCTTTGTTGTTATCCAAATATGCTGCATTCGCTTCATCAAGAGCTGCTGTAAGTGCAGACAATTTATTGTCTTTTTTCGTTTTGTTAATATGGCGAAGTGACTCAGCCAATGCCAAGAACTCACCTAATGAATCCCAACGAAGGTGACCTTCGTTTACGAATTGCTCAACGTGTTTCGGAGCCGATCCGCCTGCACCTGTTTCAAATAATCCACCGCCCGCAAGAAGAGGAACGATAGAGAGCATTTTAGCTGATGTTCCAAGCTCTAAGATTGGGAACAAGTCAGTCAAATAGTCACGAAGAACGTTACCGGTTGCAGAAATAGTGTTTTGGCCGGCACGTACACGTTTCAATGAAAACGCCATTGCTTTTTCCGGTGCTAAAATATGGTACTCAATTCCGTTTTTGTTAAACTCAGGAAGATATGCGTTAACTTTTTTGATAATCTCCGCATCGTGTGCACGGTTTTCATCCAACCAGAATACGACAGGTACATTTTCGATCTCTGCACGCTCAACCGCAAGACGTACCCAGTCTTTGATCGGAATATCTTTTGCTCTTGACATACGCCAGATATCACCTTTCTCAACATTGAAAGTCATCAATACGCCGCTATCATCAGTAACAGTTACAACACCATCTTCTGCGAGTTCAAACGTTGTCGGATGTGAGCCGTACTCTTCCGCTTTTTGAGCCATCAAACCGACATTCGATACAGAACCCATAGTAGTTACATCAAACTGTCCGTTTTTCTTACAATCTTCGATAATTTCAGAGTACATGGTCGCATAACAACGATCCGGAATCGTAACGATACATTGCTCTACTTTTCCTGCCGGATTCCACATTTTACCGCCGTCACGTACCACAACAGGCAATGATGCATCGATGATCACGTCGTTTGATGCGTGTAAGTTTGTGATCCCTTTATCAGAATCAACCATTGCCATTGAGGGTTGTGTCGGGTATACCGCCATAATAGCCGCTTCGATTTCCGCTTTTTTGTCTGCATGGCAATTTTGCCAATTTTTTGTACAAATCACCAAGACCGAGATTAGGGTTAACACCGATCTCTTTGAAATCTGCTGCGTATTTTTCAAATACATCTTTAAAGAATACTGATACCGCATGACCGAACATAATCGGGTCAGATACTTTCATCATAGTTGCTTTGAGGTGAATCGACCAAAGGATGTTTTTCTCTTTTGCTTCCGCAATCGCATCAGCATAAAATGAACGTAATGCTTTTGCACTCAAGAACGTACCGTCAAGAACTTCTTTGTCTTCCGCATTGATATCTTTAAGAGTTTTGCCGTTAAGTGCGATCGTTACTTTACCGTCACCTTTTTTGGTAATTGATTGCTCATTTGCATAGAAATCACCGCTATTCATATGAGCAACACGAGTTTTATGAACCCTCATCCCAAGCACGAAGTTTGTGCGGATTTTTCTTAGCAAAGTTTTTAACCGCAACCGCCGCACGACGATCTGAGTTACCTTCACGAAGAACCGGATTAACAGCAGAACCGAGACATGTTGCGTAACGAGCAAAAATCTCTTTTTCTTCATCAGTTTTTGGCTCTTCAGGATACGAAGGAAGATCGTAACCTTGAGACTTGAAGCTCTTCAATACATGCTTTAAGCTGTGGAATTGAAGCTGAAATATTAGGAAGTTTAATGATGTTGCCATCCGGTTGCAGTTGCAATAACACCCAATTGTGCAAGATTATCAGGGATACGTTGAGCATCGCTCATACGTTCCGGGAATGTAGCGATAACGCGACCTGCAAGTGAAATATCACTTGTTACAACTTCAACGCCTGCGGCTTGTGTGAATGCATTTACGATAGGAAGAAGCGAATATGTCGCTAATGCCGGTGCTTCATCAATTACTGACCAAATGATTTTTGCCATCAGGTTCTCCTGTTATTTTTTTTATGAAGGCATCATAACACTTACGTTCGCCATTTTTTCACTTTAGCTAACTCTCAAGGGCAAAAAGTTGCAAATATGTTTCATTTTGTAGCATTTACTATGTTTTTATGGTGTGTAGAAAAGTAACTACTGTAGACATGCTCCCCATTTTTGCCGCGTACAAAATAGAGGTAATCAGTATAGGCAGGATTGAGTGCTGCAGCAATAGCTTCTTTAGAAACATTACATACCGGATACGGAGGTAAACCTTTATTTTTGTACGTATTATAGGGACTTTCATCTGTTCTAATCCGTTTTGCCGTAATTTTTAGATGAGAGTATTCACCGTAATTCAATGTTCCATCCATCTGTAAACGCATCCCTTTTTTAATACGATTATCTATGACGGAGCTTACAAACGGCATATCAGAGATGGAAGCTGCTTCTTTTTGAATAACAGAGGCTTTTGTTACAATTTGTAACCATTTATCGCTATCGGGTTTGATATGATACTCATTAGCCATCTTTTTTATCTTTTTATCGGACTCATTTAATAGATGGACAATCAATCTCTCTTCGTTAAAGTCATTGGGGATACTATAAGTTTCAGGGACAAAATTTCCCTCTCTCAAACGTGCGTGAAGATTATACGCGTCATGGAGCTTTTCAAGGCTCATTGGAAGTTCGTTGGCTAATTGCTGAAGAAAGATTTCTGTTGTCTCACCCGGAATCAATGTTACCGCTCTGCTTACCGCTTTAGCCGTCGTTAGACGATACAGAAATGCTAATCCGTGACGTATTCACATCTACAATGTCAATCCACCCTTGCTGTGGCTGACCCAAAAAGCGCAAAATGAATGCATCAATTTTATGAACATTCACCCCTTCTTTTTGGAGGTGTGATATACTTTTAAAGACAGAACCTTGTGGTATATAAACGATTTTGGGTGATGTAACGGTCGAGAACAGGTAGGTCATGAAAGATACAATCATCACCAAGATAATCCCGAAAACCCATAAGAGTGTTCTACTTTTTTTACTCTTTACTTTTTTTCTTGGTTTTTTCATATTCATCGCTTTGTTAGAGGGGTTTCAGATTGATCGCTTAACATTGAGCGGGGTCAAAGTTGAGAAATTATACCTTAAATGGGACAATTCACTCCATATCAAAGCAGCAAAATTAGATTTCAGCGATATCAAAAGCGACGGAACGCCACTAACCTTAAAACCGCTCTCAAAACTCCCAAAATATCTCCATTGGGGAGAGAGTTTAATTAATTCTATCCAGATAGATATTATTCAATATAAAGATATAAAAGGCTCACTTAGCTATCAAAAAAATAATACTGGAACCATAACACTAGAAAAATTGAATACAGCTCGTTGTATGGGGAGATTCGATTTAAATTCAACCGATTTCAGGCTTCTTCTTCCCACTTGTAAAATCCAAGACGCCAATATATCTGCTCGTCTTAATATTGATTTAACGCAACAACTCATACGAAGTGATATTGGTTTATCGCTGCCCAATACACCGAATATTACCGCTTCTTTTTACGGTGATACCGATACACTTAATTTCAAAATGGATGCCAAAGAGTCGTTAACGACTATCAAGCCTTTGATCGACTTCTTACACCTTGACCCCGATGTCACTCCGTGGATTGTTGAGTATGCCAAAGCATCCTCGATTCGTCTTAATCACCTGAATGGGGTATTTCACTACGATCAGCCTAATGAACTGATAAAAACCCTTAATGCCGATGCAACCGTTATCAATGGAGAGTATACTT
Source organism: Sulfurimonadaceae bacterium (assembly GCA_963845295.1). Taxonomy (GTDB): domain Bacteria; phylum Campylobacterota; class Campylobacteria; order Campylobacterales; family Sulfurimonadaceae; genus Sulfuricurvum. Next base: position 48,916 of record CAWJRP010000005.1, on the reverse strand, counting down.
TTGCGTCAAGGATTTGAACCTATCTACTCACCACAAATTGATTTGCATTTTATTAAAGGTAAACTTCATATTGTTCCCAAAAGCGGGTCTTTCTATTCTCTTCCAATAGAACAAAGTTATGTGACCATCGATTTTACCACTCCACATACTATATTAGATGCCCGTATATTGACGCAGCACGCTAAGCTCAATGATCCTATTTTATCCCTCTTAAAATTCTATGACATCCATTTGCCTATCAAACAAATCAACGGGGATTGCAACGTCGATTTAAACTTATCTATTAATTTACATAACTTTGATACAAAGGTTAACGGAATATTTACCCCATCAGCTTCTGATATTCTTCTCGATCAAATTCCTCTGAAGAGTGAAGGGGGAATTGTCACGGTTAATCGTAATAAAGTGACGTTTAATAATTTTATCGCTCATTATGGAGACAATTTAGCCGATGCACGTGTTGATGGACAATACGATGCCTCTACCGAAAAAGGGGCGGTTTCTATTCAAGCATATGCACTCTCCCCTATTCATGGAATTATCAGTATCGCTAACCCTGATGAACCGCTGCGTGTTACCTATAATATCGCTCCATCTGGAGACTCCCTAAACGTTCAAAAATCACAATGGAGCCTATTCGGTGAGAAATTAACGATTGAAGGGTTTCATGCACCGTTTGATTATCATCATGCCTATACTGCAATCGGTTCTGTCCCGTTCACCCTCTCCGATAGCATCAAAGGCTCAATCAATGCCACCTTTGACGGAATAAAAAAACAAACCAGTGCAAAATTGCACCTGGGTATGTTTAACTATGGTGAAGTTCAACTCAATCATGTACCCTTTGACGTTGATATCCATTATTCCAATCAAACTGCTCTTTTTAGTGTTACAGATGCCTCTTCATGGACAGTGCATCAACTCCCTATTTTAATGTCCCCGTTCAGTGCAAAGCTTCGAAATAACCAAATAGCTTTTGAAGATATTGAAACGGTAATGGGAGATTTATTTAAAGGGAGTTTTAGCGGTTCGTATCATATCAATGATTATAAAGGTGTGATACATCTTAACAACATGGTTCCTATATCTGCGAAAATGATCCCTATCATCAATCAAAAAGAGTCCCTTGAATTGACTGTTGACAATCAAAACAATGCGATAAATATTAATGCACCGACGTTGAAAGCCCATTTTTCTACCATTCCAAATGGGTGGAAAATAGGTCTTGACGATATTTCACTCCTCTCCAATCGTTCACCAATATTACGCCAATACAATATCAACAACGGTTATTTAAATATCTATTATACGGGTGAAAGTTCCCGCTACAATTTTAGCGGTGAAATAGACTACCCCTACCCGCTTATGCTCATCAATGATACCCCGCTGACACATTACAGGTTCAGCGGATCTCATCAGAACGATACCTCCATTATTCGGGTAAACGATCGTTTAACGATAACGCAAACACCCGCAAATATAAATATCCGTGCCAATAACGCGGGGCTAAATCTTCCGTCACTATTTAAATTTCTCTCCACACACAATAAAGAGGGTGATTCCTCTTCTAAATCTGATACACCCTCCACCATTAGAATTTATGCTACTAATTCTTATTTGTATTTAATGAAGGGGAGAAAAATAGTCACCGATACACTCACCGGGATCTTATACGATGATAACTTTGATGCGTCATTTCACCATATGGGCGGCACGGCTAATCTCAAGATACGTAATGATTTGTTTTCAATTGATGGAGACGGATTCAATGATAAATTCATGGAACACCTTTTTGCACTCAGTGACTTTAGCGGAGGGAAGTTTTCCTTCCAAGCAAAAGGGAGCTCAGAATCTTTTGACGGGGTTATGAGAGTCGAAAATACTATCATGAAAGATTATAAAGTAATGAATAACGTACTGGCATTTATCAATACCGTCCCCTCATTGGCAACCTTCTCTCTTCCGAATTACAACTCAAAAGGGATTGCCTGTAAAAGAGGGATATGCCCATTTTGCCTACAAAAAAGGGGTTGTCTCTGTCGACAATTTTACACTCAATTCGTCTGAGATAAAAATCATGGGGAACGGGCGTGCCGATTTCAATACTAATCAACTTGACGGCTCGTTGACACTGAAATCCGATTTAGGGTCAAAACTTGGAAAAATTCCGATGGTAGGATATATTCTCCTCGGTGATGACGGCTCTCTCTCTACGACAGTCACACTAAGCGGAAAACTTGATGATCCTAAAATCAGTACCGCGATTGCCAAAGAGATCGTTACTGCACCATTTAACATTCTCAAAAGAACCTTGGTCTATCCGTTTTTATGGATGATGGATGATAAAAAGCCGAAACAATAAGTTTTATTCCCCGCTTAAAAGCTGAATACTCCAAAATACTAAAAATCCGGCAAACAGCCAAAGGGTTGATGAGGGTTTCTCCTCTATCGTGTGCGCTTCAACCAACAATTCATCGGTTACCAGATAGAGCAAAGCCGCTACACCGAAAGCCAAAATTGCGCTGATTACACTGACCGATGCACCGGACAAAAGATAATTTCCCAGTAACGTACAAGTCAAAACAACACCCGCCAACGCCACGGTCATAATAACGACACGCCACCCTTGAATCGTATTAGATACCAACGACAATCCCAAAAAGAGTAATTCAACCGAAAGACCTAAAGCCAAAATCAGCCCGGTATTCCCCCCTGCGGCAAATCCGGCACCGATGATAAAACCATCCACCGCTACATCAATGAATGTTGCCGCGATCAAACCGTAGTTAAATGTTTCAGTGGCTGAATGGCTCTCATTCGCTTCAAGACGCATACTCCATAGCTTCATGATATACATCAACAAACCGCCAAAAGTAAAAGAGGCGATAATAACCCATGTAGGAGCATGCTCGCGCCCTATTTCGGGTAAAACCTCGACCGCTAATGCCGCTAAAACAACCCCTGCCGCAAAATGTTGAATTAAACTGCGTGTTTGATGGGACGGACTCCAATATACGGCCAAAAGGCCGCCTAAGGAAGCAACAAGTGCGGGGATAAACATAGCCATATATGGTGTCATAGTACTCTTTCTTTAGTTGATTTTTTTTCGGTAACAATCGAAAAACAGTGTTTACCGTTCTCGTAACCGTAGGTTAGCCTGAAGCCGTGTTTAGCGATGATTTTACTGACGATATTAAGACCCAACCCGAACCCTTGCGTTGTACGCGAGCTCTCTTGACGGGTAAAAGGGGTTAGAAAATAGCTAAACTCTTTTTCGAGCGGTTTGCCGTCATTGAAAACGCTGATTCGATTTGTGTCAACTTCCAATCTTATCGGAAAACTATCGGCATATTTCAATGCATTATCGAGTAAGTTTTTGAGTGCCAAGGATAAGTATTGCAAATCACCGCTCACCATAAAATTTGTATTTATATTAACCAATATGTTTGACTCATCGGTAATATATAACTTCGACAGAGCCTCCATCACGAGAGTTTCTACGCTGAATGGAACTGATTGGAAGGTATTGGTAGCTTGAAGCTTTTCAATCTCTAAGAGTTCGCGTGTAAGCTGATCGAGTTCTTTAAATGTATGTTTTAGTGTCTCTTTCACTTTTGAATCTTCAATCTGCTCCAACGCAAACATTCCCCGTGCAATCGGTGTTCGCAGTTCGTGTCCTACATCGCGCAGCAGCTCTTGGCGAGAATGGATCAAATTCTCAATCGTCTGTGCCATATCGTTATAGCTGCGTGCCACCTCCCCTATCTCATCATGCGACTTCGTGCTAATGCGGCTTTGATACTCACCTTTAGCGAATCGTCGCATACTCCCCGTGATAGAGTGCAGCGGAGACAACATTTGCACTATAATGACGAATATGATGGATAATACCACTATGTCGGCTATAACCAATGCATTGAGTATCCATCCATCTTTAAGTGTGTCTTTGAGTGTTGTATCTTTCAAATAGATGTCTTCATCGATATAGCGTATATGCAGGAGATATTCCCCTGATTCAGCTTTGAAAATCTCAAATAATCCGAATGTATGCAATTGACGCATAAGGAGCTGTTTAGGAACTACTGGGGCAGTTTTGACTAAATTCAATGATGTAAATTTATCTTCAAGTTCATCGGCGGTTGATGTTGACATCCATCTGAATATTTTTCGACCGTCTAGTAGATATTTTTGAAGGACGATCGATTCGTATTTTTGGGTGTTAATCGTATCGATCTTATATCCGATTCCGATCATAAGCGTTAGACTGATAAGAAATAAAACGGTTATTTTAGTAAAAATGGACATCATCTATCCCATAAACTTATAACCAATGCCCCACACCGACTTGATGTAGCGGGATTCTTTGGCATCATCACCGATTTTAAGACGAATATTACTGATGTGCATATCGATCGTGCGGTGTTTGACTTCATCACCAAGTCCTAAAGAACCGATAATCTGATCACGTGAGAGATTCTTACCCCTATTTTTGACCAAAAGGATGAAGATATCGAATTCAATGCGTGTCAAATCGATCGGATACCCCTCCATCAACACCGATCTATTCGACTCATCAATCGTAAAATCGGATACAACCAGCTCATTTTTACGGCCGTATCGACGCAATACCGCCTCTATACGAAGGACAAGTTCACGAGGCTCATACGGCTTGTCGAGATAATCATCAGCCCCCAAATCATAACCGTAGATTTTATTGCCGATATCGGTACGAGCGGATGAGATAATAATCGGAATGTCCATATGACTTTTTATCATCTTTGCCACATCAAATCCATCCATCCCCGGAAGCATTAAATCTAATACCACAATATCAAAGGGAACTTTTTTTTCAAGTAAACACTCAAGCGCTTCTTTTGGATCGGCATATCCGTCTACTTCAAACCCGTATGATTCCAGAAATGAAGATATTAACTCTTGTAACGACTCGTCATCTTCGATCAGGAGCACCTTTTTACTCAATGTCCCACTCCTCTAAATGACGTGCAAAACGTCGCTTTTGTTCAGGTGTTAATATGGCATGTATCCGTTCGAATAAGCGGGCTCGAATCTCAATCGACCCTCGTTGAATCTCTATACTTTTCGCTTGAAATGTCTCTGTATCAAAGGTTGGACTTAAAAACAATGCTTTGATCTCATCTTGCATTTTTTCACTCTGATGGTGGTAATTTCGATAGGAGTACTGATACTCTTTCATAGCCTCTTCTACTAAACGATGCTGCTGTTTAGTTAGCCCTAAATCATGAAGATCCATCGGGAAACGGTGATCTTCATCGGCAAAAATGGTACTAATACCTGATAATGAGAATATCATTAAAAAAATTGTAATCCACTTCATCTTATCCCCATTTTAAATCGATTTTATGCCATTATCTTCGATTCTCCCCTGCTCTACATCGCTATGACAGGCTTTACAGTTTGCACGGCTTTTCACACTGTCGCTTTTAAATACCTCTTCGGATATTTTTCGATGTGTACGCTTCCAAAACGGCGTTTGGGTAATTGCTATCATATCGGGTTTTTCAAACGATTTCATCATTTTAACCGACATCTCCTGATTTGATGTTTCTGCCGAATGGGACAATAGATACTCTAATATCGTTGCATGATCGGTCGGATCGAGAGAAGCATCGTCACCGAAGTGGTTTGATAAATCTCCCATTAACACTCTCCATGAGCCCTTAGGCAACAATGTAGGCGGATAGAGTGTATGACATGATCCGCATTCATTGACAAACACGGGATTGATCTTTGCATAATCGATCTTATCGTTGTACCCAGCAATTAGCGGGTTTTGGGGGACACAAAGCGTGTATATAAGTAATCCGACCGCTCCGCCGATACCGACAAGGGCAATTAATTTTTGCGGTAGGGATAAAGATGTATCTTCCCCTTCCATATTTTTGTGTCCATCGATAATAGAGTTGAGTGTACGCTCTTTTTTATGTAAAAGCCTATCAACCAATACACCCCCTACGTGAGCCGCGATTAAAACCCATAAAAGATTAACGAAAAATTCGTGAACCTCTTTGAACCACTTCATATTATGAAAATAGCCATTATGCAAAAAAGCCATGACTCCGTGATTTTCCTGAATACCATACGCGACCATTCCACTCAAAACGGCAAGAAATACCGTGATCAACATTGCTATCATCACAAAGCTTGCCGCCGGATTGTGCCCGACATAGTGACGTGACGGATTAAAGATGGTAATCAGATACTCTTTTAATGCACCAAGTCGTAGAGTAAAATCGCCGAAACGGGAGTATTTTGGGCCCATGATCCCCCACACGATCCGAAAAACGACCAATACACCCACCGCATATCCCATTGCTACATGGGGTGTTAACCACCGATCTTCCTGCGAAGCGATCCATGAACCGATAATCAATGTGACAAACAGCCAGTGAAACAGCCGCGTGGGAAGAGTCCAGACATATACCCGTTTCATGATAAGCTCCTAATTATTCCCAGCTGCCGTAATTCGGGATACGGATTTCACGCTCACGATAGCTACCGCTTGCCGCTTTGGTATGACATGACGCACAGTTGGCAAAGCTTTTCACTTCGGCTTGTGTCACCATCTTTTTAGGAATTTCTCTATGTTCATGTTTAAAATTAGAAGTTTCCGAAATACGGATGGCTATTTCACCCCCCATACCGGTCATTCTCTCATTTTTGGATGCATGGGTTTGCAAATAACTTTGTATCATTTTATGATCCGCCGGATCGAGTGTTGCATCGGTTCCGAAATGGTTATTGAGTGATTTCATTGTTTTATCCCACGAACTTTTAGGCAAAAACTCAGGCTGATAGGCGAAATGGCAAGCGCCGCACTCTTTTTGATACAAACCGACGGTTACCTTATCTTGTTTACTAAGCGGTTTTGCGACTACAGAAGAAGTATGATGCTCACGCTCTTCATGTTCATCTTCTTCGGCATAAAGATAGACTCCACCTGCCAATAATAGTGCTGCAACGGTAAGATTTAATACTTTTGTCATCGGATATCCTTTAGATTAGTTTTTCATAATATAGGTGAGGACATCACCTTTTTCTTGTGCTGTCCCTTCACGAGCGTAGACATCATTGAAATTACGTTTCAACCATTTCGTCACCTCTTTGGTACTGGTAAGACGCTGTGGATTGGCACGCGGTGATAGTGGCTCGATCACTTTTCCCGTTAGAGAGTTTTTACCGACATTGGCAAGATTTTGCGTATGACAGCTTGTACATGCCATCGGTTTACCTTGTTTTCCGGTGTGGGTAGAGGTAAAAATCTCTTTTCCTCTTGCCGCGTCAAATCCGCTAAAAGAACTGTTTTCAGCTTTAGCCGTTTTGGAAAGTTCATTCATATATTGAACCACTTCGGGTGATGCCGCCATAAGCGACGTTGAGAAGAGAAATCCGATCGCGAGGTATTTCATAACCTGCCTCCTAATATTTGATGTTCAAATCTTAGGAGAAAGATGTCAATTCATTACGGCAACTCTCTTGACACTTTCTTGACATTAAAAAATTATTTCTCAATACCGATATACCTTTGATCCTTTACAGGAGGTGTCAATAATGAATTCGATTAACAGTAATTCTGGAATGGGTCCTGAACTTTACGCGATGAAAAAAGCGATGGATATACAAGGACAGGGTATCATGAAAGTGTTAGAGAGTGCTAATCCCTCTTCTAGCGTTTCAGGTTCAGCGCTTACAGGTCTTGGTAAAAACCTAGATATCAAAGCTTAATCTACAGCTAGTCACTAGCTGTAGTCCCTCTTATTCGTTTCTTAAAACAGTCAGCACATCTACTTCAGAAGCTTTTTTTGCAGGATACCATGCGGAGAGCAATACAATCACAAACGCACCGAGTATAATAGAGAAGAAATCGATCACACTTAAATCAAGCGGCAATTTGGACGTCGGATAAACATCTGTTGGTAGAGAAATAATATCAAACGTCCCCAGTATCCACATCCCGAAAAAGCCTAAAATTGCCCCCGTTGTAATTCCGAGAACTCCGATGACAATACCCAGAACCAAGAATATCTTCTTTACCTCTTGTTTAGATGCACCTAAAGAGATGAGCAATGCGATTTCGCTTCGTCGGTTCATAACGGTCATCAAAAGCGAGGAGATAATATTGATCGCCGCGATCAGGATAATGAGCATCAAGACGATAAACAAAGACATCTTCTCCATCTTCAAAGCGGCAAAAAAGTTGCCGTTATCTTCCCACCATCCGCGAATAGAGACGGTATCCGGCAACGCAGCTGCGATACGTTTTATATCGGCTTCCGGATTAGGTGAATGGACATGGATACCGTCATAAAGGTATTCCGGTATCCCCATAATCCGTTGCAATGACTCCAAAGAGGTATAGGAGAACCCTTTATCATAGGCGTTAAGGCCGGAGTTAAAAGTAGAGACCATGTTGAAACGTTTAATTTTAGGGGTTAATGCCAAACCGCCCGGCTCCATCTGGGTGAAGATGTAGGTGAGTTTATCCCCTTTTTTAAGTAGAAACTCCTCTTTGAGCGATTTTCCGACCATCACTTCAAATTTATTCGGTATCCCCTCTTTTAGCCCCTCAGCTACAATACGGTTTACTTTCGCCTCTTGAGCAAAATCGACACCAAATAAATAACCCCCCTCCATTTGATCCCCGTTACGGGAAAGAACCGCTGATGTAACATAGGGGCTGAATGATAAATCGGGAAACTTCGTACGAAGATCATCTAACAAAGCAGTATCGCAGGTGGCATAAAATTTAGGTTGTATGGTGAGGGGATAATTCATGACGGTGAGTTTTTTCTTAAACTCATTGTCAAAACCGTTCATGAGTGCCATCGCAATAATGAGTACCATTACCCCTAGTGCGATTCCGGAGAACGCAAGGAGTGCGGAGAGAAAGATAAAAGGCTGCTCTTTGTCAAAGCGCAAGAATCGTTTGACGAGATAAGAGACGATATTCAAGAGGCAAATACCCCTTTTTTAGGTCCCGATTTTCCGCAGCAGTTTTTGTATTTCAAACCGCTTCCGCACGGGCAATCTTCATTACGGGCAATTTTTTTCTCTTCGTGATCGTGCTCTTGATGATTAAGAGACATACGGAACGCTTCCTGCTTTTTCTCTAACTCAATTTGACGAGCGAATGCTTCTGCCTCTTCTTCAGCACTGTCAACTCTAAAACGGATAATATGTAACGTTTTAATCGTATCGTATTTGATCGTCTCAACCAATTCGCTAAAGAGGTTATAACTCTCTTTTTTATACTCAACCAACGGATCTTTTTGATTATAGGCACGAAGACGAATACCTGTTTTCATACTGTCCATTTGATAGAGGTGTTCACGCCAAGCGGTATCGAGGGTTTTGAGGTAAATTTCCCGCTCTATTTCGCTTCGTGTTTTCTCATCCAATACTGACATTTTCTCGTCGTATTGCCCTTTTAAGGTAACGAGAGTAGTATGACGAATCGTATCGAATACTTTGTTACTGAACAATCCAACATCTACATCGGCGTTCATCTCTTCTTTGAGGGTAAGTGCCAGTCGATCAAGATCGATCTCATCATCACTGATCCCTTCAAAAATACCACAGAATGCCAAAGTACGATCAACATACTCGCTTCGTATCAGATCGATTTTATCGGCAACATTGTAGGTCGGATCAAGAAGCTCACCACGGAATTTATAAACGATTTTACGTTGTTCGTTGGCCACATCATCGTACTCAACGATGTTTTTACGCCCTTCAAAGTGCATATTCTCTACTTTTTTCTGCGCTTTTTCGACGGCACGAGTCACCATAGAAGATTCGATATATTCACCGTCTTCAACACCCAATCGTTCCATAATTGATTTGATTTTATCGGAACCGAAAATACGCAAAAGGTTATCTTCGAGAGAGAGATAAAACTGACTGGTTCCCGGGTCACCCTGACGCCCTGCACGACCGCGAAGCTGATTGTCGATACGACGGTTTTCATGTCGTTCGGTTCCAAGGATATAGAGACCGCCTAGTGCTTTGATCTCATCACTCACTTTAATGTCAACCCCGCGACCTGCCATATTGGTTGCAATCGTGATTGCCCCTTTTGCACCCGCATTTTTGATAATCTCACCCTCTTGGGCATGATTTTTCGCATTCAATACCGTGTGAGGTATTTTCTCTTTTTTGATCAATTCATGTAGCTTTTCTGATTTTTCGATCGATGCGGTTCCGATCAGAACCGGCTGACCTGCGGCATGGAGCTCTTTTACCTTGATAATGACGGCTTCAAATTTCTCAGATTCAGTTTTATAGATCAAATCGTTTAAATCCTGTCGAATAACGGGGACATTGGTCGGAATAGAGATAACATCGAGATTATAGATTTGAGCGAATTCGGTCGCTTCGGTTTGCGCCGTACCGGTCATACCGCCGATTTTTCCGTACATACGGAAATAGTTTTGGTAGGTGATATCGGCAAGAGTTTGGGTCTCTTCTTTAATGATAACACCCTCTTTGGCTTCGAGTGCCTGATGAAGACCCTCAGAGTAACGGCGACCCTCTGAGAGACGTCCGGTAAACTCATCGACGATGACGATTTGACCGTCTTGGATAACGTAGTCGACATCGAGTTCAAAAATATAGTTTGCTTTTAACGCTTGATCAAGGTGATGGGATAGTGCTGAGTTTTCGATGCTGTAGAGATTATCGACGCCGAAGAGCTCTTCTGCACGACCGATCCCCTCTTCGGTGATCAGAATAAGACGATCTTTTTCATCCACGGTGAAGTGGTCTTCTTTGATCATCGCTTTGGCAACCGCGTCGGCTCGTGTATAGTTTTCCAACGTTCGGTTGGTCGGTCCTGAGATAATGAGAGGGGTACGCGCTTCATCGATCAAAATGGAGTCGACCTCATCGACAATAACATAAGAGTGTCCGCGCTGAACCATATGCTCACGTGAATAGGTCATATTGTCTCGAAGATAATCAAATCCGAATTCGTTATTCGTACCGTAAGTGATATCAGCACGCGTACTGATCACGTTTGTTGGCAGGGTTATATCCCTCTTCGACCAAAATTCCCGTTGTGTAGCCTAAAAATCCGTACAGTGCAGACATCTGTGTTCCATCACGGCTTGCGAGATAATCATTGACGGTAACGACATGTACCCCTTTACCGCTCATAGCATTTAAGGTAACGGCCAACGTCGCAACAAGGGTTTTACCCTCCCCTGTTTTCATCTCGGCAATGCGTCCCTCGTGTAATACCATACCGCCGATAAGCTGAACATCGAAATGGCGCATACCCAAAACACGTTTAGACGCTTCACGAGTGATCGCAAACGAATCAACCAATACATCATCCAATGTTTTTGTGTTGTTTCGTATCGATTCTTTCAGTGCATTAAACGCCTCTTGGAGTTCACTGTCGCTAAGCGGCTCAAAATGGGCTTCGCGATTGTTGATCTGAACAACACGTTTATGGTATTTTTTGACTTCGTGGTCATTTTTGGTACCGAAAATTTTTCCGAGGAACGTTTGGAGCATTAAAAGCCTTCATTATGAACAATATTGAAAAAGTTGGAGATTTTAGCATATGAAAACTATTGTTTTGGTAAATGAGCATAGGGTACAATACCACATTCACTTCATTCAAGGAATTTGTGTGCGTTTTTTACCCTTATTATTTCTCTTTGCTATGACTCTCTTTGCTTCACCCAAAGAGCTAACCTCGTTTAACTCAAAATTTGTACAAACGATTACCGATGATCACGGGAAAAAAATCATATATTCAGGAGAACTTTGGGCGAGTAAGCCGCAAAGTGCCCTTTGGTCGTATCAAAAACCGATCCGAAAAAGCGTCTATGTCAATGGACAAAAAGTGACGGTGATTGAACCTTCAATCGAGCAGGTAACACTCCGAAATCTCGACGATGAGATCGATTTTTTGCAAATTATTCAAAAAGCAAAAAAAGTGGATAATGAAAAATATTCCGCTACGATAAAAGGGCAAACGTATATTGTAATATTCAAAAATGAAATCTTAAATTCCATTAGTTATACGGACGGATATGACAACAAAGTACTCATCCAGTTTACAGCGCCGGAACAAAACAAAGGGGTTGATTCTTCTAAATTCAAACCCCTCATCCCTAAAGACTTTGATATTATTCAGGGGTAATCTGCACACATCAATGACGATGACAGTGATCTGATACTTGTTCCCGACCGCTGTTTCCGCTTTCACATTGGAATGTCGTGTGAGTGATACCGATCTCTTCGAGAGCATGAGAGAGATCATGGAGAATTACATTGGTGGCGCTTAGGGTCAGATCTTCACAAAAGTTGAGCCGTGCTTCGAGAAAAACGTTCTCATCATCCAGCCGCCATAAATGAATGTGATGGATACTTTCGATACTCTCAAATTCAGATACTTTTTCTAAAATAGCATCCACTGAAATATGTCTGGGAGAAAACTGCATCAGCATCTCTCCCGATTCACGAAGGATAGCGTGGGATGAGCGGATAAGATAAATCGAGATCAACAGTGATAGAATCGGATCGATCCAATACCATCCGTAGAGATACATCATCGCTCCACCCGCCAATACCGCAAAAGAGGTCATCAGATCCCCCATCAGATGCAAGTACGCTGAACGGATATTTAGATTATGTCCCGCATCACTACGCAGCAGCCATGCCGATAAACCGTTTACGATAATCCCTAAAGCCGCTAATGTCATCACCCACGTTGAATCAATCACTTGTGGATTCATAAGACGGTGAACTGATTCTACGATGAGATAGAGTGAAACGGCGATCAGTACCGAGGCGTTAAACAAAGCCGCAAGGATCTCAGCTCGCTTGAACCCGAATGTTTGTCGAATAGTTTGCGGACGATGAGATAGACGGTGAGTGTAGTAGCTGATTATCAGACTCAATACGTCACTAAAGTTATGAAGCGCATCACTGAGCAATGCAAGCGAACCGGAGAGTATCCCACCGATAAATTGCCCGATCGTAATGATAAGATTGAGTATGACGCTAAAGAGGAGTTTTTTCCCGCTGATATCGTTATGATGATGATGGTGGTGGTGATGGTCCATAGATACTCTGTCCAAATTTGAAATTGAGAAACTTTATCATAGTTTACTGATTTTAGGATGAATGTTACCCTATGATTCCGCTCTAAATTAAAGTCCTTAAAATTTCTGCGTTACTAATATTCTATAAATTATGAAATTGTATTGAATTATGAACCAGACTAGTGAAACGAAAAACGAGACGTTCTCATTCGGACTAAATTTCAATTTTTAGAGTAATCCCAACAAAGCCACCAACAAAACCGGCGGTGTAATGACCAGCCCTACCTTCATATATTCGCCCCATCCGATCTTGACCCCTTTTTGCGCCAAAACATGAAGCCATAGCAAAGTAGCGAGAGAACCGATAGGTGTCATCTTCGGTCCGAGGTTCGAGCCGAGGATATTGGCATAGGCCAATGAATGGTTCCCCGCTTCGGCTATCGCGATGTCCATCACCATAATAGTCGGCATGTTGTTCATCACCGAGCTGAGGATGGCGGAGAGAAAGCCCGTTCCGATTACTGCATAGACATTTCCCATACTTTGCAATTGGGTAATCAATCCTGCCAAATAGGTTGTAAGTCCGCCGTTTTTAAGCCCGTAAACAACGACATATAGCCCGATACTAAACCACACCACCTGCCACGGTGCTGCCTTGATCGTCATCATCGGTTTGGTTGCTTTGAAGTACGTGGCAATCGCCAGAAATACCAATGTCCCGCCGAGTGCGAATACCGATACAGGAAGATGATAGCGATCCCCGATAAAATACCCGACCATTAGCAAAGCCAGAAACCACCAGCTGAGGCGGAACATTGTCATATTTTTGATCGCGGACTCAGGCGTTGCCAACTGAGTGATATCAATACGGTTCGGAATATCTTTGCGAAAATAGATCCATAATACGGCGATGGAGGCAATGATACTGAGGAGGTTCGGCAGTGCCATCGTCTTGGCGTATTCCCAAAATCCGATTTGAAAGTACCCTGCCGTTACGATGTTGGTGAGGTTCGAAATCACGAGCGGATTGCTGGCGCTATCGCCGATAAATCCACCCGCCATCAAAAAGGCGAACATGGCGATCGGATTCATCTTTAGATGTTTCATCTTAGCCAGAACGATCGGGGTCAGAATCAGCGCCGCACCGTCATTTGCAAACAGTGCCGATACCAATGCTCCGAGAATGAGGATATAGACGAACATCAGATGACCATTTCCACCGCTGAGGCGCGCCATCTTCAGCGCCGCCCACTCGAAAAATCCGATCTCATCTAGTACCATCGAGAGCAAAATTATCCCTATAAAGGCGAGTGTAGCATCCCAGACGATGGAGGTGACCGTCCATACATCACTGATACTGACGACTCCAAGAGCCAATGCGATTAGCGCTCCGACCACAGCGGTCGTACCGATCTGCAATCCGCGCGGCTGCCAAATGACAAATACCAATGTGACTAAAAATACCCCTGAGTGCTAAAACCATAAATCGTCTCTCAAATCAAATTGGATGAATTCCTGTACTTTTGCTTCGATTGTATCACGAACTACGCGTACTTGTTCCATAATTTCCTCATCACTTCCAGTGAACGTTGAAGGATCAGGAAAACTCCACATGATAATACGGCTGATTCCGGAAATATGACGTAACATAATATCAATATATCTTGATATATTATTTTTATTTTGTTACACTGTCATAAATCGGAGGTGATCTATGGATGTTTTTTCAGAAACGGTTTCAGCACTTAACGACGAAACCCGCATCAGACTCCTCGCCTTTTTAGATGCCCACGGAGCACTCTGTGTCTGTGATTTGCAGGAGAGTTTCGGGATGATTCAGTCGCGTCTCTCCCGCCACCTCAAAATCCTCAAAGAGAGCGGATTTTTGCGGGTAGACCGGTGCGGTACGTGGGCGTATTACTCTATCCGCTCTCCTCTGGATCGCTTCCGAAGCGAAGCATTGGCTGAAATACGATGCCTAAATCTTGATTTGCCTCCACTTATAAAATTATCCCAAAATGAAGGTTGTACCCTATGAAAAATGTCCTTATCCTCTGCACCGGCAACAGCTGCCGATCTATCATGGCTGAAGCGCTGATCAATGCCAAACTATCAAATTGTGTATTGGCCCAAAGTTCCGGTGTAAAAGCCAGCGGAAAAGTTAATCCTTATGCACAAGAGCTTTTAGAATCCAAAGGATACTGGAGAGAAGAATACCACTCCAAGGTGATCGATACCGTTATCAACACTCCGTTCGATCTCGTCGTCACCGTCTGCGACCATGCACATGAAACCTGCCCGATGTTTCCTAAAGCTGTCAAAACGATCCATGTCGCGTTCGAAGATCCGAGCGGAAAAGAAGTGGAAGAGTACGCCAAAACACTCGATCTAATCGAAGCAACTCTTCTTCCGATTATCAAATCCGAGTTGTGTGACTGATTATGTGGCAGGAGAGTGTCAATACCATTGTCTATCAGTGGTTTGGTCTCGTGCGTGGTGATAAGCTCGCCGATGCCCTCAACTTTTTTATCTACGATACGGTAAAGATACTCTTTTTACTCACCACAATTATCTTTGCAATTACCCTTTTACGCTCATACTTTTCGACTGAAAAGGTACGTGCATATTTAAGCAAAAAGCATGAGTTTACTGGCAATGTTCTTGCTGCATTGTTTGGGATCATTACCCCGTTTTGCTCATGTTCGGCAATTCCCCTCTTTTTAGGCTTTTTACAAGCACGGATACCGCTTGGGGTTACGTTTAGCTATCTGATCTCCGCTCCGCTGAATAATGAAATTGCGATTGCGATGTTGCTTTCTATGTTCGGATGGAAAGTAGCCGCGCTGTATATCGGGTTTGGTTTACTGGTGGCGATTGTCGGCGGTATCATTATCGGAAGAATGAGTCTGGAAAAAGAGATTCTGATCGAGGTTAAACCGATCAACGGTGAGATTCACTGCGAACGAGCAAAACATTGCTTTTAGTATGCGTCTGCGTGATGCCAAAGAGTACACCCAAGACATCCTCCACTAAAACATGGATTTATGTCCTTGCCGGTGTCGGGATTGGAGCCTTTATCCACGGATATGTCCCGACTGAGTTTATTGTCCGCGTAGCGGGAGCGAATAATATCTTCGCCGTTCCTCTCGCAACCCTTCTTGGGGTTCCGATGTACTCGAATGCCGCAGGGGTTATGCCCCTCATCGAAGTGCTCACGTCCAAAGGGATGCTTATGGGGACGGCATTGTCGTTTATGATGGCGATTACCGCGCTCAGCCTACCAGAGGCAATGATTCTTAAGCGGATTATGAGCTTCAAACTCATCGCCATCTTTTTCGGTACCGTGACGTTGGGGATTATGGGCGTCGGGTATCTATTTAATGCAATCTTATAGGAGTTAATATGAAAATAGAAATGACCAATCAAACTAACGGAGTCAAAGCCTTTCTCAGCGGATTTAGCACCGAAGAGCTAAGTGCGAAAGTCGAAGCATGCCAGAACGGTCAATGTGATTGCGCGTGTGATCCTGTAATCATGCAAAAAATCGAGGGGATCGAATTTACTTCGGTCGAAGGCGGTTCGACCATTACGATTACGGGTGACGTAAATGCGCAGACCCTTGCACCGATGATGCAAGAATGTCTATTAGGAAATAAAGAATAAACTTTGTTAATCTTCCGCATTTATGCGGAAAGCTTTAGGGGATTGCAAAGGACAAACTTGTCCTTGCCACTTTAGGGACTTTGTTCCTAAAGTGTTTAAGATGAAATAGTAATAGGAGGTCAGTAATGAAAATCGAAATTTTAGGGACGGGATGTGCGAAATGCAAAGCCCTCGAAGAGGCGACGAAACAAGCAGTAGCTAAAAGCGGCAAATTTGCTCAAATCGAAAAAGTGGATGATATTATGAAGATTATGGAGTATCAAGTGATAAGCACTCCCGGACTCGTAATTGACGGTAAAGTTGTCAGTACCGGTAAAGTTTTAAGCGTGGACGAAATCGTTGCATTGATAGGATAAGCTATAATAGTGATTACTAAATTTTCCGCATAGGTTTGTATATGATATATTCCATAGCCGCTATCGTATCAGGTGCAGGGTTTGGTGCACTGCTACGATGGTTTTTAGGACTAAAATTTAACTCTCTCTACCCTGCTATTCCGCTCGGGACGCTCAGTTCCAATATCATAGGCGGCTATCTGATCGGCATTGCCATCGCATTTTTCTCGACCAATACCGCACTCTCCCCTGAATGGCGACTCTTCATCATCACTGGATTTTTGGGGGGATTGACCACGTTTAGCACCTTTAGTGCCGAAATCGTTACCTCCATTCAAGAGGGGCGATTGACTCATGCCGCGATGGGGGTCATTTTACACGTCGGTGGATCGCTTATTATGACCTTTTTAGGGATTGCCAGTATGATGTATCTTCAAAACAGGGGAACACTATGAAAATAGGATTTCAATTAACTTTTTTTACCCTTCAAAGCCGTCGTCATGACGGTAGAAACATTGCCGATTGGCTCGAAGAGATTGCACACCAAGCCGGTATCAGCGGTGTAACCGTGACGAATGCGTCCAAAGGATTGGGACATGATGGAACATGGCATTCCGCGACGTTTTTTGAGCTTGCCGATCAGCCGATTGAGATTATGATGATCGCGGATGAGCAATCATCTATAAATCTTTTTACCCTTTTGGAAGTAGAAAATCCCAAGATTTTTTACACGAAAACAGCCATAGAATACGGAATAATTTAGTACTTTTATGGACAATTATTCCCTCGCTAACCGGGTGCCCCATATTCTCTTTTTGTATTGGGTCATCAAAATCGCGTCCACTACTCTGGGAGAGACGGGTGCTGATATGTTTTCTATGACATATGCATTCGGATATCGGAGTACCATCCTTTTTTTTATGGGTTCGTTTGTCGTTCTTTTGGGTGTAAAGTTATCCATAAAGCGCTATGATCCCTCTATCTATTGGTTAACTTTTACCGCCTCAGCAATTGTCGGAACAGCCATATCCGATTACGTCGATCGTACTCTCGGACTTGGTTATACCGCAGGTTCGCTTCTTCTTGTTTCTCTACTGATTTTAATTTTATGGTATTGGCATTTCAAAGAAAAAAGTATTAATGTCGAATACATTACTAATTCCTCCTCCGAAATCTTTTATTGGTCGGCATTTTTGGTTGCCAACACACTCGGCACCGCTGCGGGTGACTTTTTGGCGGACGAGCTTGAGATAGGATTTGCACAAAGTGCGATCCTCATCAGTGCCCTTCTCGGAATTATCGCACTACTTCATTTCTATACCCGAACATCAAAAATTGTCCTCTTTTGGCTGGCATTCGTCCTCACTCGCCCATTTGGGGCAACCTTCGGTGATTTATTGACTAAAACCCATGAACAGGGGGGGCTTGATCTGGGTACTGTGGGGGCTTCTTTATTTTTCACTATTATTTTGGTATTTGCCGTCGGCAAAGAGGTGCAACTAGAGCGCGCTATCAAACGTCATCGAAAAAATGAAATAATCTATAAATAATCGATGAAACTCTTTTCGCTGAACAAAAACATTATTGCCCTAGGAGCGAACAGCTTCTTCACCGATTTCTCTACCGAAATGATTCTCCCCCTCCTCCCCATCTTTCTGGAGCGTTTTTTACACGCATCCAAGGGTGAGATCGGTCTTATCGAAGGAGCTGCCGAATTCGGTGTTGCTATGCTCATCGCCTTGTCGGGTTTTTATTCTGACCGATTAGGGAAGCGTAAAGGGATTACTGTATTCGGATACGGGATGTCCAACCTTATCAAACCTCTCGCTTTTTTCGCCCAAAGCGCTACGATGATCGCGACCATCCGTATCGGGGACCGTCTGGCTAAGGGTGTACGTGTTGCCCCAAGAGATGCCCTTATCAGTGCCTATACGCCTAAAGAGATCAGCGGGTATGTATTTGGTTTTCATAAAATGATGGACGGTGCCGGAGCACTGGCAGGCTCACTCACCGCATTTGGATTTTTGTGGTTGCTGGGTGAGAGCGAGTGGACATTTCGTACCATCTTCGCCATCAGTCTGTTACCCGGTATCGTCTCGATGATTATCCTTGTATACTGGGTCACCGATGTCCCCTTTACCCCCACTTCAATCCGCCGTTTTCATCCCGAAGCGCTCCCCTCTCCCTTTTATTGGCTGGTAGGTTTTCAAAGCCTTTTTAGTCTTTTTGCAATGAATTACTCCTTTATGCTTCTTAAAGCCGAAAACAACGGTCTAGCTCTCCTTATGATCCCTCTGGCGTATGCCCTGTATAATTTCACCCAATCGCTCTTCGCTATCCCTATAGGAAAAATGGCTGACCGTCTCGGAAAAGGGACTCTATTATCGATAGTCTATATTATGTTCGGTCTGGGAACACTTGCTATGGCTTCGGGTACGATATGGGGTGCATGGCTCGGATTCGGTATTTACGGTTTTTTTGCCGGAGGGTTTAATGCACTTGCCAAGGCGATCATCTCCGACACCGCTCCTAAGGAGCTTAAAGCGAGCGCATACGGTGTTTATTACACGGCGGTAGGGGTTATGACCCTCATTTCATTATCGGGTGGAGGATGGCTTTGGGATCATTATGGCAGTACCCTCCCTTTTATAATCGCATCCGCCTCTGCAATGATACTTGGAACATTACTTTATCTAATGCGTGAAAAGCTATTGCACACCGATTAAAAAGTGCTAAACTTCTCCCATTACTTTTCCCAAGGATAGTTTTCTGATGTTGCGCTCGATTAAAGACTCACTGGAGCCGAAACTTATTACCCTTTTACGTCGTCAAGGTTACACATGGACTGATTTTAGTGCCGATGCTATCGCCGGGCTTGCCGTTGCCATTGTGGCACTTCCGCTGGCGATGGCTATCGCTATCGCCTCTAATCTCCCACCCGAGCGCGGACTTTTTACGGCAATCGTAGCCGGTTTTTTGATCTCGGCACTCGGCGGAAGCCGCTACCAGATCGGCGGACCTACAGCCGCATTTATCGTCACTGTCGCACTGGTTGCCATGAAACACGGCTATGAGGGGTTAGTTCTTGCTACTATCATGGCAGGGGTCATTTTGATAATTATGGCTTTTGTACGGGCGGGAGAGATGATCAAATTCATCCCCTACCCTGTAATAGTCGGTTTTACCTCAGGGATCGCATTGCTGATCGCTTTTTCACAGATACGAGATTTCTTCGGACTCTCCATCGATACTATTCCACCCGACTTTATCGACAAACTTAGCGTCTATATTGCCCATTTGCATGATACCAACTTTTTTGCCGTCGTACTTGCACTTACCTCCATCGGTATTATTCTTTTAACCAAACGTTTCATCCCTAAAATCCCAGGGCCTATCGTCGTTGTTGTTTTTACAGCTTTTGTCGTATGGGCATTTAACCTGCCCGTTGAGACGATTGAGAGCCGTTTCGGTTCAATCCCCTCAATGCTCCCCTCACCTGTATGGCCAGATATTACCTTCGATAAACTTCGCCTCTTGCTCCCCGATTCGATTACGATTGCTACCCTAGCCGCAATCGAATCACTCCTCTCCGCCGTAGTCGCTGATGGAATGAGCGGCACCCGACATAAATCCAATGCCGAGCTTTTAGGTCAGGGGGTTGCCAATATCGCCTCAGGAATTTTTGGAGGGCTCCCCGCCACCGGAGCCATCGCTCGAACTGCCACTAATGTCAAAGCCGGTGCTCGTACCCCGATTGCGGGGATGATGCACGCAGTATGGTTATTTATTTTTATGTTGCTTCTCTCGCCTTTCATAATCAAAGTTCCTCTCTCTGCTCTGGCGGCTATTTTGATGGTAGTAGCATGGAATATGTCAGAGATTAAACACGTACGTGAAATAATGCAAGCGCCGCGTACCGATCGCATTGTCCTTATTGTCACATTTGTCCTGACTGTCCTGGTGGACTTAAATTTTGCTATTCAAGCGGGAATTGCGATAGCTTCAATCCTATTTATTGATCAAATGATGAAATCAACGGAAATACGTGCAGTGGAAAGTGAAGAAGATGATCCCGATTCAATCTATAAAAAGTCGATCCCAAACGGTGTTGAAGTGTATGAGATCCACGGACCACTGTTTTTTGGAGTGGCTGAAAAATTGATCGATACCCTGATGCTGTTCGAAAAACCATCAACCGTCTTTATCTTACGTATGCGACATGTCCCACTCATCGATGCAGCCGGTCTTCATGCACTGGAAATACTGCATGAACGTCTGCATCAAAATAAAACCCACTTTATCCTCTCTGGAGTTAATCCGCAGGTACGCCGTTTTATCAGTATGTCACATATCGATGATAAGCTCGGTCACGAAAATATCGTCGATCACATCGATAAAGCTTTACTCCGTGCTGAAGAGATACTTTCTCAGTAGAAAATTTATCTGCGAACTGTGCAGCTTTGTACATCATGGGTAAGAAGCTCTTCAAACTGTAACACTTGTACCGGCCTACTGCATAAATATCCTTGAAAATATTGACATCCGTGTTCTTCAAGAAATTTAAACTGATCAATCGTCTCAACCCCCTCTGCTATCACATCAAATTTAAATATTGATGCCATTGAGAGTATTGTCTCAATCAACGCTGCATCATCGGCATCACTCATAATATCACGTACAAAACTACGATCGATTTTAAGTGTCGTAAACGGAAGACGTTTTAAATAGGCTAATGACGAGTATCCGGTACCGAAATCATCCATTGAAATATTGATACCGGCTGCGCGCAAACGGTTCATTTTTTGGATTACCGTCTCGATATTATCAATAATCGTTGATTCGGTCAGCTCCAATTCGAGCATAGAGGGGACTATCCCCGTTTCCGCTACGATCCGAATCACTTTATCTACAAAATCATCTTGTTTAAACTGAACGGCACTGACATTCACGGCAATTCGATCAATATGCGATTGGCTTAAATTTTTAGAACGCCAAACGACAAACTGACAACACGCTTTACGCAACACCCATTCACCGACCGACACGATCAATCCGCTCTCTTCAGCAATCGATATTATATCATCCGGCATTACGAGGCCTAGTTCCGGATGATTCCAGCGTAGAAGCGCTTCTGCACCGACTATTCTCTTTGAAGAGACTTCGATAACAGGCTGATAGTAGAGTTCCAATTCATTATTTTTAATAGCGCTGCGAAGTGCATTTTCCAAAAAGAGCCGTTGTTTGATCCATAAATCCATTTTTTCTTGATAAAACCTTGTGGTATTTCTCCCCTCTTTTTTCGCTTGATACATAGCCGTATCGGCAAATTTCAATAAATCATCAGCACTCTGTATCACAGAGTTGACCATTGCAACACCGATACTTGAACTCGTCGCAATCGCTTCTCTCAATCCAACATTAAAAGGAGCTGCAAAAGCTTCATGAATTTTTTCCGCGACACTCTCTACTTTAACAGCTGCAGCTTTTAAATCAGTTCCAAGGTCATTCAATAAAACAACAAACTCATCGCCTCCCAGGCGTGCTACCGTATCTTCTTCACGACAGATAGAGCTAAGTCGAGTTGCCGTTTCAACCAATAGCAAATCACCTACATAATGTCCCAGCGAGTCGTTAACGCTTTTAAAATGATCCAGATCCAAAAACATAACAGCGACAATATTGCCGCTTCGACGATAATGGGCAAGTGACTGATCCAAACGATCTCTTAACAAAACACGGTTCGGTATATCGGTTAATGCATCATAATAAGCTTGATGTTTGATCTTCTCTTCGGCTTCTATTCGTTCTGTAATATCTGAAACGATAGCAACACCGCCGATTATTTCACGTTGTGCGTTGTACATCGGTGAGGTTCGCAGCGTTAACCATAAATTCAGTTTATTAATCATCGATGTATACGAACCCTCGTAATACCCTTTTTTACCGTCAACAACAGTCAAAATAGCATTATTCAAAGAATCGTCAGGGACTTGTTTCAAGTCCAATCCTATCATACGCTCACGATCTATTTTCAGAATATTTATCATCTCAACATTCGAGTCAACTACTATTAAATCGGTGTTGTAATAAAATATTCCAGCAGGTGCCTCTTTAAAAATTGTTTCAAAGTGCTCTTCGGAAAGAGCCAATGCATCAAGTGCTTTTTGGTGTAGCCTTTTCGAAACAAGGGTGCTCATAATATTTATATGGATTCGACGCGATGCACTAAACAATAAAAAGAAAAATGCTACAACGAGCGCACTCATCATCTGATGTTCGAATCCGCCGTGGGCAAACATAACGATAAAAATCGGTACCAGTAAAAGCAGCATAAATACAACCGCCACATCAAGCAATGAGGCTAATGTACCCGATGCAACCGCCGCAATGCCGGTTAACAAGAAGATAATAAAAAAATGGTGCAGCTCATTGGAAGTCTCAAAAAGAAAGAAGGCAGAACTTCCCCACAACAAAGAGGATACATACATTACCCATTTAAACCGTCTCTCCCATGTCGAGGGTAAAAACTTATCAGGATTAGTATGATGAACTTTCAAGAGCCACACACGCCATACCAATGTCGCTATGATTAGAGTGTACCAGAGTGCAACGGTTAGGAGTAAAGCGGTACTATAGAAAAGAAATAATACGACAGAAGCACCGAATAAAAGGGGAAATACCGATGCAAATGCTTGTTTGTATGCAATAGATATTTGCTCAGTATGAATACGCTCACGATCGGTACTATCCAATTTTTTTGATAAATTATTTTTATTTAAACGCATTGCATCCACATTATTGAAATAATTAATTGATAGCTAGGATAGCGTAAAACTAATGAAAAAGAAATGCGGTTATGTTACAATTCTCTAATGAATAAACTCATTTTGCTCTTTTTTTTCTCACTTGTTCTCAATGCTTATACCCTTAAAGAAAATTATACCTATTCTCATCCTACGATTTATTCCAATGATCTGTTTCCTGATCTTCCCAAAAAATTTGAAATTCTTAAAATTCCTGATGATTTGACCCAATATCGTCTTAATGCTCAGATCATCGCTAAAACATTTGAGCTTAACGGAGTTGACATAGAGACGGCAAATGTGCGTTATGTTAATTTTACCCGTCTTAGCCCGGTTGACTTTTCGTACGTTAAAAAATCAATTAAAAAACCTTTTATTAGGCCAATACCCCTCGATAGTGATTAATGATATTACTATCATTCCCAGAGGCTATCTCGCATCGTTACCTAAAAAATCACGCGGTGTATTCGATGAACATCTTTTTCAAAATGCAAAAGGGACTTTTTACATTATCGACGATAACGACATCAGACATTACCTCGACTATACGGTTAGTGCAACCATTAACGTTCTTCATACCAACCAAAAAGTATTGCGCCGTGACCCACTCAGCGGATTTAATACCCTAATAAAACAAGTCCCTTTCGGCTCTTTCAGAGATACCCCTCTGACTGCCCTTCCCAATGAAGCTTCCAGATTTAGATCCAATCTCAAAGAGGGGCAACTAATAACTCTTCGAAACATAGAACCGCTCCCCCTCGTTTTGAAAAATGAAAAAGTGACCGTAGAAGTTCGAAACGACACAGTAATTGTCGAGTTTACCGCTACCGCAACGCAAGAGGGGCAACTCTATGATATTATTACGATCCAAAAAAGTGACGGTAAACGGTCCAAAGCAAAAGTAATCGGAGAAAATCGGGTGGAATTACAATGAAAATTGTCGTAGGGATCAGCGGAGCAAGCGGAGCGGCATTAGGTCTTAAACTCGTCCGTGCCCTCCCCCAAGAGATCCAAAAACATCTCATACTCTCCGATCACGCCACCATCGTTTTGGAAAAAGAGGAGAACCTGACTCTTCATAAAAACGATGAGATATGGGCATCGGTTGCGTCAGGCTCATACGGTGCCGATGCGATGATCATAACTCCTTGCAGTATGAATACCCTCGCCAAAATTTCCTGCGGCATTGCCGACAATCTTATTACCCGTGCAGCAGCGGTCATGATTAAAGAGCGACGGACTCTTGTTCTGGCTCCGCGAGAAATCCCATTTTCACCCATCGCATTGGAAAATATGCACAAGCTCTCGATGATGGGAGTTATCATCGCTCCTCCGGTACTTGCCTATTACGGTGATCAAGAAGATTTGGAGTCGATGGAAAACTTTATGATCGGCAAATGGTTCGATCTGCTCGGTATAAAAAACGATCTTTACAAAAGGTGGGATGATTTTGCATAAAATAGCCCTATATCCTGGAACATTTGATCCTATCACCAACGGTCATTATGACATTATCGAGCGGGGGATCCGCCTCTTTGACGAAGTGATTATCGCCGTTGCCGATTCTCAGGAAAAAAAACCGATGTTTACCTTGCAAGAACGAGTCGATATGGTGAAATTGGCGGTTAAGGATTTAGAGCGTGTAACGGTTGTCGGATTTGATAATCTAACCGTCGAGCTTGCCAACACCCTCGGGGCTACCGTATTGATACGGGGACTTCGTGCAGTGAGTGATTTTGAGTTTGAATTGCAGTTGGGGTATCTCAATAATTCACTAGACCCTAATATCGAAACGGTTTATTTGATGCCGAAACTCAAACATGCCTTTATCAGCTCATCTATTGTCCGAAACCTCCTCAAATTCAACGGTAAAACGGTTCATTTACTGCCTGAACCAGTTCAAAATGTTATCGGGAGTATGAAATCATGTACGTTGCAATAGAAGGGATCGATACCGCAGGGAAAAGTACCCAGATTGACGCGCTTAGAACCCTCTTTCCTGATGCACTGATCACCAAAGAACCGGGTGGAACCCCGGCAGGGATTGAAATCCGAAATATGGTCTTGCACGGCACTCTGAAAAGCAAAACGGCTGAGCTTCTCCTCTTTTTAGCGGATCGGGCCGAACATACCGAATCAGTAATATTACCCAATATGAACAAGCTAATCATCAGTGACCGCTCCGCCGTCTCAGGGATGGCATATGCGAGTGTCCAGAATCTCTGTGATGAGTCGACACTTGTCATGCTCAACCGACTCGCCACCGGTGGAACATTGCCCGATACGGTTTTTATCCTCAAACTCACACCGGAGGAACTTGCCTTTCGTCTGAGCCAGAAAGAACACGATGCAATCGAATCACGCGGAACCGAGTATCTCCTTGGTATCCAAGATTCTCTTATCGCTTCGGCATATGCGCTGGGTATTCAAACCGTTGTAATCGATGCGACACAATCAATTGATATAATTACAAATGAAATTACTACCTTTATCAAAGGAGCCTTATGATCCAATCTTTGCGCGGAATGAACGATATCCTCTCTGAGGAGTTTGAGCGTTTTGAATACTTTTTAGCAACCGCCTCTACTATCGCCAAGCGATACGGGTTTCATTACATCGAAACCCCTCTTCTCGAAGAGACGGCACTGTTCAAACGCTCCGTCGGAGAGTCCAGCGATATCGTCGGCAAAGAGATGTATCAATTTATCGACAAAGGTGAAAATGACGTATGTCTCCGCCCCGAGGGGACAGCCGGGGTCGTAAGGGCGTTTGTTCAACACAAACTGGATAAAAAAGGGGGAATCCACCGCTTTTATTATCACGGTCCGATGTTTCGATACGAACGCCCTCAAAAAGGTCGCTTGAGAGAATTTCATCAATTCGGGGTAGAGAGTTTCGGAGTCGATTCGGTCTATGAAGATGCCTTGATGATTATGATGATCGCCGATATCCTCCAAGCACTCGGTATCGGGTATCGTCTCAAACTCAACTCACTCGGGGATCAAAACTGTATGCCTGCTTATCGTGTGAAATTGGTCTCGTTTATCGAATCATGCGGTGATGCGATCTGCGGTGACTGTGAGCGCCGGAAACTGACCAACCCTATCCGAGTCCTCGATTGTAAAAATGAAGCGTGTCAGACCCTCTATACCAATGCACCGAAGCTGGTACAGAATCTTTGTAACGGATGTCAAAGCGATTTTGACACACTCAAAATAATTTTGGATCAACACGACATCGCCTATGAGATTGATACCAACCTCGTCCGTGGATTAGACTATTATTCCAAAACAGCATTCGAGTTTGTCAGTGACAATATCGGAAGCCAAAGTGCTATCGCAGGCGGTGGACGCTATGATCGATTAATCGAATTTTTAGATGGAAAACCGACCCCTGCGGTAGGATTTGCGCTAGGAATCGAGCGGTTAATGGAGCTTATCGTAATGCCTGAAAATATTCGTGAGGGGTACTATCTCGGTGCGATGGATGCTGAGGCGCTTGCTCCTATCTTGAAATCAGCCGAAAAAATTCGCCGAAGCGAAAAAGCGGTTGTCGAATATGAACCGCGTTCACTCAAAGCGCATCTTAAAGGAGCCGATCGCATCAATGCCCGATATTGCGCTGTTATCGGTGAAAATGAATTGGCACAAAATAGCATATGGGTAAAAGATTTGGTTGAAAAAACCGAGTCACTTATCCCGTTAAACGATTTTTTTGTATAAAGGAGATGACGTGAAAACCTACGGAATAGATATTTGGGGTGAAAATAACTTTATGATCGACCAAGGGAAGATCAAAGTCAACTATAAAAGTTCTCCATCATTACTCGAAATTACCCAACAGGTTCGTAAAACCAATCTTCGCGGCCCTTTGATCCTCCGTTTTCCCCATTTGATCAGTAAACAGATTGACGCTCTCTACTCTAACTTTCGCCGCGCAATTTTTGAGAACGATTACACCGGAAAATTTCATGCCGTTTTCCCACTTAAAGTAAACCAATTCCCTGAAGCGGTCGATGCGATCGTCGAACTCGGTGAAAAATACAGCTATGGTTTGGAAGCCGGTTCCAAAGCCGAACTCGCCCTCGCAATGGCTAAAACTGCTATCGGCTCTCCGATTACCGTCAATGGGTTCAAAGATGAAGAGATGGTAACCCTTGGATTTATGGCGGCACAGATGGGTCATAACATTACCATTACGATTGAGGGGTTAGGTGAACTTGAATGGATTATCGATGTAGCCCAATCGTGCGGATTAAAAGTACCCAAAATCGGTATCCGTGTCCGTTTGCAATCAGAAGGGAGCGGAATCTGGGCAAAAAGCAGCGGTATGAGTGCTAAATTCGGTCTCACCTCGACCGAACTGATCGAAGCGATGTTGATGCTCCAAGAACACAATATGTTGGAACATTTTTCGATGATTCACTTCCATATCGGAAGCCAAATGCAAGATATCGCTCCACTGAAACGGGTTTTACGTGAAGCGGGAAATATTTATGCCGAGCTCAAAAAAATGGGTGCAGACAACCTCCAAGCGATCAATATCGGGGGAGGTTTGGCAGTTGAATACTCCCAACATACTTCTACACGGATGCGTAACTATACCTTAGAAGAGTTCTCCAACAGCGTCGTCTTTTTGCTTCGTGAAATCATGAATGCCAAAGGGGTAGCTCATCCCGATATCTTTACCGAATCGGGACGCTTTATCGTAGCCTCCCACTCGGTATTGATTGCTCCGGTACTAGAGCTTTTCAGCCATGACTACCAAGCAAAATCACTCAAACTCAAAGAGAACAACCCTCCGTTAATCGAAGAGCTGCGTGAGCTTAACTCCCTCCTCTCTCCGCGTACCTGTATCGAGTACATGCATGATGCTCTGGATCATATGGAATCGTTGCTAACCCTGTTCAATCTCGGACACATTGATCTACAGGATCGCTCGAATGCTGAGATTTTGGTACACCAGATTATCAAAAAATCTCTCTACCTCTCTCAGGACAATCCTATGCCGGAAATAGAGCGACTTCAGGTTAAGCTCCAAGAGCGATATCTTATCAATACCTCTATTTTCCAAAGTATCCCCGACTACTGGGGATTACAGCAACAGTTTCCGATTATGCCGCTTGATCGTCTCGATATTCCGGCCATCCGTGCGGCGAGCCTTTGGGATATTACCTGTGACAGTGACGGAGAGATTCGCTTCAAACCTGAAACACCTCTGTATCTTCACGATATCGATTTAGATGAAGAGGAGTATTTCCTCGCTTTCTTTAACGTCGGTGCCTACCAGGAGACACTGGGGATGAACCATAATCTCTTTACCCACCCGAGTGAATGTACTATTCTTATCAACGATACCGGATATGAGATCGAAAATTTCACCGAATCGGACAATGTCCTGAATATTCTCGAAGATATCGGATATGACGCTTCAAAACTTCTCACCAACCTTAAAAATAAACTTGCAAGCAGTGATTTTAGGACAGAAGAAGAAAAAAGTGATACACTTCAAAAACTCGAAATGTACCTCTACCAAAACGGGTACCTCCGAACCACTCGATAAGGATTGAATTTGGGACTTTTTTCTGAAATTGCCGAAGATTTTTCGAACGTTTATAAAAATGATCCCGCTATCAGTTCTCGCATCGAACTCTTTTTCAACTATCCGGGAGTATGGGCCATCTTTTGGTACCGTATTTCCAACCGCCTCTATCGCAGCGGTTTCCGCTCCATTTGCTCGTATCATTATGGGGGTAAATCAGCTTTTTACCAATATCGACATCCATCCGGGTGCTACGATCGGACGACGGGTTTTTATCGATCACGGTTTCGGCGTCGTCATCGGTCAAACAACCATCATCGAAGATGATGTTCTCATTTATCAAGGGGTAACGCTCGGCGGTGTAAGCCTCACCCCCGGAAAACGTCATCCGACGATCAAAAGCGGTGTCGTTATCGGTGCGGGAGCAAAAGTACTCGGAAATATTACCATCGGGACAAACTCCAAAATCGGAGCCAACTCCGTCGTTGTACGTGAAGTTCCCGACAATAGTACTGCTATCGGTATCCCGGCTCATGTCATTCAAAAAGGGCGCGATAAAGACCCGTTCAGCCACAATAAACTCCCCGACATCAACAAAGAGATGTTTGAATATCTCCTCCGTCGTGTTGCTGTGTTAGAACACTATATGGTTCAAGACAATACGGAGATTTTGGAACAAGATCTACAACTTGAAAACATCTATGAATCGTTTATCAAAGCAATGAAAAATTGATCCATGAGCAATGAATAAATCCTTAATACTATGCTTATTTGCCTCCTTCTTTTTTATCCAACTCAACGCAGCATCTCTTACCACTGATCAGCTCCGAAAAGGGCTTTCAGACTACAAATTCAACCAAACTCTTGAAGAATTCAGTTCTGATACTTCCAATAAAAACGAATACTGGTACTGGCTTGATCTTGCACGTCTTCAGCAAATTAACGGTGATTACAAAGCTTCAATAGCGTCATTTGAAGCGGCTTATGCTATCTTGGATGAATATGAGAATCGTGCATCAATCAGTATGCGTAATATAGGATCTTTTTTAGGTTCGTCGTTCCTCTCAAAAGGGTCCGAGACTTACTTCGGAAAAGGGTATGAACGGACACTAATGCACACTCTGAATGCCCTTAATTATATTATGCTCGGAGATTTTGAAGGCTCGACGGTAGAGATGCGACGAATGGAGCAGAGGCAGGAGTTTTGGCTTAAGGAATCGGATGAAAAAATAAAGCAGGCGGCAAAAGATCAGGCTAAAGCAACTGCTCGAAATACCGATACCGATATTCTTCCTCAAAACTATTCGATGTCCGCTCTGCTCCAAAATTATGAAGTTAGAAATCTTGCAAATAATTATCAAGACCCATTTTCATATGCGCTGAGTCATGTAATTTTTGAGTTTTCAGGTTTATCTGATGCCTCAGGGAAATCAGGCGACATCAGCCTTAAACGAGCATTGGCATTAAATCCAGATGTCTCAAAAGCATTTATAACCCCTCCCGCAAATACTTTATCCGTTTCACATCCTTTAACGGGTATAGATGTCACCGTTGTTGTCCTCTCAGGACTAGCACCTTCTTTAAAAATTGAAAAAATTCGTTTTCCTATTTTTCATGCTGCTGAATACACCAGTATTGATCTCCCCTCATACACCCCTCCTGTATTCGATATCAGTAGCCTCACTATCACATCCGATAAACGCAACATGTACCCTCCAAGGCTACTTAAAAGTGACCTAATGGCATACAAAACACTACAGGATGAATACTCAGGAGAAATTGCCAAGTCAGTTGTTCGCGCTACTACCAAAGCCATTGCCGCAAAGCAGACAACCGATCATTTCGGTTCATTAGCCGGACTTCTGGCATCATTGTTTATGGACATTGGAAGCTCCGTATCAGATTCGGGATTTCGTAATTGGGAATTATTGCCAAATTCCGGCTATCTGATGAAATTTGAAGCTAAAAAAGGGGAAACTATCACTATCAGTTTAAATAATATTCAGCAGTCGTTAACCCTTCCGACCGATAAAAAAGGGGTATTTATTCTTGTCTCATATCTCGAAAACAACACCATAAGGATAGATCATGTCACTTACTAAATCGCTAACGATTTTCTCCATAACAACAGCTATGCTTCTTTTGAATTCCGGATGTTCTTCTAAAAACATCAGCATCATCGGTGAAAAAAGAGTTGATATCATTATGCATAAAAGTGTTCAGGAGGGAAATTTTTTAAAGATTGTCGCCGAACTTGAAAATGACGACAATGATGAGACCGAAGGGTTTGTTTACCAAGTTGAGTGGTATGATAAAAACGGTATTATCCTAGATACTACCCCATGGAAACCTATCACGATTCACAAAAACCAGAAAGTTCAAGTTGTCGAGCTATCCACACGAACGGATGTCGTTGATTACAAGATCATTGTTTCAGTACCCAATAAATAAGGAAGATCCCCATGAAAACTATTATTTCTCTCTCGATTGCTACAGCAGCACTCCTCACCATCAGCGGCTGTAGTGCTAAAGGCGGTGCCGGAATGGTCGGATACGATTCCAACGTTAAATACGGTGATGCCAAAGCCGTTGAAACGCTCACCGCCGATTTTGGATCATCTGATCTACAATCATCTGCAGAAACTTTAACACAGTCACTATTAGAATCACACTTCATTTCAAAAGCACAGCAACCGCCGAAAGTGCGCCTAAGAACGGTAAATAATCTTACCTATGAGCATATCGATACCAAAGCGATTACTGACAAAATCCGTATCAAACTTCTAAAATCAGGACAAGTGCGTTTCTTGGCTGATAAAGCAAATTTAGGTGAAGTATATGATGAACGTGATTTAACGAGTGCAACGTCTACAAAAACAAATATCAGCGCTATGACGGACGCAGACTATATCATTACCGGAAATGTCCGCTCCATTAAAAAAGCTAACGATGCTGTTAAAGATGTCTATTACAATGTCTCACTGGAGTTAGTCGATCCAAAAAGCGGAGAAGTTTTGTGGGCAGATGAGAAAGAGATTCGAAAAGTCACCTCAAAATCATCCGTTGGATGGTAAACTAAAGTTTCTCACAAGGGGAGATTATTCCCCTTCGGTTGGATTGATTGTTTCTACTACATCTAATCCAAATCCGCCAAGTCCCGCAAAATCAGAAACTTTGGAATCTGCGATAAGACGCATGTGTTTTACCCCAAGTGATTTTAAGATCTGAGCACCGATACCATACTCTTTCATATTAATCTGTTGATGGTGCGGTTTATTGATAAAAAGCAATACACCGCTGTTTTGTTTCAGATAATGGATCGAATCAATCAAATGTGAATATTTGCTTTGGTTGAGGAGTAAATCAATATCCGGAATAACATTATGTACTTTGACATTTGCCGTCTCTCCCGCATTGTAAAAAACCACTGCCGTGTGTCGGTTCTCCTGATGATCGGCAAATTCGTATTTTTTGACATGAACACCGAAGAATTCAATCTCCTCTTCCGAAACAGCCTTAACCAGTGTCTCATTGGCCAGACGGAACTCAACGATATCAGAGATATAAACGGTTTTAAGATTATGTTTAGCAGCAAATAGATCCAAATCATCTCTGCGCGCCATCGTCCCGTCTTCTTTCATAATTTCGCAGATAACCGCCGATTCAGCCAATCCCGAGAGTCGGCATAGATCGACGGACCCTTCTGTGTGACCGATCCGAACCAACGTCCCCCCCTCTTTTGCAATTAGAGGAAAAATATGCCCCGGAGCGACCAATTCCGAAGAATGGGAAAGAGGATTTGCCAAAATCTTGATTGTCATGTCCCGCTCTGCTGTAGAGATACCCGTTGTAGCTGCCGTAGCGTCCACTGAGATCGTAAATGCCGTCTCATGCATGGAAGTATTCGATTTTACCATCGGTTCGAGACTGAGGCGCTTAGCAATGGCAGGATTGATAGCAACACAAATTAATCCTTTGGCATGAGTTGCCATAAAATTAACATGATCGGGAGTTGAAAATACGGATGCATAGACAAGATCGCCCTCATTTTCCCGATCTTCGTCATCCACCATAATGACCATACGCCCTTTTTTAAACTCTTCTATAGCATCCAATACTCGTTGCACTGCTGACATTTAATACTCTTTTGTTATTAATATAGTTAGACAATTATAGGGTAAAAGGATTAAAAATCTATCACAAACCAAAAAATGACAATATTTAAGTACGTTATTTACGAAACACTTGACAAATTTCGTAAAAATGTCTATAATTTCGGCCTCTTAACGAGAACATTGGGGTGTCGCCAAGCGGTAAGGCAACTGGTTTTGGTCCAGTCATTCGGGGGTTCGAATCCCTCCTCCCCATCCACTACTGTCAACTTTTAATACCGCGGAATAGAGCAGTCCGGTAGCTCGTCGGGCTCATAACCCGAAGGTCGTAGGTTCAA
Organism: Sulfurimonadaceae bacterium; assembly: GCA_963845295.1. Taxonomy (GTDB): domain Bacteria; phylum Campylobacterota; class Campylobacteria; order Campylobacterales; family Sulfurimonadaceae; genus Sulfuricurvum. The sequence goes on along the minus strand of CAWJRP010000005.1, from coordinate 15,030 downwards.
ATCCTGCTTCCGCAACCAACTACAAATATCGACTACGACGAACTTTCAGAGCTTCTCTTTTAACTCAGGATTTTTTTTATAATTGATGAAACTTTTTAGTATGCCATTTAGCATATTACCCTCTTTTTACCGCGGAATAGAGCAGTCCGGTAGCTCGTCGGGCTCATAACCCGAAGGTCGTCAGTTCAAATCTGGCTTCCGCAACCAATATCATCCATTAACTTTCTAATATCAATTCCTACTCAAAAGAATTCAAGTTCATCATTACTGTCTGCTTGCGGCATAAGCATAATTTGAAGTTGAGATATACTTGATATAAAACCATCATCCATCCAGTGGATATCATTTGCTTCCGCATTTTCTAACACAGCTATTCTCCACCCTTGTAAATCCTCAATAATCGCTTTACACACGATAGGGAGTTTTTTCAACGTTTGTTCCGAGAGGGTATTGATATCCGCAGTAATCATGATCTCTGATAGCATATTTAACGAATAACCGAGATTTTCAAACTCTATAAGAGAATTCAACATATGTGCATACTTCATCAATGCCTTAATCAACTTATCTTTTCCCTCTTCACTGAGCCTCTCTTCATTTGACATAGCAGCAATAGCATCTTCTTCCAGCTCTCTCATTTCATCAATATCGTTCGAATCAATACTAACGTCATTAAGATATTCGGTTGCTGAGATTGATACTTTCGGTTGAACAAGTGCTAGAGGCTTCGTTTCTGTTTGACGTACTGGCGTCATTAAAAACTCTTGTTGAATAGTTTTTGGCTCATTGTCGATCCCTAAATATTCTTTCATAACACCTTCAAAATTTAAATCCATCAGATACGCTATTTCATTGATTGTCTCTTTGTTCAGTAACTTCTCTGCTAATAGTGTCTGTATGAGACTATTTTTGAGTTCAACACATATTATGAAGATATCGTTTATCGGGATATTTTTATCTTTAAAAAACTGCAGCAATACATGTATTATAGGACAGTTTCCCAGTTGTACATCCCCAGAAACAACTCCGAATGCATACTCTACAACTCTAACACCGAAATGCTTGGCAAAGAATTTCGGATTTATATTGTTCTGCTTTAGCCGCTCGTTAGTACTCTCTTTTTTGATCCATTCAGATACTATTGGCGCTTTGAGATCTTGAAGCTTATGAAGTATTGATTTTAATTGTCTAAATTCCATCTCAGTATGCCTAATATAAAATTTTTCATTCTATGCAATATACGATACTTTACTTAAAATGCTCCCTATTTCCTTATTAGGTGAGTGTTATTTTTTTTCGTATTTTATAGACTCCTATTCCAATTATGATTAATGTAATCAGTCCAATCAAAAGAGGCCACAGCAAATAAAATGATAAGTGACCTTGTGTGACAATCAAAAAGTTTGCGCCTGCAGGCGGATGGATAGCTTTTACAGAATGCATCAATAAAATCACTATCCCAAACCCTCCTCCAATAGCAAGCCATGAACCATTACTATAATGTAAAATTAAAAAACCAATAATAGTTGAAATCATGTAGCTCATCAAAACATTCCAGGGTTTTGAAAATTGGCTCTCAGGCGCACTGAATAAAAGAACAGCCGTAGCACCAAAAGGTGCGATAATGAGCATCTGATTTACCGATTGAGCGATAAATCCTATTAAAGACAGCCCAACAAAAGCCCCTATACCTGCAAATATACCATCCAAATAAGGTCGGAAATTAATTTTATTAATTTTGTGCATATCAAACCTAATACTAATTTTCCATAATACTACTCAAATGAAACTTATGTATTAAACTTGTCCAATTTTTGATTGATCTCAGCCGTGCTTTGATCAAGACGGTATGCAACATCGGTAATTTCCTGAATACTATTCGTATTCGACGACGCAATCGTATTAAGGGTGTCGATTTTCTCCGATATCAAATGCATTCCCGCAGTCAGATTCCCCATATTATTATTTGATGTATGGACGCTATCCGCCGCAGTAGAGATCAAGGAGGATGAATTATTGATGATCTGTTGAACAACATTGGAGTCTTTGGAGACTCGCAGCACCGAATCGGTCGATTTCTCCATTTTGCCACTGGTGCTGATTATTGCATTAACGATAGTGCTAATCGTTCGGTTGATTTGAGAAAGACTCTCTTGGGTTCGCTCTGCCAGTTTACGCACTTCATCTGCGACAACGGCAAATCCTCTTCCGTGTTCACCTGCCCGTGCCGCTTCGATAGCGGCATTCAGTGCCAATAGGTTCGTTTGGTCTGCTATATCTCCGATAATATTTAATACCCCTTTTACTTGCTGTGCCTGGGATGAAAGTTCTTGTAGCTCATTGGAAAGAGACTGCTGAATTTGGGCAACATTTTGTATATCACGATTCATGTTTGTAATTTGCGTATTAGCGTCCAATAAATTTGAGTTGGCTTCATCAATTTTATCAGTGGTCTCTATAGCTGAAGTGGCTGAGGCATGAACAATCAACTGCAATTGCGACAATTCGGTATGGGTCAGTGCTATATCATTTGTACTACTCTCAAGACGCCGACGGATCGTATCAGCAACCTTATTCAGCTCCTGAGCCGTAGATATGCTTTCAACGGATACCACTTTAATATCTCTTAATATATTTTGAAGTTCTTCCATAGAACTGTTCATATCACCTGCAGCGAGTGAGAGTTCATCTCTCCCATCGACTGTGATCCTCTCTTGCAGATTACCCGAACGCAGATGGTGGATAATTTGGGACAAAATCGTAATTTTATGGATCAGTTCACGGGTGATAACGCGAAGAATCATAAAGATGACGACCATACCGATCGGAAAAATTACCGCTATCAGGATAAGAGTTTGGTTGAACTGTGTTTGTGCACTGTTGTAAAGAGATTGAGTATTTTCCAATTGAGCCGTAATCAGCGTATCAAAAAGGGCACTCAGCGGATCCAGACTAAAAGGGAAATCGCTTGAAACCAGATCATGAATTTCCATGATGTCCCGATTCGTTATAGCGACTTCCAGTGCACTCATCGATCTATCCGCCCGATCAACCTCTTTTTTAGCCTCGTCAAGCTGTGCTAACTCTTCTTTAATCTTGGGTGATTTGAGATAAGCATCCCATTGAAGTTTAAACTGTTTATGTGCCGTCTTGACCGCTATCAGGTCTTTTTCATAGTCACCATCTCCCTCGGAGACTGCAATCGCTTTTCTTTGAACCTCATTGACCATAGCATGTTTGCATTGACGAAGCTGATCGATCGGATGCAGGCTTTGATCATTAATCCTGGTCAATGACGCATTCGAGAAAATCATACCGACAATACCGATAGCGATTGCGATAATGGCAAACAGTTGTGTCGTAGCAACGATAAACGTAATCTTTTGACGTATGGATAGACGGGAAATAAGACTAAGAGAAAACATGAATGCACCTTCAATAAAAGTGCAGAAGTGTAAAATGCTCAGGTTACAGAAACGAAACATCCTACCCTTAAATAATCTTAATATCTTTTTTTTCTATCCCCTTCTTAATACGATGAGTGCTAAAACTGATGCTGAAAATGACTCTAAGGAGGATTTTCATGAAACGGATCATCAGTATCTATGCTGAACATAAGAACAGTATCCAATTTTATCTTCGTAATACAATGGAAAAATTTCATCCCATATCAAGCGAGACTAAAGATATGAAGCGGCTTTTCGAGTACGAAAAAGCTGCTGAAGTAATCTATGCCGTTAATCGCTCTTTTGTCCAGTTTTCCCCCAGTATAGGTAGAAAATATGTCGATGAAGAGCGTATCGGTACCGATAAATCTTTTTATTTTAAGTGGGTCAGTTTTACTGAAGAGTCGATCCACATCAGTAACCCGTATCTACACCATATCACGGGGCTTCCGACTCTAACAGCAGTTAAGCAAGAAAATGACGGTTATATTGTGGTCGATTTTGATCTCTTAAAACTCCTCGAGGAGCTTCGTCTGATCGAGCACAACAGCGCATTTGAACACGTCAACCGGTTTATCATGGGAAGCGGCGGATTATTACTGGGGGTTGTATCGGTCTTTTTAATCTTTTACGGAGGCTATATCTTCTATACCATGCTTATTTCACCTTTCTCTGGCGAAGCGATGATGCATCAGATATTTACCGCAATTATCTCGATTACCATCGGGCTCGCTATCTACGATTTAGCGAAAACACTGATTGAGAATGAGGTACTGTTTAAAACATTTAACTACGGTAATGATTTACAGAACAAAACATTAAGTAAGTTTTTGACCTCTATCATTATCGCCCTCTCAATTGAGTCGTTGATGGCGGTATTTAAAATTGTACTAGATGATTACAGCAAGCTTATCAACGCTTTTTATCTGATCATAGGGGTGACGCTACTCATCGTCGGAACGGGTCTTTATAATCGTTTCTCTCGACAAGATAAATAAACACAAGGGGAACCGTTACAGTTCCCCACCGCCTCGTACAATATCCATCCCGTATTTATCCCTCACCTGTGTCAAAGCGTGGGTAAGACTATTCATTTTGGTATCATTTTGTATTTCGAGCAAATCAAAACTCTTAGGATCATGGCTGGTAAATTTGGTGGCACTCATTCCGATGTAACGGACACGGATATGGGGATAGATATCGAGTTCTTTAAACTTTTCGAGTGTAAAGCTTTGGAGAAACATCTCGTTAAACAAGCGATAGAGGGTATATTGCTTTTTGGAGCCGCCCAAGTTCTCATACCCCAATGAGAATGAATAAGTGGTCGGATTGACCCCCAGTCTCATAATGGTATGACTCCAATGACGAACCAATATATGGATACGTCGATATAACTCTTCTCTATCCTGAATAGGATGATCCATCGATCGTGACAATCCTATCCCTTTTCGAGATCGCTTCGATTCTACCCTCTCATTATCGCGCCCTGTAAATCTTTGGTAAAGCTCTTTCCCCGCCCTACCCCACGATTGTATCAAGCAATCAGATTCCCAAGCGTCACCGATACTCTTAATACCGTAACGAGCCATTTTTGCTGAAAATGCTTTCCCCACACCCGGAAAATCATCGATCGGAATATCTTTAACAAATGCGGCGATCTCCTCTTTCGCGACAATCCGAACGCCGTAAGGTTTAGCCGCAGAGGTGGCAAGCTTTGCAATCCATTTCGAACTGCTCGCTCCGATCGATACAGGGAGATTAAATTGAGCCATAATCTGATATTTAAGATCTCTGATAAACTCATAGGTATCTTCATCTGCTATCCATCCGCTAAGATCGCCGAACATCTCATCGATACTGTATTGCTCCATTACGGGGATAACGGTAGAGAGATATTCCATCAACTCATGACTCATCGTATGATAGAGCAGATGGTTTGGCGGAAGGAGAATGAGATGGGGACAAAGATTCAATGCTTGGTGGACGCTCATAGCGGTTTTTACCCCATAAGCGCGTGCTTCATAACTGGCGGTTGTAATAATCCCCCGCAAGGTATCGCCGTCTTTGAAATAGTCACGGTTGTTGTACTCCGCATGAAACAAAGAGGGAACAAACGCTCCGGAATTGAGGTTCATCAGTTTTTTGGCAGGGATGGGTTTTTTATCAAAGATAAACGGATCGCCTCGTCCTCCGACGGCAACACACTTGCCGAGCAATGAAGGATCACGCACCCGTTCGCACGAAGCAAAAAAACAATCAAGATCTAAATGGATAATCATAGATCGCATCATAGAGCGATAAAAACGATTATCCCCATTCCCTGTCAGATTGACATATTGCTAGGATTAGAGCAATTCGAGTTTATATAAAAACAATCGTTCTTTATACGATGGGACATCAAGTTCCTGACGGTATTTGGCAATAACACGTCGTACCATCTTAACCCCGAAACGCTCTTCAATCATCTCGTGAAGCACTTTATCGCTGAACGGATCATCTTTGTTCTCACTCGAGACAAGCCGTTTGAGAAAATGTTTGATCTCGGATGTAGAAACTTCGCCGATCGAGTTGGAGAAAAAGTCTTTAAACGCGTAAAGACCCCGCTCCGTTTGGATATACTTATCAGCAATAGCACGGGAAATCGTCGATTCGTTAAACCCAAGTTCGTCGGCAACATCCTGAAGACGCAGCGGTTTGAGCTCTCCCCCCATAAAAAAGCCGTATTGTTTCTCAAGCAAGACCAATGCGACGTTATAGAGTGTCGCTTTTCGTAAATCGAGAAGCTTGACGAGTTCTCGTGCCTCTTTGAATTTTTGACTGGCAAAATTATCGTATTTATCGATCATATTGACCTGTAAATCGGGATAAAACGCGTGATTGATACGAATGTTCAGTTCCGAACCCGAAAATTCGACAAACAAATCGGGAGTAATCTGCGCTTCAGGTTCCATATACTCCAATGCCGGAGGATTTTGCAAATGCTGCAATATATGTTTGGCATCATGCAATCTCGGATGATTGATAAATTTTTCCATCTTATCAAACTGTAAGATCATCGCCGCCAAGCAAAATACTGAGTTCATCATCCAAATCATAATCGCTCAGCTGAAATAAAAATGACTCTTTGTAATCACATGCTCCTACCCCTGATGGTTCCAAATGGGCAAATCGCTGACGTACCCGCTCCACCGTATGAGCATCGGTATCACACTGCTGTGCCACCTCTTCGACCTGAGCCTTCGAAATATCCCTCATCACTGATGTAGTAGACAATCTGACGGGCAATTTTCTGAGAGATTGGGGTCGGAAACAACGGTGCTACGATCTGTTCATCCAATTTCTCGTAGAGTGACGTTGAAGAGATACTGAGCCATTCGATTTGATCGCTTGATGAGTTGGAAACATAATTTTGAAACGCACCGTATGCCGCGCTCCCTCCTACACCGGAATTCGCCTCTTCAAAACCTGATTTTACCTCTAAACAAGGGTTTTCATTCGTAATTACCTGCAAATGTTTTTCAAGATCGTTAAGCGAGCATTGCAAAAGGGGAAGCCATGTCTGCATCGATAATCGTGGAAGTTGTTTTTGTTTATAAGAGAGAGATGTTTGCATAATAAGCCCCCTAAATAATACACAATTCATAATAGATTGCATATTTTGTTCTTATAAAAATTATAGGCTTTTTTTAGGCAGTTGTATGATTAAAAAATAGGCAGTATAAGGATAATTGTCATGCTAAACTGGATTCAGCATCTCATCATCAGGCCCCGAATCAAGTTCGGGGTGACACTCTTTAGTATTTAATACGTACCAAACCGTTTGGCGATACGACTTTCATTTGACAAGCAAGACGAGCTTTCGGATTGCTCTCATTAAGAGTTTTAAGTACCGCTTTCTCTTTATCAGTTAATAGGGCTCATATACTCCATACCTGATTCGATCATTACGACACAAGTACCGCATTCACCGTCACGGCATCCGAAAGGAAGTGCACTACCTGAAGCTTCAACGATGTCTTGGATCGTTTTGCCCGGTATGACGTTGATCGCCAAAAAGTCATTCATAATTTCTACACGTGTTGTCATCCCAACTCCTTTGTTGATTACGATTATTTAGCCGCAAGGGCACCAATTTGATACAGTATGCAAAAATCTCAGAAAATGTTGATATTACTCCCCCTCTTCTTGAGATTGCGCTGCTTTTTCGTGAGCTCTTTGGGCACGATGTTCTTTGAGCCATTTCAACTCTTCAGCCACTTCATCATAACCGTCTTCTTCGAGGGCACTTTCAAGCTCCGCTTCACGACAGCCGAATGTCATCCCCTCTTCGATAAAGTTGACCTCATAGACTCGAATAGTCTGTAAAAAATCACCGATTTTACGAACATATCCTTCTGCTCCTGCTTCAACGAGAATATCACCGACTCGTGCGTGCGGATAGGTTCCGTCATTTCGGATTGCTTTTACAAGACGAACTCTTTGACCGACTCTAAAAATGGAGAGGATCTCATCTTTTGTCGACATTTTGTAAAGATTTGTTTTTCGTGCCTCATTATTGATGGGCATATTCTCTTCAGAAGCTAATGGTGTTTTGGCTTGTGCAGGCGTGGACTCCATGACTGACCTCCTCTACATCATTACAGCTTCCCGATGTGCTGACATGTTCCGCAACCGCTCGGCTTATCGAACATTTCCCAAACATCGGCGGCAGACGGGCTATAACCGTTTTCGAAATTTTTATAAACCGTAATAAGGGCAAATCGATAATATTCAAGCAGTTTTTCATCACTTCCCATATCATGACCGCTTGCTTTTCTCGACAAGTTCACCAAACTTTTTCATAATATGAAACCGCTTGGCATTAATAAGTCGCTCATCATACTGGAGATCGAAAAATTCAAAGAAATCTTCGGTATCGCTAATTTTTTGAAATTCGGTTAATGTTCCCATCGTTAACTCCTTATTACTTTGACTATGCAATTTTGACTCTACAAGCCCATTTCGCTTTTAAGTTGACTTGCCCACTCTTTGACACGCTCTTGGTCAAATCTTCTTGGTTGATATCATCGATCCCTAATCCGCAAAATTTACCGTCGCGTTCAGCCAACGAGTGCTCATACTCATATCCGCTTGTTCCGGTGAAACCGTATGCGCTGGCACCCAAAGAGGTAAACAGATCATGCATTTTCCCCAGTGCACTTAAAAAGTGTTCACCGTGTGTTTTTTGGTCACCCGCACCGAAAAATGCAACTTTTTTCCCGCTCAAATCAGGACGGTCATTATCAAGCTCGTACAATGGATCAACCCAGTCACGCTGAGGATCACCTTGACCCCATGTTGACGAGCCTATCGAAATATGAATTTGGCCCGTTGCCTGTAACTCCCCCACCCGTTCAGGCAACGCTGCCGCCATTTAAAACAGTCCCGGCAACAACTGCCCCGGGCCATTCGTTTTTTGATCTAAACCCCACCGATTTTGCTCACAAACCCGGGCGAAGGTGTTTTCACCAGGGTTTACCCAAGCGAGTTGTTCACCGAGCCCAGGAAAACGGTGAAAAATTTTTCTGCGATTTTTATAGCATTCCCGCGCCAGTTTGTTACACCTGCGTGTTTCGTGACGGCGGCGAGCTGGGCTATATCTCACTCCCCGAGTGGATCCAAAACAACGCCGAGCTGGATTTCCACTTCACTCCCTGTCGGCTGTTCGAAGTCCGCGCCGAGCAGGACCGCCGCAATAACGGCTGCGTTATTGGACAACCTATGAGAAAGCTCGTAATCGAAAAGCGCCCCACCAACACCAAGAAGGTCATCGAGGTAGTGGTCTACTATGACCAAGGCGGCGTGTGCTATGCCACCTACAAGCAGAAGGCCCGAGGCTATTACCTCAGCGCCACCCCCATCGAGGAGGAGGACCGAGGCAATGGCATCACCGTCCGCAAGCTCGGCCTGTTCTCAGGCATCTGCACCCTGCTGGAACGCTGACCGCCCGATTCAACGCCCGCAAGCTGGAGGAGGCCGCTGCGAAAGCAAAGGTGCTGCCCCTCTACGAAAAGCTGATCGGGGAAGTCGCCGCCAAGAATAACCTCACGCTGCCCGCTCCCGTAGCGGCCGCCGCCTGATCCCTTGGACTTCCCAGCCCTCCGCGATCGGGCCATGGCCAAGCTCACCGAGCAAGGCCACGCCAATTTAGTGAGAGCTCCTCAGGATTTCGGAGAACCTGAGCGAGCTTCAACTCGTGCCTCCGAGAATACGTGCCCGGCCTGCGCTCAGACACCAAAGTCCAAGCGTTTCTGGCCCAGTGCCAACCGCAATATAAAAAATATGAGAACTGACGCATTGGAAACCCTCACCCCCACCGCCACCTTGCAAGCGCCTGCACCCGCAGCGCCCCGCAGTAAGGGCATCAAGAAGACGGCCCTGACCGGCATCGCCAAGAAGGACCCCGAGGGCGCCGCCCCCAAGTATCCCGTCTTCCCTGACGAGAAGGGCACCGCCAGCGAACTGGCCGCCCACATCGCCGAGCGCACCGAGCAATTCGAGGCGCTGAAAACCTCGCTCGAAACCTAATGTGGAGCTCCACATAACGTTTCTTATGTTGAGTGTTCATTTATGTGGAGTTGAGCCGAAATCGGCCTGATTTTCCGGCCTCTTCAGCGATCCAACTCCACATTTTTGGAAGCAGCCCGCCACGGTCGTACAAGCCACTCGGCCGAATGAGTCAGCAGGTCTTCGCTCGGTTTCCAGGGCGGTGCCTTGCCGCTAAGAAGCGGTTTGGCCTTGGCGATGGCAGCTCTTTTGGTCGAGATCGATGGTCACATACTTGTGAGTGGTGGTTTCATGTGGGCGTGGCCCAAGATGGGCGATGGTGCTGAAATCGACGCCGGATTTAAGCAGGTAGACCGCGGTGCCGTGGCGCAGGCTGTGGGGATGGATGCGTTTGCGTTTGAGCTCGGCTGGCGCTCCGCTGTGCGCTGGAAGTGGCGTTTAAGGATGAGCCGCACACCGAAGCGAGTGAGGGGTGTGCCTTGCCGATTCCGAAACACCGGTTGAGGTTCGTGTGGATGGCGACCGCAGTCTTGGAGGTATGCTTGTAAGAGTCGGGCCGTATCCGGCCAAAGTGGACAGATGCGTTCCTTGTGGCCCTTACCGAAGAGCTTGACGGCGGGCGGGTCACGACGGAGGTCGGGCTCCAGCGACACAACTTCTTGCACGCGTGCTCCCGTGTTGAACATCAAGTCAGGAGCATGTAGTCCCTTCGTCCGGCAGGAGACGGGACCGATCGATGCTTTCGAGAAGGCGCGGAGAATTTCGTCAGCTCTCGAGGTAATCGATACTGCGGTTGGCGGTTCCGTTTGAAAGGCATGCTCAGCACACGCTGGGCTTGTTCAAGATGTTCAGGGTATTCGCGGCTGAGATACTCAAAGAAGCTGTGGATCGCGCTCAATCGCACGTTGCGCGTGGTCGCCCCGTTGCCACGCTCGGTTTCGAGGCTGTCCAGGAAGTGCTGGTGATTGTCGGCACGTCAAGGTTGGCCAACGACAACTCAGAAACACGGCCTCGCTTTCCGGCGGCAAACTGGAGCAAGAGCTTCAAAGCTGTCGCGATAACTGAGAATGGTGTTGACGCTGATAGGCCTCTTGGTGGAGGCAGATACTCGCCGAGAAAGCCCTCAAGCGCCATGCCAGCGTGAAAACCTTCCTGTCCTTCATCGGGCACCTCCTTTGCGCGAAGCCGGTGCCTGAGCCGGGTGAGCAAACTCGCCCGGAGAAAGCGCGGAAGCGATCACTTGCAGCAGACGCAAGGGGTTTCGTGAGATGCAAGTAATGGTGTGTGAACTGCGAACCAAGATGTCCCATGTAGCCGAGCCAATCGGGGCAAAGTGGCTTGGGGCGCTCTTCGGTTCGTAGGCGCGCTGCAAGACGGCGACGGCGAAACTATGGCGCAGGTCATGAAGCGCGGTGGCCGCCCTCGGTGGTTGAGGACGCCAGCATAGCGACAGATTTGATCCCAATTGAACCGTACGCCCGTTGCGGTGAAGGCCCCGCCGAGCCGGTTTGGCCGTCCACTCCAACATAGTGGTGTGTAAGGGTCCATGGGTGTCTTGTGATCGCTGCGCTGTTGGAGATACTTTCGCAATTCCTTGCTGACCATGGCGACAAGGGCACCAAGCGCAGACTTGTGGAATTTCGTTTCATTGATCCGCAGCACCTGCTGTTCTGTATCGATGTCTGCCGAGGTGTAGCTCGAGCAACTCTCCACGACGTAACCCGCAGCAATACAGCAGCAGCACGGCCAAGCGCATCGTGTGGCGCCGCAAGGGGTGTTCCGGCGTCCGAGTGGGCCTTGGCTCTGGGCGGCCGCCAACGCCAGGGCCGCCACCATCTTGTCTTTCCTACAGCAAGTAAGGCGCCTGATACTCTTCTTCTGGAAGGTCCGCGAGTTGGGAATAAAGGTTTTGGAGCATTGCGTGCCGACCTCCACCAAGTCATCCATGATGGCAAGCACTGACCCACAACTATGCAAGCCAATTCGTGCAGGTGTTTTTGTTTTGATACTGGCTACCAGGTCGGCCAACCTTGGCTTGACTAGCCTGCGCCACAAAGGTAGGATAAATCACGGTTGGTTTTGTGTACCAAAATCATCCCGAGCAGGTGAACGGACGCAAGTGCGGTCCCGCAATATCCAGGTAAGCGGTGTGCATGGTTTTTAGCACATTTAAGACGCCATTTAAACAGCTTCAACAAATTCAGGGGATTCATCAAGGCTTTGAGCCAACACTCAAAGCCAACCAGGGGCAAGTTAGGACGTCTCCACAATCCTATCAATCCCCGTGCTTCAAGGGCAAATTCGGAATTTTGATAAAGATGAGAGACTTGGTCTTCCACACCTCTCACACGACCGGGATCTAGCGGATCGGGCCATGTGTAAGCTTCCACTGCAGCGAGTGATGCACTAGCAAGTGGATACGAGACCATATCATAGTAATATCCGCCCTGGGGGCTGATGCCACCGGACTCCCCATTCATCGTCGAAAGAGTCATCTGGAAGGAGATGGTATTGATGTTGGAACCCCGGGCAAGACATGCCGAAAATCAATGTCGAACCTTTCCAACACCTCGTCTTCAACTTTTGCCAGACCCAGGATCGAATTGTTGACTATAGTTGGAGTGTGGATCCCAATAAAACTGCTTGAGATCTACATAAGGCTCTTTTAAAATACCGGTTTGAGTGCCTCCAAAATCCACAGGTATCCGATCGGGTTGCTTGGTGGTTGAAAGCCATCTGGAATCTTGTTCGTGATGTGTCAGCATTTGTAACCTTAGGATTATCTTATCAAAATCCCTCTACGGGAACTTTGGCGGGAGATTTTTCAATCTCAGTAGATGAATAATCCCATATACATTGGGAATCGCCATTCATCAATCGGAAGTCATGTTGGAAATACATTTCTTCATCAAAACCCTTGGCCTGGCCAGCATCTCCGGCACAATAAGCCTGGCCAACAAAACGAATTTCCTCATCAGATCTAAAATCGTTTCATGATATCAAAAGCACCGCAGCCAAAGACATGAATGATAAACCGGTCTTCGGTAAGCGTATCCGCTTCCTTGGAACCCATTCCAGAATATTCATCCCACGCTTCAGCCATTCCCTTGGGGCCTTTCTTCTTGAAAACTGCCTTGCTTCGACGCTAAGCCGATACCCTGCACGATACATTGCTTTTCCTAAAATGTCTCGGGCTTCCTCGTTTGAAAATCGTTCAGCCAGTTCCTTGTAAACCTCGGTAAACAATCCAGCTTCCCATTCAAATCCTGTAGTAAGCATGCGGGCAGCCACTGATTTAGGAACCATATCCTCCGTATTAGCCATAGTACCCTCCACCTTTGTATCTTAGATAATTAAACTTATTTGTGCAGGAAACATCGTTTTTTATTGATCTGTTCTTACCTTTGGATATAGCCATGGCAATTGCGTCCTTCCATTGCTCGGGCGCATATTTATGTGTCACGAGCGTCTTGTGATCTAACTTCCCCGTTACGCAATAAATCCATGGCAATTTGGCATTTATGCTTAGTTCCGGCTGTAGAGTAGCTGTTGGAAGAAATGATATTCACTTCCTTCCACAACATGTTGAACAGATCAATCGGCCGGCGTCCAGAAAATAGACCCCCTGAGCATTACCACCTGACCCCCCATCCGGCACATGTGTACCGATTGATCCAGTGCGTCTGTTTCGCCGCCGACACATTCATACACCTGATCAACCCCCCAACTGGCGGTCAATTTCATCATCTTCCTGTACTGGATCAACACCGGGATACAATACGATCGTTTCAGTGGCCCCAATTTTTTAGCCCGCTCTGCCTGGAATTCATATTTAGCGATTCCAATAATATCGGTCACCCCTTCGACCCGCAAACATTGAATCATATCGAGTCCGATGATCCCGAGCGATAAACGACGGCCGATTCTCCCATGCCCGGGTGAACCAGCTTGACGGCATGTACCCCTACAGCCAGGATATCGAGCTGGGCTGCTTCTTCAAAAGTAACATTGTCCGGAATCTTAAACAGGCGGCTTTCGTGGGCAATTGAATACTCACCATATCCACCGGGCAACATTCGTACAATCGGAATACCAACATGAGTTAATCCGCCCTGGCATAAGTGTATTTCCAATCCGGCACATGGGGCAGCTACCACCAGAATCCAATGCACCCATGCAGGGGGTCCCACTGCTACCCGGTCTCCGTGAGTCTCTCGAGGGCTGATTCTTCGCCGACTTTCATCACTACACTGGCATTTTCATGCCCCAGATGGCAGGCAAGTTTTTATCCGGTATAAATGACCGGGTATATCCCAGTAAGTAATGCAAATCCGATCCACAGATACCCGCAGCTGGTGTTAGAGATACCTGCACCCATCCAGGACCAGGTTCTGGAATGTCAAAATCTCAAATCAATCCATCCGGGTAATTATTCCCATCCCAGACAATCGCTTTCATTTGATCTTTACTCATTACAGCCTCCATTGTCGCTCTTATGTTATAAAAAACATGCAATCATCTGATTATCATTTTTCAGTACCAAATGGGGTTCATCTTGACTACAGATCTCTTTTCTAAATGGACAACGTGGATGAAAACTCGGCAGCCAGATGGTGGAGCTGAAGACTGCAATTTCTCCCCTCAGCCTCATTTGCTCACGATTGACGGTAGGATTCGGTAGGTAACCGTTTCAATCAATATTTTGGTATAAGGGTGCATTGGATTTGCAAATACATCGCAAGTTCTACCCACTTCAACAATCTGACCGAGATACATGACTGCCACCCGGTGAGCAACGTGTTTGACATTGCTCAGGTCATGTGAGATAAGGATATAACTAAGGTGATATTTGTCCTGGAGATCTCGAACAGGTGGGTTACCTGTGTTTTGACAGACACATCAAGCGACGCGGTTGGCTCATCGAGTATGAGCAATTCCGGGGTAAATGCCAGGGCGCGCGCGATTGCTAACAGCGCCGCCGTTGACCTCCACTAAATTGGTGGGGATCTTTCAAATCCGAGGCTTGAAGCCCAACCGT
>CAWJRP010000004.1:0-34184 GCA_963845295.1 Sulfurimonadaceae bacterium | reverse complement strand
AGCTGATATTACCGCCCAAGTCGACGCTCACTGTCGTCGTCGCTTGGTCATTGTCGCTGTCGGTAACGGTCGCCGTAGCGCTCAATGTCACCAAACCGTTTGTAAGTGCTACGTTAGCGTTGTCATTCGTCGTATCGAGAGGTTCCGGCAAATGATCGATCGCCATTGATTGCGTCAACGTCACATTTCCGCTCGCATCCACACTGATATGGAATACTTCTCCCTCTGTCGTGCTTCCGACTACATTATTACCGCTCATGCTCAACAGAATATGGTTTCCGCCGCTTGTCAATCCTGAATCGGTTCCGTTTCCTCCGTTAATCGACAATACGTAGCCGTTAACGACCGTATTGCCGGCCCCATCCGCTCCATAAGTAGGAACAACCGCAGCAAACATCGCATCCGCAAAGCTCGCGCTTGCACTGTTCGAAACGGTATTGGTATCGTTCGTTGTCAACGTAATTCCGCTCTCCGCAACCGCACTCACGTCTACACTCGGCACAGCATCGTTGAAGCTGATATTACCGCCCAAGTCGACGCTCACTGTCGTCGTCGCTTGGTCATTGTCGCTGTCGGTAACGGTCGCCGTAGCGCTCAATGTCACCAAACCGTTTGTAAGTGCTACGTTAGCGTTGTCATTCGTCGTATCGAGAGGTTCCGGCAAATGATCGATCGCCATTGATTGCGTCAACGTCACATTTCCGCTCGCATCCACACTGATATGGAATACTTCTCCCTCTGTCGTGCTTCCGACTACATTATTACCGCTCATGCTCAACAGAATATGGTTTCCGCCGCTTGTCAATCCTGAATCGGTTCCGTTTCCTCCGTTAATCGACAATACGTAGCCGTTAACGACCGTATTGCCGGCCCCATCCGCTCCATAAGTAGGAACAACCGCAGCAAACATCGCATCCGCAAAGCTCGCGCTTGCACTGTTCGAAACGGTATTGGTATCGTTCGTCGTCAACGTAATTCCGCTCTCCGCAACCGCACTCACGTCTACACTCGGCACAGCATCGTTGAAGCTGATATTACCGCCCAAGTCGACGCTCACTGTCGTCGTCGCTTGGTCATTGTCGCTGTCGGTAACGGTCGCCGTAGCGCTCAATGTCACCAAACCGTTTGTAAGTGCTACGTTAGCGTTGTCATTCGTCGTATCGAGAGGTTCCGGCAAATGATCGATCGCCATTGATTGCGTCAACGTCACATTTCCGCTCGCATCCACACTGATATGGAATACTTCTCCCTCTGTCGTGCTTCCGACTACATTATTACCGCTCATGCTCAACAGAATATGGTTTCCGCCGCTTGTCAATCCTGAATCGGTTCCGTTTCCTCCGTTAATCGACAATACGTAGCCGTTAACGACCGTATTGCCGGCCCCATCCGCTCCATAAGTAGGAACAACCGCAGCAAACATCGCATCCGCAAAGCTCGCGCTTGCACTGTTCGAAACGGTATTGGTATCGTTCGTCGTCAACGTAATTCCGCTCTCCGCAACCGCACTCACGTCTACACTCGGCACAGCATCGTTGAAGCTGATATTACCGCCCAAGTCGACGCTCACTGTCGTCGTCGCTTGGTCATTGTCGCTGTCGGTAACGGTCGCCGTAGCGCTCAATGTCACCAAACCGTTTGTAAGTGCTACGTTAGCGTTGTCATTCGTCGTATCGAGAGGTTCCGGCAAATGATCGATCGCCATTGATTGCGTCAACGTCACATTTCCGCTCGCATCCACACTGATATGGAATACTTCTCCCTCTGTCGTGCTTCCGACTACATTATTACCGCTCATGCTCAACAGAATATGGTTTCCGCCGCTTGTCAATCCTGAATCGGTTCCGTTTCCTCCGTTAATCGACAATACGTAGCCGTTAACGACCGTATTGCCGGCCCCATCCGCTCCATAAGTAGGAACAACCGCAGCAAACATCGCATCCGCAAAGCTCGCGCTTGCACTGTTCGAAACGGTATTGGTATCGTTCGTTGTCAACGTAATTCCGCTCTCCGCAACCGCACTCACGTCTACACTCGGCACAGCATCGTTGAAGCTGATATTACCGCCCAAGTCGACGCTCACTGTCGTCGTCGCTTGGTCATTGTCGCTGTCGGTAACGGTCGCCGTAGCGCTCAATGTCACCAAACCGTTTGTAAGTGCTACGTTAGCGTTGTCATTCGTCGTATCGAGAGGTTCCGGCAAATGATCGATCGCCATTGATTGCGTCAACGTCACATTTCCGCTCGCATCCACACTGATATGGAATACTTCTCCCTCTGTCGTGCTTCCGACTACATTATTACCGCTCATGCTCAACAGAATATGGTTTCCGCCGCTTGTCAATCCTGAATCGGTTCCGTTTCCTCCGTTAATCGACAATACGTAGCCGTTAACGACCGTATTGCCGGCCCCATCCGCTCCATAAGTAGGAACAACCGCAGCAAACATCGCATCCGCAAAGCTCGCGCTTGCACTGTTCGAAACGGTATTGGTATCGTTCGTCGTCAACGTAATTCCGCTCTCCGCAACCGCACTCACGTCCACGCTCGGACCATCGTCATTGAATGAAATTGCCTGACCGATATTTATACTTGCTGAACTTTTTGCACTATCGCCATCACTGTCGGTCACGGTAGTAGTCTGAGTGATCGTCACCATATCAGCAGAACCCAGACTCACAGTATCGTTTGGATCAGAAGGATTTTGATGTTCGATTGCATGCAATTGATCGAGTGTAACCGTGCCCGAATTATCCACAGATACCGTAAATATCAAAACTCCGCCGATTGCCGTACGACCCTCTACGATATTGCCATTCATATACAAATGAATTTCTTGCCCTGTCGCTGAATCTTTTAACCCACTATCAACATTGTCAGTCGCTATACTCAAACTATAGCTCGTACTTGTACTTCCCGCTCCATCGGCACCATAATGTACAGATATGCCAAAATTATCCGCAAATTCTGCCGTTGCAACCGTTCCAAGATGTGTCTCATCTACGTTCAGCATACCTATTCCTACGTCTGAGAGCGTTACATTTACGATCGGACCGTCATCGTTGATTTCGATAGCCAGATTTGCAGGTGCAGAAACATCCCCGTTGTTATCGGTCACGACGACAGTAAAATTCGATTCTGGAAACTGATCAGCTGCGCCTGTCAGATTGGTACCGGTATGCGGTGCGTTATCGTTCAACGTATATGTCCAACTGTACACACCTCCGCTTACAGTCACCACCAAGTCGCCATAAGTACCATTTACGGTCCCGCCATTGGTAACATCAACACCGTTGATAACCACGCCGCCGACTGTATTGATAACATCACCCCCTGTCGTGATGTCAAGGGTACCGCTTGTAGAAATATTACCGACAAGATTTCCTCCCGATAATCCCCCTTCATTGACAACGGCATTATCACCTTCTACCAGAACCCATGAAACAGTCGGAACGCTATTTTCTTGCGGCAACAATGTAACCGGTGTTTCATTGATAGTCGTCCCCACTATATTCGGCCCTGTCGGATTTACATTCGTTGCCACATCGGTAATCAGACCGTCACGAGCCGCGAAGGTATCGGAAAGCCGTTCCGTATCGGTCACGACATTCCCCGCTGCCGTCTCATCGCCTGCTGCCGTTTTGTCTCCGGCTTCTGTCCCGTCTGATGGCTGCGGATGAGTTGTCCCTTGTGTTTCTGCCCCTGTTGCCGCCATCGCCAACGCATCTTTAACCGAATTGACATACACCACCGCATCGTGGTGACTGAAAATACCGTTTAACAGTGAACTGTCAAACTGTAACGCTCCATTCCCCGAGAGAACTACATCACCGGCTCCATCGAGCAATACGTCAATCACGATATTCGCATTTGCTCCATTATGTGCAGCCCCGTACACATGATCACCTTCATGGATCATCTCACCTGCTTTTAGCTGATGAATGTTTCCCCGACTATCTTTAACATAAAAAGTACCGTTTACAACCGATTTTACTGTTCCAATTTCGCGTGCCATGTCATGCCTCCATTTTGAAATTTCGTAGAATCATTGTAACGCAGAAAAAAAACAAAATCTATTGTACTTAGGTACTAATTGTGTAAAAAATCTCTTTTTTACGAAGTTGAAGAAATAAGAATATTTGATATTTAAGAGAGGGTTCGAAGGTAAAAATGAATACCGCGGTTAACCCGCGCTATTCTAAAAAAAGGGAAAGAGGATCAAATCACAGGAATTTCTGCCTCTACTTTGACCGTCACAGTTGGATCATCGGCACTGGTGTATTCATTAAACATATAGCTCATTCCATTGATATCGTGCGAGACGGATGTCCCGGTTTGACTCCAGTCTCCGGAATTAAGAAATCCCACCTTATCGGCGGCATCCCCGAGAATAAAAATATTGCTGTTACCGCTCTCCGTCATATTCACAACATCGGCAAATGTTATATTAGTCAAATCTTGATTCCCACTCGTTAAATCAATCACTTCAATATTCTCACTGTTGTTGACCAAGGTGTGGAAATCAATATTGGTAGCGCCCGTAAGAACCAATGTATCGACACCGCTTCCCCCATCCATGGTGATATCATGACTATCGTACGTCAGCGTATCGTTTCCGCCTTCGCCATAGAGAGAATCCGCCCCAATCCCTCCGCTCAAAGTATCATTTCCTTCTCCCCCGCTGAGAATGTCGTCCCCTTCTCTCCCATCGATCGAATCGTTCCCCGCTGATCCGTCAATGATATTATCACCGTAGACACCGACATAGGCTGTCGCGCTGCTGCCACCTTCTGTAGAAGTTAATGAGGCAATAATACTTGTATTGCTTGGCAACTCTTCATTTACGTTCAATGTCCACGTGGTTGGATCGGTATCTTCTCCGAACGTGACCGTTCCGCTACTTGGAACAGTCATATCGTCATATACATCATGCGTAAGAGTCGCCCCTTCAGGAAGCCCTGTAACAATTACATCTCCCAACGTAGCTTCGCTCCCCGGGATCAGCGAGGCATCTAAAATCTGAAGCGGATACGAATACGTATAATCTACTGCTGTCCCACTCTCTATCTCTTTGACATAGTAACCGTCTTCCGACCCGAGAAATACCACATATTGAAACGAGCCGTTATCAACCAGATTCGGAGTAATTTCTACACTATGCAATGCATCTGTACCAGGATCATAGGCTATTCCCTCTCCCACCAGCTTACCGGTACTGTCGTATGCTTCCCACTGCACACCTTCTGGGTCTTGTTTAAAATGTTTAAGTGCGACATCCAGCGAAATAAGACTCTCATCCATATTAAGAACAAGCGCTTCGCGCGCACCATCTCCGTTCGTATCAATACGCTGAACACCGACAGCTTGTTCATCGGTTGTGGTTACCCCAAACCCATTACCATTGTTCTCGTTAACTATGCCACCGTTCGATGCCACGTTCCCATCCGAAGCAAGGATAAGATGTCCGTTCCCGTCCGTGTAAGCAATACCAGCCCCGATGGCTGAAAAATTTACGCTCGGACTTTCAATCTGTGTCGGATTAGCTTCAATATGCACTTCTCCCAGCACAACATCCAATGTCGGAGCATTCGCTTCTACCGGTGGCGGCGGTGGCGGTGGTGGTGGCGGCGGTGGTGGTGGTGGCGGTGGTGGTGGTGGCGTAAGTTCTGTCCCCGCCAATAAAGTCGTTTCTATCAATGGAGCACCTACTTCTGCCACATTCGGTGAAGTCAGATTTACATTCGTCGTCACATCGGTGATCAGACCGTCCCGAGCCGCAAATGTATCGGCAAGCCGTTCTGTATCAGTTACGACATTTCCTGCCGCTGTTTCGTCACCGGCTGCAGTCATATCAGCTCCAGCCGTTTTTTCTTCGGAAACAGACTGCATCTGGGCTTCTGCTGCTGCTGTAATCGCCAGACTTTCGGTTAGAGAATTAATTTGAATCACCGCATCATGGTGACTGAATATAGTTGTAAGCAAGGAACTCTCAAACTGCATTGCCCCATCTGCGGTCAGAACCATATCACCGGCTCCGTCAAGTAAGACATCAATGACTATCTTTGCATCTGATCCATTAGCGAATGCCCCATATACATGATCACCCTCATTGATCGTTTCGCCTGCCTTTAGCTGATGAACATTACCTTGTATATCTCTGACATAAAAAGCACCGTTTACAAACGATTTTACTATTCCAATTTCATGTGCCATGTAATTCCTCCATTTTGAAGTTTATACACTCATTGTAACGCAGAAAAAAAACAAAATCTATTGTACTCAGGTACTAATTGTGTAAATTAATGCAATCTATAATGATTTTGTAGAGTATCGAATTTTAGGAATGTAGCAGTAAAGAAAGAGCCAATCGGTCTTTGACATCGAGTTTTTGATAAATCGAAGTGGCATGCGCTTTGACGGTTCTCACTGTAATATCAAGGGCATCGGCGATTTCTTGATGCGTTCTACCATTACCAAGCATCAATGCCACTTCCTGTTCTCGCTTGCTCAAGCTGTCCAACAGTGCTAACGACTTTTCTTCCGCATTGCTTCTATCTCGTATTTGGGAAATCATAAGATCGATAAAATCGGGGTGGAGCCAAACTTTCCCCTCTTCCAATGCCTGGTATGCTGAATGAAGGTGATATTTATGCATCATTGCATTGCCGTATCCCATAGCTCCTAACTGCAAAAATTTTTGTGCATCTGCAAAGCTGGGAGTCATAGACAAGATCATGACACGTTCTCCAAATAGTTTTTCAACTAACTTTGGATCTGCACCGCATAACACTTTATCAAGTATCAAAACAATAGAATTCGGTTCAATTGCCGAAGGTATTTTGGGAGAAAAGTACGGTTTCCACTCGGTGAGGATATTTTTCCACCGATCTACTACGTGAACGTCATCCGCTATCAAATACAAGTTCATTTAGCGCTCCGTAAAAGTGTACTGCTTTGCTTTTAATATCGGTTTGAGAATATATTGCAAAATGGTCTTTTTCCCCGTAACGATATCAACATTAACCATCATCCCCGGCAAAATTTTAAGAGGCTTTTCTTCACTCCCTAAAAATTTTTTGTCCGTTTTTATTTTTACGATGTAATACATATTTTCATTTTTATCACTAATGGTATCAGGGCTGATCGTCACAACTTTCCCTTTCAGTGAACCGTAAATAGAATAATCATAGGCTGTTACTTTCACCGTCGAGCTTTGTCCTGGATAGATAAAGGCAATATCGGCCGGTTTGATTTTGGCTTCAATGAGAAGCCCCCCTTCTGTGGGGACGATCTCGATTAGATCATCTCCCGGCTTAATAACGCCGCCGACCGTATTCACATACAATTTTTGGACGATCCCATTTATCGGTGATTTGATTGCAGTACGGGTCACTTGATCCGCAAAAGCCGAACTTTCGACCCCGACACGATTATAATCCGTCTCGGCTGCATTAAGATCTAGCTGCGCTTTCATTCGAAATTCGGACTGTGTTTCTCGTATCTTGCTGCTGATTTGATTCATTGCTGCATTTAACTGTGGGATAGAAGCCAATAAAGCATTATATCGTTCAGAAATATCGCTCATTTCTCGCTGTAATTTTAAAAATTCAACTTTAGGTTTAATCCCCTGTGCAACCATCGGTTCGGTAATAGTAACCTCTTCTTTGATTAGAGAAAGTGCCCGTTTTTGCTCCATGATACGCCCTTGGGCTTCCAGCTTTTCATTTTGTTTTTGAGCATATTGGTCATTTAACCCCTGTATCTGGGATCGAAGACTCTCTTGATTCGATAGATACAGATTTCTCTCTGCGGCTATCTGTGCCGGAATTTTGGCCATATCATCCGGCGTCGGGGAAAATGATCCCCCTGTCGCTTCGGCGCGAAGTCGGATAATTCTGGATCGCAGTTCGGCCCATTTGAATTGAGAACTCTCGTAATTGGAAGTCGATTTGATATTATCGATTTTCAAAAGGATATCATCAGCTTTAACTCTTTGCCCCTCTTTGACGAGTATCGCACTGACCATTCCCCCTTCCAAATGCTGAATCATCTGATTTTCTCCGCTGGGGATGACTTTACCGGTTCCGCGAACCAGTTCATCGATCGGGGAAAATGCTGCCCACAGAAGTAAGATAAAAACAGTAATTAGCCAAAAAAGGAGGATAAAACGAAGTTTTCTCGGAGAATCTTCCAAAACTGCCGTAGAAATGCTCCGCATAAACTCGAAATCATGATCGTCAAATGAAAAACGTTTATCGAGATTCATAACGAGCCTCCTGAGAGTTTGGCTATCACCTGATCTTTAGGACCATCCAGATAGATTTGCCCTTCATTCATTACGATAATGCGATCAACCAGTGAGAGCATCGTGTTTTTCTGGGTAATAAAAATGGCGGTTTTGTCCTCCAAATACGTTTTCAGATTGCCAAGTAAACGGTTTTCGCTCATTTGATCCATCGACGCTGAGGGTTCATCCATAATGACGATTGGCGATTCGAATAAAATCGCTCGTGCGATCCCGATACTCTGGCGCTGACCTCCGGAAAGACCCATTCCTCTTTCACCGATAGGCATTTCATACCCTTGCGGATGTTTTCGGATAAATTCATCCGCCCCTGAAATCATGGATGCCCTAAGCATCTGTTCATCGCTCACATGAGTAGAACGGTAAGTGATATTGTCTTTGGCATTGCCTTTAAATAACGAAATATCCTGAGAGACATAGGAGATATTTTTACGTAAATCCGCCGGGTCAATCTGCTGAATATCGATCCCGTCGAGCAAAATTGATCCGTTTAGCGGCTCGTAGAGGTGCAGCAGTAATTTGGCAATCGTACTTTTTCCAGATCCCATTCTCCCGATAATTGCCACTTTCTCACCCGGCTTGATGACAAAAGAGACATGATTCAGAGCATTATGTTCCGATTCGTCGTATGCGAAACTGACATCCGTAAATTCGATTTGACCTTTCAGCTGCGGCCGGGTAATAAATTTATGACCGTGAGGACGCTCCATCGGCTGCGAAATAATATTATTCAAAATATCGTACGCTGATTTTGCATCCGAATAGTTAGCGATCAAAGCCGCAACCTGTCCTATCGGTGCAACGGCGCGTGATCCGATAATCACAACGGCAATCAATCCCCCCATCGTCAATTCGTGCTCCCCAATCAGGTAGACACCGACAATGATAGATAAAATCGTCGTCAACTGCATCATAAAACCTGTCAGTGTTGAGATCGAAGTGGAAATCATACGCGATTTTAGACTCTTCTGGGCTATCTCACCTGTCGCTTCTTCCCATGCCCACTGAACTTGCCCCGTTGCACCCAGTGTTTTGAGGGTTTCAATATTTTGCAGTGCTTCGACTAGAATAGAGTTTTTAGCCGCAGCGGCTTTATGGGTCTCTTCAATGCTTTCGTTTAAAGGTACCCGAATGACAAGTGCATACAACAAGATCAACAGCATCATTACAATGGGGACTACAACAATCCACCCGCCGACATATCCGATTGTCAGTAAAAACAAAATAGAAAACGGGAAATCGACCAAGGCTGTTAGCGTTGCATTCGTCAAAAAAGAGCGAATTGCATCAAAATCTTTGAGATTGCTGGCAAACGATCCAACCGATTTTGGATGTGCCGACATTTTCAAATCAAGTACCTTCTCAAATATCACCGATGACATGATAATGTCGCTTTTTTTACCGGCATTCTCCAGCAAAATCGCCCGTGTAAATTTTAAAAATGTATCCAATAAATAGACAACCAAAACTCCGATTGCAAAAACCCACAATGTTTCAGTGGCATTATTGGGAATAACCCGATCATAAACACTCATCGTAAACATTGGACTGGCCAATACAAATAGATTTACCAGTACCGTTGCGTAAATGACATCCCGATAAATATTTTTGGAAAGTTTGAGTGTATCCCAAAACCAGTGCTTACTTTTTACATTGAGCGTCAATACGTCTTTTTCATCATAAACAAACGGTTTTTTGATTAAAAAGGCAAATCCGGCATACTCGTTTTCCAATACTTCAACCAAAACGCTCTCTTCGACCGCCTCGTCTGCCGGAAGTATTATTTTATACGTTTTCCCATCTTCCGAAATGGAATCCAAAATGCAGGCATTGGAATTTTTCAACAATAAGATAATCGGAAGCTGCAACGGCGATAAATCTGAGAGTTTTCGGCTGATAAGGGTGCTTTTTAGCCCCGCACGATTAGCGGCGCGAGAAAAAAGTGCTTTTGAAGATTTTAAACTGTATAGATTAGTACCGTCAGTTTTAGGATCGAGGGGCAAACCGGCAATCAACGCTTCCGCAGTATAAGGCTTATGATAGAGTTTTGTAAACAATACTAAACATTGAAGCAACGGATCGATTCCAAATGCCGCCCCTTCAGGATCAGCAATTTTGGCTTTCACTCCCTCATCCATATCCGCTACCTCATTATTCGACAAATTTATTCTCTTCCGATCGATGGAATAATTCCTTTTTCGTTCTCTTTCTCATTCTCATTGTCTCGTTGATACACGCCACTTTGTCGATTAGCGAAAATAAGATTGCTTACATGCTCATCGTTGTCAATACGATTGTCTAATACTTTGAGACCGACTTTTTGGGTATATGATTCCGTTGTGGAACCCAGTATGTTTTGTACCATCGAACCCATTGCGTCATTTATACGGTAATATGAAAAAAGAAGATTGTTTTGAGCAACAACGATTTGCTGCTGCGCTGCAATATATTCATTTTGAGCAACCAACAAATCCAGTAACGTACGACGCCCTAAATCGTACTCTTTTTGATACAATTCAAGCGTTTTGGCACTGGTTTCGTTATAGTGTTCAAGTTGTTTAAGCTGCTCGGTCAAATGTGTTTTTGCTGACCATGCAAGCTCTCCTTGCTCATCCAATTTTCGAACTGTATCTCGTTTTGTTTCGCTCTCTTGGTAGATTTTGCTCAAATTTTTCTGAATTTGCGACTCATCTGCCCCTCCACGGTACAAGTTATATGAAAGGGTCAATCCGATGGCGCTTCGTGTATCTTTTCCATCAATACCGCTGAGATCATTGCCCCATGATTTGCGGGCAAATGCATCGATTTTCGGATAATAGTTTTTATACGATTGTGCTTTTTGCGCTTTTGCCGCTTTGATATTGTAGTCTCTTACCAAAACTGAGGGATTATGCACTTTGGCATACGATTTCATCTCTTCCAAGGTAGCAGGCATATCGCCCGTATATTGAATATTATGAAGTTCTTCTACCGGCACATGACGTCCCAATACCCGTTCCAAGTTATAAAGCGAATCATCTAAATTGTTTTTGGCAACAATATAATTAGATTTTGCAAGTGCAAGGGAACTATCCGCTTTTTCCGATTCCGAACGGGTAGTCATCCCTGCGCCGTAGAGTTTATTGACTTTAGCGTAAATCTCTTCATTAAACTTTACGTTGGACTCAGCTATACATAAAAGATCGCGATTTTTCAAAACATTGATATAGGTACTCACCATCTGGTAAGCGGCATCGTTGGCATTTTCAATGTAAAAATTTGCCGCAGCTAAAATCCGCGCATTGTTATAGTCAACTTCATATACCGTCCCGAAACCGTTAAAAAGGTTTTGAGTCAACTGCAATGAATGTTGATAACTTGTCAAAGATACGGTTTGAAAAGCGGTATTGGGATTATTGGTTCGTTCTCGGGCAATCGTACCATAGTAGTCCAAACTCGGAAGGTACTGTGATTCACTCGTCCGTAGATCTTCCAATGTTGCACGATAATTATGCAGTGTTTCCTGAACAACAGGATGGGTTGAGAGAACTTCATCGACCCCCTCTTGCAATGTCAATGCATTCAACGCCGAAATGGTACATAACGACAACGCCATGGTAAATCTGAAAAACGGTACTTTAGAACTTAACATCTCATACTCCTAACTTTAACAATTTCAGAATCAACAAATTCAATTGACACCTTAGTCATACAATGGTCACTTAAACTTATACATTGTGAAACCAATTTGTGACTATCATTTTCTGCCAATTACTATAAATTTAAGCTTAATCAAACTTTTTTAAATTATTTTTCATAGTTCATTAAAGTTTTATATGTGCTACAATTGAACAAATCAAAACGAATAAGGGAGAAATATCCATGCAACCGCTATCTAAATACACAGCATCCATGCTTATACTCGGTATAAGTGTGGCCCTCTTCGCACAAAGTGAACCCAAAAGCGTAACCTATACGGATGAAAAGGGGAGCAGCCAAACAATGAATGTTGAAACGGCTCAGTATACGACAAACCCTCCTGAAGCCTGTGCAGAGAAAAAACCGGTGCCGATTGAAGAAGCAAAACCGGCGGAGGCTCCAAAGCCTGAAGCAGATTCAGATGGCGACGGGGTAGTCGATTCGCTCGACAAATGCCCCGATACACCGCACGGATACAAAGTCGATCCGACCGGATGCCCTGTGCACGTAACCTTGCACCTCCATTTCGCATTTGACTCCAGTGTCATCCCGGCATCTGATTATCCTGAAGTCGAAAAATTAGCCAAAGTCATGAAAGAAAATCCTCCGGCTAAAGCTATTATCATCGGCCATACCGACTGGACTGGTACCGATGAATACAATCAGAAACTTTCAGAACGACGAGCACTCTCCCTCAGTAAAAAACTACAAGAGAACGGTATTGAGGTCAATCGGATACAAACATCCGGAAAAGGGGAAAAAGAACCAATTGCAACCAACAGTACAAGTGAAGGGCGTGCCAAAAACCGTCGTATTGAAGTTAACCTTGAATAAATAGTATACTTCCCGAGAACGGGAAGTAGAATCATTGCTCCACTGTTACAAATCGATTCAAGCTACGTTATAATCTTCACATGGAAAATAATCTAAACCAAGAGATCATCGAGCATCTCATGCACCCTCGCAACTACGGCCCCCTCGAAAACCCTACCGGTGTAGGTGTCGGGCACAGTGAAGAAAGCGGCGAATTTGTCATCTTTTATCTCGATTCAAAAGGTGAAATACTCCAGAACGTGGGATATGCCACCAACGGCTGTCACGATACCGTCGTACTGGGGTCAATGTTTACCGAAATGATCAAAGGCGAATCTCATGAATATGCCAAAGTGGCGGCTCTCAAGCTACGGGATAAAGTTGCCCTCGGACCGCTAAAGCAGCAAGCGTGCGCACAGATGGTTCTTAGTGCTTTTGAAGCGGCTGGGATCAATGAAGCCAATAGAGCCCAGGGGAGTGAAGAAGAGCTTCATGCTATTGATATCGGTATCAAATGTGAGGTGGAAGTATGAATAATGGAACCCTTTTTAGAGCGAAACATCAGCTTTGGCTTAGAATAACATTTATGTCGTTTACAGTAAATGATCCGTGGGTTAAAAGCCGTTTATATGAATTTTCCCAAATCGAATTTCGCCATCTCAAATGGATCGCCGGATCTCTCTATGAAAATAGTTTACCCTATGATTATGAACGAGACAACCGCTTTAGCATTGAGAGTGAGACGTTTTTTACCCTTATTCGGACTACCGTCACTGAAATTCAATCGCTCCATCTTTTGTACCCTGATACCCCCCTTAGTGAGCGGATGGCACATGATGAAGAGTATATCCTCTTTACCTTGAACACCTATCTGGATAACCTTATCCTCGATGAACCGATCAGTGCTTTTAATCGTTCCCGTCATTGGCCTGATGCACTTTTAAGCTTAGCCGAAATCGATGCACTTACCCTCTTTTTGTTCGAAGAGCTTTACAAAGAATATGAGCTCATTATGATCTATTTTTATCGCCAAATTCGTGCTACAACTGCAGCGCAAGTGAGCTATTTTCAAGACTTGATTGATGAGTCTCACTTTCATCTACGAGCATTCGGAGAGATGATGTCCAAAATGGGAATTTTAGCTCTCCCAAGAGCACTGCACCCTCGCACATATGAGATAACCGATATGGAAAAATTTCTCCGCGGCGGAATAGTCGAAGAAGAAAATGCCAAAGAGGAGTGTCGTAAACTTTCATCCTCGATCACCGATAAAAAACTTTCTGCTTTTTTCGAGTTTGTTAATTTTCAAGAGAGTTACCACATCGAGATTATGAAAAAATTATTAGGAGAGAAATATGATTGAACAAGGAAATATTTTTATATTATTGGGCGTTATCGCTGTTTTTGCCTTTGTCCTTACCCGTAAAAAAAAATAACTTATTGTAACAATACAACCGGAGCGATAAAAGAACCTTGAAACTGCTCGATCCCGAGCACTTTTACCCGTTCAATATCCTGAGCATCTTCAATATTAATTGCAATGATTGAAATCCCCAAACTTCGGATAATATTATTAAAGCTCTCTCTGCATTTCCCACTACTCTGATCCAGCATCATATCTTGTAGATAAGCACAGTTTGATTTGACGTAATCGGGACGAATCACTTGAAGATAATGAGCTCCCGCTTCAGGAAGTGCAAAATGATCAATTCCGAAACGGTATCCGAACATTTTCACCATTGCACTTATGGTAGAAACCGCTTCGAGATCATGCAACGCGGTAGTATTACTCACTTCAAACCATAAAACAAGATCGTCATTTCGGTGAAAACTCTCCAATTGTTCTCTTAACCATTGAATATTGGCATGTTTTTTAACAAAATCACTACTAAGATTTAAGGCCAATGGTGTCAGTGGATTATGTTCTTGGATATGTTTAAAAACCTTTTCGATCATATAGCGATCCAAGGTGTCGATAAGACCCAAATTAGTTGCTACAGGGATAAAATATCCGGCCGAGTGGATCATCCCCTCCTGATCGAGTAAACGCAAAAATATCTCTTCATGTATCACATTTAGGGTATCGGAACGCTGTTCAACTACACTTTGGAAAGCTAATAACATCCGTGATTCGTTCAAACTTTTCATGAGCTCTTCTCGCCATTCTTCACGTCCGAGTACCAAAGTTAAATCACTCGGCTTAGTAACATCGACCACTAATTTTCTAGTAAGTTTGGACTGCGCTACCGTATGATCGGCACGTGAAAAGAGAGATTTAAGGGTGTCATTTTCACTGTAGTTACCGACAGCGCACCCGATTAGCAAATACTCAAACAGATGACTATCCATCTCCTCTATTACCTGACGTATATGTGCCATTATGTATTCGATTTGATGGGATATCTCATTGATTTCACAGACAGGAAGAACCACAAAAAAATCCGATTCATTCAGACGTGCAATCAATGCGTGACGAAAAGAGCCTAAATGTCTATTTAATGCTTCAGAGAGGGCATTAATTAAAATACTATAACGTTCATACCCTTTTTCCCGCTTGAGCCGATCAATCTCATTCAAACTAATCAGTACATAGACTCCACAGGAGAGTGAAGAATCCGATTGGAGATAATCGGGGAGCTTAGCGGTGAGATAACGACGGTTATGAAGTTTACTTTCTGAGTCTTTATACAAAAGTTCGTGATAACGACGCAATGTATCATTTTCCCTCTCGAAAATATCTTTTACCTTTTCAACCATCCTATTCATTGCCATCATAACGGAACGAATTTCGGCAGTAAAGGGAGTTTTACTCTCTATAATAAATTCGTTATCAAGAATGCGATTCGCCTGATCTCGAATACGTTTGAGTGATTTAAGAGTTACAAAGAGGAGAGCATAAAGAGTAAAACATGCCGCAATAGCAATCATTAAAAATATTTGCACCAACTTAATCAACACTAAATAAAGGTGTCGATATGCATCAGATGTATGAGAACTCACTTCGAGCGTACCAAAACGGTTCGATCCGATCATAATATCACTGAAAGCACTTACATTATCTAATGGGAGCATTTGTATAAACCACTGCGGTATATCACTGACGTGTAAATCATTTTTTTTAGCATAGAGCGTTTCCCCATCTGCATCGACAAGACGTATTTGTTGATAATTTCCACTCTCATATGCAGCATTTATAATCGTTTCAATACTGGACTTATCCGATGGATCAGCAACTTTAGATAGAGATTGACTTAAGTAGTGAGCTCTGTTTTTAGAATCGTTAGTAAGTTGATTTTGGATGAGTTTGGTTACAGAATAAAAATATAAGAGGGTAAATAGAGATAAAAAAAAGATCAAAATCATGGCTATTTGTTTAAATAAACTCACGATGCACCTCACATGATTTTTGAATATCAACAAAAAAACATTAATATAAATATATATTTACAATAGTTTATTTTAACGTAAAGTTCTTTTATTTCAATTTTAAACTGTAGACATCCTCATCTTTGGTGATACAAAAAATTTCAAACTGCATCAAATGATTTTTTTTAACTACAACTTCATCAACCGGTATGGAGAGCGCAAACTTTTCTATTTCATTGACTGTTGCTGCATCACGCGTTGTAATTTTAAGCACCAATCCCCCTTTATAGCCGGAGTAGGTATGGATATCATGAATATCGTATTGCAATGCATATTGAATAATTCGTTTTCGTTCCTCTTGCATCCGCGCTACCCCTTTATATAATGTTTTTACTCTTGATTGAGATGAAAATAATGAACTTCTTCTTTTAATCGATTGTATATTTTATCGAAATCTGTAGAATAAACGCGCGTCTCGGCTATCGAAGTAATAAAATTCGTATCTCTTTCCCATCTTGGAACCAAATGCAGATGTATGTGCTCTGCAATTCCCGCCCCTCCGGCACGACCTAAATTCATTCCGATATTGACGCCATGCGCTCCGAAAGACTCTTTGAGCATTTTAACACCCTGTTGTGCCAATGCACTCATACGAAGCCACGTCTTTGGATTAAGCGCTTCGAGAGCATCGGTATGATGATGAGGAATAATCATAAAATGCCCCGGTGTATAAGGATAGCGGTTCATCACAATAAAACAGTGCTCATCGCGGTACAAAACGTGAAGGGATTCATCGTCTTCGGGATGGGTACTGATATGACAGAATACACATCCCTCAATCTTCTCACCACTGACATACTCGTTTCGCCAAGGGGCATATAGAATCTCTTTCATCAGATAAAATTCGGCGCGTCATTCGCAAATAGGATGATATCACCCGCTCGGGTCACTTCGCCGAGCGTTTTTACCATTTGCGATTTATCGGCTAACATGATTTTTTGAGGAACCTTGATTTCTTTGTCAAACTGAGCGGCATTGAGCTGCCCGGTAATGATCGCAATATCAAATACCCCGTTGATCGCACGGATAAGCTCGCTGTTGAGTTCTTCGGTACTCTCAACCAATCCCGGCGTCACAATAACTTTTCGACCGCTGTGGAGCGAGCATAAACGAACCCCCTCCAACATTCCGTCAATATTGCCGTTGTAGCCGTCATCAAGGATAATTTTACCCCCAGCATCAATCCGCTCCAGTCGGTGTTCGACACTTTTGAGTTTTGCTACCGCCGAGACAATCTCATCCGGACTCATCCCCATCTCCTCAGCGATCAAAATCGCCGCATTAATGTTAATCGTTTGAAATCCGCCGAGAACGGAAGTATGAAAATGATGTGCTACGCCGTTCACGTTCAGATCAAAATCGATCCCCTCTAATGTCGCTGTCAGGTTTTGGATATCATCCCCGAAAAAGGTCACCTTCTCATGCGGTTCATTCGTAACGGAGGTGTGAATAAAGGCCCGTTTCAAGCGATTAGAATGAATAATCTCGAGTTTAGTACGCTGAATACGCTCTAATGTTTTGAAATACTCCAGATGTTGCGGTCCTACTTTTCCCACCACTACAATCTGCGGGTTCAATAATTGTGTAATGGCATAAATATCTCCCACTTCACGTGCGCCCGCTTCGCAGATATAAACTTGGGTATTAGAAGGGAGCGATTCGTTGACATCACGGATAATGCCGCCGAGGGTATTGACACTGCGCGGGGTTGCATAAACATTATATTTTTGACTCAACACTTGAGCAATAAAGTTTTTCATCGAT
The DNA here is from genome assembly GCA_963845295.1 of Sulfurimonadaceae bacterium. Classification (GTDB taxonomy): domain Bacteria; phylum Campylobacterota; class Campylobacteria; order Campylobacterales; family Sulfurimonadaceae; genus Sulfuricurvum. The sequence continues at coordinate 16,198 of CAWJRP010000004.1, read as the reverse complement.
GTTTTACCGTAGCTTCCGGTGACACAAATGATTGTCAGATCGTTCATCGAAGCAACTTTGCGTTTTGCCTCTCGTTTATACGTCAAAAATAAGAACTTCTCTATCCCCCATGAAAGGAAATAGGTAAGAAACAGCGGAAAAAAGACACTGTATGCACCTGTAAATCCTTTTAAGCGTCAAAAGGATATTTACAAAAAGGGTAATCGAGAAAAGGAGCGATCAAAAATCGCTTTACCCTCCATGTCAAAACCAATTTTTTATCGAGTTTGCGATGCCAGATAATAATAGAGGGGAGAAGTGCTGCGTAAAAATAGATCCAGAAATATTCATGGATTACATAATAGACTAAAAAAGGGAATAAAAAATAGATCATATGCCACCATGTTTTATGGTGACGCAATACAACACGCTCGATTCGATAATCATACCACTGGAGATTGGTAATCAAGTACCAACCCAGTGTCATGACAAATAAAATGTTAGTAAAAAATGCAAAAATTTGTGGATATTCCATACTCATTTCTTAATGCTCCAAACTTTTTAAAACTGTTTTTTCAATCTCTTTTGCAACTTTTTCACTCTGTTCCAAAAAGAAATAGTGATCGCCGTCAAACTCCACCACTCTCGACTCAGGTATGAGCTCAGCTATTGTATAAGCCGTCCATAATGGAGTTGCGGTGTCCTGAGCCCCGAAGCACAGTAGTGCTTTACCTTTAAACGCTCGAAATTTTTCGCTAAAATCTTCGTTGACAACACTTTTAAATGTCTCATACATCGGCTGACTTAGCCCTTGTGCATCTGGGGCAATAAAAAAGCGGCGTAGTGAAGTGAGCCCGGTAAATTTTAGCACTTTAAAAAGGGCTATTTTAGCCCGAATTTTAAACGGTTTAGGAACCAAAATCCCTGCCGATCCGACCAACACCAAAATATCCGGCTGTAACAGTGTCGCTACTTTCCCCCCGAATGAGTGCCCGACAATGACCGCTTTGTCCGCTTCGATCATCGATAAAAACGACTCTAAAATCGTCGCATAGTCCTCTGTCGTAAGGGCCATGTTACAAGTACTGTTTCCAAAACCGGGCATATCGATATAAATATGGCGAAATTGCTTCAACTGGGTTCCAAAAGCGTGTTTCATCAGATTTTTATGAGAACCCCATCCGTGCAAAAAGATCAGATCAATATGAGCGGTAGGGTTAATAATTTCGTAACTGATCGAAAAGGTATGCTGTTTGTACTGAAGAGACTTGACTGCCACGATTTATTTCCCTTTGGCTTGGGAAATAGAGTGAATGTAGTCATAATTGACCCGAATCGCTTTTTTATCCGGCAATGAGCCCAGAAGCTTTTGAATGGAGCCGCTAAAATCTTCAAACAGATAATTTGCCATCGATCCGGGGATCGGGTTCACCTCATTGAGATACACTTCACCCTCAATCTCGAAGAAATCACAACGGATCAGCGCCCCCTCAAACAACGGTAAATAGATTTTGGCAAACGATTCCCGTAATTGTGCGACCAACGTCTCGCTCACCGCAGCGGCTTCGACACTTCCTGAACGGGAAAAATCGAGATACTTTTTCTCAAAATCCAAAAACTCCGCTTTTTGAGGCTCTTCGACAATCGAGTACGTAATCTCGCCGCGTGCGCTAAATCCTGCGAGGTTGTACTCTTTCACCCCACTGATAAACGGTTCGATCAACAGCACGTTGTCAAATTCAAAGGCTACGTCCAACGCGTAATCGAGTTCGCTAACCTCACGGACGATACTCACCCCGATAGAGCTTCCCAAACGGGCGGGTTTAACGATAAACGGATAAGCGGTTGTAACAACTCTTTTATCCTCTTTTCGCAAGATTTCATAAGGGAGTGTTTTCACACCTAATGATGCGGCAAACCATTTGGTGTAATGCTTGTCAAAGCTGAGCATGGATGCCTCTTTGCGAGGACCGATAAACGGGATATGGAAAAAATCCATCAATGATGCAATAGAACCGTCTTCACCGTCTCCGCCGTGGATCAGGTTGAGTATCGGCATATCGTATTTTTTACTGCCGAACAATCCGCGTTGTTCAAACCCGCCGTTGGTAAGAAAAATTTGGGGCATTTTGCGATGTTCACCGCGTGAAAAAGTAACCGCTTTCATTTTGGTTCCGTCGATCAAATAAAACTTGTGATCCTGATCGCAAAAAATAAAACTGAGTTCAAATCGACTAAGTTTCTCTTTTACCGTGATGGCACTTACGATACTGATTTCGTGTTCAAAGCTGGCTCCGCCGAATAAAATGGCTAATTTCACTAAATTGTCCTTGTTTTAAAGTTTTTGAAGTTGTTTCAATGCATCTTTCACCAATGCCGCCGTATCGGTTGCAGTGGAGGCACTAAGGGCTTTGGCAATTTGCTCTTTTTTAAATCCGAGCGATTCAAGCGCCATAGAGGCTTCCGTGGTTGCCGTTGTAGCCGTAGCCCCGGAGCCCAAAAGGAGTGCATCAAATCCGGCTAATTCAACCATAATCCGCGCCGCGCTTTTAGGTCCGATTCCGGGAACTTTTTTCAATGCATTGACATCTTTTGATGAAATAATACCCGCAAACTGCTCCGGCGTAAAGGTCGAGCAGATTGCAAGTGCTGCTTTGGGACCTATTCCGTTAATTTTTAACATCCCCTCAAAAAGGATTTTTTCACTTTTTTGGGCAAATCCGTAGAGTTGCTGTGCATCTTCTCGAATAACATGATGGATGTGCAATCGCGTTTTTTCCGAGCCTATGGAGCTGTAGGTATGAAGAGAGATAAATACTTCATAAATAACACTGTTCACATTCAGATGGAGTGATGTCGGCTCTTTTAACTCTATAATTCCCTCTAACCCTATAATCATTGTGACAATACCTTAATTGAAAATGCTCCGTTCTCATCTTCAAGCAGTCCCAAAACCTTCTCTTCCGAGTTTTCAGAGGGGACATAAAATACTTCGATGTTAGGATGAATCAATTTGAAGATGATCTCATTGTGATTACGCCAGCGATCATGATTGATAATTCGGGCATCAAAAATTTCCGCTTGAAGCGACATATGTTTTTCAGTCAACCATGCATATTGATCTTCTTTGGTTTGAAGCTCATTGCGAAGCGATTCGAGCTTCTCTTTAAAAAGCTGATGCTGTTTATACTTTTCTACAAATGCAGAAGGCAATTTTACCCCATCCGCTTTGTAATGGGCAAGTTTTCGTTTTAAATCCTCCATGGCAGGGCCGTTTTCCAGCCACGTTTGTTCATATCCTTCAAGCTCTTTTTTGACATCACGGATCGAATTTTTTACGTGAGTTATTTGATCAGAATCTTCATGGATCTCTTCAGCTGTCTCACTAATCATTGGATCAATAATAAGCTGATTTTCACCCCCTACAATTTTTCGGATCTCGATGAGATGTGAAGCGGCCAATTTGACATGGGAACCCAACACTTCAATGATAATCTCACGCGCTCTAATTTTTCCGCCGGTAGCTTGAGAGACGGTGACTCTGTCGGCTTCGACAATACCGTGTTCAAGACGGGTGATATGGACATCTTTCCCGTAAGCAGTCCCTTTATGAACACTGATTGTGAGTTCATCCGCCCTTATGATGGCACTTTGATGAACCTGCCCGTCAATGGTCGCTTTTTTAGCAGTAACGATTGCATTCGGACCGACATTCCCCTCAATATTAATCGCATTGACCGTTACTTCCATCCCTTGCCCGATTGCATCTTTCATCGGATCTTTCTCTTTGACGTTGATACAGACATCGGCATCAAGCTGAGTATCAATCGATCCTGTCGTTTTAAAACTGATCTCACTCACTTCCACGTCGCTATTGATATTGTACATTCCACCCTCAAATGTCACATATCCCCCTGAGGCTGCCCGATACTCGATACTTGTCGGGGTATCGATAACGGTAATTTTATCTCCGGTCGTAAAGGTAGGTTCAAATTTAATAATCGGTTCTTTCGGAAGGATAAACTCTCCACGGCAATTTCGACCGTTTTCCCCACTTCGAGGTTTGATATACTCAATCAAAAGTTCATCTTTCACCGCACTCATCACATATCCGCGCTTGGCGTAATCAACTCTGCCGTGTTCATCCATATTTTCACGTTTAGTTTCATAATGGAGTATCAGCTTGTCATTTACCGTTTCAAGAGGCTCGTAACCTTGCGCAATCAAATAACGCTCTTGTGTCACAAAGCGGTAGTTCCCCTCTACCTGAATTTTGGCTAAAAGTTCTGTGATATTGGGAAGCATCATCGAATCAAATATCCCTATCATCAGATTGGCACGAAGCATTTTTTTATTGATCCAGTGGATAAAATCTTCTTCAAACGTTTTGTAGTAGTGGGCGACACTTCCCGCTTTAATGGTCAAATAAATTTTACACAGAGTGGAATTTCCTCCGATTGTCATATCAATCGAATCGAGCAAATGTTTTTCGGTGATGGAATAGATTTCGATTTCATGAACCTGCTTCAGTTCGAATATCGGGCTTAAAAAAGCATCCGCTTTGAGATCTTTGATTTGATCCGCATTCAGGACTACCCAATCCTCCATAGAGCCTTCAACAGCCTCTTTGGTCAAAGTTTCGGTTCCGAGTAAATGGAAATCGAGCGAATGGACAGGAACCTTGTTGTTGATGGATGCCTGTAAAAGCTCTTTGGCGACATTTGATGTCCGTACAATTATCGGAGTAATGCTTGATACCGTTGATACACTTTCACCCTCTTTAGTTAACAGTCCCATCTTTAGTTCCTTTACAATTGCCCCTATTTTAATCACATATCGGTTAAAATTGCGTAAAATTTATTTTAAAGCTACATTTCAAGTAAAATGATGAAAACAAATTGGAAAAAGTTACTATTGACTGCGGCCTTATTTGGTGCTTCGGGGTATTTTCTCTATAGCAGGTTTAGTATTCTGTTTAAGTGAATTGGGGTATCCCTATCCCCTTTTTTGTCCCGTCCCTGTCATCCTCGTGCTTGACACGGGGATCCATCCCTGTTTCCGTTCGCCCTGAACCTTTCGGAGGGTGTACAGTTTATGGTTCGACATACCCAAAGGGCACAAGTGCTCACCACGAACGGAAGCAATATATTAATGGGGCATACACTGGGTCGGGAATGACGAAATACCGTACTCCGATTACTTTTAATCCCTAATCAGCTAAAATTGCATCAAATCTATTTCAGGGCTTGATATAAACTATGTTTAAATCGATATTCTCCAACTCTTTTGGTATTCTCATCTCCCGTGTTACGGGACTAGGGCGTGATATTTTAATGACGTCGGTGTTGGGTGCGAACATGTGGAGCGATATCTTTTTTATGGCGTTCAAGTTCCCCAACCTTTTTCGCCGCATCTTCGCCGAAGGTTCTTTTACCCAAAGCTTTATGCCCTCGTATATCGCCTCTCGTCAAAAAAGTGTCTTTGCCGTTGCAATATTTATCCGTTTTATGGCGGTCATCATCGGCTTTTCACTCATCGTCACCCTCTTTCCGGGATTTTTCACCAAACTGCTGGCATGGGACTGGAACGCCGATCTGATCGCTAAAACTGCTCCGCTGACCACCATCAATTTTTGGTATTTGGATCTCATCTTTATCGTCACCTTTTTAGGGACACTTTTACAACATAAAGAGCATTTTTTTACCACCGCTTTTTCCACCGTATGGCTCAATATCGCCATGATCGTTACCCTCATGCTCTTCGCCCACAGCGATCCTAAAACGATTGTCTATGCGCTGAGTTTTTCGATTCTCGTCGGGGGATTGCTTCAAGTCATCACCCATCTCTACACGATGCGTCAGCAGGGACTTATGAAGCTTCTCATCGGGGGATGGAAATATCGAAAATCCAAAGATGTCAAAGCTGAAGAGTCCAAATTCAGCTCCCTCTTTTTCCCTTCGGTATTGGGGAACTCTACTGCACAAATAGCCTCATTTATCGATACCTCTCTCGCCTCATTTTTAGCGGCGGGGTCTGTCTCGTATCTCTTTTATGCCAACCGTATTTTCCAGCTCCCCTTCGCCATCATCGCACTAGCCATCACGACTGCATTATTCCCCAGCATCGCCAAAGCGATCAAAAATGAGAATCATACCCTTGCCTACCGAAACCTCCATAAATCGTTTTGGCTCCTCAGTGCCCTGTTGGGGATTTCGGTTTTGGGAGGAATCCTTTTGGCCGAACCGATCGTTTGGCTTTTATTTGAGCGGGGTGCTTTCACGATCCAAGACACCCACAATACGGCAAATGTTCTCATGATGTACATGGTGGGATTGCTCCCCTTCGGACTCGCGAAGCTTTTTTCCCTCTATTTGTACGCCATGCACAAGCATATCAAAGCGGCAAAAATTGCCGCTATCTCCCTCATTATCAACATTATTTTCTCTCTCATCCTGATGAAACCTCTCGGAGCCGCCGGTTTAGCATTGGCAGGGAGTATCGGTGGAGCAGTGCAAATGGTTCTAACGGTAAAAGAGGTGGGATGGAATATCTTTTTCGATCTTCTAAAAACCCGTTTTAGCCTCTATTTTCTCCTAGGGACGGCAGGACTGGGAGCGGCATTTTATACTTTAAATCAATTTTTGATACACTTAATACGATAAAAACATTGGAAATACATGACTATTTACGACAGCGTTAAAAAAACCAAACTACCATTTGTCTCACTTCAAGAGGGGAAAGTTTCCCTCTACGTCTGCGGTCCTACCGTCTATGACGATGCCCATCTTGGACATGCTAAAAGTGCTTTGGTATTCGACCTACTTCGTCGTGTTTTAGAAGCCGAGGGGTATGAGGTACTCTTCGCCCGAAACATTACCGATATCGACGATAAAATAATCAACAAAGCACGAGAACTGGGAATCAGCACCACCGAAATCGCTGCAGCGCTATACCGCAGCGTATCACCGCGATATGGAAGCAATCGGTGTCCAAAAACCGACACTGGAGCCCAAAGCGACCGAATCAATCGACGCCATGAGCGACATGATCCAGCAACTGCTCGATAAAAATCATGCTTATACTATTCAAAACGGCGATATCTACTTCGATACTTCCAGCGACAAAAGCTATCTCTCACTTAGCAATCGCCAAAGTTCTGAAAACGTCAGCCGTGTCGAAAAAGTTTCCGAAAAGCGCCATGAAGCCGATTTTGCCCTTTGGAAAGCGGTTCATGATGAGGGGGTAGCGTTTGAGTCTCCGTTCGGCAGAGGACGTCCGGGATGGCATTTGGAATGTTCGGCAATGATTGAACGCTATGTCAGCCCACACAGTGGAGAATACGCTATCGATATCCACGGCGGCGGAGCTGATTTACTCTTCCCACACCACGAAAACGAAGCGGCACAAACCCGCTGTGCAACGAATCATGAGTTGGCAAAATACTGGATGCATAACGGTTTTGTCACGATTGACGGTGAAAAGATGTCCAAAAGTCTGGGGAACAGTTTTTTCCTCAAAGATGCCCTAAAAGCCTATGATGGTGAAGTGCTACGTTTCTATCTCCTTAGCACCCATTATCGAGGTGATTTTAACTTTAACGAAGAGGATCTCATCGCCTCTAAAAAACGTCTTGATAAACTCTACCGCCTCAAAAAACGTCTCTTCGGGCTCACTGCCGAAATGGTCGATACAGAGTTTAAAACATCCCTTCTTGAAGCGTTGAGAGATGATCTAAACGTCTCACGCGCCTATGCCCTGATCGATGAATTGACTGCACAGGCGAATGAAGCCCTCGATGTCAATCCGAAAGATAAAGGCTACCGGCAAACTCTACTTTCGGCTTTATCAACGATAGAAACCGTTTTGGGATTTGGAGGAAAAAATCCGTTCGAATATTTCCAATTCGGGTTGGATGAAGCGACAAAAGTTAAAATTGATGATTTGATCACCAAACGGACAGAGGCGAAAAAAGCAAAAGATTTCGCCGCTTCTGATCTCATCCGAGATGAACTCACAACACTGGGAATCGCTATTATGGATACACCTAACGGAACTTTTTGGGAGATACGGGATTGAAAGAGAGTATTAGACGTTATTTACCTTATATCAGAGGGTATAAATTTCACTATCTGATGGTTTTTATTGGGATTATCCTGACAGTTACTTCAACGGCGGGTACGGCTCATATCATGAAACCGTTGATGGATAATATGTTTATCAAAAAAGAGCCGACTATGCTCTATATTATCCCCGCATTGCTGATAGGTATTTATCTTTTAAAATCAGCAGGTCGATATATCCAAGCCGTTTTTACTACCTATATCGGGATGCATATCGTTTCACGTCTTCGTGAAGATTTACTAGAGAAAATGGTCCACATGGACATGCAATTTCTCTACACCGAACGCTCCGGTGAGCTAATTTCTCGTATTACCAACGACATCACCCGGGTACAATATTTTGTTTCACGAATGCTCCCGGAACTTATACAAGAGAGTTTTACCGTTATCGCCCTTGTCGGTTATGTTATTTATCTCAATGCTTCACTTGCATTTTGGGCATTGGTTGTAATGCCGGTAGTGATTTTACCGTTAATTAAGATTACCCGCAGACTCAAACGGCTTTCTCATCGTTCTCAGGAAAAAAATGCCGATCTGATGACTCGATTAACCGAAGTATTCAATAACAGTGAAATAATAAAAGCCAATGCTACTGAAGCATACGAACTCAACCGCTATAAAGATGAAAATGATCACTTTTTCAAACTCAATATGAAAGCATCCTATACCAGTGAACTGGTTTCTCCTATCATGGAGATTATTGCCGCCATTGGATTAGCCGCCGTAATTTTTATCGGTGGAAAAGCCGTTTATTCGGGAGAGATGAGTGTCGGTGAATTTACCGCATTTTTAACCGCAATCGGGCTCGTCTTTCAACCGCTTCGCCGTGTCAGTGCCATTTTTAGTAAAATTCAAGATGCCCAAGCTGCCAGTGAGCGTGTATTTCATATTTTTGATTTGGAAAATAGTATTCAAGATGGTTCTAGCGTTCTAAATGAGCCGATCAGCCATCTGCAGTTTGAGAATGTAACCCTCCATTTTGGGGAGAAAGCTGCCCTCTCACATATCGATCTCACTATACATGCAGGAGAAACAATTGCTCTCGTCGGGCAAAGCGGCGGTGGGAAAAGCTCCCTTATCAACCTCTTGCTACGATTTTATGACCCCACTGAGGGAACGGTTTCACTCAATCATCAAAACCTAAAATCATACACCCAAAATTCCCTCCGTAACCAAATTGCCGCCGTATCGCAAAGGGTCTATATCTTCCAAGACACCTTAGCGGCGAATGTCGCATACGGAAGTGACATCGATGAAGAGAGGGTAAAAAATGCACTGCAAAAAGCGGATGCCCTTGAATTTGCTTCCGCCCTCCCTGAGGGAATCAATACGGTGATGCAGGAGTTCGGTGCAAACCTCTCCGGCGGTCAGCGTCAGCGTATCGCCATCGCCCGTGCTATCTACAAACACGCCTCTCTTTTGATTTTGGATGAAGCGACCAGCGCACTGGACAACGAAAGCGAAAAGCGTATCCAAGCGGCATTACATGAGTATGCCCAAGACAAAATAACCCTCATTATCGCCCATCGCCTCAGTACCATTACCCATGCCGATACGATTTTGTATTTTGAAGAGGGGCAAATTATCGCCCGAGGAACTCATCAAGAACTGCTTGAAACATCTGAAAGTTATCGTCGTCTTGCAGGTAAAATGGGAGAATAATTCCCCGTTAAACCTTTTTTGAGTATAATCGCGTCAACTTTAACTCTTCAAGAGGCGGATGGTATGTTTGATTACGAATCTTTAAAACCCTGGCTTTTTAAACTTCAGCCCGAAAATGCCCATACCCTTGCCGCAGCGCTGCTACACGGTGCGAGCTTTTGTCCCCCCCTTGTTAACGGGTGGATGGCAAAAAATTTCGTAAGCCACCCCTCCCTCACCCAAGAGCTTTTCGGACGGACGTTTCTAAATCCGGTCGGACTTGCGGCAGGATTTGACAAAAATGCAACAATGTTTCATGGTGTCATGTCGATGGGATTCGGTTTTAGTGAAATCGGTACTCTCACCCCAAAACCACAAGAGGGGAATCCACGTCCCCGTTTATGGAGACACATCGAAGAGGAATCTCTTCAAAATGCGATGGGATTCAATAATGACGGACTTTTCCGCATCAGCCACCGTCTCAAAAACATCTACCCGTTCAGCACCCCTATCGGCGTCAATATCGGTAAAAACAAAATTACCCCCGAAGATAGAGCGATCAAAGATTACACCACGCTGATCAAAGCGCTCCACGAATATGCCGACTACATGGTTATCAACATCTCATCTCCTAACACTCCGGGTCTACGGGATCTCCAAAACGAAGCGTTTATCTCTCAACTTTTTGCCGAGGCCAAAGCGATTACCAATAAGCCGATTTTGCTCAAAATAGCTCCCGACATGTCCGAAGATCAAGCGGTAGCACTCTGTGTCCATGCGGTGGAAAGCGGAGCGGACGGTATCATTGCGACCAACACGACAGTAGACTATTCACTCGTCAGTGAACCCGAAGAGATAGGTGGACTCAGCGGTGAAGTATTGCGTGAGCGGAGTTTTTACATTTTCGACGCAATCGCTCGTGAACTGTTCGGTAAAGCAACCCTAATCAGTGTCGGCGGTATCAATTCTCCCGAAGAGGCGTACCGTCGTATTCGTGCGGGTGCTTCTCTGGTGCAAATTTATACGTCACTCATCTTCAAAGGACCTGAAGTGGTCGAAGAGATCAACAGCGGTTTAATCGACCTTTTGGCATCTGACGGGTTCACCTCCATTACCGAAGCGATCGGTGCAGATCGGCAATGAAAATTTTCATTGCACTAATTTTGTCTCTAGGAACCCTTATGGCCTCATCACTTCCTCATTATGAAACCAAAACCCTCTCCAACGGGCTGCAAGTCGTTGCTATCCCTATGGATAACGGCTCATCTGTTATCTCTACCGATATTTTTTATAAAGTGGGAAGCCGCAATGAAGTGATGGGAAAAAGCGGTATCGCCCATATGCTGGAGCACATGAACTTCAAATCGTGAAGTATTCCTCGCGCGGGCTGCCGTCCGGCGTGCCGAACTGCGGGTATTTTTCCGACGAGGTGGAATCGAGCTTGAGGTTCGACGTTGCAGCGCGCGGCGATTTCCAGGGTGGCATCACAGGCGCCGGGAACATCGGCGAACAGCGCGCGCATTTCCTCCGGCGTCTTGAAATAGACCTCCGGCGAGTAGCGCATGCGGTTTTCATCGATGAGCAGGTGGCCGGTGCCGATGCAGATCATCACGTCGTGCGCCTCGTGATCGCTGCGGTTGAGGAAATGCACGTCGTTGGCGGCCACCGGTTTGAGGCCGAATTCCGCGGCGAGCTTGAGCAAGCCCGGGGTGACGCGGCGCTGCGGGTTCGAGGCCGTGGTTGTGGATCTCGACGTAGGTGTTTTCCCGGCCGAAGATATCGACCAGTTCGGCCAGCGTTTCGCGGGCCTTGTCCTCGTCGCCGGCCAGCAGCCATTCGTTGACCGGGCCGGAGATGCAGCCGGTCAGGCAGATGATGCCCTTGGCAAACTGCCGCAGCGCGGCGCGATCGACGCGGGGTTTGCCGTAGTAGAGGCCTTCGAGGTGGCCTTTGGTGACGAGCTTGGAGAGGTTGTCCCAGCCCTCGTTGGTCTCGGCGAGCAAGGTCATGTGGGTGGCGCGCTTGCGGCCGACGATATCCTTCTTGTCCTCCATGGACTGCGGCGCGAGGTAGATTTCGCAGCCGAGGATCGGTTTCACCCCGGTCCTTGCACAGTTTTGTAGAACTGGATGGCGCCGTAGAGGTTGCCGTGATCGGTCATCGCCACGGCGGGCATGCCGAGTTCCGCGGCGCGTTTGGCCAGATCCTTGGTGCGGATCATGCCGTCGAGCAGGGAAAACTCGGTGTGCAGGTGGAGGTGGACGAAGGAATCGGACATCGGACGGCCCGAGGGTAGCGGACGCCCGGCCCGAGGGCAAGCGGCGGGATGCGCAGAGCGCGGATTTCCCGGGCTCACGACGCCGGCGAGCATCGGGCGTGGTGGTCCCGGGGTGATCGAGGGCGGCGCGGTGGCCGTATTGCAGCCAGCGGTAGGCGACCACCGAGGAACAGCTAGACGACGGGACCGGCGAAGATCAGGCCGACGCCGCAGGCCAGCAGGCCGGCGAAACAGATGGCGATGGCGAGCAGCGCGAGGCAGCGAACAGGTTCATGCGGTTGTTGGTGGTGATCGAGGAGCTGTAGGACAAGGATTCCATGATGCCCATGTCGCGGTCGACGATGGCGATCATGAAATGGCCATAGCGCATGGCGATGTAGATGCCGGGAACGATCAGCAGCATGAAGCCGGCGACCAGCATCAGCCCGAACAGAATCATCGCGCCGATCCCGCGCAGCAGTTTGTGGCCCTCGCCAAACAACATGCCCACCGAGACGGCCTTGCCGGACACCAGATTGAGCCCGATGCGGGCGAGTCCCAGCGCGAGGAAGATCGAGAGCACCTGGGTCAGGATCATGTTGAGCGGGCTCCCGTTTTGTTGGTCATGCTGAAATTGCCGCTGTGGGCCGCGGACGATGCCACTGCGAATGGGTGCCGATGCCGAGCGCGAGATCGAGCAGCCCGAGGATCAAGCCGAGCCGCGATGGAAATCCGCGAAGTAGATCAACCCCACCAGCAGGATGATGCCGAAATGGCGCTGTGGTTAGATCGAAGCCGCGTTTCGACGCAGGCGCCGATATCGATGGGCTCGCTGCCCGGGACGATTTCCGCCAGCGCCACCCCGGTGGAGGGAGCGGCTGCGGTCCAGGCGCTTTGGGGGGCGGCGTAGGGATTGGCGGGATCCGCGGGGGGGGCGGCCGGCGATGGCGGGCGCGACGAACAGCCCGGGCACCTGGCCGGCGGGCGTCCAATCCTTCATCGTCGAGGTCCAGACCAGATCCTTGGGGTGGAGTCCGCCGCTACGGGCGAGTTCGCCAAGTTGTTCGAAAGTCACCGGCCCGCTCTGCTGGCCGCCACGCGCGTAATACCATTCGGTCATGGACAGAGCACCTAGCGGGTTTGGCGGTCAATGGCAAGCGATGCATGCGGAAAGAATCGCGGCTTGAACGGGTCCGGCCCCGGGGCTTGATTGCGCGCATGACCGCCGGCGCCCCACGATCGCTGCACGATCTCGGATTTGCCGAGTTGGCGGAGGTGTTGGCGGCGGCGGGGGTGATCGCGCATCATGCCAAGGCCTTGTGGCGGGCGCTTCACCGCGAGGGCGAGCCCGATCTCGCCGCCGGCGATTTCCTGCCGCCGCTGCAGCGCTGGATCGACGGCAATCCGTGGGCGAAGGCAAAGCGTTTTTCCTCGATGCGCCGGAGGTGGCCGATGAAATCCGCAGCAGCGACGGGCTGACCCGCAAATTCCTGCTGCGCCTGCGCGACGGCCACACGATCGAGACCGTGCTGATGGGCTACGACGGCCGCCAGACCGTCTGCGTGAGCACCCAGGCCGGCTGCGCGATGGGCTGTGTGTTTTGCGCCACCGGCCAGATGGGCTTCGTCCGCCACCTGCGGCCGGGCGAAATCGTCGCCCAGGTCCTGCATGCCCGCCGCGTCCTGCAACAGACGCCATCCTGACAAACGCCTGCGCAACCTCGTCTGATGGGCATGGGCGAACCGCTGCACAACCTCGACGCCGTGCATGCACGCGCTGGACATCATTTCCGACGTGCGCGGCATCGGCATCGGCCCGTCGAAAATCGCCATCAGCACGGTCGGCGTGGTGCCCGGGCATCCTGCGCCTGGCCGAGGAACAGCAGCCCCTACCGCCTGGCTGTCAGCCTGCATGGCTCCACCGAAGAGGAACGCGCCGCGCTGGTGCCCGCCAGCCGGCGCTGGCCGCTGGAAATGCTGATCGACGCCTGCCGCGACCTACGGCCGACTCACCGGCAAGCGGATCTTTTTCGAGTGGACCCTGATCGCCGGGCAACAACGATTCGCCCGGAAACCGCCGCCCGCCTGGCGAAACTGCTGGAAGGCATCGACGCCCACATCAACCTGATCCCGCTCAATCCCACCGGCGGGTTTTGCCGGCACCGCCAGCGCCGCCGGCCACGCGTTCCAGAAAATCCTGCGCGCCGCCGGATTTCCCTGCACCTTCCGCCAGCGCCGCGGCATCGACGTGGCGGCGGGCTGCGGCATGCTCAAGTCCGCCACGGCCGGCGGCCGGTAGGTGGCCCGTTTTACAGATAAAACTTTAAGCGGTTTGATTTCCGATTGATGAGTGTTGATTTTTGAATGCTGATTGGATGTTGAGATGGCGTTCCGTCACTTCAACAATCGGCAATCATCAATCGATCGGGTATCCGCATAGTATGCAATCTGCTTGGCGGGCTGCACAAAATGGGGCATCCATCGTGCCTCAGCCGCCTAACAAGGTGGTGCGCGTGAACAGCGGCAGCACGTGGATGCCGCGGGCTTCGATGGCCTGGCGGCCGCCTTCCTCGCGGTCCACGAGCACGAGGCAGAAGGCGACTTTTCCGCCTTCGCGTTCGATGGCGTCGATGGCCTTGAGGGTGGAGCCGCCGGTGGTGATGACGTCATCGACGACGATCACGTTGTCGCCGGACTTGAAGTTGCCTTCGATTTGTTTGCCGGCGCCGTGGCCTTTGGGTTCCTTGCGGACGGTGAAGACTTGCAGGGCCTCGGCCGGATGTTTGGTGGCGGAGGTCATGCCGACGGCGAGCGAGATCGGGTCCGCGCCGAGGGTCATGCCGCCGATGGCGTCGATCTTGAGGTGCTCCGAGTGGATTTTGGAACGCACGGCGTGCCAGCCGAGGTCGCCGATGAGATTGGCGCCGAAGGGATCGAGCGCGGTGACGCGGCAATCGATGTAGAGGTCGCTTTGTTTGCCGGAGGCGAGGGTGAAGTTGCCGGTGCGGACGGATTTTTCGAGCAGGAGTTTTTTGAGGGCGGCGGCGGTCGCGAGCATGGGGGAGGATGGGAAATGCGGAGGCGGGGGCAAGCGGAAGAGTTGAAAGTGGAAACGCGGAGCTGCGAGTCGCGGAGGAAGCTGCCGCTGATTTCGGTCGTAAGTCTCCGCGACCTCGAAGTCCTCGGCATCTCCGCTTTTGATGCTGGCCAGCGGTGGCGGGAGCGGCTTAGTTTCGGGCAGATGATTCTGGCATTGATGGAACCCTCAGGCCTGATCGAGCAGGGTGGCCCGCTGGTGTGGGTGCTGCTCGGGCTGGCGTTTATCGGCTCGGTGTGCGTGGTGGAGCGGTTGTTTTTCTTCCACCGGGCGCGGATCAACGTGGGGGATTTGCTGGTGGGGCTGGCGCATCACGTCCGGCGGCGGTCGTTTGCCGAGGCGCTGCACGAGGCGGCGCGGGCGCCGGGACCGGTGGCGCGGGTGGCCCACGCGGCGTTGCTGCGGTATTACCTGAGCCGCGCGGATTTGCGGGATGTGGTGCAGGAGGCGGGCCAGCTCGAGGTGCCGCGCATCGAGAAAAACATCCGGGCGATCCTCGGGGTGTCGTTGCTGGCCCCGCTGGTCGGGATGCTCGGCACGCTGCTGGGGATGTTGGAAACGTTTCAGAAAGTGAGCGAACAGGGCGGTTTCACCGGTCCGGCGGAGCTGACGGCGGGGGTGTTCACGGCGCTGATCACCTCGGTGCTGGGGCTGACGGTGGCGGTGCCGATGTATTTGTTTTACCTGTATTTCCTCGGCCGGGCGAAACGTCTGGTGCACCGCATCGAGCGGGCGGGCATCGAGATGGTGCACCTGATCGCCGATGCGCGGGAGGAGGAGGAATTCGCGCCGTTCCGCGGCGAGGTGACGGCGGGCAGGAAACCGGCGAAAGCCCAAGCCGGATCCCGCCAAGTGAAATTCCATCATCGGCGGTTGGAGCGCCCGATTTCGTTGTATGTGTGTCGTTTTGATTTTGTTGTTGTCATTGTGTTTGTTTGTTTTGTTTGTTTGTGTTGCGGGGAGTGAGTGTTGGGGGGGGCGGAGGAAAAACATCTTCTTCTTCTTCTTCTTCTTCTTCTTCTTCTTCTTCTTCTTCTTCTTCTTCTTCTTCTTCTTCTTCTTCTTCTTCTTCTTCTTCTTCTTCTTCTTCTTCTTCTTCTAAAAA
>CAWJRP010000003.1:0-35792 GCA_963845295.1 Sulfurimonadaceae bacterium | reverse complement strand
GGCGGGAATTTGGGTGCCCAGCTCCGCGACAATCTCAATTGTTTTGGGGAGTGTATCTCTGAGCAACCTCGATATTTCTTTGACAGTGTCATTGACGTACACAGCGGCAAACTGCGAATCGGTCTTCCGTGCGAATGTCAGCAATTGGCGTACGAGACCGGTGCCTCTCTTCAACGCTGTGTCGATTGCGGCCATGCTGGTTTTGTGCAACTCGGGATCGTCCGTAACGCGCTCCAACAACGAGACGTGTCCCATGAGAATTCCCAGGATGTTATTGAAGTCGTGGGCGATACCTCCTGCAAGGATACCAAGGCTTTCCAGCTTCTGGGATTGGATGAACTCTTTTTCGAGTGTATGACGTTTTGTATCATCGATGAGATATCCTGTCTTTTGGACGAGATGACCTCGTTCATCGAATTTGCCGACGACATTGGCGATAACAAACAACGTCGTCCCGTCCAATTTTAGCATCTGCAGCTGCAAATTTTCCGCCTTGGTTTGATCGGTGAGTATTGTCAGGAGCTTTTCCCGGTCTTTCGGATCTGCATACAGTCGGATCATGTTGGTCGCCAAAGCTTGCTCGTTCGACTCAAACCCAAACATTTGCAGGTACGCCGGATTACACTCGATGAGATTGCCGGAAGGAGTCGAGACGAATGTCGCCGCCAGATTTCTTTCGAAGAGGCTTCTAAATTTCTCTTCCGATTCTCTCAGAGCTTTCTCCGACTGTTTGCGCTCGGTGATGTTGCGCAAGCTGCCGATGATCTTCACCGGTTTCCCCAGTGCGTCAGTGCGGACGCTTGCCGAAATGGAACAGAGCACCGGTGAACCATCCCGGTTCCTCAGAGTGATCTCAAAATCTGAGACTTGCAGTCCTCCCTGGATAGCCACGAGGAGAGCCTCTCGTTCCCGGGAATCAGCATAGAAATCGTACATCGACTTCCCGAGCAGGTCCGCCCGGCGATATTGTCCTCCCGACAAGAGCTCGATGGAGGGGCTCACTTCGATGATTGTTCCGTCGACGGACGACTCGTAATAGACATCCTGCACGTTTTCAAAGATGCCGCGGTATTTTTCCTCGCTTTTGCTGAGCTGCTCCTCGGCCAGTTTCCGTTCGGTGATATCGACGACCGTGCCAATCAACCGCAGGATCTCGCCGTCCGGACCAAGCACAGGAGCAGCGTGTGCCACCAACCACATTATTTCTCCCGAAGTGGTTTGCATTCTGTGCTCGAAGGCGCATTCTTCCTTGTTCTGTATAGCACCCGCGAGCTTCTTCATGACCCCTGCACGATCTTCGGGATAGATCAACCCGATCCACCCCTGGCTTACGAACTCTGAGTAGCTGAGGCCAGACATTTTTAAGAGTGCTGGATTGACGTAGAGCAATTCATTCTTGGGAGAGCTGACGACGATGCCAAGCGGGGAAGATTCGGCAAGACTCCGGAATTCGGCTTCGCTGTTACGCAATGCAATTTCTGCCCGCTTTCGTTCGGTGATGTCCTCTCCGATGCTCGCCGTCCCGACGATTTCGCCCTTCATACCGCGAAGGAATGTGTTGTTCCAATAAACTTCGCGCAATTCTCCAGACCTTGTGTAAATGGGATTCTCGTGATGCGTCGGCGCCTCTTCCTTCGATATGCTATCCAGGAATAGCTTCTGTACCTTCCGGGTGTTCATTCCGCAAGAATAACGAGAACCAGTCTCTGTCCAGCACTTCCTCACGTTTCCAACCCGTGAGATGAAGCAAGTAATCGTTACAGAAAGTGATTCTTCCCTTTCGATCGAGCGTCATTGCGATCAAATCGACATTCCCCAACATTTCCTGGAACCGGCGCTCCGATTCTCGCAGTCGTTCCTGGGCTTCAGAGTGTTGCAACTGTAATTGTCGCTCGTCCATTGCGCGAGTGATGGCTGCCCCCAGCCGGCCAAGTTTGTCCTTGAGGAGATAATCGCTGGCCCCCTGTTTCATCATGTCTACTGCGACTTCCTCGCCGATCGTCCCTGAGACAAGTATGAAGGGAATAAGACTCCCTGAAGCTTTCGCAATCGCAAGCGCCTCTTCGCCTGTGAACGTCGGCATTTTGTAGTCGGAAATAATGCAGTCCCATTCCTCGTTCAACGCAGACTTGAACTCCTCCGCGGTTTCGACCCGCTTGATTGTCGGTTCAAAGCCCTGGTCGCGCAACCTCGCAACAGCGATCGTCACGTCGTTCTCGTCGTCTTCAGCGAAAAGAATTCGAATCTGTTTCATAGCCACCCCATTCTTGTACAAGACTACGGCGCCTCGTTGAGAAGAATCCAGTACAGCCCCAGCTGTCTCACAGCCTCCGAAAACTTGTTGAAATCAACCGGTTTCTGAATGAAGCTATTCGCTCCGAGCTTGTACCCGTTGATTACATCCTTCTCCTCCCGGGAAGACGTCAGAATAACGACCGGGAGGACTTTTGTTCGCTCGTCATTCCGAATTCTCTCCAACACTTCCAGGCCGTCCAATTTCGGGAGTTTCAGGTCCAGAAGAACAACTTGAGGCAGCATCGTCACGTCGCGATTCTTAAAGGTTCCGGTCCCGTAAAGATAGTCCAGTGCCTCCACACCGTCCCTGGCGATGATGACTTCATTCCGAATGTTGGCCTGTTTGAGCGCGGTGGTTGTCAGAAGCTGATCGTCCGGGCTGTCTTCGACAAGCAGGATCACTTTTTCCTGTGGCATAGTTCATCTCCTACGATGGAAGAGTGAAATAGAATGTTGCACCGTGTTCGACAACGGCTTCCGCCCAGATTTCACCGCCGTGACGGTGGATGACCCGGGCAACAGTGGCTAACCCGTGGCTGTGGTATGGTGCAAATGCGTCAGACTATGCAGACCCAGTGACCGGTAATACGGAAGTAGCATGTTTGACCCATCCATGTTTTAATATCAATGTCGTCCCTGACGTCGGAAGAGCCGGAAGTGCGACGAACACAGAGCTTAGAGGGGATAAAGCGAATAAAGCCACGAAAACAGGAACTGGAGTCACTTACGATTATACTCCGGCTACTCGATGATGAAAGGGATGGCAATGCGCTCAGCGATGGCAATGATAGAGGTTATATTTGCGATTGTTATTATCGCGATCAGTGTGATTACGATCCCCTCAATGATGAGTGTAGCGGGCAATGCATCTAAAGGGATGATCGTCGATGAAGATATACTCAAGCGGATGATGGGGGAGATTACCAAAGTCTCTCAGGCACGGTGGGATCGAAACTCGAGTGCCCCTGACTTTAGTCCTCTTAATGTTAGTGCGGGGGATTTAGTGTGTAATGCCGATCCGCTCAGAGGGGCCGGATTGTACCGGTCGAACCCAGATTCGAGTATGAGATGCTCCGCTAACCCCCCGATGATGGGAGCAACTCCGGTAAACGGCGATTTGAATTTGAGTCGAGGGATTGAACAACTGCATAATAATCCGTACAATATAACCGTTACGACAACGGATACCGCAACTGTCTATCAAATCCCTATAAATTACAATGTCAGTTATGTCACAGCTACAACTTCGGGATTAAATGCTAATGGGGTAACCACAGCCACGTGGCAGCTCGGTTCATCAGCGGCTATGAATCCGAACAAAGCGGGAGCCGCAACCGATTTGAAACGGATTGTTGTCCGAGTTGCTAATGCGAATAATCCAGATGTCGATATGACACTCACTTTTTTTAAATCCAATGTCGGGAAGTTTGCCGAATGAGACCTGCTAATAATCATAAAGCTTTTACAATGATCGAGCTACTGTTTGTCATCGTCATTCTGGGAATCGTAGGGGGATTGGCATTGGAAGCGGTGCGTCAATATTATGACGGCATCTACCGAACGGGAGAATACTCCAAACGGGTGGCTCAGGCCGATCATATTCTGGAGCAGGTTTCCAAATATTTTGAAAACGGGATATCGGCTTCGATTATCCGTTTGGATATAAATGATGTACCATTTGGATCTACATGTAACGGTATCCCTCAAACAGGGGATGAGGCTAATGACTATACGATTGCGTTTGTAAGTGTGGATAATGACGGTCTTCGAGGGTATTGGAGTGTGACACATGCTCGGTGGCTCCCCGGATGGACAAGTGATGTTCTCAATACGGGAAATATCATGATTTCATCCGATGCTAATTATACTGCTATAAATACGGTTTCAAGTCCATTAGTAGGTGCTGCTGTGTTTCGTAGTGAAGGGCTTGCAGAAGGGGCTGATGAGTGCTACCGCTTCGGGTGGAAAGGTGCGGTAAGTACAAATGATGTATATAAAGTTATTAATGCACCGGTTAATGAGACTAATCTAACTTTAGACGCTATCAGACCAATGTTAAGCATCAGTGGTCGGGCAAGCCGAGCTTATGTGATGCGAACGGCGTATGCGTTTAGAGCAAAAGATGGTGATTTTAATATGTATACTGGTTTTCAACCGTGGAACGGAGGACAGTATAGCGGTACTACACCACATCTTTTGGCTGAAAAAGTGGCCCATTTTACCATTTTATATGATAACGCGAATACTACGATGAATTCAAATGTGGGTAATATTTATACCCTCAAAATCTGCATGGAGGGGCTTGATGAAAATCTGAGTGATTCGAGTGATCCGAAAAATCAAATCTGCCGTGAAAGGATGGTTCATGTCCGCTACTAAACGCAAGGGTTTTGCGATGATTCTGGCTATTTTCGTCGTTGTATTAGTTGCTTTGGGCGGTGTATTGCTTTTATCTAATTCTGCGATTGGGAGTAAATCGATCTCCGATAATTATCTCAGAGCACAGGCTGAATTATTGGCACAGAGTGCCACGGAGTATGCTCTTATGAGGGCACAGGGGGTAAATACTTCGGGGGGCAATCCGTGCTTAAATCAGCTTAATATTACCGTTAATGATGCAGGTGGAGTTCCTTCCTTTGATATTAGCGTCTCTTTAGCGTATAGTTTTCGGGGTAATGTTCCGCCAGGGTCTATTTGTACAACGTTAGGAAAGAATACGGGAAAAGATACAACCGTATTGATTGATGCAACGGTAACCAGCAATGTAAATCTCACAACTGAACCGATACGGGTTCATCATCGCTCATTGCAGAAACTGTAAGAATAAAGTAGAAATTTAAAGGACTAGTTGAGCAATTTTAGCGAGGACATCTTTTTCGCGGACAGGCTTCATCAAAAACCCGTTAGCTCCACATTCTAACGCCTCTCCTTTTTTGGTTTCATCGGTAGTGAGAACGATTACGGGGAGTTGGCGAAGCGATTCATCGGCACGAATCACTTTAAGCATCTCAATCCCCCCCATAACCGGCATAATAATATCGAGCAAAATGATATCGATATCATTTTGAGATTTTAGTACACCGATTGCGTCCGCACCATTTTTTGCCTCTACGACGGCAGAGACATTTTGGGTTTTCATTAACATGGTCTTGAGCAACTTGAGGTTGATCATATCATCATCAACCGCAAGAACTTTTAGTTTCTTCTCATCCATTTAGAATTTCCCCATTCGGTTAGATAAATTTTTCAAAAACAAGACGCAATAAATCTTTATTGATGATATTTTTGATAATCTCATGAACGTACATCGCATCCTCTGCATCTTCAGGCAAATTGGGATCGATTAGCATAACAAGAGAAGTATCACTCTCACCTATATGGATTATATCATACAGATCCTTGAGATTCAGCGAAGTTAATGTTTTATCAAAAAGGGCAAGTTTGTAGCGACGTTCGCGGAGCTCTTCTTTGAGCTCTTCGGCATTTGTTGCCATTTTATAGGTGTATCCTAAATCATCAAGGATACGGGCAAAAAGTTTTAACTCCAGAGTGTTTTGTTTGGCAATTAAAACGTCGGCATCATATGCAGATACATGCTCTTCGATGGTCGGTTCATATTCAATAACCGGCTCAGTTTCTTCACTAATTGCTTCAGGAAGTATCTCAATCTCTTCCTCTTCATTGATTGTAATTTTTGGAATATTGACTTTTTCATCTGAAAACAAATCAGCAGATTCGTCTGTGTTACTCTCTATGGAGCTCTCTACTAATGGTGCTTTGATTTCGTGCACCGATTTTGGAATCGGATTGATTTCGATAATTTTATGGGACAAGTAATTATTGAGTAAGGAGATAATTTCAGATCTTACCAATGGTTTGGTCGTATATTCATCCATTCCTGCGCTCATAAATCGCTCACGGTCACCTTTGAGTGCATTAGCTGTTAATGCGATGATTGGGATGTGTTCATGATGGTAATCCTCTTCAAAATCTAAAATTTCCTGAGTTGCTTCGATACCATCAAGAACCGGCATCTGTATATCCATGAAAATGATATCAAAAGTCCCATTTTTACGTTTTTCAAACGCTTCAAGACCGTTATTGGCAATGGTAATCTCTAGTCCTAGATCTTCGAGGGTACGTCGGATTAGTTTTTGGTTGATGATATTATCCTCGGCGACAAGAGCAGATGCTGCAAAGCGGGAGTTCTTCTCATCGAATTTTTTGCGGCGGGTAACTTTAACTTTACGGTTGCTGAACGCTTCGGCATCGTAGGCATCGAGGGTTGTACGGATTTTAGAACTGTTGAGCGGTTCATACAATACTTTGAAAATATCGATCCCCATAGAGTCGATTTTTTTCATATAGAATGATTTTGTAATAAGGACCAGCTGTTCTTGGGAAGAGGCATAAGCCATAAGATCATCATCGCCTGTATAATCGTTGTCGACAAAGAGCAAGTCGTAATTGACTTGTCGCTCTAACATTTTAAGTTCATCCATCTCATGGAACGTGGTATAGCTTACTCCGAAATAGTCAAGGTACTCTTTGAGATAGGTATTTTGGAGTTTTTTCTTCGAATTATTTTCCAAAATGACGGCGTTGATATTAGAAAACGACCCTTTGAGCGATTCGTTCAGGGTTTCAATCTCTTCAAATTCGATCGTAAAGAAGAAGGTGGTTCCGTTACCCGGTTCACTCTCTAAATCCAGTTTACTTCCCATCAATTCGACAAAGCGGCTTGAAATGGTTAATCCTAACCCGGTACCGCCGTATTTTCTAGTAATTGATGTATCGGCTTGAGAAAACGCTTCAAAAATGCGTGAGCGCTGTTCACTGGTGACACCGATTCCGTTGTCTTTGACCTGAAAACGTACTTTGGTTCGGTTGAGAGTTTCACACTCCTCTCGGCGAATATCGACACTGATGGCACCGCCGCTGTTGGTAAATTTAACGGCATTGGAAAGGAGGTTGATAATAACCTCTTTGATTTTAGTCGGATCCCCTTTGAGAGGGCGTTCAAGGCTTGGATCAACATAACAGGCAAGGTCGATATGTTTTTCGGAAGCACGTACCCCGTAAACTTCGACGGCACTTTCAAACTCATCGATAGGATTAAAGACGATCTCTTCAATTTCGAGTTTGTTACTCTCAATTTTGGAGAGGTCGAGAATATTATTAATAATTTCGAGAAGGTTTTCGGAGCTTTTTTCAATAATATCAATAAATTCACGCTGCTCATCATGCAGTTCGGTATCTTTAAGGAGTTCGGTAAAACCGACGATACCGTTGAGTGGAGTACGGATTTCATGGGACATATTTGCCAAAAACATTGATTTGGCTTCAGAAGCTTCCATCGCATATTGTTTATCATTGAGTGTTTGTTCAATAATACGCTCTAAAAGAGCATATGCGAGCGCTGTTCCGGCGGTGGTATCGAGATTGATGGTATGGCTGAGTACTTCAGCTTCGGTATCGTGGGTATCTTCGGCAACACGGCGGAGAACCGATTCGAGATTTTTAATGTTAGTGGTAATTTCAGCGGAAAAGAAGTAGCCTAAAATTGCAACCAAAACCCCTAATATCCAAACCGTAACGGCAATAATAAGTACTTGCACCGCTTCACTTTTTACCAGTGAAGCTCGCTTATCCATAGCATTGATCAACACTTTTTCAGCGTCATTAATCGCATCGACTTTTTCAGAAATCATGGCAAACCAGATACCCGATTGGGTCTCATAGGCACCGGTCGTACTTTTTTGCAAAATGGTGGTTCGTTCTGAGGTAATGTCGAGGAAAAGATCGGTATTGTCTTCACTGTAAAGTGTCGATTGCAGTTGTCCTTGAATAGTTTTATTACTCATCCCCTCGAGATTGAAGGTATCGGCTTTTGCAATAAGTGAGACCCATTTATTGAGCTCTTCTTCTGAAAGTGGGGTAGCCCGTGAGAGAACATAGGTGATATAATCACGTTCAATGCTGCTGAATTCATTAGCCCGAACCAAAGAGAGATAGGCATACGAGAGGGAATTGACCTCTTCATCAAAATGGAAAGAGGCAAGGTCGGCCAACTCATTGATAAGTTGCTCTTCTGATTTACCGTAAAGATCGGTAAAAATATGGTTAAAATCAGCTGTTTTGTTATCAACAAGGGGACGGGATAAGAGAATCTTTTTTTCTAACTCACTAATGAGTTTTGATAGAGCATCTGCTTTTTTAGCTTCAACCGAATTTGTGTGTTCGGCAATCGTGAGATACTTTTGATACTCGTCAATTTTTTGATCGACAAGGGAACGTTGTGCTTGCAGTGATTTAAATGTTGCCGGAGATCCGTTCCCCATATACATCACCGTCATCCCGCGTTCACGTGATAGGTTGTTGATCAGATCGTTTAATTGTTTATTTCCCTCAAGTCTTACTTGTAGCTGACCGGCCCCTTGGTAGCTAATATATGCGTTGTAAACGTAGTAACTTGCAAGGGTAAAAAGTATCAGAATCGGTAAGAGACTGATGAGGCGAAGCCGATTTCTAAGTCCTAATTGCATTATTTCTCCTATATTTTATAGTTGTTCAAGAAAACCGTTGAGTCTTTTGGAGGCTTTATTCGCCTCTTGGGCGTCATTGGTTTGGGCTAAAATAGCCAATTCCTCCGAAATTTCACTAAGACGTAGATTGTCGCTGATCCCTTTCAGTTGGGAGGCTGTTTTTTTCCATGCATGGGTATCAAAAGCACTAATCGCGGTCGAAATCTCTTTGCCAGCACGCTTCGCATCCACTTTATATTCATTGACCAATTCGTTGAAAAAATCTTCTTCAATACCGAGTTCACTCGCAATAAATACTTTGTCGTAATGGAGCGGTTGGATCGCTTCGGGAACAATATTCTCTAGAACCACTTCATTTTCGACCGGTTCGATCGTAAATTCTTCATCAATATTGATAGCCGGATAAAGATCCTCTTCATCAAGCTTGAATGCAGGAGATTGCTCCTCTTCCTGAATGATTAATGGTTCATGCTCTTTCAGTGCAAAGGAATAGATATCATCATCAGCAAGAGAAGCAGAGGATTCATTCAGGGTAGGGGCTTCGATAGCGGGTTCTTTGAACTCTATGTTAGCTTGAACTTCTTGAATCGGCTCTTTGAATGGTTCGTCGTCTGAAGCTTCTTTTCCTTGTAACTTTTCAATGATGGAGTAAAAATATTTGAGATTGGCTTCAACTTCAATCAGATCAGCGGAGGTATTAATGATACTGAGTGTTTCAAAGGCATCTTCAATACGGAGGTTTGCGGCAACCCCTTTGAGTTTATGGGACAAGATTTTAAGATTGTTCATGTCACTTTTGAGGGCTGCTTCAAACAGTTCATCTTTAAATTCGTAAGCTTGCTGTATAAAGTCTCCGATAAACTCTTGGATCAAATCAACAGGTAAACCTAGCTCTTTAGCTGCAATGCTTGGATCAAATCGGTATGACTTATCGACCTTAAGAGTATTGATAAACTCTTTTTCCGCACTGCTGTAACGAACACTCCCAACCATCGGTAGATCTGCTTTAGATTCAGGCGCCGGAGCAGGCTCAGGTTCAATTCAGGCTCAGGTTCAACGGTGAGAGAAGGTTCCGGAATGAAAAAATCTTTTTCCACTTCTTCATTACTGAGAGGAAGAGAAAGTTGGGCATATAAATCATCTAACGGCTCATCGCTGATTTCCGGCTCATTATAAGAAGGTACGTCGAGAATCCCCGGTTCACTCAGGGTTGTAGGGGTGATATGCTCGTAATTTGGCAAGATAGAAGGTGCTGTTTCAACCGGTATTGGCGTTTCAATGACTGGAGGTTTTACTGCCGGTGTAGCTTTAGGGGTAATCGGTTGGAGTTTGATCACATCCCCGCTGATGGTTTGAATGTGGAGCAAATCAATGATATAACCGGGGTGTGAGGGCTCTGCACTTAAAAAAAGGGTGTTTATTTGAAGGGTGCACGAAAAGGTACGTCCGTTTCCATGGACAATGGCGGAACGGGCATCCGAATCGGCATGGAGTAAAAAGTCAATCCATCCGAAACTTTTGAAATTATGGATGTAACCCGGCTCTTTCGCAAAAAGATCGGCAACATCGTTACAGACACTTAGTAGATCTTCAAATGTTGCGTAGTTTAGGAGTTTCAGTCCCTCTTCATCGATTCCGATAAATTCTTGTTTATGGTTATAAAATAGCACGCATCCCCCTTATCGTTCTTGCTCAATCATTTTTCGGTACAGTTCAGCAGTCTCATCAATATTTTTACGTGATGCCGGTTTACGTGCAGCCATGTACCCTTTTACTTTTCCCTCTTCGTCATACGTGGGTGTCACTTCAGTGTCAACCCAATAATAACGACCGTCTTTTCGGAGATTTTTGACCAAGCCATGCCAAAGTGTACCCGATTGGATTGTCTGCCACATTTGAGTAAAAGCCGCTTTAGGCATATCGGGATGTCGGATAATATTATGAGGTTGCCCCATTAATTCATCTACAGTATAGCCGGAGATTTCACAAAATTTTCGGTTGGCAAAGGTGATGACCCCTTTTAAATCTGTTTCGCTAACAATAGCGCGTCCATCAAATATATACTCTTCATCTATCGGAGTTGGTTTTTCCATCATGTGACCCCTTGGCTAAAAAACTGCTGAAAACATAATCTCTGGAATATGGCATAAACTCCATAAAAGATTACTTAGACATGTTTTCTCGGTAGTACTTTTGTATGTTTTCGGCATCTTTTTTCCCTACAAGCTCACTAAGTGTCACAAAATCACTTTTGGCAATCGCTTCAAACGTTTCGAAATAATCGATGAGTTTATGAATTTTCGCTCTACTAATTCCGCTGATAGTCAATAATTTAGATTCTTGATCTATTTTGAGTTTTGTTTTTTTGTGAAACGTGATGGCACATCGATGGGCTTCATCACGGAGCATTTGGATGAACTGCAGCCGTTTATCCGAACTCTCTAATCGCAAGGTGGAATCATCCGTGTGGAGAATATCACGTGCGGATCCTTTGGCGCGGTGAGATTTAGCGTCAATTTTCTCTTTGCTGATGGCGATGACATCAAGATGAACCCCGAAAGAGGCAAGTAAGTCTATGGCTAAAGTACGCAGTGTAGCTCCTCCGTCAAGTATCCATAAATCGGGGGGAGGATTGTTTGAGAATCCTTCAATGCGACGAGTCAATATCTCTTTCATTTGAGCGTATTCATCGCGGTTTTGAAGATGATAGGTACGGTATCCCTTTTTATCAAAATGTCCGTTATCGTAGGTAATCATTGCCCCAACGGGTGCAGAGCCTCCATGATGGGAGTTGTCAAACACTTCAATACGGTGCGGTAGGGTGTCAAGTGCGAACAACTCTTGAATCTGTGTTAAAAGGACCTCTTTGGTTGGTTGAGGGGTTCGGAGAAGTTCATAAGCGTTGCTCAATGCCAAATCAGCAAGCTCTTTTTTCCCTCCGCGCTGAGGTACTTCGAGTTGAACTTTTTTCCCGAAGAGTTCGCTCAGATGTTCGCCAACCCAATCGCTCGATTCAAAAGGGTGTGCCGTTAAGATAGGAGCAATAATAGGGGGCTTTTCGTTTCCGTAAAACCCTATCAGTGTCCGCTCATATGCTTCATCGATTGAGAAATAAGGGGTCAGCGGGATAAAGTCATAAGTACTAGAGGTTACTTTCCCCTCGCGGATAAAGAGACGGAGAATGCAGCCGCGCGTTTCGCTCAGCGCAATAGCGAATACATCATAGTTATCGGTCGATGCGAGATCGATTTGTGAAGTGATTTCACTTTTAGAAATTCGCTCAATACGGTCTCGTAGCGTCATCGCCTCCTCAAAACGGAGCGATTCGGCATAAAACTCCATTTTTGCTTCAAGCTGCTTGATGAGACGACGTTTATTTTGTATCCACTCGATACCCTGCATCACTATTGGCAGGTAGCTCTCACGCGGGATCGGAAATTCACAGGGGGCTAGGCATTGTTCCATCTGATAGAAAAGACACCCTTTTTTCCCTTTTAAACAACTCTTTTTTTGAACCAGTTTGAGCAACTCATACAGTGAATCGAGAATATCACGAGCCCCCACCGAAAAAGGGCCGAAATAACGGATCCCTTTACCTTTGATAATTTTGCGGGTGAGTTCAAAACGGGGATAGGGCTCTTCCATATCGACATACAAATAAGGGTAAGTTTTATCATCACGTAGGAGGATATTGTATTTCGGTTTGAGCTGTTTTATGAGAGAGTTTTCTAAAATCAAGGCATCATGCTCGTTTTCGACAATGATGTAATGGAACCCCACCGTCTCGGAGAGCATTTTTTGAATGCGTAAAGATAAAGTTGTTTTAGGGGAAAGTTCAGGGGTGAGATTAAAATAGCTTTTGACCCGTTTGGAGAGGTTTTTGGCTTTTCCGATGTAGAGAATTCTCCCTTTCTCATCCAAATACTGATAAATTCCCGCTTGATGGGGGAGATTACGAATTTGTTCAATCATCGGTGAACTCTTAATGAATAATTTATGGTAGCTATTATAACATCCGTCATTAAAGATAAAGGGGGGGAACGATGTTGAAAATATCTGCATTGAGCATTATGGTTGCCATTGTACTATTTTTGAGCGGATGCGGCTATAAAGCTCCTCCTTATTATGAGAAACCAGCAGCAAAGGATTCTCACGTTGCGTTATGATGTGGTTATTATCGGCTCAGGGGTAGCAGGTCTTTATACCGCTATTGCTTTGCCGAAGAGCTTAAAGGTGTTGATTATCAATAAATCCAACCCTTGGGAATGCAATACCTATTATGCTCAGGGTGGGGTGACAACTGCCTATAACGATGAAGATATTGTTTCTCATGTACAAGATACCCTTGATGCAGGTGCGGGGATGTGCAATACTCGTGCAGTGCAGATGATGAGTGAAAGTTCTCAGGGGATAATCCAAGATTTAATCCATCGCGGGTTTGAATTTGATAAAGATGACGAGGGCAATTTGCTCTACACCAAAGAAGCGGCTCATTCGCGCAGTCGGATTCTTCATGCCGGTGGAGACGCGACAGGGCGGCATCTTCATTTTTTTTTATTGAACCAAAACCCCCATCCGATGATGAGTGACACGACGGTTATCGATTTGTTGATCGAAGAGGATCGATGCTGCGGGGTGGAAGTCATTACACGCGGTGGCAATCGAAAAACGATTTTAGCTGATAACGTCGTTATTGCCAGCGGCGGAGTGGGATCGCTTTATGAATACCATACGAACGCCTTTACTATCAGTGGGGAAATACACGGTATCTGCGTCGAGAAGGGGATCGCGCTTGAATCGATGGAGATGATGCAGTTTCATCCTACGGTTTTTGTTGCCAATAACTGGGCGCGTAAACAGCTCCTCTCTGAAGCGCTTCGGGGAGAAGGGGCACATGTAGTCGATGAAAACGGCTACCGGTTTTTGTTTGAGTACGATCCTCGCGGTGAACTCGCACCTCGCGATATCGTGAGTAGGGCAATTTTCGATTACCGTCAAAAAAGTGGAAAACAGGCCTATTTATCGTGTGAAGATTTTGAGAGCGAATATTTTAAAGAGCGTTTTCCGAATATCTATAAATCGCTCAATGATTTAGGATTTCATCTCCCCAAAGAGCGGGTTCCGATCTCTCCGGCATTTCATTATGCCGTAGGGGGAATAAAAACTGATATTGATGGAAGTATTCCGGGGATTAAAGGGCTTTATGCCGCCGGAGAAGCTGCCTCTACTGGGGTTCACGGTGCGAACCGATTGGCAAGTAATTCGTTGCTTGAGGGGCTTGTGTTTGCACAAAGGGCGGCAGAATCTATTTTGGCAAATCCTTCGCATGGCTGTGTTCAAAATTTTACGCTAGGTAAAGAGCCGTTGGAATTAGATGGGGATAAAGAGAAAAAAGATGAGCTTAGAGCGATTATGTGGGAGAATGTTTCGATCAAGCGTACTCCACAGGGACTGAACAGGGCCTATGAAGCGATCAACAAGATGCTCTCGGAGAACGTAGGGAGATTATTGCGTTTGCGGTTACTAACAGCACAGAACATTATTGTATCAGCACAAAAACGCTCTGAATCGATCGGAGTTCACTATATAGCATTAGATTGATTATCGTTAAAAGTATAGCCTTGATCGGTTAATAAAAGAAATACTTTATTGGGGCTCACTTTTGAAGAACCTCTCTCATTATGAAACCTTTTTATCTTATAGCTATTAAATTAATCTATCCCTAAAATGATAAACTGAAGATACCACACCGCTATCGAAACAGCGTATCCGATCAGCACGGTCCAGGCTAGTTTCATATGGGACGTAAAAGTGTAGATGCCGTGCATTCTTCCCATCACTCCCACGCCGGCTGCGCTTCCGAAACTGATCAGTGATCCGCCGATCCCTACACTTAAGGTAAGAAGCATCCATTGGGAATAATCGATAGCCGGATTAGATTTTAGTACTGCCGACATGACAGGGACATTGTCAATGATGGCTGAGACAAACCCGACGCCAATATTGACATAGGTCGGATTGACTTTATCGTAGAGTTCAGTGACGTATCCTAAAAATCCGGCAAAATAGAGGGCACCCACTGCCGCTAAAATACCGAAAAAGAAGAGGAGGGTATTATTCTCGATTTTACTGATCGATTTGAAAATATTGACATCCTGCTTGTGGTAGCGTTTCAGTGAATACATATAAAGTTGTAAAACAGATAATCCAAACAGCATCCCCCACATCGGAGGCAGATACATTACCTGCTTTGCAATCACCGAAATAGCGATGGTGGCTATCCCTATAGCGATGACGACTTTCCCCCCTTTGAGAATTTCAATTTTTTCATTATTTTTTTCACCCGATTGGTTCAGATTTTCATTGGGTACATAACGAGAAAGTAAATAAGCGGTGACTATCCAACCTAAAAAAGATGCGGGAAAAAGATAGATAAAATCGCTAAACTCCCCTTTTTGTGCCGTCCATGCCATAAGGGTCGTAATATCTCCAAACGGACTCCATGTTCCCCCCGCATTGGATGCCACCACGACGTTAATAGCACTGGGGATCAAAAAAGCTCTATTTTTTTTCTCTATTGTTACCAATACGGTTGACAGAATCAGCGCGGTAGTTAGATTATCCGCAATCGGTGAGATAAAAAAGGCAAGAAACCCTGTAATCCAAAAGAGTTGAGTGTAATTGTACTCCTTGGCAATCAGTTTTCCTTTGAGGGCATTGAATACCCCCCTCTCAATCAGAGCTTCGACGAACGTCATAGCGACATAGAGGAAAAAGAAAATTTGGGCTATTTCAAAAACCAAATGGGTAATTTCATTTTTGAAGGGGATAAAATTTAGTCCGTAATAGGCATAAAACCCTCCGATGAGGATATACATTAGCGTTCCGATAAATAGTGCCGGTTTCGATTTGTCTATACGGTATTTATCTTCCATCGCAATGAAGTAATAACCTGCGATGAAAATGAAAAGCAATAGCCATCCAAAAGGGTGGGTGGAAAGGTCAATGCCGTCTAGCTCTATAGGGGTTTGCATAGATTAACTCCTTATTATTAAATTATGATAGAGAGCTCAAAATAAGTATTTTTGGTAGTTCCATTGTAAAGAAAATAAGTAAACGGTTTGTATTACTCACCCTCAACTTTAGGGCATTTATTCGCGAATTTTTATTAAGGCGGCTCTTGTATTAAATCTTAAACAAGTTTACAGTATCCTTTGACACTTAAAACTATTCAATCTTGCACCTAAAGGCTCACCCGTGAAAGATGTCAATATTATCGTCCTAGATTTCGGTTCTCAATACACACAACTAATTGCACGACGGTTGCGTGAAGACAAAGTATATTGTGAAGTACTTCCATATCATACTAAAATCGATGTTATTAAAGCTAAGAATCCTAAAGGGATCATCCTCAGCGGCGGACCGTCATCGGTTTACAACAAAGATGCATACGAAGTGGATCAAGGGGTATATGCCCTTGGAATTCCGGTTTTGGGAATTTGTTACGGAATGCAGCGTATTGCAGTTGACTTCGGCGGATCAGTTATCCGAAGCGATCATCATGAATACGGTAAAGCGGAATTGACTATCGACATGACACAGCACTCAGTTTTATTCGAGGGGTGTGAAGATGAACGCGCGGTATGGATGAGCCATTCGGATAAAGTAGATGTTTTGCCGGAAGGTTTCGTACCTATTGCCTACTCACCAAACTCTCCGTATGCGGCGATCGCTAACGAAGAAAAAATGGTCTATGCGATGCAGTATCATCCGGAAGTGAATCACTCCGAAGAGGGGTATTTGATGCTCCGTAACTTTGCCCGTAAAATCTGCGGTATTACTGACAAATGGGATATGGGACATTTCCTCAAAGAACAGATTGTCAAAATCCGTGCCCAAGTGGGTGAGGGGAAAGTTCTTTGTGCTCTCAGCGGCGGTGTTGATTCTTCGGTTGTTGCGGCATTGTTGTACGAAGCGATCGGTGATCAGTTGATCCCTGTTTTTGTCGATAACGGTTTGCTCCGAAAAGGGGAACGCGATTCGGTAGAGAATATTTTCAAAGTTCATCTCAAAGTGCCTCTCGTAGTGGCTGATGCGTCAGAAAACTTCCTCGGCAAACTTGCGGGTGTGACCGATCCTGAGACGAAACGTAAAATCATCGGACACACCTTTATCGAAGTGTTTGAAGCAGAAGCAAAAAAACACGACGGAATCAAATTCCTTGCACAAGGGACCCTTTATCCGGACGTCATCGAATCGGTTTCGGTAAACGGACCGTCGGTAACGATCAAATCACACCATAACGTCGGCGGATTGCCTGACTGGATGGATTTTGAATTGATCGAGCCTCTGCGCGATTTGTTTAAAGACGAAGTACGTAAACTTGGCCTTGAGCTTGGATTGCCGGATTCACTCGTCAACCGTCATCCTTTCCCTGGTCCGGGTCTCGGTATCCGAATTATGGGTGAGGTGAACAAAGCAGATCTTGACTTGCTTCGCGAAGCTGATGCTATTTTGCTTGATGAACTTAAAGTAAGCGGTTATTACACTAAAACATGGCAGGCATTTGCCGTACTTCTTGAACGTAAAATCGGTCGGTGTTATGGGTGATAACCGTACGTATGACAACACCGTATGTGTCCGTGTCGTCGAAGCGGTGGATGGGATGACGGCAACGTTTGCGCATCTTCCGCATACTTTGTTGGAGCGCATCAGCCGCCGTATTATCAATGAAGTAGACGGGATCAACCGTGTCGTCTATGATATCAGCTCTAAACCGCCGGCAACGATCGAATGGGAATAAGGGGTACGCATTTTGCGCCCCATCTATCTGATCTCTAAAACTCCCTATGAGGGAGTTATTCATATCCCGATCCTCACCATCTCTTTTTTAACTCCATTTATTGATCTTTCCGCATACGAAGGGGTGATTTTTACCTCAAAGCAGGGAATTTTGTCGCTTCAAAGCTATTCCCCCGACTGGAACAGACTCAAATGTATTTGTGTCTCCGAATCGACCGCAAAAAGTGCCCGTATGGCTGGAGCAATAGAGGTGGAGATTGCAAATGGGTACGGAGACTCTATCCCCGATGTTTTAGGCACGAAAAAGCGGAACGGGAAATGGCTTTATCTTCGTCCCAAAGTAGTCGCATCCGAATGGGTTTCGAGTGCACGGGAGTGTGGATTTGAAATCGATGAGGCGATTGTTTATGAGTCGGTTTGCAACGATGAAGTGAGTAATTTTTCGGTTTCACAAGAGGGGGTGTTGATTTTTACCTCCCCATCAACGATCCGATGTTTTCTACAAAACCATAAAATACTTCCGACACAGGATGTTGTTGTTATCGGGAAAACGACTAAAAATGCCCTTCCATCAGGTGTTTCTTCTTATCTTAGTGATACTACAAGTATTGAAGTCGCCGTCGATTTGGCACGTCAAATCGCTATCAAGAGCAAAAATTCATCACCCTTTTAAGATTTTAGGGCTATAATTATTTACTCTGGGTGAAGCGAGTAATCGCATTTTGAGGGTTCTACATATTCATGGAGTCACAGCCGTAGTCGTCTTTGAGTGTCGGTGGTCTCGTTTGAACGTATTTTTACGTGAGAGATTGTCGCCGGAAAAGACGCTCGAGTGGCTTTTTTCGGCTTTGAGAACCAAAGCTACTGCGAAACGCCCGACCCGGGCTTTTTTGCGAAGCAGAGTATATTTCCTTATTTGAGAAACGTTTGCGAGTTTCAAATAAGATAATTTTTTTTCAAGGTGATCTATGCGAGTAATGGTAATCGGAAGCGGCGGACGTGAATTTTCAATCGGGCGGGTTTTAAAACAAGATCACGAAGTAAGTGAGCTTTTTTCGCTCCCGGCAACGGTGCAACTGGGATATTAGGTACGAACGTCGCGATTAAAGATTATGAAGAACTTGCTGAGTTTGCAGTGGACAACAGTATTGATTTGACTATCGTAGGCCCGGAAGGCCCTTTAAGCGACGGCGTGGTCGATGTATTTAAAGCCAAAGGGTTGGTTATTTTTGGTCCATCTAAAGCGGCGGCACAGCTGGAAGGGTCAAAAGTTTATATGAAAAACTTTTTGGCCAAATACAACATTCCTACGGCACGTTATATCGAAACCGATCATATCGGTGACGCATTTAAATTTATTGAATCTCTTAGTGCTCCGATCGTTGTCAAAGCGGATGGTTTGTGTGCGGGCAAGGGTGTTATTATCGCAATGAGCCACGAAGAGGCTAAAGTTGCTGTTTCTGAAATGCTCAGCGGAAAATCGTTTGGTGATGCGGGCAAACGGGTGGTTGTCGAGGAGTTCTTGGACGGGTATGAACTCTCCATGTTCGCATTGTGTGACGGGAAAGACTTTATCCTCCTCCCTGCGGCACAAGATCATAAACGTCTTTTGGATAATGATGAGGGTCCGAATACCGGAGGGATGGGAGCGTATGCACCGACCCCTTTGGTGGATGATGTAATCTATGAGAAGGTAAAAGATCGAATCGTCCGTCCTACGCTCAAAGGGATGCAGGAAGAGGGAGCCCCTTTTGAAGGAGTCCTTTTTATCGGGTTGATGATCGTTAACGGAGAGCCGATTACATTGGAATTCAATGTCCGCTTCGGTGACCCGGAATGTGAAATTTTGATGCCGTTGCTTAAAACTCCGGCAAGTGAGCTTTTTTACAAAGCGGCTACGAAGCAGCTTGATACTTTGAATGTCGAGTTCCATAATAAATACGCTGTCGGTGTTGTGATGGCAAGCCGCAATTATCCGTATGATAACTCTGAGCCTGCCGAAATTATCGTTGATGAGGTTCATCATGATGAGGTTGCTCAAAATACCCATATCGCGTATGCCGGTGTCGCTGAAGAGGATGGAAAACTCTACGCTACCGGTGGACGGGTTCTTGTTTGTGTCGGTGTCGGTGATAGTATTAAACAAGCACGTGATCGTGCTTATATGCTCTGTGGACAAGTTCATTTTGCCGGTAAAAAACTTCGCAGTGATATCGCGTATCAGGCCCTTCGCTGATGGATGAACGCCTCGATTCCCTTTTACAACGTGAGCATCTTGAACTCGCCACCATACGCCAAAGAGCAGCTGCATTTGGAATTGACGAGGTACTGCTGTCGGTTATAATGATGATTATCTTGTGGGATTCGATTACTAAAGCACATACCCTAGAGGAGATGATCGCCCTTACCAATAGCTTTTTGCTCGAATATATGGCGATTAAAATTATTTACCAAACTTTTTTTACGATGCAATACGGTGCCAGCATCGGGAAAATAATTATGAAAATCCGTGTTATCGAAATCTCAACCCTTTCAAATCCCGGTTTTTTAAGTGCTTTTAACCGCAGTGTCTTTCGGGTAATCAGTGAAATTCTTTTTTATCTTGGATTTATCTGGGCAATGCTTGACCCTTACCGCCGTAGTTGGCATGATAGAACGGGAAGGACATTGGTAATTAATGGGTAAAATGTATTGGATCAGTCTGTTTGCATCAACACTTCTTTTAGGGGAAGATCGTGTCGATTTATATGGAACCAATGTAGATGCAAACGGCTCGATAGTAACGGCAACGGGTAATCCTGTAGCACGCTATCAAGATCAGATTATCAGTGCCGATAAACTCTCTTACGATCGTAACACAAGTATTATGGAAGCGACTGGGAAAGTCAATGTTTTTAAAGGTGGAGAGTACTATTCTATTAGTGATTACTCTCGCGCAAATCTACTCGATGACACACGCTATTCAACTCCTTATTTTGCTATAGATCACTCAACAGGCTTATGGATGAGTACTTCAGAAGCACAAGGGTGTAAAAATGATATTGATTTAGCCAGTGGATCAGTATCGGGATGTGATTCAGCTGATCCTCTTTGGAGAATTCGTTTTACAAGTGCTGATTACAATACCGAAAAAATGTGGGTTAATCTCTATAATGCCCGTTTGGAGATAGCGGATGTTCCGGTATTTTATCTCCCCTATTTTGGGTATCCGACCGATACTAGACGTAGAAGCGGTTTGTTAATTCCTACCATGGGTCTCTCAGGTTCAGAAGGATTCTATTATCTGCAACCGATCTATTTTGCGCCGCAAAACTGGTGGGATTTAGAGCTTCGTCCTCAAATTCGTACTTCTCGCGGATCGGGAATGTATAGTGATTTTCGTTTCGTAGACACCCTCTCTTCTCAAGGCTCCATCGGGATGGGGTATTTTAAAGAGAAAACCGATTATGCAAGTAAAAACGATTTAGCTCATATCAAACATTACGGCTATGATGTCCATTATCGGCATACTGCCCCACTGCGCGAATGGTTTGATTTGGATCTTGAGGGTGAATCGGGGCTCTATGTTGATGGAAAGTGGATGAATGATGTCGATTATCTGAATATGCAAAAGAGCGATGAAACACAAAGTGTTACCGCCAATCAGATCATGTCACGAATCAATTTTTATTACAGCGGCGAAGATAATTATCTTGGTACCTATTTCAAACACTACCAATATTTAAATGTAAATAATAATGGTGAAACAATTCAAACTCTTCCAACCCTCCATTATCATCGTTATTTGAAGAGTTTTTTAGACGATTATCTCCTCATCAGCGGTGATGCAACAGCAACGCACTATTATAGACCTAACGGGAAAAGGGCAATCGAGGGGAATTTTAATATTCCGTTAACCCTTCAAACGTCTCTGTTGGATGACTATATTGATGTCAGTTATACGGCCAATGCTTCCGCAAAAGTAATCGGGTTTTATGCCAATGGACGTGATGGTGAAACAGGAAGCATGTATAATCCTGGGAAATATGCTCAGCTCGATCATACAGTAAATGTAGGATCGACATTAGTCAAATCGTATGATAATAATCTTACTCATGTACTCAATCCGTATGTAAGTTATACCGCTGCGGGTGCTCGATATTACGATGGATATTATCAGGTTTATCACTCAAATCAAGAGTGTATCCCCGGTAATACTAATCCAGCGTGTGAATACTACAGTTTGAACGATCCAAGCGATACTCTTTCATTAGGTGTCAATAACTATATGTTTAAAAATGGGACCCAGCTGTTTGTTGATCGGCTATCCCAAAATTTTCGTTATGACAATCAGGGGAGCTATTATGGGGAGTTACAAAATGAGTTAGAGTGGCAGATTAGCCAAGTCATTTCTTTTTACAATCAAACCGCTTTTAATCATGATCGTAATCGGGTCACGAAAGAACAAAACACTATTCGCTATAATAACGGAATCGTGTCAACGGGTCTAAGTCATTATTACAGCGATCAGCTTCGAAATAATAGTACGGTTTACGCATCGTATTGGACAGCAGATGCGGCATATCGGTACAATAGTCATTATCAGCTTTTCGGTAATGTTGCTTACGATTACCATACATCGTTATTGAAGCGAGGTGAAGTCGGGGTGTTATATTCTCAACGCTGTTTTGATTTAGGTGTTCGATATGTTCAAAATCGACGCCCTGTATTAACCAATACCTATGCAAGTAATTCAGTGGATGACTCCTATGTTTTTATCACCATTATTCTAAA
Organism: Sulfurimonadaceae bacterium; assembly: GCA_963845295.1. Classification (GTDB taxonomy): domain Bacteria; phylum Campylobacterota; class Campylobacteria; order Campylobacterales; family Sulfurimonadaceae; genus Sulfuricurvum. The sequence goes on along the minus strand of CAWJRP010000003.1, from coordinate 13,377 downwards.
ACCGATCGGCGGATCGGAATTTAACTACAAACTCAGCGGTAAGTAGAGAGGACAGCATATGAAATTGGAAGCGAAAATCGGGCTCTTTGTCGTGATGGCATTAGGTGCTCTGCTCTTTCTCTCAACACAGGTGACCTCTTTGGGGAAATGGGGAAATGACGGATATTTAGCACGAGCTTATGTTGAAGATGCTTCGGGAGTTGAAAAACATACTCATGTCTTAATGAACGGGGTGACAATCGGAGACGTTAATGACCTTACTATTGAAGGGAAACGGGTAAAACTGACTTTGATGATCGATAAAGGGGTTAAGATCCCTGATGATTCATCGGTTATTGTTGCTCAAGAGTCACTTTTGGGTTCGAAAGTGATTAATATAGTTGTAGGTGATTCGGCAGCATCTTTGCAAAATGGAGGAACTCTTTCTCAATCCAAACGCTATGCCTCTTTTGATCAAACGAGTGATTCGGTGAATGCCGCTGCAAAAGAGCTGGAGTCGCTTTTGCGTGATTTTCATGCCATTTTGGATGATGAGCATCGTCAAGCTATCCAGGAAGCTATTATCGCTTTCCGTAATGTCGGTGTTAATCTCGATGGTGTAATTGTCGACAATCGAGATGACCTTCATGCGGCAATTGCCAATTTTAGAGCGATGTCTGCCGGATTTGGTCAAACTGCCGATACGGTGAACAAGGATCTTCCTGAGATTATGGCTCGGATTAACTCTTTGACGGCACAGATGGATAACAAGCTTCCTGTTGCAGTAGATAAATTTACCAATATTGAAGACAATGTGACGGATATTTTGGCTGAAAATCGCTCTTCATTGAAAACGGCACTTGAATCGGCAGGGGCATTTTTCAAAAGCGGGGAAGAGGCATTTGGAAAAGTGGATACGATGCTTGGCAGCTTTACGACAAGTGAATTGCAGGTGGCGATGCACACTGACTATATGATGCGTGATCAGTATGGGAAAGTCTATTTAGGGGTTAACTATCTCCCCAATCCCGAAACATATTATATGTTTGATCTCATCAGTACTGATGATTATTCACAGCCTACCCTCCCTGTCAAACACCAAAAAGGGAAGACTTATTATTCGGCACAATACGGAAAACGTTTCGATAACACGTTACTCCGTTTTGGGGCGATTGAATCGACCGGCGGTATCGGGGTGGATTATTTTATGAATCATGATAAGTTGAAATTGAGTGCTGAAGCATTTGATTTTAATGCGGTTGATGACGTTCGCGGCACAAATGCTCACCTTAAAGCGCAAGTGCGCTATCAGATGCTCAAACATCTTGAACTTTATGGCGGATGGGACAATTTCCTCAACCCGCAATCACAAAATATTTTCTTAGGGTTGGGTCTACGATTTATTGACAACGATTTTAAATATATTATCGGCGGCGCTTCTTCGATGAAGCGATAAAAAAATGGAGAATGAATGAAATACAATGTTGAATTGGCTTTAAAAAATAAAACTGAAGCGTACGCGTTTAATCAAGTAGCGGCGCAAGCCAATGGAGCTGTATGGCTGAAATGCGGTGATACTGTTATATTGGCAACGGTTGTTGTCGATGAGACTGATTTTGTGGATGAGGATTTTTTACCTCTGACGGTTCAATACATTGAGAAAAGCTATGCTGCCGGAAAGTTTCCGGGTGGATTTATCAAACGTGAAACAAAGCCGAGTGATTTTGAGACCCTTACGTCTCGAATTGTGGACCGCTCGTTGCGCCCGTTATTCCCTAAAGGTTTTGCCAATCCGATTCAAATAACGGTTATGGTTTTGAGTGCCGACCCTCAAGCTGATTTGCAGGTATTAGCACTTAATGCGGCATCTGCAGCTCTGTATGTATCGGATATCGATATTTTCAATTCGGTCAGTGCGGTTCGTATCGGTAAAATTGAGCGGTGAGCTTGTTGTTAATCCGACCCGAAGCCAGTTAGAGAAAAGTACCTTAGATCTGTATTTAGCAGGTAGCAAAGACGATATGTTGATGATCGAAATGCAAACCCTGGGGAGCGATGAAGTTGAGATGCTGGATATGATCAGTGTAGATCCGCTCATGGACCCTGCAATGGCAATGCCTGCCATATCGGTACGTACATCAAACGCCATGAATGAAGACGAATTGATCCGTGTTTTAGCATTGGCACAAGAGGCATTGTTTGAATCGAACAGTGCGTATGAAAACGCCTTTATGCCGTATGCAAAAGAGCCTTTTGAACTTCAAACTAAAATCAGTGAAATCAATGCAGAGATGATGGAGTATGTCCGTACAAACCACACGGATGACCTTAAGCGTGGTATCAACCAAATGGCGAAAACCGAGCGCTCTACCGCATTACGAACGATCCGTAAAACGATTATGGGTGAAAAGCCGGAGTGGAATGAGCATGAACTGAAAAAAGCGATCGAATCGGTAAAACGCTCTATGGTTCGTGCACAAATTTTGGATGACAACGTCCGTGCAGACGGACGTGCTTTGAATGAAGTACGGCCGATTCGTATTGAGACTAATGTATTGCCGAGTGCTCACGCATCAGCTCTTTTTACCCGTGGTCAAACACAGGCTTTGGTGATTTTGACTTTGGGTGGGATGAAAGATGCTCAAATGTTTGAAAATCTCACCGACAGCGGTACCCAAAATGAAGCGTTTATGGTTCATTATAACTTTCCGGGATTCAGTGTCGGGGAACCTTCACCGATCGGTGCACCGCGTCGTCGTGAATTAGGGCACGGTAACTTGGCAAAACGTGCATTAGAAGGTGGATGTGTCCGTAACGGACAAACGATCCGTTTGGTCTCTGAAATTCTCGAATCGAACGGTTCTTCATCGATGGCTACCGTGTGTGGCGGTTATATGGCTCTTCGTGCCGGAGATATTGAGATGGCGGATCCGATTGCCGGCGTTGCAATGGGGATGGTTCAAGAAGGCTCACGTCACGCCATTTTGACCGACATTATGGGGCTAGAAGATCATGATGGCGATTTGGATTTTAAAGTAGCCGGTTCCAAAGAGGGAATTACCGCAATGCAGATGGATATCAAACTTGGCGGTATCCATCTCGATGTCCTTAAAGAAGCGCTTTACCAGGCAAAAGAAGCACGTTCTCATATCATTGATATTATGATAGGTGCAGAAGATCATATCGAGCTTAATGAGGGGACATTGCCGAGCACCGATCTTTTCCATATTGATCCAAGTTTTATCGGTGATATCATCGGACAAGCGGGTAAAACTATCCGTGAAATCATCGAAAAATTTGATGTCACGATCGATATTGATAAGAAAAAAGGATCGGTCAAACTGACCGGTAAAAATCGTGATGGTTTACGCGGAGCACGTGATCATATCGAAGGGATCGTAAGCGGATCGACTCCAACTGAGAAAGTAGAGTACAAGGTAGGCGATATCGTCAAAGGGAAAGTAAAAAAAATCGTTGATTTCGGAGCATTCATCGAACTCCCAGGTGGAGTTGATGGATTGATCCACATCTCGAAACTCTCCGATGGTCACATCAACCGTGTCAGCGATGTCGTAAACGAGGGTGATGAGCTAATGGTGGAGATCGTCGAGTTCAAAGGTAACAAGATAGGCTTAGGAAGAGCTAAGTAATTTTTTAGCTCATTGTAACTATAATTCCACCCACAAAGTGATAAGTAGGGACACTATCCGAACAGACTTTGATTTAAATACGGAGATTACTCATGAAAAAAGTTCTTTTTCTTATGCTCGCTCTTGTTGCTTCAGTATTCGGTGCTGATGAAGCAGTAGCAGTTGTTGAAGCGGCTGCTGATGCTGCACCTGCTGCTGCGCCAGTAGTTGCTGACGTTGCAAACCAAACATTGAAAGCGTATTCTATGATCGCTGCTGGTGTCGGTCTTGGTTTGGCTGCTCTTGGTGGAGCTATCGGTATGGGTAGCACTGCTGCTGCAACTATTGCTGGTACAGCTCGTAACCCAGGTCTTGGCGGAAAATTGATGACTACTATGTTCATCGCTCTTGCTATGATCGAAGCACAAGTTATTTATACACTTGTTATCGCTCTTATCGCTCTTTACGCTAACCCATATTTGGCTGCGTAAGGCTCACACTTTCTCTTCCGGTCAGCTTCGGCTGATCACTTTCTTTTTTAACGCGGACGTGGTGGAACGGTAGACACACTACCTTGAGGTGGTAGCGCATTACGTGTGTGGGGGTTCAAATCCCCCCGTCCGCACCATCTATTTTTTCTTCAAACTCTTTAAAATCAAAACTTTTCTTCCCAATTATCCTCTAATATATTGCAATTTCGTCACATTTTTGAAGTATAATGAGATATTAAAATCACAAGCCGCAAGGATTAAAAATGGCCTATATTGCACAATTAAAACATTTGATACAAAACGAGCTGATCCCTGATGTGGAAGAGCATATCGACGATATTTTTGAATCGATAGCGTCTCAAAAAGATGCAACGGTTGAAGAGCGCGCACAACTTGATGATATGCAGGCTCTTCGTGATGAGTATAAAGATCTTCTTAAAGAGCTCAACAGCGGTGAAATCGATGAAGAAGAGGCTGAACAACTCTATACGGAACTCACTTCTATGCGTGAAGGTGAAGGGGATGAGACGGATGATTTTTATGATGAAGAGGACGATGAAGACGAAGACGATTACGATGAGTTTGATCTAGAAGATGAAGATAACCAATATTAATGGCAAAGTATATTTTACTCGATACTGAGACAACGGGAGCCGGTGAAGAGGATCGTATAATCCAGCTTGGTTTTATGGTTCTTGATGGAAAAAATGTAGAAGTATATAATGATCTTTGTACGGCACCGCTGCCTATCGGATACGGAGCAATGGAAGTTCATGGGATTACCCCTGAAATGATAGAGGGGAAGCCTGCGTGTCCTGAAACGACAGCATATCAAGCACTCTGCGCTCTTAATATTCCCGATAACGTTTTGATCATCCATAATGCCCCGTTTGATCTTGGGATGCTCTCTAAAGAGGACTTTACCTCTCAAATGCGTCTTATCGATACACTGCGATGTGCACGGCACCTTTTCGATGATGAGGAAGCTCATCGGTTGCAATACTTTCGTTATCGCTTGGGGTTGTATAAAATTGAGCAAACTGAAGCCGATGCGCTTGGGATCGAAGTGAAAGCGCATGATGCAATTGGTGATGTGTTGGTGTTGAAATTGTTTCTTACCGAGTTAAGAAAACGGTTACAGGAGCGATTTGAGGGGGTCAATCCTATCGACAAGATGGTCGAACTTACGCAAACTCCAGTATTTTATACACGACCGCTAAAATTTGGAAAATACAAAGGGAAAACTCTCACCGAGATAGCGGAAGCTGACAAAGGGTATCTTACATGGATGCTAGGGAATATGGAAAATCTGGATGAAGATATGCGTTACTCCATCCAAAAAGTGATAGAATGATTCTGCAATCAGTTGTTTAGGATTGGTTGAGAGGAGTCAATTAGAAGATTATTCATATTATGATGAATGCCATATTCAATCAAATCAAAAAGGTCGTGAACCATTTGAAATGAGTCTTTGTAATTGCTTGCCGTAACTACTGACATGTAAACATGTTTAGAAAAAAATTGTGCTTGGATCTCACACAAAATATCATTGGATGATTTAATCCCTTTTTCATCATCTGTGCAATCAAGAAAGAGAGTATATAAATGGCTGTTCAGTTTGATGTACTCATCACTTTTACGCAAGTAGGATTTGATATTCGAGAGGTCAGTTTTCTCCTCAACAAAAATAAGACTAATGGAATAGTTAATGTGATACCGACAATATCGATAGTCGTAGAGAGCGACTTTTTCAACCAAGTTTTTTTGAAATATCTTACGCTGTTCATTAAATAAGTCAATCACTCTTCTCTCCTTTTTAAATCATACCTATTTTATTATAGCATATGTCGTTAGAACGTTGTTTTTGTTGACGTAGCAATTTCGCTGAGACGATACGCCGCATCGACATGCCCGTTTTTCATCGCTTTTTTCCACCACTCCATCGCTTGCGGGATATCTTTTTCGACCCCTTCGCCGTAAAAATAGATCATCCCCATATGAAACTGTGCTTCAGGATCACGCTTGTAGGCTGCCAACGGGTATAGAATCTTATATGCTTTTGTATAATCTCCCGCATCGTAAGCGGCAATTCCTTCGTAAATATCATCCATCGTTAAAATCCTTTTAAACTATTAATGACATTATAGCGTTGCTGAATTTTTTTAGGCTGTTGGATTATAATGCGCGTTATGAACTACAATGAGTTACGTGGAAAATCGATTTTACTGTTAGGTAAAACCCGTGCATTAAATACGGAGGAGTTTGATACTCTATTGAAATTGCATAAAATCGAGCGTGTCGACAGTTATAACGAAGTAGTGGCACTTATTCTTGAAGGGCGGATGATGAACCCTTACGAGCAGACTGAATCGGCGCGTCTGTATGAGGCACAATCTTCTCCAATTATTGAACTCTCTGGTTTTGAGGAGTGGCTATGTAGAAGTATCGAACAAAATCGACTTTTGATGAGCCTGAAGCTCTCTCGTAATCAAGAGCGATTGGTTGATTTTCTTCAAAATCCCTATATTACTGATGAGCTGTATTTTAAATTGCTCAAACTTTATGATTGGAAAAATGAGGGGCTGTTTGATAACGATACAAATCGAGATGTAACCGCATCGATAATAGGGCGATTTTATAAAGATTTGGATCGAAATCATAACGTTAAGTATGCGATGAGCGGGCTGGCTCATTTGATTGAGCAGTACGGAAAGACAGAGCTTATAGAAACTATTGCCGAACTTTCCCCCATAGCGCGTGAAGTCAAAAATCCTACGGATCGGTCGTTATCGGGTGTTCTTGATGCTATGGCACTCCACCGCGATACACCGGAAAGTATTTTGCGTCTACTGTTGGAGAAGCGGGCAAAACTTTTGGCGCATCGGGAACCGCTGAGCCTTGAAGATGAATTATTGAAGTTGAAAAATGAAGCCGTGAATACCATTCTCTCAGAAAACAAGACTCTGTCAAAAGAGGGATCAGATTTTCTCGAACACGCTTACCCCCATCTTATTGCCTCAAATACGGTACTGAGTGATGATCGGTTTAATCGATTAAGTGAAAAATATCCTTCCTATCTTGCCGTTAATACAACACTCACACCAACAATGCAGCAGCGTCTCTATGAGTTGAACGATGAGGCGGTCTTCGAATCACTCGCTTCTAACCCGATGGTTGAGAGTGCAATTTTAGAGCAACTTGTTGAAATGGGGAGTTATCGGACACCGCTTGCTAGGAATTCTGCTTTATCACCTGAAACGTTGGAACTTCTTTATGAAAGCGGCGATAGTGAAGTATTATCAGCTCTTGCTTCAAATCCTTCTACCCCGATTGAGATACTCTATCAGCTCTCACTCGATCAGCGATTTGAACGGAGCGTTAAAACCAATCCCGCATTTGGACAACATATACAAACTCATAATATAGGGTGGAGCTGATGCGAACCAAAGATACGATAGAGACAATGCACTCGCTCATAGAAGCGAAAATACCGACCTTTTTATGGGGGGCACCCGGTATCGGAAAATCTTCCATCATCAAACAAATAGCCCGTGAAAACGGTATCGAGTGTATCGATCTGCGTTTGTCTCTGATGGACCCGACTGATTTAAAAGGGATACCGTTTTACGAGAAAGATTCGCACAGCGCGTTATGGGCACCGCCGTCGTTCTTGCCGCGTGAGGGGAGAGGAATCCTTTTTCTTGACGAGCTAAACTCCGCTGCTCCCGCCGTACAGGCTTCGGCGTATCAGCTGATTTTGGATCGTAAAGTGGGGGAGTATACTCTTCCTGAGGGGTGGGCGATCGTCGCAGCCGGTAATCGTGAGGGAGATCGCGGTGTCGTCTATCGTCTCCCTTCCCCGCTCGCTAACCGATTTGTTCACATCGAGATGGAAGTCAATGCCCTCGATTGGCGTGATTGGGCACTTAGTCGGGGGATTGATGAGAGGGTTGTTGCCTACATCGGATTTAAAAATAGTGCGCTGTTCGGATTTGACCCTCTAAAAAATGAACGAAGTTTCGCTACGCCGCGCAGCTGGGAAGCGGTACATACGATTTTGAACAGCTCATTGTCCAAAACATTGTGCCTGGAAGCATTCAGCGGTGCGGTGGGTGAAGCTGCCGCCGTCGATTTTTTAGGCTTTTGTCAAGTGATGGATAAGCTACCCGATGTTGATGCGATCTTAAAGGGTGAAGATGTGGAGGCAAGCGAGGATCTCTCTACACTCTATGCACTATCATCGGCATTGGTATCGCGTATATTGAGTGCTCCCACGGATGATGCAGTCTCGCACGTTTTGCGCTACACACTGAAACTCAAAAACGAATTTGCGGTGATGATCGTTCAAGACCTTCAGCGTCAAGGAGTTTCAATGGAGCATCTTGATGCATACGGTGAATGGGTAGAGGCGTACGCCTATCTGCTATGATCGACTTTTCACCTCTCAAAGCCAAACTTCTCCTTGAGTACCCGTTTTTCGGGACGATTGCTTCGGGGATGGAGACGGTGCAAAACGATACTATCGAGAGCTTTGCCGTACGGGATAATACGATCGAGTATCGTGAAGGCTATATGGAACCTCTAAGCAGCGATGAGCGTCTATTTGTATTGTGCAACGGCGCATTGCATGAAGCCCTCTCTCATACCCTGCGTCGCGGGAATAGAAGCACGTGGCTGTGGGAAATGGCATGCGATTATGCGATCAATGCCCTCCTTATCGATAACGGTTTTACCGCCCCCTCACAAATCACCTACGACAAACGGTTCGGGACGCTCAGTACCGAAGAGATTTACGCAGAGCTCGCATTGGAGTTTTTGGATCAGGAACAAAATGATCGCGACAGCGATGATCGCCGAGACGGTGAGAGTGCGGATGAGAAACTTTCCCGTGCTCAGCGTGAACAGCGTACCCGCGAAGCGATGGAAAAAGACGATCCACTATCCGAGGCATTTGTTCGGCAGTTCGGGTTAGAAGCAAAAAGTCGGATTGATTGGAGAAGCGAATTGCGCGATTGTATCGGAGGGCACTATATCAGTGATTACACCCTTATCCCCCCCTCAAAAAAGCTTCTCTACGAGGGGATATATCTTCCCGGAGCGACGTCGCGTCATTTGGACCTCGCTATTGCGATCGACAGTTCGGGTTCGGTGGATGAGGCTCTTCTATCGCAGTTTATCGTCGAAGTGGAGTCGATTACGGAACTGTTTAGTTCTTACAGTATCGATCTGATTGTGTGTGATGATCGGATCCGAAGTCATACACGGTTTGAAAACGGAGAAAGTATTACTTATTCTCTCACAGGGGGAGGGGGAACCGATTTTAGACCGGTATTTGAAATCATCGATTCGTGGATACACCGTCCGAAAGTTCTTTTGTATTTTACCGATCTGGACGGTAAATTCCCCCCGCATGAACCACCCTATGAGACACTGTGGATCGCACCGCAACTCGCAGATGTACCGTTTGGACGGGTGATTGAACTAAAGGATGAAAATGGTTGAAAATGCATTAAATATTTTAGAAGCTTCCAACCTTTTTATCACCGGGGGTGCAGGATCTGGTAAAACGACACTCACCCGTGCACTGATCGACGATGCGGTACAAAAAGGGAAATCGGTTGCCCGTCTCGCTTCGACGGGGATGGCGGCGACACTGATCGGAGGGCAGACACTCCACAGCTTTTTTGATCTGGGGATCGCCAACACCCAAGAAGAGCTGGAACGCAACGGCAAACTTGACCCTTCCAAAAAGATCATTAAGCTGATCCGTTCCATGCAGATTATCGTCATCGATGAGATTTCGATGGTGGGGGCACCGTTGCTCGATATGATCCGTTTACGATTACTGCAGGCAGAATTTAGCGGACGGCTGATCGTCGTGGGGGATTTTTTACAGCTTCCCCCGGTAACGCGGGGAAGTGAGCCGATTTACTTTGCGTTTGAGTCTCCGAGCTGGGAGAGGTTTGGTTTTGAGACGATCCATTTGGAAGGGTCATACCGTACTCATGAGGCGAGAGTTTTTGAGTTTGCTCGAAAAAGTACGTCATGCGAGACTTGATGAAGAAGCGCACGAAGCACTTGAAGAACTCGTAAAACCGCTGAGTGAGGATATGAGTACAATTACTTTACTATTTGGAAAAAACATCAGTGCTCAGAACCATAACCGCTCACAGTTGGAGCATCTAAACGGTGAAATGATTGAAGTTGAGACGTATGTAACGATTCATGATAAAAAAATGCAGGATCGTGATGTCGAACGGTTTATGAGTGAAAGTCGTATCGAGCCTATTTTAGCACTAAAAGTCGGTGCCCCGATCCTCTTTACCCGCAACGCATGGAACTACTATAACGGTGAGCGGGGAATGATCACCTCCATCGAAGAAGAGGTAATCTGGGTGAAAAAAGCGGACGGTGTCAATGTGAAAGTGGAACGGGTAGATACCACCAAGACACGGTGGGTTGAAAAAGGGAGCACGGCGAGCGAAGAGAAACTCATCACGCTCAGCCAATTTCCCATCACCTTAGCGTTTGCAATCACGATCCATAAGTCGCAGGGGATGTCTTTAGCCGATTACGTCATCGAGACCAATGAGATATTTGCCCCCTCGCAGTTTTACGTAGCACTTTCACGTTCCGTGTCAGCACATCGTGTGACACTGATCCGTCCGAATCGAGGGTGGGAAAAACTCTGTTTTGTTCACCCGAAAGCTAAGCGATTCATCGATTTGATGTAAACGCCGATCCGATAATAATCCGATAGGAGAACATCACGCTAAATACGGCAGAGAGGAGTGCCACGGCGACCATCATATACATGACGGCGAGTTGATACGAGATGGCACTCAGCGGATCGGCACCCGCGAGGAGCATCCCTGTGGTGATTCCCGGAATATGGATGATCCCTACCGTTTGGAGCATATTGAGTGTCGGGATCATCGAGGCTTTGACGGATGCTTTGGAAGCAAATGAGAGAGCCTCTTTCATCGGCGCACCGAGTGCCACCATCCCCTCTATCGTCTCTATCGTATTTTTCACCTCCGCACGAAACCGTTCAATGCTCTGAGAATAGACATTAAGGGCATTGCCGATAATCATCCCTCCGATGGGGATCATCTCATGGGGTACCATGTGGATAACCCCGAAAGCCATCATTGAAAGAAACACGATTCCCGAAGAAGCTCCGAGGCTAAAGAACGCGATTTTAAAACTGTGCTCGCCCAAAGGTGCACGTTTTTTGGCGGTATAGGCACCGAACGTTACCATCCCCAGCAGAACGAAAAAGAGCAGAGCGGGGTGTTTCATCTGAAAAAGATAGACGAGGGCATAGCCGAGCAGTCCCAGCTGTACCATGGCGAGTATCGAGTTGGTGAGGATCATTTTTTCCAGACCGAACTGTTCGCGGCGCGAATACCACAGTGCAAAGATGATAAGAAGGTATGAGGCTAAAAAAGAGTATTGCATAGAGAAAGGATAGAATATTTTTGATTAATAAAAAGAGTGAGATCAAATCTGCCTCGAAGAGGCAAGCTTTAGTGCCATAGCGGCGAGCGTAGCTACAGGGGCTTTGCTCCTGTAGCGTTCAAATTATAGAGTTTCTGCGTGTGCAGAAAGATACTCAGCAACACCTTCAGTGCTAGCTTTCATACCCGCGTCACCTTTTGCCCAACCTGCTGGACAAACTTCACCGTGCTCGTTCGTGAACAACATCGCATCGATCATACGAAGCATTTCATCGATGTTACGTCCGAGCGGAAGGTCATTGATTACTGCGTGACGAACGGTTCCGTCTTTATCAAGCAAGAATGAACCGCGTAATGCGACAGAATCACCGAGCAATACATCGTAATCGCGTGAAATTTGTTTAGTAAGGTCAGCTACCAACGGATAACGAACTTGACCGATACCACCTTGGTTTACCGGAGTGTTTTTCCATGCAAAATGGCTAAATTGTGAATCAACCGATACACCGATAACATTGATTCCACGTTCAGTGAACGCATCAAGACGGTGATCAAATGCGATCAATTCAGACGGGCATACGAAAGTAAAGTCCAACGGATAGAAGAACAATACGGCACCTTTTTCGCCTAGGTTTTCGTAAAGATTGAAGTTATCAACGATTTGGTTGTTCCCAAGAACGGTAGTAGCGGTAAAATCAGGAGCTTTTTTAGTGACGAGCATTATATTTCCTTGTGTGGTTTTGAGTAATGTAGGGAAATTGTAACACATGAACATTAATTCAATTGAGCCTCGGCAAGTTAAGTTCAAATTCTAAAGGATAATTTTTATTATTTAGAATAAAACACTCACTCTGGTATACCGTGACTGAGATATAATCACACTATGTTAACTTTTAAAAATCTCTTTTCAATGATGCTTCGCTACAAACGTTCCCTCTTATGGGGAAATGTCATCGCGATTCTTGCTACCTTGATCTCTATTCCGATTCCACTTTTGATTCCCCTTTTGGTGGATGAGGTTCTCCTTAAAAAAGGAGGCGGAGTTACCGGCGTGATCGACTGGTTTACCCCTGCACACGAACCGCTTCTTTATATCGGAATTGTATTGGCGGTAACCATCACTTTGCGATTTATTTTTTTCCTTCTCAGCGTCGTGTCACAGAAGTTTTTTATAACCCTTTCCCAAGAACTGAGTTTCACCATTCGTGTCCGAGCACTCGAACATCTAAAACATGTTTCGATGTCAGCGTATGAGCGTCTGGGAAGCGGTAAAGTAATCACCCATCTCATCACCGACATCGATACGATTGAGCAGTTTTTGGGGAGTGCTCTCTCCAAACTTATCGTTTCTGTTACAACGTTGATCGGTGTCGGGATAGTCTTGATATGGATCAACCCACTGTTTGGGGTACTGATTTTGATTTTTCAGCCCATGATTATGATCGTAACCCGTAAAATTTCGGGTCGTGTCGGGGCACTCAAAAAAGAGCAAAACCGTACCATCGGTGAGCTTTCCGATACCCTGACCCAGATGTGCGATCTCTTCGGTCAGATACGGGCTAGTAACAAAGAGGAACGCTTTATCGACAATGCGATTACACAGTCTAAGCACCTGCGTCAAAGTGCAAGTGAATACGGTATTAAAGCGTTGATGGGTGAACGGTATTCGTACACCCTTTTTCTCAGTGGATTTGAAATTTTTCGTGCATTGGGACTGGTGATGGTTCTATATTCCGATCTCTCTATCGGGGTAATGTTCGGAATTTTCGGTTATTTGTGGTTTATGATGACTCCTGTGCAGGACCTGTTATCGCTTCA
>CAWJRP010000002.1:0-12235 GCA_963845295.1 Sulfurimonadaceae bacterium | reverse complement strand
TGGGTTAATACTACGGATACGGCGAGCAAGCTCAATACCATCGATTTCCGGCATGATGATATCAATGAACATGATATCCGGATTGATTTTCTCATACATACGTAAAGCTTCTGCACCGTTATAAGCAGAAGTCACTTCAGCAAAGAAGTTTTTAAACGTTGAGCTTAGTAGATCATTTGCAACAACTTCATCCTCAACTACCATCGCGGTAAGTTTTTTAGTTTGTTCTGTAAGCTGGATTAAATCGACGTTAGATGACATTAAATATCCTTGTTGTGAATTCAGTGACATGTTAAAAAATGTCACTGTGGATTATTGTTGTTATTATAGATAATATTTTTTAGCATGACCTTAAAAAAACAAATTTAGTGAATTGTTTTTTATTATTAATATTGTTTAAATTGCTCAAGCCATTCGAGATTGGATTCATTCGTCTTTTCTTGCTGTCGTAAAATTGAATCTATAATTTTTAAAAGGGTTTGACGATCCATAAATTGGAGTAACTCAGGATTAATATGGGTGGGCTTTACTTCATCATATCGGTTCAGAAGCTTTTCAATATCGGCGATTAGTTGTTCTTTGCTTGATTCCATGCTGAAAGTTTAACTTATATCAACTGAAATTACATTTGATTAACATAATATATATTATATTGACAATACATTTTATACGGAAATCCGTATTTTGTTGTTTTCATTATTAATATGATTATTAAGACTGACTATATGTCCATAATCATCATGATAAACCGTAATCAATTGACTACTGATGCATTGCTGTAGTTCTGCGTCATCAAGATTAAAATAGCTTGAATAATCAGTTGAATGATAGATTAAATGCTCACTTGGGGCCTGATGACGATTTAGTCTTGAGAGGATAAATAATACAATAGGTGTTCCGATTAGCATATAGAGTGCATGTTCAAAAGTTACACTGTGAATTTCACCAAAAATCCAATCAGATAGCTCTTCTGCAGGGGCATTTAGCGTCATGATTCGATGAATTACGTGTATTACCGGCTTCCATAAATAGATAAACCATCCCCAGAGTAAAATAGTTATTATGTCCCAAATTATTCGCTTGGTTTTTGGTAACTCACGGCGTTTATTAATAATTAATGTTTCCATTTTTTAACCTTTTTTTACCTGTTGATGCGCACCGCGGTCTGGACTAACCCAACGAGCTCGCCCTTTTTTACCGAACAATACCTTTGGAAGAGCTGCTACGGCTGTAAACAAATTAAGGAGCCAATAGGCGAACGGATACCAAATCATCCAAAAATAGTTTTTTCCCAAACCTTGGTCATAATGGCCATCCAACCATTTACTGACTCCAAACTGTACCAAACAAGCGCCGATTAAAATGATGCTGGTCTGATCCGGTAAAATGGGTGAATGATCCGGCATTAAATAACCGATTGGAAAAAATAGACTGACAAACCAGACTAAGAATACCAACGCCATACTGTACGCCCATAACGTACTTAGCATTAACTCGACCATGAGTCCCCAAAGATGGGTTTGTCTTGGCATGAATAAAACCTTGAAGTTTTTAAGCATAACTTGAACGCCACCCATAGCCCAACGTAGCCGTTGCTTCCATAGTCCGCTTAATGTCTCCGGCATTAAAATCCACACTAGTGCACGAGGTTCAAAACGTACATCCCAACCGTTACTTTGCAGTTTCCAGGTAACATCGATATCTTCGGTCAACATATCGGGACTCCAGTACCCTACTTCATGCACCGCTGCCTTTCTAAAACCGGTAATTACCCCTGATACGGTAAATATACGACCAAAACTCCGCTGCGCACGTTTAATCATACCGACGATAGAAGAAAACTCTCCCACCTGAATTTTGCCTAGTAACGTCGTGCGATTGCGAATTCGAGGATTTCCTGTTACGGCGGCAACTTCGGGATAGCGGATAAAATGTTTTACCATCCAATACAGACAATATTCATCAATCAAAGCATCACCATCGATACCAACCAAATACTCATATTTTGCCATCAATGCACCAGCTTGAAGTCCTAACGCTTTACCCTGATTGGCAGCTAAATTAACCACTTTTAATTTCGGATTAGTTTTTGCCAATTCTAGTAATATCTCTAATGTGTTATCTTTGCTACCATCATTGATTGCAATGACCTCAAATTCTGGATAGTTAACATTGAGGGCATAAGTGATGGTTTCGACCGCATTTTCACCTTCATTGTAACAAGGGATCAAAATACTTACACCCGGCCAGGTTTCATTGTTTCTTAATGGCGGAATAGTATATTTGAGATAAGGCTTTTCATTTTTAAAATAAAAAAAGATTGCCCCTATGATCCATAAACTTGACATAAAGAGTGGATAATAAAATACAAATCCTAAAATGGTATGCCATGCTAAATGAAAAAAAATTGTGAAAGTCATCAAAAGTCCTTCTTATTTGCTTGGCGTGGTTTCATATGAAGTTAACGAATGTATGCGCAACGGTTTTTGCGCAAAATCTTCTTTTATCATATCCGCATTAGGATTATTGGTAAATACATTGTCCGGATAATAGGCTATGTGGTGAACACCCAAACCGTACAAATATCCTATTGTATTTCGTAATTCTTGAGAAGAAATAGGTTCATTGTCTTTTCTCCAATTAACCGTTTGTAGCTCAATGACTGTTCGTTCCATTCCGCACTGCTCTTGTTTTACATTTTTAACTATACGATCATAAAACTCTTGAGCGTTATCGGCTTGTTCCATATACGGCATTGCCATAATCGCGGTGTAGTCATAATGTTTTATCGACTCGTGCAGGCTTTGAGCGTACCACTCTTCGGCATCTTTTTTTAGTGCAACTTGTGCATAAAGATTACGTGCTGTTTTGAGTCCAGGTTGTTCGTTTCTTACAATTTCGGCTAATTGCATTGCAAAATCATCTAAATAATCTGTTTTGAATCTAGTCCACTTTTGAAACTGTTTTTTATCGGCTCTAATCTCCATAACACTTGGGGATAAACCCCATTTTTTATATTGGGCACGGGCTGAGTCGCTATCATCTTCAAAATCTGAGAGTGTTACATCATCATGAAATAATATACCGTCAATATAAGCTGATTTTGCTAAATCTTCGTAAACTTCTTTAATCACTTTTCGTGCTTTTGGAGAAAACGGAGATAATCGTGGATATCCCATATTTAGATGGGTCGGATCGACTTGTAATGTTACGACGGTATCTTTTGCTGCAGGATTGTTTTGCGGTAATTGCCATGCTATCATTGGCATCCAGGCATAAATACGTTTTACTTGTGTGCGGGTTGCGATTTGCCATGCCACTCGATTAAATAAATCTGCACGCATCGGTATATTTCGGTTTTGGAAATAAACATAGTCTGCTGCGCCGTTAGCATCTGGATCGGCAAAAGCCTGTAAATATACGGTATTGATTCCCAAGTTTTTAATGCGGTCTAATAATGCTCCCAGATTTTTTTCACTTTGAGCCGGATCCTGATCATAGATATAATCCAAATCAATATGGGCCGCTTTTGTCGCGCGATCGTCATCTGTCAAATTCGCATTTCGCGATAACATGTTGTGTTCTAAATCTTTCAGGGTCATTTTGTGTTCGACTAAAATACGTCGAAGCCCCCATAATGGGGTAGTTTTTGTGTTGCTACCATCATCCAATGTCAGTCCGATAGGCATTCCTAAACTTTCTGCAATGCGGCGTGCTTCGATATTGTAATGCCCATATGGCCAAACAATGACACGAGGCTTTTGTCCAGTATAGTGCTCTAAAAATACATTATTTTCAAGTAAATCATTTTTAATGCGGCGTTTATAGCTCTTTTCATCTTCATACGTTTGTGTATCACTATACCAAAGGCGGGTTGTAATTGCCGGTTCTTTATTACCTTGTGGATTACCCTGTAATCCTTCGTGAGATTGATAACTATGGCTTCCAACCTCTACTAAACCGCTTTTGATCATCTCTTTGATCTCTTTTTGGCTTAAAAACTTGTTGCGTGCAATCATGTGTCCGCTAAAATCGACTTTGTCTTCTTTTTGCAGCCAACTACCAACTAATGCGATGACGGATGGAATTTTATATTTTTTTATAACGGGGAAAGCATTAGCATAAACTGACTGATAACCATCGTCAAATGTAATTAAAACTGCTTTTTCGGGCAGCGGATTACCATTTTTTCGATATTTTAAAATATCATCAATACTAATAAAATGATAACCATTCTCGACCAACCAATGTATCTGCTCCTCAAAATGGAGTGGAGTTACTGCGTAGCTTGAGTCCAGTGTTTCACTTTTATCGGCTATTTCATGATAACTGAGGACGGTAAACTCATTTGGGTTTTGATCTCGACTGCATAAATTCGGCAACTCATTTGCCATAATACAACTGCTTGTAATACCTATCAATACCAAAATCAATTTAAACATTGGTTTGAATACATTTTTCCCATTTTTCATCGTTGTAGATACAGCCATAATTTAGTGCACTTTGCTTTAAATTTTAATCTCGTATTATACAGTGATAGTGTTGCAAATATACAAATAATCTATTTGATGTGAGAAATATTTGTTTAATAATTTATTCTAGCATCTCTTCAGATTCGCCGATCTGTATGATTCCCTGCTCTGCCAATGCCTGAACCGCATCAACAATTTTACGCTGTGCCGACTCTACCTCTTTCATCTTAACCGCACCCAAGAACTGGAGCTCTTCGATAAAAGCATCTTTGGCCCGTTGGGACATATTGGCATAAAATTTCTCTTTGAGCTCTTCGGCTGCATTTTTGAGTGCCAGCATAAGATCATTTTTATCGACCGCTTTAAGGATTTCGCGGATACTGCTACCGTCAAGATCAACCATATCTTCGAAGGTGAACATCATCTCTTTAATCGATGCGGCAAGTTCTTGATCAAGCTGCTCAATTTGAGTCAAGGTCGCTTTGGACGTTTTTGCACCCAAACGGTTGAATACATCGGCCACAGCACGTGGTCCACCCACTTCAACTTTATAGCTAGCAAGTGATTCAAGTTTGGACTCAAGTACGGCGCTGACCCGTTTGATAATAGCTGGTGTGATATCTCCAAGTTTAGCCATACGCATTGCAACTTCCGCCCGCAAATCATCCGGAAAGATATAAAGGGTTTCAGCAGCAGCAGATGCGTCCATATGAGCTAGTATCAATGCAACCGTTTGAGGGTGTTCATTCATAATAAAGTCGGCCAATTGCTGCGGTTTGATCTTCGAGAGGAACGCAAAATTTTGAGTACCTTGCATACTTTTGTTGAGGCGGTCGAGTATTTTTTTGGCCTCTTCTGGTCCGAGTGCTTTATAGAGAATTTCTCGTGCGTAATCTAAACCGCCGGTATTGAGATACTGATTGGATTGGATAATGGCATAAAACTCTTCTAAAACAGCAGAACCGATACTTTTCTCTACAGAACGGCTTCCGGCAATAAATTTAGAAACTTCAGTGATGGCATCAACATGCATACGTGAAAAAATAGTGGCGGTAACATCTTCACCGAGTTGCATAAGTAAAATAGCAACTTTTTCAGCCATACCCATTTCATCGAATATTATCTGCTGATTTTGATTTAGAGTCAAAGTGTTATCCCTTGTTTTTTATAGAGATCTTTTGAATCTGCAAATGGTGCTTTTTAGCACTCCATCTCAATAATGTTCCACGGAAGTCCTTGAGTATTCATCTCATCCATAAACGGATCAGGATCGAGTTGTTCCATATTGAATACCCCTTTTCCACTCCAGATCCCCTGTACCATGAGCTTCGCACCAATTACCGCAGGGACACCTGTCGTATAGGATACACCTTGTGATTTTACTTCAGCGTAGCACTCTTCGTGATCTTTGACCTGATAGATATAAATTTTGCGTTTTTTACCGTCTTTGAGACCTTCGGCGACGATACCGATATTGGTTTTTCCTTTGGTTCGAGGACCCAGTGATGCAGGGTCAGGAAGCAATGTTTTTAAAAACTCTATCGGAACGATTTTCATCCCCTGATGCTCAACCGGCTCGATTCCGAGCATACCAACATTTTCTAAGCATTTCATGTGGGTAAGATAGCTTTGTCCGAATGTCATAAAAAAGCGGATACGTTTAAGACCATGGATATGTTTAACTAACGATTCCATCTCTTCGTGATACAACAGATAACTATCTTTTGGTCCCACTTCTGGGTAATCCCACACTTGCATGATCTCCATCGGCGCGGTTTCGATCCATTTGCCCTCTTCCCAATAGCGCCCTTTTGCACTTACTTCACGGAGATTAATCTCAGGGTTGAAGTTTGTCGCGAACGGATAGCCGTGATCGCCGGCGTTACAGTCGAGAATATCGATCGTATGGATTTCGTCAAAATAGTGTTTTTGAGCATAGGCACAGAAAATATTGGTTGCACCCGGATCGAATCCGCTTCCGAGCAGTCCCATGATCCCTGCTTCTTTAAAGCCACTATCTCTTTCCCACTGCAGTTTATACTCGAACTTCGCTTCATCAGGGTGTTCGTAGTTTGCGGTATCGAGATAAGGGGTTTTAGTCGCAATACATGCATCCATGATTGCTAAGTCTTGATACGGCAAAGCAACATTGATCAAAATATCAGGTGAATATTTTTGGATCAAAGCGATTACTTCATCAGTATTGTCCGCATCGACCGTGGTGATTTCGAGTGCACCTTCCGGAAGTTCACTTTTGATCTCTTCGCAGCGCCAGATAGAGCGGCTTGCTAAAATGATACGATCGAAAATGTGGTTGTTCATGACACATTTGTGTGCCACAACGCGCCCTACTCCGCCGGCGCCGATAATAAGTGCAGTTGCCATAGCAAACCCCTGAAAAAAAGATAATTATAATTATAAGCTAAAGTCTCTTACGAAAATGTTACAGATAAAATGCGCTGTAAAGGGTTAATCCCCAAATAAATGCTAACATCCCCAATGATAGAAATACTAAAGCTGCACCCGCATCTTTGGCACGTTTGGCAAGTTCATGGTGATCAAATGTGACCAAATCAACGGTTCTCTCAACGGCACTGTTAATTACTTCGGCGATAAGCGGGATGAACAATGAGACAGAGAGTATCGCTTTATAAACAAACCCAATCGGCAAGCACCATGCGATAATCATTCCGGAGACAAATAAGAGTAGTTGTAGTCGGAACGATTTTTCATTTTTGGTCACTTCCAACAGTCCGTTTAATGCATAACGGGTATTTCTAAAAAGTGTGTAACGAGGCTTATTGAGTGCCATATCGCTCCTTCAAATGGATAATCGCATTATACACAATGTATGGTTCACTATCCATGCTAATCGGTTCTCCGTAAATGATTCGGACATTTCGACGCAACCATGAACGTGAGGATGTATGACGATATTTTGAACGGGAAAAAATACTTCCGTAAATACCGTCGATATAAAAAGGGATGATGACGCCCTGAGAATTAGATGATATCTTTTTGTAACCGTGTAAGATCTCTCCTACTTCGCCATTATGGCTAATGGATCCCTCGGGAAAAACGGCGATGATATCACCCTCTTCTAAGCGTTTGCGTGCATGCTGGAACGCCTCTTTCGCCCCACGCGCAGAGATGGGGATAACCTCGCCCAGTTTCATGATAGGGTGAATGAGCGGTTTTTCATAGATGGAGCGTTCCATGAGATAGCGAATACGGCGTTCTATACCTATTTGAACGAGAATCCAATCAATCCAACTGATATGATTTCCCAGTAATAATACCGCCTTATCGGATGGAATATTGTGTGTCTGCATCGGGATGATATTGTATCGCAAGGCTAATAACTGTTCAAAAACAAGCCAAATGAAATAGTCTTTATAGTGAATAAGTGTTCCGATAGTAAGTAAAACTGACACGGCAAGCATCATATAAAAAAGCATTAGGGCATTCCACCCCATATAGGCGAAGAGAGTTGTAATCACCAAGAAGAGGGTCATAAAGATATTTTGTATCCAGTTATTGCCCGACAAGATATAGGAGAGATGGGCATTAGGAGTATGTGAGAGGATAAAGGCATTCAATGAAACGATCATCATCGCACCGCCGATACCGAATCCAAAGAAGATAAAACCGATGGCGGTCAGGTTATAGGTAAGCGGTAAAAAGCTCAGCATAAGGGTGATCATCAATGCTCCGGCGACGATTAGCCCTTTGTGTAAATAATGGCGTGAGAGATGTGCTGCAATTACAGAGCCGATAATAATTCCAAATGCCGCCAAGGTCATTAGTCCCTGAACGATTATCGTATTTTGTACCCCCAAAGTCGATTTGGCATAGGCTCCGAATGCTGCCAATATAACCTGTGAGATAGACCAAAAGAGTGAAAGAAAGAGTATGGCTTCGAAAATTTCCCTCTTACGTCGCAGCAGCGTCCAATTTTTTCGGAAGGTATATCCGGTTAGATATTTCTTAATATTAAATGGGACAGTATGCCCTTTAGCGGTTTGAATCAGGCTAAGGGTCATAGTAAACTCTATGATGCTTCCGATTACCAAAAGCCAACCAAGAGGTGCAATTTGACGGAGAATTTCGGCTTCAGAATGATAGGTTTGGGTAAGAGAATTTTCAAATAAAACGGTATAAACGATAATCCCCGAGAGGATGGCTACTGTAGTAACAGATTGCACCAATGCGTTAAGAGAACTAAAGTCCCTCTCCCCAGCGATCTCCTTAATGTAGCCGTATTTAGCAGGAGAATAGATCGCTGCTTGAATAGCCAAAATAAAAGTGAGGACAAAGGATGTCCAAAACCACCCCTGATAGTAGCTGTAGGTAATGAGCAGTGTAATTACGATAGCGCTTAACGCACCAAATCGCATGACGTTAACTTTCGAAAATCGGTGTGAAATGTATCCTGATGGGGTGAAAAGGAGGATAAACGGCAATAAGATAAGAGCATTTAAAATCGCGGTATAGATAATCTGGGTTTGGTCATCATAGATTTTAAAAACCGTATTTTGGATAATGATTTTATGACCCAAGTCGGTAAATGCATTTAAAAAGAGTGCAAATGTATAGGGAAATACCCCCTTGATTCTGGCGATCCCCATTAACCTAGTACCGTACTCCATCCCTCATAATGACCATGCTCCTGCATTGCCGATTCGTATAACGCTGTAGTGGTTTCATTTACGATTTCAGGGGTAATTGCTTCAGTTTTAACGAGTACCACACCATAGGAGTAGTCACTCTCATCGTCATTAGCGTACTCTTTTACTTCAAAGCCGTGCGAAGAGAGTTGAGATACCGTCCTCTCCATAGAGGTTTTGGTTTGAAAGAAAAGATAGTGCTCCACTTCTCGTGGGAGCGTCAGATCGTCCCCAGCTTCTAAGAGTGCAGCGATAGTATGGCGGTTTTGGATACTGAGTAGTCCGTAAGCATCAGGAAAGAGATTATCACTGTACATCTCCCACTTTCCGTCTCTGGATGATCCTCGCTCATAGATATATCCACCATGTCGACTCATCACTTCGGAGCTGATATTTTCAAACCGCTTGGCATGAGAGGCATAAAAATAAAACTCTGCCCACCCTTCTTTCATAACCCTACCCGCAAAGAGGGCATTATTAGATACATTAAGGGATGTGATTAAATCCTGTGTAAACGCTTCTAAATCTTCTGTAACACTATCGGCTTTGACAAAAAGCCATAAAAGTAAAGGGCGTTCTTCTTGAGGTGCTTCTTCGAGAAGATCTAGCTCAACATCGCAGCGATAAGGGGTATTTTCATCATCGAGGAGTTCGTAAAATTCTATCATTGACTAAAGACCTTATTTTTCTGCCATTATAAGGTCTTTATTCTTGGTTTTCTCCCAAATAGCTTTTATGAAGTTTTACTTTGCTTGCTAGTTCTTGAACATTTTTGGTTTCAATCATGGAGAGAGCTTCTTTGGTATGAGATTCTCTTGTTTGGATTGTATGAATCAATAATTTCATTTGAGAAATTGCCTCCGCGGCGACCTCTTCCAAGCTTTGTCGTATAGCACGGTATTCTTGGTGCTCATACGATTCGAGGGTAATGATTAGCTCATTAAGTTTTCCTTTGGCATGGATAAACTCGTTGTATAGGGATTCGGACGAGGCAAAAAGTCGTGAAAGGGGCATCATAGAATCGGAAAGCTCTTTGGAATGAGTCGTCATTTCCCGCATCTGTTTAGAGGAGAGAACCATTTGCTGCATAATAAGTTCACTTTGTTCACGTGACCCTTTTAACAAGGCATCATTTTCAAGCAACGAGGTGATGATTGATTCACTCTTGGCGCCAAGCATTTGCAGATGGTGGGAGAAGTCATTGATAATGCGATCGAGCTCTTTTTGTACCACTGCAACCGTATGCTCGGTACTTTGTTGGTGACTCAGCTGTATCAAAAGGTCATGAAGATCTTTAAGATGAACGTGTACTTCTTTGTGCTCATCAAAATTATATTGGATAACATTTTTAAGCTGATTAAAGTGATCTTGTTCTGCGATACGGAGCATATCGATATGGCGGTGTACAACACTGTCTAAACTGGGGAATTCTGAGAGGGTGAACTCTTCAAATCTTCCCATAGAGGTTTGTTGTTGAAGTAAAAGTGCTTCAATTTTGGTAATAAAAAGTTTCTGATTGGTTTGAATGGTATTAAGTGCATCAAATTCTTCTATAAAAACGGTCCGGATTTGTTCGTGAGTTGATCCTTCCATCTGAGTGACAAGATCGATTCGATCTTTGAGTGTCGTTATAGTTGATGAGAGGGTTGCGATCTCATCTCCGATTGTGTTTACCCGAAGGCGATACTCATGGGTGGCTAACACTGAAACGGTTTGATTCATTACACTCATTACTGCTGAGAGGAGAACCCCTACACTTAAGGCTAAAAGGGACTCTTTTATGATATTTACATCGAGTATGGGGCTAAGGACAAGATGTAACAGTGCACTGATAAATCCTAAAGCTAATACGACGGGGGTATAGTTGATTTTGGTAGGGTCTTTATAGACGGCCGTATGACGTAAAAATAGAAGTGACATAGCCACAATTATGAGCAACAAGTCAATACTAATCATGATTTACCCTTTGTTATAGATGATATCCAATATAGATTGGGGAGTCGGGGCAAAATAATCCCCCTGCCCGTGTAAACTGAACCCCCAACCGGCAAAAACACTTACAATGCCTGCTTGGGCTGCGGCATCTATATCTTTTGAGTTGTCACCGATCATCCAAGCATAATCTATACCCGAACGGTATCCATGATAATCAAGATGACGATGGAGCATTTGCGGATGAGGTTTAGGTGAATCTACATCATCCGCACCAATGATCATCTCAAAATAAGAATCAAGTTGCAGATGTTCCAACATCCGCTTGGCAAATACCCCCGGAGCATTTGTTGCCACCCCCATGATAACGTTGTTATCACGTAAAGAATTCAAAAGCTCGAAAATTCCCTCGTAGGGCGCAACGTTTTGAATACACTGGTCATAGTAGTGTTTTTCAAAGGCTAATTTAGCCCGCTGTTCGTAGTGTTGTTGAGCGTAAAAAATTTCGGAGAGGTTTCGCACGGGAGCGTTGATTGCATCTATTACGGCTTGAACGCTTAGAGGTTCAAGGTTGTAGCATTGTTCTCGGACATGGTTAATAGAGAGGGTAATGTCAAGCCCTGAATCGATAAGGGTTCCATCCATATCGAAGAGGACAATAGTTTCTCATTATCTCATTTTCTCGTAGAGTTCTTTGATGGTTTGGACAAACAACGGATGATCATTCGGACAGCGGCACACACGATACGCTTCATACCCCAGTTCATGAGCTACTTCTGCGTATTCGATAGAGAGCTCGAAATCGGTTTCGGAATTGTCAACGGTAAAAGCGATAGGGAAAATAATGACCCGTCTATTCTGAAGGGAATGCAAGGCCCTCTCCAATGAAGGTTCCAGCCATTTCATTGGTCCTACTTTAGACTGATAGGCCAAATGGACATCATTAAACGCTAAACCGCTCTCTTTCATCAAAGTTTTAAGTAACTCCACATGGGCTATGACATGTCGCTGATACGGATCACCTTGATCGACGATTTTTTGCGGTAAACCGTGTGCGGAGAAAATAATATCAAACGATTCGGCGTTATCATCCCCCAAAGACTCTTTGATCCGTTCAATGACACACTGATTGTAAGTTGTATGGGAGAAAAAATGTTTTATCTC
>CAWJRP010000001.1:0-23403 GCA_963845295.1 Sulfurimonadaceae bacterium | reverse complement strand
CGCAAATCAGTAATGACATTAAAACTGCAATGAAAGAGAAAAATGTTCCTCTTCGTGATGCACTTCGTCTTTTGAGCAGTGCGATGAAGCAAATTGAAGTGGATGAGCGCAAAGAACTCACCGATGAGGACATTATCAAAATTATCCAAAAACAGGTTAAACAACGCAATGACGCCATGACCCAATACCGTGATGCAGGACGTGAAGATTTATATGAAAAAGAGGCTTCCGAAGCGGCTATTTTCGAACTTTACCTTCCAAAACAGCTCAGTGATGAAGAGTTAGAGAGTGCATTACGTACCATCATCACTGAAACAGGTGCCGAGACGATGAAAGACATCGGACGCATTATGGGAGCCGCTTCTAAAACACTCGGAGCGCAAGCGGACGGCAAACGGATTAACGAATGCGCAAAGAAGCTTTTGAGCTAAGTTAAGGCTTAGAGCTGGTGGGGTCGACCGAGATGGAACCCCTGAGCATAATCGACACCGATCTCTCTTAGAATTTCGAGTGTCTCTGCATCTTCAACATACTCTGCAATCGTTTTCTTCCCAAACTCTTTCGCAATCTGATGGATATGTTTGACGAAGATACGGTCTTTCTCATTTACCACAATATTTTTAACAAACTCACCGTCAATTTTTACATAATCGGTATTGAAGTATTTAAGATAGACAAACGATGAGAATCCCGAACCGAAATCATCCAATGCAAAACCGATTCCGTATTCTTTCAGCTCTTCGATAATATTCATAAGCCCGTTTACATTATGGATTGCTTCACGCTCTAAAATCTCTATCGTCACCCCTGAATCCAGAGTAGTGTTCGGATTTTGTTCGTGATGCGACTTAATCATATCAACATACTCCCCTCCAAAAAGGCTTTTGGTTGATAAATTGAAAAAGAACCGTTTGTCCCATAGCCCTCTCTCTTCACGCACTTTCAGCCCTTTGGACAACATGATCTGATCAATTTTGGATGCAAAACCGAGACTTTCAGCCACTTCGATAAACTGCCCCGCCGCCATAAAGCGCTGACCGTCACGAATACGTGCAAGAACTTCATATCCGAACAACTCCCCGTTGTGTACATCATAAATCGGCTGAACAAACGGTTCCATCCGATCTTCGTCGATCGCACGTCGTAAGAACTCCCCTTTTTTCTGAATCTCGCTTGCCATCTCCTGATCACTCTGATCGGCGCGGGCAATTGTATTTTTACCGGCGCGTTTGGCCTTGTACATTGCCAAATCAGACCCAGTGAGGAGTGATTCGATATTTTCACCCTGCTCCGGATATTCGGCAATCCCAAAGCTTGCAGTCAAAGAGACTTGGTCAAACATCAAAGAAATCGGTGTTTTTTCAAGAGTCGAACGCAATTTTTCGACGACAGCATGACCATTTTCATACGATGTTTCCGGAAGAATCACCGCAAATTCATCTCCTCCGATACGAGCTAAGATATCGGCATTACGAAGATTGGACGAGAAAATATCGGTTACCTCTTTGAGAACCAAATCACCCGATGCATGACCATAGGTATCGTTAATGTATTTAAAATTATCCAAATCGATCATCAAAATGGTAAATTTATGGTGATGACGGACAGAGCGTTTCACTTCATAGGACAAAAATTCTTCAAATTTTCGACGGTTATAAAGTCCGGTAAGATAATCTCGATCGGAAAGTTCTTGGAGCTTTTCGTAGTAATCTTGGATGGAATCAAGCATTTTATTGAAATAATTTTCAATATTTTTTACTTCCATGATTTTTGTTTTTAAGCTGACCCGTCTTGCCATATCGTTATTGCTGATAATATCTTGGATTATCATAATAAACTGTTTGATCGGCTCAACCAATAGTTCATTGAGTTTAAAATATAAAATAGAGAAAATAATAATGGTAAAAACGACAAAAAAGACAATAAATGAGTTGATCATTGTCGTAAGAGATATTTTTAGATTTGCGACCGGAAAACGGACATCAATAACGCCGTTAATATCCCCTACTTTGGCATTGGTATGACATTTGAGACACTCTTGATTAACCACGATTGGATAAAGATAGCGGATCTCTTCATCACCGGTTAATATCTCTTCACCCTTCATCGCTTTAACAACCATTGGGTCATGTTCACGAATATTTTTGTCGTTGCTTCGTTCACCGAACAGTTGGGCAACGATCGGACTGCGATAGGCATTAATATGCATATTTGGCTCAACGGCATTAAGCCGCACGATAATGGCGTCCAACTCTTCTTTACTCCACCCTTTTTCCATGGCGGAATAAAGGGCTTCAAATGCTAATCGGCTGGTCTTGCGTGCATCTACACGGGCGAGATTATCAACTGCCCGTTTTTTAATATAAATTCCGTATACAAACGCTATAGCCAAACTGGCCAGCAGGGAAATAATAACCGTTTTGGCAATTAACCGTTTATAGGTTGTATAAGATTTCATAATAAAATTAGCCTAATATTAAAATTTTTATATTGTATCATTAGATTTATAAAATTAAAAGGTATTTAACCGTTACTCTTCTCCCAATGCGATGCGGAAGGGTGTCGAATTATGAAAAATCAGTGGACGGGACCATTCTTTAATGTTTTGAGCGCTGTTTCTACATCATCTTGGCGCATCAGCGATTCTCCGACTAAAAATGCGTCGACTCCCGCTTTGTTCAGATCTTCCAACTGACCGTGCTCGTAAATACCGCTCTCCGCAACGATGATTTTTCCGTTCGGAATTAATGGGATCAAATCGTAGCTGAGATTCATATTCATCTCAAACGTCTGGAGGTTACGGTGGTTAATCCCGATAATGTCGGCACCCGCGTAGATCGCTTTGGTAAGTTCAGTTTTATCGTGAATCTCGACCAACGCCTCCATCCCCAAATGGCGGGTATAGTTGAGGAGCTCTTTGAGTTCGTCTTTGCTCAGTGCCGCCGCAATGAGGAGGACAAAATCGGCTCCGTAAACGAGCGCTTCGAGGAGCTGATACTTAGAGATAATAAAATCTTTACGAAGAAGGGGGATACTGACGTAACGACGAATCTCCGCCAAATAATCGAGATTTCCCTGAAAAAAATGAGGTTCGGTCAAAATCGAAATGGCGTTCGCTCCGCCGCGCTCATAGCTTTGAGCAATGGCTACGGGATCGAAATCTTCACGGATCACACCGCGTGAGGGAGAGGCTTTTTTTACTTCGCTGATGATACGGTACGGTTCCTCGGGAGTCGAGGTGAGATAACGGTCGTACGTCACGCGGTGCACGGGCGTTAAAAGCGAGCGAGCGTCCGAGCCACTCCATACTGAACTTGGCTTCCCGCTCTATTAAGATCTTCTTTGGTTTTTTTGATAATGTCGTCTAAAATCATTAATTTTTCTCCTTGGTTTTACACTTTTCAATCGCGTTGAGATGATCTTTCACCTCTTGTTCGTCGGTTCCGATCATCGATTCGACCTGTTTTATCAAACGCATCGCCTCTGCACACTCATTTAATTTGTAGTGTCCCCATGCCAATGAATCGATATAAAACGGCGAATCGGGCTGTTTTTCGAGTGCTTTACGGACATATCCCATCCCCTCGGTAACGTTGAGATCGTGATCGATCATCAAATACCCCAAATAATTGAGATACAAAGGTTCTTCCAAATCTTTCGAAGCTTTTTTTAACCCTTCAATCACCCCATTAAGCAATACGGGATCATTTTGATTTGCGGCACCTTCATATTTAAAAACTGAACTTTGTGCAAGATACAAAGGGTTATCATCCCGTTCATACAGTTTTTGAGCGAGGGTAGAAGCTTTATCAAACTCTTTAACTCTGACATATAAATCGAGCAAAAGGGGATCGTTTAATTGTGATTTTTCGAGTAGCGTCGTCATTTTCGAAAAATCTTTTTGATAGAGATAAATTTTCAAAGCCTCTTCTGCAGCCGATTGGTCTTTAAACCTGTCATAGGTTTGCTCATAGATGGCAGCGGCATCATCTAACTGCACCGCTATCGGCATACAAACTCCCCAGTCGTTTACCTAATATTTGACTGTTGCCGTGCGCTCCGATATGATCTTTTAAAAAGCTGATCGCTTCGCTTTTCTCACCCAATTGTGCGTATTGAATCAAAGCGATTCTCTCCGCCGTCGTCTCATCATAATCGAGTGCATACGCTTTTTTAAGGGCTTCAACCGCTCCAGAATAATCGCTAAGTTTTAACCGTGATTCGGCGTACAAAAGATAGTCGGGAGCATTTTGATTTTTTTCACTCAAAAGGAGAGCTTTTTGGGATGCTTCCCCAAAATTGCCCCCTTTTATCAATACAATTATCTCAAACCGTCTTAGTATCTCATCATCCGGCGATTTTTTTAACTCTGCGGCAGTTTGTTTTGAGAGGGCTTTGATATCATTGGCTTGTTCCAACATCCGTAACGATTGATAGAGATACTCTTTTTTGGAGGTTTGTTTATAGAGTTCACCGAAAAAACCGGAAGCTCTGTAATATTTTTGGTGCACCTGTGCATCCAAAGCGTAAAGAGAAAAAGTATCTTCCAACATATGTCCGATTTGGATTGTCTTAGGTGCGGCATGAAGTATAGAAAAAGAGAAAATAAAGAGTATGAAAACTTTAATCATGGATGATCCCCGGACACTCGGCTTTTAGTTCATCGATGCGGTGACGAAAGTAATCCCAAAACGGAAACGTTCGGCACTGCAGAGGACGAGCAGTGTATATACTACACCCATTTTGTGAACGATCAAAAAACGCACAATCGTACGAGCCGTTTACTTTTTTTTCTTTGAGTGAAAAACGGAACCCCTCTTTGCGCAAATAGGTACGGCGAAACTCCCCCTCATCCATCTCTAATAGCTTGGCGATAGCGGCTATTTCGGTAACGGAGACAAAGATATTGCCGCTCTCCCCCGTGCAGCAATTTCCACCGCACGAAGCGCAGGCAGAGGGATCAAATGCGTAAGAAAAACCTTCTTGTGTCATGTATTCGGACATTTGATACTGTGCACCTTTGCTTTGTCATAAATTGCTGCCACCGCGGGAGTATACGCACCGTTTTCTTCCGTAATCATCGGAGGCAAGACGGTGAGAGCCGCTTTGGAATTTTTTTTCAGACGGATCATCACCAGTGTACTGGGACGATCGACCTTTGAATGGACGAATTGTACATCAACGACTCTTAATCCTGCACTCTCAAACGCACTGCATAACTGAGCAAACTGCCGCGCATCGTAACAAATGACCGCTTCGCCGTTGGCTTTGAGAAGTTTGGAGATTTTGGTCGCAAACGGCTCAATCGGCAAATGGAGATTATAGCGGGCCTGATGGAGGATCGGATTCTCCGACCGTGATGATCCCTCGTGATAAAAGGGGGGATTGGAGACGATCCAGTCATAGCTGCCGTGAGGGGTGAGCTCTAAAAAATCCCCCTCGTGCAGGGTGTAGCCGATATGGTTAATCGCCGCATTTCGACGGGCAAATTCGATATATAGCGGCTGCTTTTCGACCGCTTCGAGGTTCACGGCGGGAAAATCCCGCCCGATCAAAAGTCCTACGATTCCGCTCCCCGCACCGACATCCAAGCTTCCCTCGCGGGGCAAAACGGGAAATGAATCCGTACAGCAGTATCGAATCGCTGTTGTAACAATAGCCGCCGTCGGGCTGATAAAGGAGCATTTACGACTCTTTTCGTTATGATTTAGGCAATTATATCACTCAATCAGGTTTAACTATGATTATCATCCCTGCCCGTCTCGCCTCAACCCGCTTTCCCGAAAAAGTTTTAGCCGACATCGGCGGTCTGCCGATGGTGATCCGTACCGCCAAACGGGTTGAATCGATCGACCGTGTCGTCGTCGCATGTGACGATGAAAAAATCCTCGAGATCTGTGCCGCTCACGGTGTCGAAGCGCGTCTCACCTCCACCACCCACAAAAGCGGAACCGACCGTATCAACGAATGCGCCCAGATCATCGACGTAACCTGATGACGAACTCATCATCAACGTCCAAGCGGACGAGCCGTTTATCGAAACGGAAGTGCTCGAACTCCTGATCGAGCGTCTCAATGCCCTCAAAGCGCAAAATGCTCCGTTCATCATGGGGAGCTGTTACAACGCGATCAACACCGAGTCGGCACAAGACCCGAACCTCGTCAAGGTGATCACCGACGTAGATCACAACGCCATCTACTTCTCCCGCTCACCCATCCCGTTCAACCGCAGCGGGGAAGCGAACTATTTCGGGCATATCGGAATCTACGGGTTTACGAAAAAATCACTCCATGATTTTTGCGCCCTCGGTGAAGCACCTCTGGAGGACATCGAAAAACTCGAACAGCTCCGTGCTCTCTACCACGGTAAAAAAATCTCGATGGTAAAAGTGGCCAGCGCAGGATTCGGGATCGATACGGTAGAAGATTTAGAGAGAGCGAAGAAGATTTTCGGAATATAAGTCAGAAACTGCACCATCTTTTGGCAGTGATTATCAAAAATAAGATTTTTCAAGCAATATCACAAAAATTTATGCCATAATTTATTTCAGAAGGATAAATTATGAATATTATGCACCTCTCTAAACAAAAGATTTTCAATCGAAAAAACGAAGTTTTTGCCTATGAGCTCCTTTTCAAGGACGGATCGAACAGATATACCGGTCTATCAGACAGTGTTAAAGAGACATCCCGGCTTATCATGAGTTCCATAACCAGTCCTGAACTCGACAAATTGCTTGGAAAAAGCACCCTAGCATTTATCAATATTGATGAAAAGACTCTGACCAAAGGGATATTAGATATTCTGGACAAAGATCGATTTGTCCTCAATATCCTTGAAGACATCAAGCTCGATGATATCATTCTCAACAAGATCATTCAGTACAAAAAAAGAGGATTCATGCTCTCATTGGAACGTTTTGACTCAAGTGCCGAAATGCTCCATAAATTTAGACAACTGTTCAATTTTATCGACATCATAAAAATGGACATAGCCCTCTCTCAGCCCGAAAATCTCGAAAAAGTAATCAAAAAATTTGAAGGGACACGGATCCAGCTATTAGCCCAGAATATCGAGAGCAAAGAAGATTATAAAAAATGTCAGGAACTGGGATTTGGCTTGTTTCAGGGATACTATCTTGACCGACCAGACGAGATTGAAATCGTCGGTCCCAAAGAAGCCGCCCAATTTGTCATTCTTCAACTCATCAAAATCATCAAAGAAGACAATACCGCCAATGAGAAACTCGAACTTTTTTTAAAAAAACAGGCCGATCTTTCCTTTAAACTGATACAGTTTTTCAATAACTCAGAAAAGCTCAATACTAAAGTTGAATCGTTGACCCAAGTAATCAATCTGATGGGGAGACAAAAACTGCTTCGATGGCTAATGGTTTATCTTTATTCGGAGCTTTCACGAAATCCTGCATCCAAGACACTGCTCGACCTCGCGATAAAAAGAGCCGAAAGCATGGAGGCTGAGGCATCTGAAAAAAATAAAGATAAAGCTTATTTGGCAGGGATGTTTTCTCTGCTTAGCTCTATCTTTGAAACCAATATCAAAGAGCTGATGACACATATCAATATGGACAGCGACATCACTTCGTTGATCTTACAGAAAAAAGGGATCTTTGCAGGAAGTTTGATGAGAGCGGAACAAGCGGAAAAAGAGTACCTTAGAAAGATCATGATCGCCAATTTTGACAAACTCTACACGACAGATTTGGTAAATACACTTGAAGGCGGCGGAATAGAGATTGATAAAGATAAGATATAAGGAGCAATCTTTTTTCTATTGCTATACTGTTGCTATGATTGAAGCGTACAATATTTGCATTGAATAATCTATCAAGGAGCGATCATGTCATTAATAGAAACATTTACCGATTATATCCTCAACCGCAAAAATCTCAAAGAGTATGTGGAAGTTCGCAAAACGATTCACGAACGAGGCGAGTTCAACGACGCCAAACTGATCCAAGCCGAAGAGAACCTTCAACGTCTTAAAAAAGAAGAACCTGAAGTTTATGAGGGGATGTATGAAACACTCGCAAAAATTTATGCGCGCGGTGCAGGGCTTACTATCGAATACCCTCTCGATTTCATCCGACAGATTCTGCGCATGTATAAAACGTCACTGACCCCTACACAAGTATACGAAGAGTACAAACGGGTATTGGAACATTATCATCACGATGTGTAATGGAGTAAAAGGGAGAAAAGTTAAAAACTTTCTCCTTTTGCTTTAGCCGCTTGTGCTTTCGATAACTCTCCGGCATTTTTGTAAATAACGGATGCCCTTAAAAAATAATCAGGACCCCGTCCCCCTTCTCTATCCAGTAATTCGACAGCACGACTAAACTTTTTTTTCTCTGCAAAGCACTCAGCAATATCCAGAGAATGGGCTGCTTCGGAATGAGAGTCAAAACTGTAATACAGTCCTCTTTTATCTATATCATGACGTGTCACTTTAGCCTGATCATATTCTAAAGCTGCCTGAGCACAGTTTCCTTCTTTCAAATAGGTTTCTATCTTTTTTATCTCAGCCTGATATCTATTTTGGGTTTCATTCGCCTCTTGCTGCTCAAAGTGTGAGTATATAAGAACACCTATCAAACCTGCTACCATCAAAACAGCCAGGACGATCAAAGCTATCGATGTAAAAATGCTCGATTGTTTCTCTTCCATCGTTCTTTCCACCTTTTTGATTGATGAATTATCAATGATTATTGTATACCGTATATATTAACGGCAACAAATACCGAATAAAATAGATTATTTCTTTCAGCTATGATACATGATAGGTTACGTTTTAAAAAGAGTTACTATTGATTGCAGAATAAGGGGAGAGTTTTCCCCAGCGTGGGGAAAAGATCGAAGAAAAACTTAGATGTTGTCGCGGATACCGAGATCAGCGATCAATTTGTTGTAGCTTGCGCGGTTTGTGCGTTTCAAATAACGCATCAAACGACGACGTTGACCAACAAGTTTCAAAAGACCAAGACGTGATGAATGGTCTTTCTTGAATGTTTTCAAATGCTCAGTAAGAGCTGCAATACGAGTTGAAAGAAGTGCGATTTGTACTTCACTTGAACCTGTATCACCTTCAGTTCTTTGGTATTGTTTGATAATTTGCGTTTTGTTCGCCGTATCTAAAGCCATAATAGCCTCCTGATGGGTAGTAAATTTTACTTGAAAAACAATCTCTTCAAGCAGGGTCGGAATTATAGCGAAAAATTTCGAGTTTTGCGCTAAAGTCCTCTGCAAGTCACCTCTAATAATTTTTGGCTATAATAGCTTTAAAATTAATCGGAGGAGTATCGCAAATGCTAATGACTAAAGCGAGTGAATACGCACTGTTGTCGCTGATCGTTTTAGCCAAAGCGGGACACCCTCTCGATGCCGATACCCTCTCGAAAGAGCTCGATATTTCCAAAAGCTTTTTAGCCAAAATCCTCCAATCGCTAGCAAGGGCGGGGATTCTTAACTCATACAAAGGGGTTAACGGGGGATTTGAACTCGCCCGTCACAGCCGTGAGATCACCGTGTTGGAAGTGATGGAGGCGGCAGAGGGAAAAAGCCCCGCCGTGTTTAGCTGTTCACCGTCACAAGAAGATTGTCCTTCCCATAAAGCGCTGAGCTGCGGGCTATGGCCGTTTTTAAACCGATTGCAGGGAAAAGTAGACGCCTTTTTGGGGATACTGACTCTCGAAGCCATTTTAGAAGAGTAACGTTTGGCAAAAGCAAAAAATAAAACTCCCGACGTTAAAACGGTATTATCCGCCATTTTCGCTTCACGCGATCTAAGTGTCGTCTTTTTTGTTATGGCCATCTTGGCGATTATCATCGTCCCGATGCCCAGTGGAATGCTCGATTTTCTTCTGGCAATCGTTATTGCCCTCTCTGTTCTTATTCTTTTAATATCTCTTTACATTCCAAAACCGACCGATTTAACCACTTTTCCGACACTTTTGCTGGTTATCACCCTCTTTCGGCTCTCCCTTAACATTTCCACCACAAGGATGATTTTGAGTCATGGTCACGAAGGACCGGATGCTGTGAGTGATATCATTAACAGTTTCGGAAACTTCGTCGTCGGCGGTAATATGGTCATCGGGGTAATCGTCTTTACCATCTTGGTCTTGATTAACTTCATGGTTATCACCAAAGGTTCAGGCCGCGTCGCCGAAGTTGCAGCACGCTTTACCCTCGATGCAATGCCCGGAAAACAGATGGCGATTGATGCCGATCTCAACAGCGGACTCATCGACGAAGCGGAAGCGAAACGTCGTCGTGCTGAGATTTTGCAGGACGCAAACTTCTACGGAGCCATGGACGGATCGAGTAAATTTATCAAAGGGGATGCCGTCGCCGGGATCATCATCACGATGATCAATATCATCGGCGGATTTTTAATCGGAATATTCCAATTTGATCTCGATGTCAGCGCGAGTGCTCAGACCTATACCATTCTCACGATCGGGGACGGGCTTGTTTCGCAGGTTCCCGCCCTCATTATCTCAACCGCTACCGGTATTATGATCACACGCGGTTCCAGCGATACGGGCGGAAATTTCGCCGAGGGAAGTATCAACCAGCTCATGGGAAATGCCCGTGTTATGATTATCGTCGGGTTTATCATGCTCCTTTTTGCCGCCGTTCCGGGATTGCCGACCCTCTCACTCGGATTTGTCGGGCTCATATTCGCCGGACTCGGGTATGCCCTCTATAAATATGAGAAAGGGGATCTCATTCTCACCTCGGCTCCGCTCATTAAAAAAGCGGGAGCAACAGGTACAGCAGGAGCTTCGGGAACGTCAGAAGCTGAAGGAACCTCCGCCGGACCGCGCAAAAAAAGCAACGAAGAGATTGCCAAAGAGGAAGAAGCAGCCCTCGAAGATATCCTCAAAATCGAGATGCTCGAACTCACCCTCGGATATCAGCTTATCCGTCTGGCCGACAGTGCGCAGGGGGGAGATTTGCTGGAGCGTATCCGCTCTATGCGGCGTAAAATCGCTTCCGATTTCGGTTTTCTGATGCCTCAGGTACGTATCCGTGATAATCTCCATCTCAAGCCGACACAGTATGAAATCCTCCTCAAAGGGGTCAATATCGGTGACGGTCTCATCCAACCCGATCGCTATCTCGCGATGGACAGCGGAATGGCGATGGGAGAGATCGAGGGAGAAGCGACCAAAGAGCCGGCATTCGGTCTCGATGCACTTTGGATCGATCCCTCACTCAAAGAGGATGCTATCATCAACGGCTACACCGTTGTTGATCCGGCAACTGTTATCTCTACCCATATGAGCGAACTGGTTAAACGGCATGCTGAAGAACTTCTCACCCGTCAAGAGACCCAATCTCTTATCGAAAAAATCAAAAACGACTATCCGGTTGTCGTGGATGATCTTCTTAAAGTGGCAAATATCGGTCTTATCCAACGTGTATTCAAAGCTCTCTTGCATGAACGTATCCCCCTTAAAGATATGATTACGATTTTAGAGACGATGGCCGATGTCGCGGAATACACCAAAAGTGTCGATATCATCACTGAACACGTCCGTGCCAAACTCTCCCGTGTTATTACACATCTCTACACCAGCCCTGATGGAATTGTCAAACTCCTCACATTTGATACGATGAGCGAGCAGATGATGTTGGAAAAATCGCAAGAGCGCGACGGAACCCGCCAACTTCTCCTCAATGTCGGTGAGATCAACGGACTGATTCAGGCAACAAGCCAAAAAGCGACCGAACTCCTCCAAAAAGGGATCTCGCCGATTATCGTCATCGTCGATCCGAAGCTCCGCCGTCCGTTGGCGGAAATTTATGAGCGTTTCAGCCTCGAAATTGTCACCCTCTCCCATGCCGAAATCGATTCGAACGCCAAATTCGAAGTGCTCGGCTCCATCACTTTAGATACCAAATAGGAAATATCATGAATAAAACTTTTTACCACCTCTCCCACATCGATCTCGACGGTTACAGCTGCCAGTTAGTTATGGCACAAACGACTCATACCATGTTCAGCTATAACGCCAACTACGGCGCTGAAGTAATGGATCGTCTCGAAGAGATTATCGAATCGATCAAAAAAACAAAACAAAGCGCTACCATCCTCATCACCGATCTTAATCTCTATCCCGAAGAGGCTAAATGGCTCAACAATGAAGTCAACCGTCTCAATGAGGGGGGTTGGAATATCACTATCACTCTCCTCGATCACCACGGAAGCGGAAAAGATACGGCAGCACAATATCCGTGGTATTTTTTGGATACCGAGCGTTGTGCTACGAAAATCGTTTACGAATACGCACAGGAGCATTACGGGCTCGAAGGTGGCGGATGGCTCGAAGCGTTTGTCAAAGTGGTCAATGCCGTTGATCTATGGCACCAAGATGAAGAGGACGATTTCGAGTACGGCAAAGTGTGTATGCGCCTTATCAGTGACGCAAAAGAGCTCAGCCGTGTCATGTTCGCTGATGAAGACCGTGCCTACAAGCTCGCCATGTTAGAGCAAGCTGCACAAATGCGCAATCTCCCTAATGCCAACATCATTCTCGATGAAGCACTCCACAAAATGAAAAAAGAGTTTTTTAAAGACGATGTCGATAACACCCTCGATAATCTCTCGACCAAACATATCGTAGCACTGCTCGGAACCAAACGATCCACCATGACCATCTATTACAAAGGGTGGCGCGGATTTTTGAGCTACGGCTTGGGCAATACTTCGATCATCGGAAACGGCTTTTTGACCGAATTTCCCGATTTTGATTTCATCGTCGATGTCGGAACACGAGGGACAATGAGCTTGCGCGGTCACGACAAAGTGGACGTGGCGATGATGGCGGGCGAATGGGTCGGCGGCGGCGGACACCCGAACGCAGCCGGTGGGCGTATCCAAGGATTCAAAGAGCAATTTCGCTACGATAAAGTAAAACGCCAGATGGAAGATATGCTCGCCAACAAAGAGGCGATGCCCGGTAAACTTCCCCATAAAATAGAGGAATAATCTATCGTCATCCTCGGGCTTGACCCGGGGATCCATCCCCAAGCGAAAGCTGGATTCCCGCCTTCGCGGGAATGACAAAGAAAATAAATAAAAGAACCAAAATGATTCAAATCAACAACCTCACCAAAAGCTACGGGACACGCGTCCTGTTCGAGAACCTCTCCCTTAAACTCAACGCCGGAAACAAAGTCGGTTTCGTCGGGCGTAACGGGACGGGGAAATCAACCCTCTTTAAAATCATCCTCGGCGAAGAATCCTACGATGAGGGCGAAATTATCATCCCGAAAAACTACCGCATCGGCACCCTCCGCCAGCACCTCCACTTCACCCATAAAACCGTCCGCGAAGAGTGCGCCTCCGTCCTCACAGGAGATATGGAGCACGAAGTGTATCGGGTCGAAAAGATCCTTTTTGGTCTCGGATTTACCATAGAAGATTTGGAAAAAGACCCCCTCAGTTTTTCGGGGGGATATCAGATCCGCCTCAACCTCGTCAAACTCCTCGTCACCGAGCCGAATCTGTTATTACTGGATGAGCCGACCAACTACCTCGATATCGTCTCATTGCGATGGCTGGCAAGCTTTATCAGAGCGTTCGAGGGGGAAGTGATCCTCATCACCCATGATCGCGATTTTATGGACTCGGTAACGACTCATACAATGGGTTTACGCCGACGATGTGTCAGTATCATCAAAGGGGACAGCCATAAATTCTACGCCAATCAGGCGCAGGAAGATGAACTCTACGTCAAAACCAAAATCAACCACGACAAAAAACGAGCCGAGCTGGAAGATTTCGTTGCCCGCAACAAAGCCCGTGCTTCGACAGCAGTAATGGCGCAATCCAAGCAAAAAGAGCTCGATAAAATGGGGGTAATGGAATCACTTGAAGGGGAAAAAGATCTCTCTTTTTCGTTCTCTTACCGCCCTACCCCCGCCAAAGTCATTATGCAGGTCAAAGAGCTCTCGTTCGGGTACACCCCTGATGAATTACTGTTCAAAAATCTCTCTTTTGCGTTGGAAGCCAAAAAGTGCCTCGCCATCATCGGGAAAAACGGCAAGGGAAAATCAACCCTCCTCAACACCCTTGCGGGGGTTTTGACTCCGAGCGGGGAGATCATCTCTCACCCCTCTACCGCCATCGCCCATTTCGGTCAAACCAACATCGACCGTCTCGATAAAAACCGCACGATCACCGAAGAGATCCAAAGCGCCGACAATACCCTCCAAAATGTCCGTATTCGAGGTATCTGCGGAACGATGATGTTCAGCGGTGACGATGCCGATAAAAAAATCACTATCCTCTCAGGGGGAGAGCGCAGCCGCGTTATGCTGGGAAAAATCATCGCCACACCTGCCAACCTCCTCTTCCTCGATGAGCCGACCAACCACCTCGATATGCAGTCGATCGATTCGCTCTGCGACGCGCTCAAACGGTTCGAAGGTTCCGTCGTCATCGTCACCCACTCCGAGATGCTACTGCGTGAGCTCGCCGATCAGCTCATCATCTTCCGTGAGGGGAATGCGGAGTTCTTCGACGGAAACTATGATGAGTTTTTGGAGAAAATCGGATGGGACGAAGAGATCACCGATGCCCCGAAACCTGCAAAAGTGACCCAAAACGTCAATAAAAAAGAGAACAAACAGCTACGTGCCGCACTCATCCAAGAGCGTTCCAAACTCCTCAGCCCCCTCAAAAAAGAGGCGGAACACTGCGAGAATACGATCATGAAGCTCGAAGAGAAACTCAAAACTTCCCATGAGCTCCTCAGTACCTACTCCTCCCAAGGGGAGACCTCCAAGCTCCTCGAACTCTCCAAGCAGGTCGGAGAGGATGAGAAGATGATCGAAGAGCTGTTCGAGCGGCTCGAAATCGCTAGTGATGAGATAACGCGCATCGAGAGCGAATACGAGGCAAAGATTGAAGAGCTCTAAAATCCGTCTGGACAAACTCCTCGGCTCGCTGGGGTATTGCGGGCGCAAAGAGGTTGCTTCACTCATCAGAGAGGGTATCATCACCCACACCGAAAATATCCCCCTCAAAAACGATACGAAAGTTGCTCATGAAGAGATTCTCTTCGACGGCGAACCCCTCGATCCGCCACAGGGGATGGTGATTTTGATGAATAAGCCCGCAGGTCTAATCTGTAGCCATGATGACGGAGAGGGAAAGCTCGTCTACGACCTTCTCCCGCCGAGGTGGCGTCTCCGTGATCCGAAACTCTCTACCATCGGGCGGCTCGACAAGGAGACGAGCGGATTGCTCCTCCTCACCGATGACGGGGCCCTTTTACATCGTCTCACCTCACCCAAACACAAAGTACCTAAAGTGTATGAAGCGACTTTGGATCGACCATTGAACGGCAATGAAGGCTCAATATTCGCTTCGGGGACGCTGATGCTCAACGGCGAAAAAACGGCGTGTTTACCTGCGAAACTTACCGTAATCGATGATACCCATGTGACACTGGAAATTACCGAGGGGCGCTACCATCAGGTACGGCGAATGTTCGCCGCAGTGGGGAATCATGTTATCTCGTTGCACCGCTGCTCTTTTGGAACTCTTGCATTGGGAGATTTAAAAGAGGGGGAGTATCGTTATTTAACAAATGACCATTTTATGACTTTATGATATAATCAAGAACAGTTAAAATAACTAATTTTACAAGTTGATTATTGGTCCAAAGGAGTGTAAATGGTTAGAATAGCACATAGCGATTTGCTCATCTATTTATTCATCTTTATCCTCCTATTCGCCAATGGAACCTTATTTGCCGCAGAACATACAAACGCCAATGCAGCGGCAACGCTTGAGCAGATGGAGCAAATCGTGTCCAAAGCAGGCGAGCGTGTTTCAAGCTGGGATGGACCAAATTCCGGTCCCGTCGGACGAAGCGGTATGCATATAGCGGTTGTTTGCGAAGATTTGCGCAACGGCGGCGTTTTAGGTGTTGCCAGAGGATTGGGCGAAGCGGCAAATATATTGGGATGGCATATCAAAATGATTGATGCACGCGGCACTGCACACGGCCGCACTAACGCACTTGAGAATGCATTCTCCATGAGGCCGAATGGGGTGATTCTACTTGGAAGCGATGCGCATACCCTTGAACCGCTCTTGGTTAAATTTAAACAAGAGAACATTCCTGTAGTGGGGTGGCATGTCGGACCGATCGCGGGGAAACTCTCATCAGGGAGCGTTGCAATGAACGTCTCCACCGAC
Organism: Sulfurimonadaceae bacterium; assembly: GCA_963845295.1. GTDB lineage: Bacteria > Campylobacterota > Campylobacteria > Campylobacterales > Sulfurimonadaceae > Sulfuricurvum. The sequence continues at coordinate 7,163 of CAWJRP010000001.1, read as the reverse complement.
CCACTTAAAGTAGCCCGTTTGGCTGCCATGAAAGCTGTTGTCGAAAGTCGTGGCCGTGCAGGGGTGGTCATCTTTACCGACAGCAACTTCGAAATCGCAATGAGCAAGGCGAATGCGATGGCGAAAATCATCAAAGAGTGCCCAAAATGCACTTTGTTAGAAATTCGTCGTGTGCCGATCTCACAAAGTGCGCAGCTGATGCCAAACGTTACGCGCGAGTTGCTGAAACGCTACGGTGCTCGCTGGACAGATGCACTCGCGATCAACGATATCTATTTCGACTATGCGGCTCCCGAATTTACCAAGACGGGACGGGATATCCGCCTCTTTTCCGCAGGCGACGGAAGTCCGGCTGCCTTTATGCGGATACAGGCCGGAACATTTCAAAACGCTACGGTAGCGGAACCGCTCAACTTGCAAGGGTGGCAGTTGGCGGATGAGCTAAACCGTCTCCTTTCAGGTCAAAGTGTCAGCGGCTATGTCATCCCTCCTCATCTGGTAACGTCGGAGAATATCACCTATGACGGTGGTGCCCGTATGGAATTCGACCCCGCTAACGGCTATCGGGACGTTTACCGCCGTATCTGGAAGCGTTAAGGGGAGTGGTTATGCCATTTTTTAAATTTTTTTTCCCATTATTACCCTATACACTGCGTCGGCAGTTTATGTTGGCAATATCGGCGCTAACCCTTCTAATCCTAGCCGGAGGAGCCATAACCCTCTATACCCTTCATACTTCCTCGACAACCATCCGCACATTAGTGGAACAGCGTTTGATCCAGATGCAGGAAGCTCAGGAATTACTGCAGTTAACCCTGAAAATCGAACGTAATACCTACCAGTTGGCACAGAGTGAATCCCAAGAACAGCTTCACAAGCATTACGGGGAAATTCTGGCACAGTTGACAAAATTCGACGACGTTGTTGATAGCCTTGCCGCCGAGTCTGAGGGAAACGCATTATTGGAACTGCATCACTCCAGCCAGATGTTCCGAAATACGACCAATATCGCTGCACAGCTTCGTGAAATAGAGCTGCAATCGGGAAAGCACCCTCTCCCCAGCACACTCACGTCAGAACAACATTACCTTCATGAATTGTATAAACAAGCCGAGGAGCTGATGAATGCGACGCAGCTTCAATCAGAACGATTCACAACGTACTACAAAGAGGCCATGCAACAACTCGATCAGCTTACCGAGCGCAATGTACGCTGGGTGACACTATTGCTGATCGGAAGTCTCGCAATAGCAGGGGCGGTGGCATACTGGTTTCTTGGAGGACATGTACTGGGGAGGCTGCAACAGGTAAGCCGTGATCTTCGTCTTGATACCAAAACTAAAGAACAGCATATTCAAACTGGTGACTTAACCCGCCACGATGAAATCGACGAAATGGCGCATGCCGTCAAACTGTTCTGGGAAGACCGACGGCAGTTGGGACAACGCACCATAGATTTGATTCAAGCACGTGATACGGCAGAGACGGCCAACAAAGCAAAAAGTCTCTTCCTTGCCAACATGAGTCATGAGCTGAGAACTCCCCTTAACGCGATCCTCGGGTTCTCCGGGATGCTCCATCAAGATAGCGATCTGAGTGACAACCAGCGTCGAAATATTGATATCATCAACTTCAGCGGCGAATATCTCCTTACCCTCATCAATGATATCTTGGAAATTGCCAAAATCGAGTCGGGTAAACTTCAGCTTCAAATTGCCCCTTTCGACCTTGGAGGTATGGTGCGCGATATTCAGGAGATGATGCGAATACGTGCAGAACAAAAAGGGCTTCAGCTGCAATTCGATCAAACCTCCGAATTTCCCCGTTACATCAAAGGGGACGAAGCCCGTCTTCGTCAGATTCTGATCAATCTGGTCGGCAATGCCGTCAAATTTACCGAAAAAGGGATCGTCACCATCCGCCTGGGCGTCCGACACAATGCTAGAAACCACCTCCTTATCGATGTCCAAGATACGGGTCCGGGAATCAGCCTCGAAGATCAAAAAAAGCTCTTCCGTCCTTTCGTCCAATTATCCCAAAGCTCGACAAAAGGGGGAACCGGACTGGGGCTTACCATCGCCCGTCAATTTGCCCAGCTTATGGGGGGCAATATTATCCTCATTAGTGAGCCGCTCAAGGGTTCGTTGTTCCAAGTCGACTTGCCGTTGGCATTAGCCGACGAGACCGAAGTGCACCGTATGAGCAAAGAGGCGCATGGAGAAGTGCTCGGTGTTGCCCCAGGACAAAAAGACTACCGCATCCTCATTGCCGAAGACCAATATGAAAATCGGCTATTGCTCACCCAGCTAATGGAGCAAATCGGATTTGAGACCAAAACAGCCGAAAACGGTGAGCAGTGCGTTCAAATTTTCCAAGAGTGGCATCCCGACCTCATCTGGATGGATCGCGCTATGCCGGTGATGGACGGGGTCGAGGCGACCAAAGAGATCCGTAAACTGCCTGGGGGTGATAAGGTCAAGATTATCGCTGTCACCGCATCGGCGTTTACAGAACAGCAACCCGAAATGCTATCCGTCGGTATGGACGATATATTGTTTAAACCTTATCGCTTTAACGAAATATACGACAGTATGACTCGGCAACTGGGGATCGAATTTATCTATCGCCCAACCAGCGTTAGCGAAAAGAACCCACCTAAAATGCTGACATCGGAACAACTCTCCGGTTTGCCCGAAAACCTCCGTACCTCTCTAAAAGAAGCGCTTACAAGCCTAAATCGTCAGCATATTGACGAACTTCTGGTGCAAATAGGTGATATTGATCCTGAGCTCAAAAACACGCTATCACGTCTGACGGATGATTTTAACTATCCGAAGATACTCGATTCCCTTGCAGAAATAGAGACAAAGCATGGCTGAAACTACCCGAAAAGAGGTCATTCTGGCTGCAGACGACACTCCGGCCTCTCTGAAACTGCTCAACGATATCCTCGTCGCTGAAGGCTATATTGTACGTGCCGCTATCAGCGGAGAATTGGCACTCCATTCCGCCGAAATGGATCCCCCCGATCTTATCTTGCTGGATATCAATATGCCGGGTATGGATGGTTTCGCAGTGTGTGCACGGCTAAAAGAGATGGAGCATACCCGCGACATTCCCGTAATCTTTGTCAGTGCCCTATCCGCCATAGAAGAGATACTCAAAGGGTTTGAGCGAGGAGCGGTCGATTACGTGACCAAACCGTTCCACCGTGAAGAGCTGCTGGCGAGGGTGCGAACCCATTTGGAACTCAACCGCCTCCGCCACCATCTCGAAAAGATGGTTGAGGAGAGGACGCAATCGCTCATACAGAGCGAAGAGAAACTCAAATCTACACTTGTCGAATCGATTACAGCGATTGCGGCGACCGTGGAGCTGCGTGACCCCTACACTGCCGGACACCAACTTCGTGTGGCAGAAATCGCGAGAGGTATTGCGCGCGAACTCGGATGGAGCGAGCAGCAAATAGAGGGGCTTTATCTCGCAGGGGTTGTACACGATGTCGGCAAAATATATGTCCCTGCTGAAATCCTCAGCAAACCCGGAAAACTCAACGAAGCCGAATTTAATCTTATCCGCCTGCATCCCCAAGCAGGGTATGACATACTCAAAGGGATCGAGTTCCCCTGGCCGATCGCTCAATTCATTCTACAGCATCATGAGCGTCAGGACGGGTCGGGGTATCCCCAAGGGCTAAAAGGGGATGAAATTCTCCCCGAAGCACGTCTTCTCATGATCGCCGATGTGATCGAAGCGATAGCTTCCCACCGTCCCTACCGTCCGGCACTTGGTATCGAAGTAGCGCTGAATGAAATCGAGAAGAACCGGGGCACTTTGTTCGATCCGCAAATCGCCGATGCCGCACTCCGATTGTTTCGAGAAAAAGGGTACCAAGTCGATTTTTCCCTATTTGGAAAATAGCCTCTAATCGACCAATACTATCCCCATCGATTCGAGCAAAAAAAGCGCCTCGTATCGGTTGAAAATCGCCCCCTTGAGATAATTGGAACGAATATCGATCATTGTGTTGAAACTATCGGTAAAGTTTGCCTCTTCGAGGCGGGTGTTGCCGAACAGCGCCCCTTTGAAATCGCTCAGGGTAAAATCGGCTTTTTGAAACGATCCGTTGCGAAAATCGACCTCTTTGGCACGGCACTCCCGCATCACCAGCCCTTCCAAGTTTAGACCGAAAAAATTGCTGTCGTTGAGGATGCACTCGCGAAAGCGGATCGGATCGGCATTGAGGAGGCTCTTCCAGTCCGCCATTGTCCAGTCTATCCCGATCATCTTGCACGAGACGAAATCGACATCGCTCATTTTGGTGCTGGTAAGTTTCATGAGGCTTAGGTTGCAGTTTTCGAAACGGCATTCGGTGAATTTGCAGGAGGAGAAAAAGGTTTCACTGAAATCGCAGGAGACGAAGGTACAGTCATCGAATTCGGCTTTGGTGATCTTTTTGCCATGCAGATCGATTCCCTCGAATTTTTCGGCGAATACGTCCATGTTGTCGGTGATCATCTTAGTGCCTTTTATAATCCGCTCATTATCGCTTCTTTAATAATTGGGGCAACGGTTTCAGAACTGATACAGTGTTCTTTACAGTAAGGTGTTTGTAACCAAACAGAGAGTTGTTTTTGCCCTTTGCTAGCATTACATCCGCAACAGCATAAAGCAATATTTTCGCTCGTAATGATGTTAGCATCATTAATAATGTGTTCCCAACTTGCGGCTGTTTTTTTTGAAATTTTGGCAGGTGTAAATTCCACACCGCAATAAACACACCTTTTATCACGTTCACGTACCTCTTTTTCGAGCCATGCAGGAATATTCCAATTGTTTGCCACTTTATATCCTTGTTCATAGTTTCTTTTTTCTCGCTCCTACTCTCCTGAGTTGGAGTATTACGAAGCTTTAAGCGGCGTAATCTGAAAGTGCAATCCTAAAGAATGCACCACTTTTGCAATGGTATCAAAACGGGGTTTAGAACCGGGAGCGAATGTTTTATAGAGGCTTTCGCGCCCTAATCCACTCTCTTGTGCGATTTGGCTCATACCGCGAGCTTTGGCGATATGACCGATAGCACGGATCAACTCATCGGTATCACCTTCTTCGAGAACTTGTGTAAGGTATTCGGCAATCGCTTCTTCACTGTCTAAATACTGTGTCATATCAAATGGGCTTAATGTTGATTCCATCGTTATATCTCCTTTGCCATTTCTATAGCTTTTTCAATATCTCGTTGTTGAGTCGACTTATCGCCGCCAACGAGCAAAATAATTAATTCGTTCCCACGCATCGTGTAATAGAGCCGATAACCCGGTCCCATATCGATACGCATTTCGTAAACACTTTCACCAACGCTTTTTACGTCTCCAAGATTTCCACTTTGTAGCTCGCTCAACACGTCGCACGATAGCGATACGCGCACGCATATCTTTGAGCTTCGTCAGCCATTGTGAAAACTTTTGGGTTTGTTGAACGTTATACATACACAAATTGTATCCATTTAGATACACAGTGTCAAGAGATCAAATAATTTTTCCTTGATACGTCATGCAGATCGATGGGAATGCATATTATTTTCACATAACCTAAGCGTTCCAACACAGGAAAAAAAATAGCTGGATTCCCGATCAAGTCGGGAATGACATTTATCCGTGTGCTTTTAACCCCGTCCGCAATCAACATTTTCAAATATGACTGATAGGGAATGTCATTTTTATTCGCCTGAATTTTCAGTGTTTCGATCATATCGACAGGCATACGGATAGAAATCGTTTTTGCACTTTTTTGTAGTTTTACCAAACGTACAGGCTTTGCCTTGCCCCAGTCGATATACTCGGTCGAATCGTGTTCGTCCCAAAACGCTGCAATCTCTTCTTCGGTTTTTAGTTCAGGCATTTTTTTCATAATAGTTTTTCTCCTTTTTACTCATGGGTCGTGCCGAAATCACCCTGATATTTTGTGCTCTTACGGTAAAAGCAACGAACAGCAATTGTCCCGTCATCGGTCTTTCCCAGCGCATAGCATCGGCACTCTGTGCTCTGAATGGGGCAATCACCCCGTAGATGAGTAACGGTTCGTTGAAAAATATCTCTTCGATCAGCCAAAAATCAAGTCCGTGTTTGAGTTTGTTTTTTTGGATATTTCCCTCATCCCAATCAAATCCGCTCATTCGTTCGACATCGAGACAATCAAACATTACTCACCTTTTTTAAAATGTATGGAATGATTATATACATAATACTACATCATGTCAAGATAATATACCTATTACTAAAGAGATTCAAAGCTTTTTCCCCCTCAACCTCAACACGGCCAGCACGTAGTCCCGGTTGCGGACGAGAAAGCCGAGCGAGTGCCAGTAGCTCCCCGCCGGAGCCAGAGCGGGTGAGACGGACGATCCGTCGTATCCCGCGCGGAGGATCCGGCGCCGTCAGCATCAGCAGCGCGAGCAGCAGGCCCGGCAGGCCGACGGCGAAGAACGCGGCCCGCCAGCCGAAGTGGGCCTCGATCGCTCCGCCAGCAGGTACCCGACGGCGCTGCCCACCGGGATGGCCAGGTAGAAGATGGCGAAGACGCGTCCGCGCCGCTCGGGTGGGTAGTAGTCGGAGATGAGCGCCGGCGAGACGGCCGCATACGACGCCTCACCGACTCCCACCGATCCACGGGCGCCTGGAGTATCTGCCAGAGATTGCGCGCCAGGCCTCCGCCAGCCGTCGCCAGGCTCCAGATCGCGACGCCGAGGGCCATGAGTCGCGTCCGCGAGAAGCGATCACCCAGCCAGCCGAAGAACGGCGAGACGACGAAATACGAGAACAGGAACGCGCTGCCGAGCAGGCCCACCTCGGTGTCGGTGAGCGACAGCGCGTCTTTGATGCGCGGCGCGACGGCGGGGAACACGTAGCGGTCGATGTAGTTGACGAAGTTCAGCAGCGTCATCACGCCCAGGCCATACGCCGCCGCCCCTCGCGTCAGCCCCGATCCGCCCGGTCACTGGCTGGTTACTCATCCTGCTGCACCATGAATCCCCGGCCGCGGACGTTACCCCCGGGGCGGGAGAGCCCGGCTCGTGCAGCACGACCACGGTCTCGACGTGCGCGGTATGCGGGAACATGTCGACCGGCTGCACCAGCAATACATCAACTGAACGAAAGGCGCCA